>NZ_JAKILG010000037.1 GCF_023283765.1 Shewanella profunda | reverse complement strand
GATATTGTTGAGGAGAAGGAGGTTTTAGCATAGTGGTTAGCCATCAATTCAACTAACCCTATTAGATCAAAGTCCTGGATCGGCGTCCAGGACTTTGTCAGCAGTCTGAAACGACGCTAATGCGTCGTTTTTTATATTCAAAATCAGTGATGTGAACTATCGCCGGATAAGATAGAAGGCAATTCCGGTAAACAATAGACTCGGTGCCACCGCCCCCACATAAGCAGGTAACTCATACACTATGCTCATAGGACCGAAGATTTCATTACTAATATAAAAACTAAAACCTGCCACAACGCCTAGTAATACTCGCGCGCCCATAGTCACAGTACGTAAGGGACCAAACACAAATGACAGAGCCACTAACATCATGACCCCAACAGTGACAGGTTGCATCAATTTACGCCACAAAGCTAACTCATAACGACTAGGATCTTGGCTATTGGTTTTAAGATAGTCGAGATAACCGAGTAAACCGCGAATCGATAAAGCTTCAGGTTTAACGGATACCACGCTGAGCTTATCCGGCGTTAAACTCGATTGCCACAGATCTTCTTCAAGGTGGTCTAAGGTTACTTGATCGTAGGTTAAATCGGTTCGCTTAACATCAAATAAACGCCAACTATCTTTAGTAAAGACCGCCCGCTCCGCATGCACAACATTCGTAAGCTTAAGTTCTCGGTTAAATTTGTAGAGAGTGATGTCGTTAAGTTTAGTGATATCTTCAACTTCACCTATGTTGACAAACAAATCCCCGTCCTTGGCCCAAATACCACGATGAGACTTAATCAAACTGCCGCCGGATAACTTAATGGCCTGCAGCTCGTAGGCCTTCTGCTCAGTAATCGGTGCGCCCCATTCGCCAAGAGCCATGACCATCAACATCAGTGGTACAGCGGTCTTCATGGCCGAAAGGGTAATTTGTAAGCGGGACAACCCAGATACCTGCATTACCACAAGCTCGGAGTTAGACGCTAACATTCCCATGCCAATCAAGGCTCCAAGCAGCACAGCCATGGGGAAAAACATCTCAATATCGCGCGGTACTAAAAAAAGTACATAAATACCTGCATCCATCATGGTATAGGTGCCACGTCCGACAAGACGCAGTTGGTCGACCCATTTAATGATGCCTGACAAACCTGTTAACACCAGCAAGCACAGCGCTGAAGTGCTTAAAATAATTCTGGCAATATAAAGGTCTAAGATCTTCATACGGCCACCTTTCTACGTGCCATGGCTGCAGATAAACGCGCAAATACCGGTCTATCTTTACCCAGTAAAAATATTCCCATAATAAGAGCCGATAGATGTATCCACCACATACCTAAATATTGTGGAATAACACCATCTTGTAATGCTTTACGGCCAGCGACCATCAAACCAAAATAACCAAGATATAAAAGCACTGCGGGTAACATCTTAGCAAACTTACCCTGTCGCACATTTACCCTTGCCAGAGGCACTGCGATCAACGTCATAATGGGGATGGCTAGCGGGATAGCGAGGCGCCAGTGAAATTCAGCTACAGCTTCTGCACCTTCGACTTTAAGCAAATCGGCGACCGGCAATGCCGATAACTTACGGCGCCGCTCGTCCACTTGTTGCTCTTTAAGCTGCATCTTATATCCACCAAACTCAATCATTTGGTAGTCCTTCAATCTTGGGCTTCCCTGATAACGAACGCCGTTGTTAAGTTGTAATTGTTGAGCACCAGTATTGTCTTCCAACACGCGACCATTTTTAGCAACCACAACATTAGTTACCCCAGTTTCATCGGTGGGATCGGGGAGCTGAGCCACAAACACTTTTTCTAATTCATTATCTTTGCCGATACGTTCGACAAACAGTACGGCGCGACCGTTAGGACTTGCTTGAAAACGTCCTTGAACTAACGCCGCAAGTCCAGCCTCAGATTGGGCTTTTTCAAGCACTTGGTTTTGTTGTTCCTCTGCCCATGGTGTGACATAAAGAGATATATATCCCGTAAACAACATATTCACTAAAGCGAGAATTAACGTCACCCGAGTGACATACCACTCACTCACACCTACGCCATGGAGGATCACCATTTCATTTTCGGAATACATGCGGCCATGAGCCACCAAAATACCCAAAAATAAACTTAATGGTAAAACCAAAACGACTAATGCAGGTAGGTTAAGTCCTATCAGGGTAACAATTAATGAAGCAGGAAAGTCGCCATCAGAGGCGTCGGCCAGTACGCGCACAAAATGCTGGCTAATAAAAATAGTTAACAGCACCAAAAGTACGGCAATTTGTGCCTTTAAAACTTCTCGAATAAGGTATCTAAATACAATCACAGGCAGGATCCGGTCGCTAAACTTATCTTTTTGCTGGTAACAGACTAACTTTCATGTAAACTGTCTACTTTTGATAGTTTTCTGACCAGCTTCAGGGGTTCTTGGTAAACTTAAGTTTAATTGCAGTTTCACAAAAACATGCGGCTCAAGTACCGAGAATAAATCACCTTTGGAGTAATAACTTAGGCCCTTTTCGGGACAAGCAGACATTATCCAATAAATATAAAATTTTGTCTTTAAGAATCTAGGAGTGCCCATGGAGTTTAGCGTAAAGAGCGGTAGCCCCGAAAAACAACGCTCAGCCTGTATCGTTGTCGGTGTTTATGAACCCCGTCGTCTATCGGGTATCGCGGAGCAATTAGATAAGATTAGTGAGGGTTACATTAGTAACCTGTTACGTCGTGGGGACTTGGAAGGTAAGCCTGGGCAGATGTTATTACTGCACCACGTACCTAACGTACTGAGCGAACGCGTATTATTAGTCGGTTGTGGCAAAGAACGAGAACTAGACGAGCGCCAATACAAGCAGATCATCACTAAGACGATCAACACATTAAATGAAACGGGTTCTATGGAAGCCGTGTGCTTTTTAACTGAATTACATGTTAAAGGCCGTGATACCTATTGGAAAGTGCGCCAAGCCGTTGAAACGACAAACAGTAGTCTGTATAGCTTCGATGCTCTAAAAACCCGTAAAGGGGAAACACGCCGTCCTTTGCGTAAACTCGTTTTCAATGTCCCGACTCGCCGAGAATTAACCTTAGGCGAACGCGCCATTGAGCACGGTATGGCAGTCTCTGCTGGTATGCACTTGTGTCGCGATGTAGCAAACATGCCCCCCAATATTTGCAATCCTGCTTATTTGGCCTCTCAAGCGCGTCAACTGGCTGAAGTGCACGAAAATCTACATGTCACTACCATTGGCGAAGAGCAAATGGCTAAACTGGGGATGAACTCATACCTTGCAGTTGGTCGTGCTAGTGCGAATGAATCCATCATGACAGTGATGGAATATAAAGGCGCAGTCGACAGCACAGAAAAACCTATCGTATTGGTCGGTAAAGGCTTGACCTTTGACTCAGGCGGCATTTCATTAAAACCTGGCGAAGCTATGGATGAAATGAAGTACGACATGGGTGGTGCTGCAGGTGTTATCGGCACCATGAAAGCGATTTGTGAAATGAATTTACCCATCAACGTCGTGGGAGTACTCGCAGGCTGTGAAAATATGCCTTCGGGTAATGCTTACCGTCCTGGTGATATTCTGACCACAATGTCAGGCCAGACAGTTGAAGTGCTCAATACCGATGCTGAAGGCCGTTTGGTACTATGCGACGTATTAACCTATGTTGAGCGTTTTGAACCTGAACTGGTTATTGATACAGCGACCCTCACTGGTGCTTGCGTCATTGCCTTAGGTAAGCATGCTTCTGGACTATTCTCATCGCACAACCCATTGGCGCACGAGCTGCTAAATGCAGGTGAGCAAAGCGGTGATCGCGCTTGGCGCATGCCACTTTGGGACGAATACCAAGATATGCTAGACAGTCCATTCGCTGACATGACCAACTTAGGCGGTCGTCCTGCGGGGGCCATTACCGCAGCTTGCTTCCTATCGCGCTTTGCTAAAAAGTACAATTGGGCCCATTTAGATGTGGCGGGCACAGCATGGAACAGTGGCGCAAATAAAGGCTCGACGGGTCGTCCTGTCCCTCTTTTGACTCAATTTCTGATCAATCGTGCTGGCGTTGAATTAGGCGAATAAACTTAATTTACAAGTTGAGATATGACAAAGGCGAAGATAATCCTCTTCGCCTTTTTTATCCCCTTGAAAATATAGTTTTTACGAACATTCATAGGGGAAATTAGCGTATTCACTACTGTTATTTGATAATCCCTCACATTGAACAAGTTTTGATTGACAGCCACGCCGGAGGCCTTTAGTTTTAACCCCATGAAGACAATGACAACAGCTTTTTTTACTTTCTTTTTTACACCCCCACTCTAGGAGGCGGATTTACTGTGTAAAAACGAAAGTAAAAATCCAAAGCCTCCCAAATGGGAGGCTTTTTTGTCTTAAACGATTGAACAATACACGGCGGCAATTGAGGTCATAATGCATAAACCACAGCCTTTAAATCAAACTCGAGAGCAAATCACCAATCTCGATAATGAACTTCTCTCATTACTCGCCGAGCGCCGTCGCCTAAGTTTAGAAGTAGCCCGTAGTAAAGAGGTCGATGTCAGACCCATCAGGGACACACAAAGGGAAAAGGAACTGTTAGCTAGGCTAGTCAAAGAAGGCAGGGAAAAAGGCCTAGATGCCCATTACGTGATCTCACTTTACCAGAGCATCATCGAAGATTCAGTATTGAATCAGCAAGCTTACCTGCACGGCCGTGCCAACCCAGAGACACAAAAACAGCAATATTGTATCGCCTACCTTGGAGCCCGTGGTTCCTATTCGTACCTTGCCGCGACGCGTTATTGTCAGCGCCGTCAAGTCGATATGCTGGACTTAGGTTGCCAAAGCTTCGATGAAATAGTGCAAGCGGTAGAATCAGGACATGCAGATTACGGTTTCCTACCGATTGAAAACACCTCATCTGGGTCCATTAACGAAGTTTACGATGTGCTACAACACACTAGCCTCTCCATCGTCGGCGAAACCACTATCGAAGTAAGCCACTGCCTGTTAGGTAAAGCCGGCAGTAAAATTAGTGACATCAAAACCGTATATGCCCATCCTCAGCCGATTAGCCAGTGTAGTAGATATTTAAGCCAGCATAAGGACTTAAGATTGGAATACTGCTCAAGCAGTGCTGAAGCGATGGAGAGGGTCAATCAGAGCCCAGACAATAGCGCCGCAGCTATTGGCAGCGCAGAAGGTGGTGCGTTATACCAGTTAGAATCTATAGAAGCGGGACTTGCAAATCAGAAGATTAACCAGAGCCGCTTTATCGTTGTAGCTCGTAAAGCCGTTGCCGTGCCAGAACAACTGCCCGCAAAAACCACCTTAATTATGGCAACGGGCCAAAAGGCGGGGGCATTAGTGGAAGCCCTGTTGGTATTGAAAGCTCATCAGCTAAATATGAGTAAACTCGAATCAAGACCCATTCCCGGAACACCTTGGGAGGAAATGTTTTACCTTGATATTGATGCCAATATCTCTAGCGAAGCAATGCAAGCAGGATTAAAGCAATTAGAGCGGATAACTCGATTTATCAAAGTATTAGGTTGTTATCCCTGCGAGACGGTAAAACCGACTCAACTGAGCAACAGTCAGCTATTAATTGAACCTAGCACTTCAAAAACTCAAGTGATTAGCGATGCCGTTCCCGATGCCAATCCATTTAGATACAGTAAGGCCTACAAAGCACAGGCAAGCGAGATTAGCTGCGGCTCTTTCTGCATTGGTGGGGGCAATATAGGTGCAATAGCCAAGATAGTGCTCACACACGATCTGTCTCATTTAGCGTTATCGCAGTTTGAACACAAAATAAAACAACTTAAAGAAGCTGGGTTTCAAGCCATTATTTTGGATGATATTAATCAACTTGTCAGTCCTGAACTTATCTTGCCAAAGCTTCGCCAGACGCTGCATCAATACGATCTGTTATGCATTATCGCCATTGAGCAAGCAATTGATATGGTGCTGGCAACTCAGCAGGGCGATATGCTGTTTTTGACAGGTAAACATATGTTTAATCAATCCTTACTCACTCAAGCAGGGACTCTGCCTATTCCGCTATTACTTGAACGTAATGATATGGCGAGCTATGAGGAGTTTTTAGCGGCAACGGAAGTCATTTTAAGCCAAGGGAATCAACAGCTGATCCTCTGTGACTCGGGCGTTCGCACCTTCAATAACGCTAATCTTCCTACATTGGATTTAACGAGCCTTATTCAGATAAAAGCCACCAGTCATCTTCCCATCGTCATCAATCCTTGTTACGCCATTGCGGATGAAGCATTAATCTTACAAACCAAAGGCATTAAACAATTAAAAGCCGATGGTTTAGTGCTTAACTGCAACCTAAATGACAATGATTCACTCAAGCTAATGAGCTCAGTCGTAAGAGAGCTGTACAATTAACTCCTGATAAAAAATGACCAGCTAGATTGCTGGTCATTTACGTCTATTTAGGAGGGTAATCGAGGATACGAGTAGACAGGAGAGTAGAGCTAAACTTCTAGGCCATCCAGCAGGCTCAACCAGCCTTTAATAATACGGTGGCAAAACCAAATAATGCCGAAAAGATAAACCGAAAGACTAAGCCAAGTTATCGGCACCCAGTAACCGAGAACTAATAAGCCAATAAATATAACATTAGAATGTCGCTGCCAACGTAAATGCGACACCAACAGTGCATTTCCCTGAGCTTGGCGTTGAGAGAGGTTAATAAATAGGCTTAATAACACCGGAAGTAAAAGTAAGGGAAAGCCCGACATCAATGCATAAAGCAAATGTCCAAGACTGCGATCTTCAATTTTTGCGGCATAAGTGGTTGTCGTTGTCATTGAGAGACTCCAGCCAGACGAATAGACTGGGCGCAAATAACTACGCCCTTGTCTTTAACCTTACGTTCTCACAGCAAGAATCGCAACTAAGGAGTTAAAATATTTCCGTTTGATGAAAATTTATCCTTAGCGGTTTTCCTTTTTATAGGGCTAGAGTAATAGCGTGGCATCCGATGTCAGTTTCGTTGAACAGGCCAAAACATAACCTGCTTCAATTTCAGCAGGCGTCAAGGTCATGGTACTGCTTGACTCAGTTGCCCCTTCTACTACTTGGCATTTACAAGCTCCACAGACTCCTGAACGACAAGCGGCAATAATGGGCAAACCTTCAGCCTCAATAGCTTCGAGTAAAGTTTGCTCTGGTGATAATGCTCGCTTTCTATCACCTATTGACAACATAAAAGACGAACTGGCATTAGCGTGTTCTACACCCAGTACTTCAGCTTGTTTGACTCGGCTTTGCGCCTCTTTAACTGCGGTAGCAAAACTCTCATGGTGCAATTGACTCATATCAAACTTAAGTTCGTTAAGTATGCTTTTTACCGCCTGCATATAGGGTTCTGGGCCACACAAGAATATCGTTCGCCCAGCAAAATCTGGCACTAAATTGCGTAAACGTTCGGCGCTTAATCGGCCTATATCATAGGATACTGGATCGGTGTGCCAAGGTTTGGTACTCGTGACAGACTCCAACATATAACCGAGTTTAAAACTACGATGACGCTGAGCCATGGTTTCTAAGGAGGATTTAAAAATGATATCAACTTCTGTGCGCGCACTATGTAAAAAAGCAATATCCGCATCCATTTGACTGTCGGTTAAATATCGTGACATGGAGTACATAGGCGTAATACCGCAGCCTGCACTCAAAAAAAGATATTTCTGTGCAGGAATATCAAACAAATTAAATTGACCTGTCGGAGGCAGCACTCTCACACTCTGGCCAGGTAAAAGATGGTCGATAAGATAGTTAGACACGAGTCCACCCGCGACACGCTTTATCGTCACCATTAAGGAATAAGGCCGCGAAGGCGACGATGACAAGGTATAACTTCGGCAAGCCTGTTCACCATTAATTTCAAGCACAAAGGTCATAAACTGCCCAGGCTTGTAATCAAACTTCATTGGCTCGCCCGCTTGAAAACGAAAACTCACCACATCAGTAGTTTCATACCAACGCTCAACACACACTAAATGATTGAAACTATCCTGTCGTTTAGGATCAATAAACAAAGTCCCTGCTTTCGATATCACACTCATATTCATAACAATTTTACCCACAAAAACGGCGGTTTTACCAACTCTGCTAAAACCACAGTTAACCAATTGTTCTAGGTTGAATTAAGCCACGTTTAGCATGGTCTTTAAGTCCGCCTCAACGGTGGTAGTGTTCCTTAAACCAAACTTTTCTTCTAAAATTTTGGCTAAGTTTGCCGTTAGGAAAGCAGGAGGTGTTGGACCAGTGCGAATATTTTTGACCCCAAGAGAAAGCAAGGTTAGCAGCACAACAATGGCTTTTTGTTCGAACCAAGAAAGTACTAAGCTTAATGGCAATTCATTGATATCACATTCAAAAACCTCTGATAATGCGATAGCAAGTTGAATCGCAGAATAGGCATCATTACATTGACCGACATCGAGCAAGCGTGGAATACCGTTGATATCACCAAAATCCAACTTATTGAACTTGTACTTACCACAACCTAAAGTCAGGATCAGTGAATCTTTAGGGGTAGATTTAGCAAGATCGGTAAAATAACTTCTGTCTGCTTTATCACCGTCACAACCACCCACAAGGAAAAAGTGCTTGATTGAGCCATTTTTCACATTTTCAACCACAGCGGGCGCGGCGGCCATTAACGCATTGCGGGCAAAACCTATGGTGATCTTGTGTGGGATCTCATCATAATTAAACCCTTCTAAAGCTAGTGCTTTATCAATTACCGCCGAGAAATCATCGCCTTCAATATGGATCACCCCAGGCCAACCGACTATGCTGCGGGTAAAGATACGATCGCTATAACTGCCTACATTCGGATCAATAATACAGTTTGATGTCATCACCACAGCGCCAGGGAAATTGGCAAATTCCTGCTGCTGGTTCTGCCAAGCGCTGCCATAGTTACCAACAAGGTGAGGATGTTTTTTAAACGCGGGATAAGCGAGCGCGGGCAACATTTCACCATGGGTATAAACGTTAATACCCTTGCCTACGGTTTGTTCAAGAATCAGCTCTAAGTCCTTCATATCATGACCGGAGACTAAAATAGCTTTTCCCTTAACAGACTTAGTATTCACAACGGTTGGCTCTGGATGACCAAAGGATTGGGTTTCACCCGCATCGAGCATAGCCATAATACGATAATTTAATTGACCAATTTCCATCGCGGTGGCAAATAACTTATCCCCATCAACACTCGGCTCACCTAAGAATGCCATGATTTCGTGGAATCGCCCCGCAATCTCAGCATCGGTTTGGTCAAGCACGCGCGCGTGCTCCATGTAGGCAGCGGCTCCCTTCAAACCATATAAGCAGAGTAATCTTAAACCAAGAATGTCTTCATGGATTTCATGTTTATCTTTATTTAATAGTGCGATCGGTGCCTGAGAGAGCATTTCAACTTTACTGGTTCCCAGAACTAACTGCGCCACTTCTGGCACCTGCTCTGCCACTTTTCCAGCTCTTTCACAGGCTAATTCGTAGGCTGCCTTCAAGCTAGCTCGGTACTTAGCCGCCTGTTGTGCGTAAGCGATAATGCGCTCGTCATCAAAGTTAACGTTGGTGAGTGTCGCGAAAAAAGCTTTAGGCACAAAACTATCAATTTCGGCATCGACAATGCCTAACTCACGGGCCTTAACCGCATACACAGACACGCCTTGCAGCATGTAAATCAACAGATCCTGCAAGTCGGACGTTGCCGCCAACTTGCCACACATACCTTGGGAATAACTACAACCATTGCCAGCGGGTGTACGAATGGTTTGCTCACACTGAATACAGAACATGGATAGACTCCTAATTTAAATTCATGCTTTATTTATGCATGTTTAAACTTAGTCTACCGAAACCCAGAGCAAGCGACAGATATTTTTAAAATCCTCTCTCAAATTTGCGAGGACTATCACCTTAAGCTATCGCTAATATTTGGTTTAAAACTGCCTCAGTTTAAATAAAAAACGCCCATCAATGATGGGCGTTTTATGACGTAACATATTATTAATTAATTTGTTTTCATATCATTAACCGATTGCAGCATTATGCGACTTTCACGCTGAAATTGTGGCGCAAAATCACCAAACCACTTAGCGACGGTTTGGAACTGCTTAATAAACTCGTCCCTATCGCCACGTTTTAGCAACTCTAACGCTTCACGGTAGTTATCTAAATAATCGCCAATTGCATGCTGACTATCCTGCTGGGCAAAAATAATATCAGCGTAAAGCTCAGGACTTTGGGCAAACAAACGCCCTACCATAGCGAGCTCTAAACGATAAATCGGCGAGCTAAATTGCAGCAAAGTATCGATATCCGCCTCTTCCTTGCACAGATTCAAACCGTACACAAAAGTTGAAAAATGACGCATCGCCTGCACTAGCTGCATCGCACTATCATGGCGCTCAGGTTCGGCTTCGACAATCCTCGCCCCCCATATTGCTATTTGCTCAAGTAGCCATTGATACTTTTCTGGTGAGCGACCATGGCAAACAACGACAACCTGTTTCGCTAGGCTGCCGACATCTGGCCCAAACATCGGATGAAAACCTACAACGGGGCCTTTGTGAGCTGCAAGCATGGCTTGGACTGGCTCTGTCTTTATCGAAGTTAAATCAGCCAAAATACAGTCTGCGGGTAACTGGGTCAGTTTTTCACGAATAAGCTCGCAGGTGATGGCAATCGGCACTGTCACTAATACTATTCCTGCACCAGCAAATAGTTTATCTGCCTGTTGCCAATCATCTTTATCAAGAATATCGACTTGATATCCAGATAGGGTCAACATCTGCCGAAATAGTCCACCAAGCTGCCCTTTACCGCCGATAATCACCACAGTTCCTAAATCTTTTTTGACTTGCTTAAAGCCAACATCTTTCTCATTGAGATAAGACTCACGCATTAAGCGGCGTAAAATATCTTCAATTAACTGCGGCGCAATCCCCATGTTTTTCGCTTCTTCACGGCGTTTGGCTAGCATGGCGGCCTCACGTTGCGGCGCATAAATAGGTAATCCTGCAGCGTGTTTAACTGTGCCAACCTGAGCGACTAAATCCAAGCGCTTACGCAATAAATGCAATAGCTGCTGATCCACACCATCGATTAGACCACGAAGATGTTCTAATTCAGCGGTTGTTTTTTCATTCATACATAGAGTCCATTAAGCACTGGTTATGTTAACCATTCGCCACTTTGAGCGTATCGAAGCGTGTAGGGAGTATTGAAGATAACTTCGATGCACCGTCACGTAAAATGGTTTCTGTTTTTTCCCAATTAATACAGGAATCTGTCACAGAAACGCCATACGCTAATTCACTTAATGGTTTATCACAGCTTTGGTTTCCTTCATTTAAGTGACTTTCTAGCATCACGCCAATAATCGACTTATTGCCGTTAAAAATCTGCTCGAACACATCTTCACAGACAGGCTTTTGGCGGCTGTAGTCTTTGGATGAATTGCCATGGCTGCAATCGATGATCAAACGTGCATTGAGTTTGGCCTTATGGAGCTGCGTTTCACACTCAGCCACACTCGCCGCATCATAGTTGGGCATTGCACCCCCGCGTAAAATCACATGGCCATCGGGATTGCCCGCCGTTTGCAATAATGCAACTTGGCCCTGTTGGTTAATCCCCATAAATCTGTGACTACTGGCCGCCGATTTAAGCGCATTAATCGCCACTTCAAGTTTGCCATCTGTGCCATTTTTAAAACCCACTGGCATAGAAAGGCCCGATGCCATCTCTCTGTGAGTTTGTGATTCTGTGGTGCGAGCGCCAATAGCAGACCAAGTCACTAACTCAGAAATATACTGTGGGCTGATAGGATCAAGCGCTTCAGTGGCGACAGGTAACTCTAACTCGGCAAGCCAAATCATCAGCTCACGGGCCATTTTCAAACCTTTTTCGACATCGAAGGATCCGTCCATATCGGGATCATTGATCATGCCCTTCCAGCCAACCGTGGTACGCGGTTTCTCAAAGTACACCCGCATCAGGATATAAAACTCATCGCTGAGTTCGTCGTGTAACTTTTTAAGCCTTAAGGCGTATTCCTTAGCTGCAGCAATATCATGGATGGAGCAAGGTCCTGCCACAATCAACACGCGGTTATCACGTTTATGGACGATATCGGCGACAGTTTTACGGGCATTGAGAATATAACGATAGGCATGCTCAGAGAGTGGCAAGGCATTTTTAAGCTCTTGCGGTGTGATTAATACTTTCTCTGAACTGATGTGTACGTTGTTAATCGTATCCTGCTGCATGCTTACCACCTAGGCTATTAATCCGGAATAATTTGAAGCACAAGCTCAAATCACTCGATGTTCATTTTGAATAGGAAAAGTACTCACTACTTAATCGCACTTTTGACTACCTAATCGCACTATTGTAACGCTACACCATTACAACGAGGCGACAACTATGCCTGTAAACAAAGTGAAGATCAAGGAACAATTAAACGCCAGAAACAAAAAACCGCCACTAGGGCGGTTTTCTGTGCGAACACTACGTCTTGTTTTCTGTAGCTGGAACTATTATTTAGTTGCCAATTTCTCACGGATACGTGCAGATTTACCTGAACGATCACGCAGATAGTACAGTTTGGCGCGACGAACGCGGCCACGACGCTTAACTTCAATGCTTGCGATCAGTGGGCTGTGCGTTTGGAATGCACGCTCAACACCTTCGCCATTAGAGATTTTACGTACTGTGAATGCAGAGTGCAGACCACGGTTACGTTTAGCAATTACAACGCCTTCAAAAGCCTGTAAACGCTCTTTGTCACCTTCTTTAACACGAACCTGAACTACTACTGTATCACCAGCACCAAACGCAGGTACGTCTTGTTTCATTTGCTCATCGTTGAGCATTTTAATGATGTTGTTCATAACTTACTCCGTTCTAGAATTAACTGAGCTACGACTAAGCATGCTTGTTCATTGCTTCAACGAACTGCGCTAAAAGGGTCGTTTGTTCGTCAGTCAGAGCTAGATTTTGCAATAATTCTGGCCGTCTAAGTAAAGTCCTACCAAGGCTTTGCTGTAAACGCCAGAGTCTAATTTGTTCGTGGTTGCCACTTAACAGCACTGCCGGTACGTCGAGTCCATCCAAGCTTTCAGGGCGAGTGTAATGTGGACAATCCAGTAGACCGTCGGAGAAAGAATCTTGCTCCGCCGAGGCTTGTTTTCCTAGCACGCCAGGAACCAACCTCGATACTGCATCGATGAGGGTCATCGCCGGTAATTCGCCGCCCGAAAGCACGTAATCACCAATTGACCACTCTTCATCCACTTCCGTTTGAATAATGCGTTCATCAATACCTTCGTATCGACCACAGACTAAAATCAAACGTGATGATTCAGCCAACTCAGTGACGCCTTGCTGATCCAGCTTACGTCCTTGAGGTGACAAATAAATCACCTTCGCACCAACACCTGCTGCGGCTTTCGCTGCATGAATGGCATCGCGCAAGGGTTGCACCATCATCAACATTCCGGGACCACCGCCGTAAGGCCTGTCATCTACCGTATTATGTCTATCATGGGTGAAATCACGGGGATTCCACGTGTGCAACTCAAGCAGGCCGTTTTTCACGGCACGACCCGTAACACCAAAGTCTGTAACGGCACGAAACATCTCTGGGAACAGGGTTATTACCCCTAACCACATCTGTTGTACCTCGACTTAGAAGTCAGGATCCCAATCCACTAAAATCTGTTTACCTTGCAGGTCCACCGTTTTGATGAACTGCTCAGGGACAAAGGGGATCATACGTTCCACTTTGCCGAAACTATCTTTAGCGTTGGCCTTAACCAGTAACACATCGTTCGATCCTGTTTCCACGATCTGATCGACTATGCCCATGTTATAACCTGAAGTATTTACCACTTCACAACCGATAAGATCACGCCAATAGAATTCATCTTCTGGCAATGCTCCCATCTGCTGCGGTAGGATTGCGATCTCACAATTTGTGAGCATTTGCGCTCTTTCCCGCGTGTCGACACCTTCAAGCGCAGCAACAACGGCCTTGCCTTGGTAACGCCACTGAGTAACCTTTACTTCACGCCATTCACCATTTTCTTTAATAAGCCAAGGTGAATAGTCAAAGATACCTTCAACAGAATCGGTATAGGCGGTGATTCTCAGCCAACCTTTAATGCCATGACAGGAGCCTATTTTCCCCAGTACGACTGGCTGTTGGTTACTGCTCATCAATCTATACCTTAACGCTATTAAGCTGTCGCTTTACGAGCGTCTTTGATCAATTTTGCTACGCGTTCTGTAGCAGCTGCACCGTTAGAAACCCAGTGCTCAACGCGATCTAGGTCTAAACGTAAAGTTTCTTCTTGGCCACGGGCCAATGGGTTGAAGAAACCAACACGCTCAATGAAACGACCATCACGAGCGTTACGGCTGTCAGCAACAACGATGTTGTAAAATGGACGCTTTTTAGCGCCGCCACGAGCTAAACGAATGGTAACCATGCGTTTTCAATCCTCTAATGATTTGCTTGAAGCAAAAATAAAAACTGGAACCCCGTGTTCGCGAAGAGTCCCAGATAGAAAGCCGGAAGATTTTACCTGACTTTTCAACGAATGCAACCAAATCTGGCGATTATTAAACCTGCCCCTTTAGTACACTCTCATTGTCACCAGAATCAACCAACTGATAACGCATTAACTTTAGTGAAAATAGCTGAGATTAGCGTCCTGGAAATTTCATGCCACCAGGCATCATGCCACGCATTCCGCGCATCATTTTTTGCATACCGCCCTTAGCTGACATTTTTTTCATCATCTTTTGCATCTGAGTAAACTGTTTTAGTAACCGATTTACGTCTTGGATTTGCGTGCCAGAACCCGCTGCAATACGACGTTTACGTGAGCCCTTGATTAAATCTGGGTTTTTACGTTCCTTGGCGGTCATCGAATTAATGATGGCCTCCATTTGGCCTGTCATCTTGCCATCTTGAATTTGCGCGAGGGCTTCAGGCGGCAATTGACCGACTCCTGGCAGCTTTTCCAGCATGTTCATCATGCCGCCCATGTTTTTCATTTGCTGCAGCTGTTCACGGAAATCTTCTAAATCGAAACAGCCACCTTGCTTCACTTTCGAAGCCAGTTTCATGGCTTTTTCTTTATCAACACCACGCTCAACTTCTTCGATAAGCGATAACACATCGCCCATGCCTAAAATACGTGAAGCAATACGGTCCGGATGGAATGGCTCTAAAGCATCGGTCTTTTCACCCACACCGAGGAATTTAATCGGCTTGCCCGTAATGTGGCGAATTGATAACGCCGCACCACCGCGGGCATCACCGTCGACTTTGGTTAAGATAACCCCTGTCAATGGCAAAGCTTCGTTAAAGGCTTTTGCTGTGTTTGCCGCATCTTGCCCTGTCATGGCATCGACCACGAACAAGGTCTCAATAGGCTTAACCGCAGCATGCAAGGCCTTGATTTCATCCATCATGGCTTCATCGACGTGTAGACGACCCGCCGTATCGATGATCACCACATCGATAAACTTCAGTTTTGCGTGGGCAATGGCCGCTTTCGCAATATCAATAGGCTTTTGACTGACATCCGATGGGAAAAACTCGACATCAACCTCAGCGGCTAAGGTTTCAAGCTGCTTAATCGCTGCTGGACGATATACGTCTGCACTGACAACTAATACTGATTTCTTATGGCGAGTGCGCAGCAATTTACCAAGCTTGGCTACGCTGGTGGTTTTACCCGCACCTTGCAAACCCGCCATCATTAATACGGCTGGCGGTTGAGTCGCTAAATCGAGGGCTTCGTTCGCTTCGCCCATGGATTTTTCAAGTTCGCTTTGAACAATCTTAATAAAGGCTTGACCAGGGCTTAAGCTTTTAGCCACTTCTTGGCCAACGGCGCGCTCTTTTACATTGTTAACGAATTCACGTACCACAGGTAGGGCAACATCGGCCTCCAGCAGTGCCATACGCACTTCGCGCAGAGTTTCCTTAACGTTTTCTTCAGTTAAGCGACCACGGCCGCTAATATTTTTCAGCGTGCGTGACAGTCTGTCGGTTAGGTTCTCAAACATCGTCCTGTTCTATACCTTTAAGAATCTCGATTAATGGCTGTATTATAACGATGCGGGCGCATTATGCTACTGCCACAAAAATCTTGATGGCACTTAAGTATTTTACTTGCACTGGGTCATGTTTTTTTGGTGGTAGCGAATTATTTATGACTAACAATAAGAATCTGCTAAATTTTGCAACTCAAGTCACTGCCCATTTACTGGCAGCCCATGTTATTCTAAATAAAATTTTGATCTGTCTGCCCAGTTTATAAGGCACCTTTAACAACACAAAAATAGGTTAATTACCCATGGTCATCTTTTCTGCCTCAGCCATGTTTTTTTACTGCATTGCATTGGTATTAGTGACAAGCCGACTTTTTCACCCCGAAGGTCCTAATCGTAGAGCCGTTGCTGGTGTCGCATCGATCGCCGTTATTTTGCATGCCGCCGCCCTTTCACAGGGGATATTCACCACAGACGGCCAAAATTTTAGCCTGACGAATGTGATCTCCTTAGTAAACTGGATTATCGCCTTCACTTTCACTGTGCTGATGTTCAGGCTTAAAGTGATTGTTGTAGTGCCAGTGGTCTATGCCTGTTCAGTGTTATCCGTAGCCCTGCTCTGGCTGTTGCCACCTAAATTTATCATCCATTTTGAACTTTACCCCGAAGTCTTGGCCCACGTAGTATTGTCGCTTATGGCCTACAGCGCCTTGATGATTGCGGCGCTATACGCAATACAGCTGGCAATGATCCAAAACCAGCTCAAGAAAAAACAATTGATGTTAAGTCCTGGTATTCCGCCGCTGATGACGGTTGAGAAACAGCTTTATCATTTAGTGATTATTGGGGTGATCTTACTCAGTTTATCGCTAGCGACGGGGTTTATCTTCCTCGATGATATGTTTGCCGATGGTAAAGGCCATAAAGCCATACTGTCGATAATGGCGTGGTTTGTGTATATCACTATGCTGTGGCAACAATACTGGGTGGGTTGTAAAATTCGTACCGCCGTGATTTATACCCTAACAGGTGCTGGCCTGCTGACACTCGCTTATTTTGGTGCGCGAATTGTCAAAGAATTGATCCTCAGTTAACGATTTTAAGTCAGTTAGGGTAGTTAAGGCCTTAGCTGACTTGACACTCTTTTTAAATATCGGTATCTACTTAAGTTTACTGGCCATATTGGAGCCTATTTTTGGACGCTATATCGACAAGCGCACTCCTTATTTTTTTACTAGTGCTCATCATGTTCTCCGCCTATTTTTCAGGCTCAGAAACCGCCATGATGACCCTCAATCGCTACCGTTTGAGGCACCTAGCCTCCAACGGCCATAAGGGTGCAATACGGGCATTAAAACTGTTAGAACGACCAGATCGGCTGATCGGTCTCATTCTTATCGGCAATAACTTAGTCAATATTTCAGCTTCGGCTATTGCGACTATTATAGGAATGCGGCTGTGGGGGGATTTAGGTGTTGCCATTGCAACAGGGGTGCTTACCTTAGTCGTGTTAGTCTTTGCCGAAGTTACGCCTAAAACTATCGCAGCATTAAATCCTGAGCGGATTGCCTTCCCATCCAGTGTACTCTTACGTTGGTTGTTGGTCTTATTAGCACCATTGGTAAAGGGAGTTAATTTAATCACTTCCGGATTTCTACGTTTAATGGGCATTAAAACCGTTAATAGCAGCGATGCCTTAAGCCAAGAAGAATTACGTACTGTCGTACATGAGGCCGGAGCACTTATCCCCCAGCGCCACCAAGAAATGTTGCTCTCTATTTTGGATTTAGAGAAAGTCACCGTTGAAGATATTATGGTGCCACGCTCAGATCTCTATGCGATCAACGTCAATGATGAGTTTAAGGTTATCAATCGCCAAGTCATCCAAAGTCCCCATACTCGGGTGTTGGTGTACCGCGATACCATTGACGATGCGGTAGGCTTTATTCATCTACGCGATGCGTTACGTCTACAATCGAAAAAACAATTTAGTAAATCGTCATTACTGCGTGCGGTGAAAGAGCTCTATTTTATTCCAGAAGGAACACCTCTTAACGTCCAACTTGCTAATTTTCAACAAAATAAAGAGCGAATTGGTTTAGTAGTTGACGAATATGGCGATATTCAAGGCTTAGTGACGCTGGAAGATATTCTTGAAGAAATTGTTGGCGATTTCACCACTTCGATGATTACAGCACCAAGTGAGGATATTACTGTGCAGCAGGATGGCAGTTATTTAATCGATGCCAGCATTACTATTCGCGATTTAAATAAAGAAATGAAGTGGAACTTCCCAACGGACGGACCTAAGACACTGAATGGTTTAATTTTAGAGTATCTAGAGGATATTCCATCAGAAAACACTAGCTTACGCCTTGCAGGCTATCCGATAGAAGTCATAGAAGTTGCCGATAACATGATAAAAACAGTGCGAATCATTCCTCTGCACTACCATCCCCCTCGTTAGACTTAGCTTTCATCAATCATAAAAAATCGGCTGAACCCAATTGGTTCAGCCGATTTCGCTCTCCCCCGAGAAATCTATCTGGCCTTTTGCGCCTCAAGCATACGACGCTTTTCAATCGCGATTGAGGTGATTTGCTCATTAAGCGACTTTTCTAGCCCGAGCATAAAGTACACTTCAGCCATTAAAAAAAACGGTCCAATCAGTAACTGATTTAAATCATCCACAAAGGCAGGTTTGGCTTTTTCATATCGATGGCCGATTAGCTGAAATATCCAGCCTACAATAAAAATAGCTAAGGCTAACCAAACTGCATAGGCAAAATGAGCCACAAGCTCAGTGGTATAAAGTACTGGGATCAAAAAAAGCGTTAATCCTAGGGCCAACTTAACATGCAAACGCACATAATAAACCAGCACGAGCCCCCCTAGGATAAGACCTAGACTGGTTTCACCCAAATTGCCCAATGGGACACGAATTGTCGCCAATAGTAGAAAAGCCGACCAAATAATCAATGGAATGCCAATAAAATGGGTTTGAATGTTACGACGATTCAAGTGCACACTTTTATAGGTAGATAACTGCTCTGCGGCGGATTTCATATGGATCCCTCTTTATTTATCCCTGCGATTGCCAGCGTGCAATAAAAATAAGGTCACGCTAACGCATTAAACTAACGCAAAAGAATTGAGCTGAACAGTAAAAGTAAACAAATTGTTGCACTTTATTGCTTATGGCTAATAAAAAGGAACCCTAAGGTTCCATTTTTACATCTGACAGATAGCGTTTATTGAGACTCGATGATCACAGTCGCTATCGCATAGGATTTCTCATCGGCAATTGAGATATGTCCAACCGTGGCATTAAGTTGTTGTAACCGCGCGAGCGCCCCCTCGGTAAAATGAACCGTCGGCGCGCCCTCGGCATTATTGCCAATATGAATATGCTGAAACGATACGCCGCGGCCAATACCCGTACCGAGCGCTTTCGCGGCAGCTTCTTTGGCGGCAAAACGCTTGGCAAGATAGCGACTCGGCTGACTATGGGCTGTATAAATCACCAATTCGGCCTCGGTCAGCACACGTTTTGCCAGCTTGTCGCCAGCGCGTATCACATGGGCCTGAATACGCTCAATCTCGACAATATCTGTGCCTAGGCCGACAATCGCCATTACTCGCCCCGACGACCTTCAAGCATTAACGCTTTCATGTCTTTCACTGCTGTCGCTAAACCGTCAATAGCAGCACGTGCCACAATCGCATGGCCGATATTGAGCTCATATAACTCAGGAATCGCCGCGATAGGTTTCACGTTGTGATAATGCAAACCATGGCCCGCATTTACCACTAAGCCTTTACCATAGGCGTATTTTGCCATCTCATTAATACGGGCTAATTCACGGGCTTCTTCGGCTTCAGTTTTGGCATCGGCATAACAACCTGTGTGGATCTCGATTATCGGTGCTCCCGAAGCAACAGCAGCATCGATTTGGGTTTTATCGGCATCGATAAATAAGGAAACCTGAATGCCCTCAGCGGCTAAACGAGTCACTGCAGCGGTGATTTTATCTAACTGCCCCGCCACATCTAAACCACCTTCAGTGGTGACTTCTTGGCGTTTTTCAGGCACTAAACAGACATAAGTCGGTTTGACTTCACAGGCGATATTGAGCATTTCTTCGGTCACCGCACATTCAAAATTCATGCGGGTTTTCAAGGTTTTCGCTAGCAGATATACGTCGCGGTCTATGATATGGCGTCTGTCTTCGCGTAAATGGATAGTGATGCCATCTGCGCCAGCATGTTCAGCAACGGCGGCGGCATGCACAGGATCGGGATAGCTGGTGCCACGGGCTTGGCGCAGAGTAGCAATATGGTCGATATTCACGCCCAATAAGATACGGCTCATCGGGAACTCCTTAATGGTTAACGCTGATATTGCGGCCTATTGTACTTAGGCTCACACAAAAAAACACTTAGGCTCACGCTAAAAACAGGAGTTAGGGCGAATTATTCCCATCAATCTTAGTTGGCGCGGCAGAGCTCACGAACAATTGTCGACTGAGCAGAGGTTTAGTCCCGAGTAATGGCGTTAACAATGAGCGCATCAATAACTTAGCGCTCAAAAATTGCGCCTCTGTGAGTTGATTATCGTTAAGCGCCATCAGCATGGCACCTTGATAGGCGTTGCGAGCACGGGAATTGAGCACAAATTGAAAGCCTAACTCAGGCACCAGCTGATAATAATCCTCAGGGATCAGTGGCTCACCCTGAGTATCGCGGCTAAGGGATGGCATTGCGCCTAACTCTTGCAGTAAGGCGAGTTCAATATAACGCAGCTGGGATTGGCAAAACTTAGCGGCAAGGCCGACTAAGGCTCGGTGATAAATGAGGAATAACGCTTCGGCGTTGTGCTGCACAGATAACGTACGTACCAATAACTCATTGATATACATGCCAGCAAACAGGCTCTGACCGGAAAGAGGCACGGCAGGCGCTGCGGCTTCGACTTGAGTTAAGGTTTTTAATTCAGACTTACCGCTAAATTCAAAGATCAGCGGTTGAAAAGGTTGAAGAATACTTTTGATAGAGCGCTTACCGCTGCCGGTTCGGGCAACCACATCGACCCGTCCAATGCCGTCAACTAAAAGGTTAACTAACACACTAGACTCTCGATACGGACGATGATGCAGAACATAGCCACGTTTCATCGATAAGCGTACTCAAAGATTAAGGGGTTAATCGTCACCGTAACCTAAGCTACGTAGGGCGCGTTCATCATCGGCCCAACCGGATTTCACTTTCACCCACACTTCGAGGAAGACTTTATTATCAAACAAAGTCTCCATATCTAAGCGGGCTTGGGTCGCGATAGTGCGAATACGTTCGCCCTTGCTACCGATCACCATACGTTTTTGGCCTTCACGCTCGACGAGGATCAGGGCATTAATCTGATAAACGCCATTCTCCATCATCTTAAACTGCTCGATCTCAACCGTCGCATCATAGGGTAATTCATCCCCTAGGAAGCGCATCAGTTTTTCACGCACAATTTCCGACGCCATAAATCGCTGCGAACGGTCTGTAACATAGTCTTCTGGGAAGAAGAACGGGTTTTGTGGCAAAGATGCCGCTGCTAATTCTAAAATGCGCTGTACGTTGGTGCCTTTGCTGGCTGAAATCGGCAAAATTTCATCGAAGGGATACTTCTTCGCCACTTCTTCCAAATAGGGAAAAAGAGCTTCTTTATCTTTGATATTATCCACTTTATTGATGGCTAGAATGGTTTTACGTTCTTCACCGCCACGGCGTAGTTTGCTTAAGACCATTTCATCATCAGCAGTCCACGTCATGCCATCAACCACAAAGATCACCATAGCCACATCGGCAAGCGAACTTGCTGCGGCGCGGTTCATCAGACGGTTAATCGCCCGCTGCTCTTCAATATGCAGTCCTGGCGTATCGATAAACACGATTTGCTTAGGACCATCGGTATGAATACCCATAATACGGTGACGGGTCGTTTGTGGCTTTTTAGAGGTAATGCTTATCTTTTGGCCAAGCAAACGATTGAGCAAAGTTGATTTACCCACGTTAGGGCGACCAATAATCGCCACCATGCCACAATAAGTGACATCGTATTGGGCCGACGGCGTTGGCGCAGCCGCATTCATCCTTGCCAGTAATTCATCTAAACTCGGCTCAGTTGCAGCTTTTGCAGCATCGATACCTGGCAAGTCTGTTTTTTTGGTCATTTCTTTAGTAACTCCAATACTTGAGCGGCCGCGATTTGCTCGGCTTTACGGCGTGAACTCGCCACGCCAATCACGCTTTGACTCAAGTCTTCAATACGACATTCAACGGTAAATGTCTGATCGTGGGCATCGCCTTCTATATTGATTACTTGATAATCAGGCAGTGGCTTTTTAAACCCTTGTAAATGTTCTTGAAGCAAGGTTTTAGCATCTTTTTGGCTCACACCCGGTTGAATTTCAGCTAAACGCTCGGCATACCAAGTCAGCAGTAATTTTCGGCACACTTCGAGATCAGAATCGAGATAAATTGCACCAATAATGGCTTCTACCGCATCGGCCAGAATCGATTCTCGGCGAAATCCACCACTTTTTAATTCACCGGGACCGAGATATAAATAATCACCAAGTTTAAATTCTTGGGCGATAATAGTTAAGGTATCACCTCGCACTAGGGTTGCACGCATGCGACTTAAATCGCCTTCGGTCGCCTTAGGAAATTGATGATAAAGTGCATCGGATATCACGATAGATAAAATCGAATCACCTAAAAACTCTAAACGTTCATTGTGCTTATTTGCCGCACTTCTATGGGTCAAGGCTTGTGTTAAGAGTTCAATTTGTGCGAACTCATAACCTAAAGTACGACACAAACGAGGCAAATTTTTAATCGGTTCCATGCTATTTAATTCCACCTACACGCTCAAAACGCACACCACTTGGCACCCAAGTTGGGAGGAAGCCAGCCTGTGAGCGGTCAAATTCAAAACTGATCCAAATTGCTACCGCTTTACCGACTAGGTTTTCTTCAGGCACAAAACCCCAGAAGCGACTGTCGGTACTGTTATCACGGTTGTCACCCATGGCGAAGTAATGGCCTTCTGGCACTAAAAATTCACCTGCGGGTAAATTACCTTCACGCTTAAAATATCCCAGCATGTCAGGGCGGCTTGGATTAATTAAAATATCGTGGGCAACTTCACCCAATTGTTCTTTATAACGCAATAAAGCCACACCATCTTGACTAAAATCACCGCGGCTAATTTCGGTGCGAGCGACCACTTCAGGTTCCGGGCAATTACCTTGTTCCGTGCCACAGGCTTTTTGGAGCATTAACTGCTTATTTCGGTAAATAATGCGATCACCCGGTAAGCCAACAACACGCTTGATATAATCAATTTGTGGATTTTCGGGATATTTAAACACCACCACATCGCCACGTTTTGGCTCGCCTGTTTCTACTAATTGAGTTCGCCATACAGGATCTTTAAGGCCGTAGCTAAACTTTTCCACCAGAATAAAGTCACCTACCAACAGGGTTGGCATCATAGAACCTGATGGAATTTGGAAAGGTTCGTAAATGAATGAGCGTAGGATCAATACAAAAGCGATAACGGGGAAAATAGAGTGCGCAGTTTCAACGAGGGTTGATTCGCGAATGATATTGTATTCGGCTTCTTCGGTTAAATTTGCCTGTGAAGCCTTTACCATAGCTAAATTATCGCGACGCTTAGGGGCAAAAACCAACACATCAACTAACCAGATAAGCCCCGAAATGAGGGTTACCAACACTAAAATAATCGAAAAATAGGCTGCCATTACTTATTGAACTCCTGCCTGAAAAATTAAAGGTTCCTAACTCAGTGAATATCGAACTTTAGTTAACTTACCGCATTTATCTAAAAACGTCACAGAATCATGCAATAACCTAACTAAAGCGCCGCAAACTGCGGCGCAATAGTCAACTAAATTATACTGCTCATACCAACGATTACTCGTTGAGCTTAAGTACCGCTAAAAATGCCTCCTGTGGCACCTCAACGTTACCGACTTGTTTCATCCGTTTTTTACCCTCTTTTTGTTTATTTAAGAGTTTTTTCTTACGGGAAACGTCGCCACCATAACATTTTGCCGTTACGTCTTTACGTAGGGCTTTAACGGTTGAACGGGCAATAATTTGGCTGCCCACCGCTGCTTGAATCGCAATATCAAACATTTGACGGGGAATTAGCTCTTTCATCTTTTCAACTAAAGCTAAACCACGGTGACGAATGTTGGATCTATGGATAACCATTGCGAGTGCATCGACACGGTCACCGTTGATAAGGATATCTAAACGCACCATGTCAGCGGGATCGAAACGAATGAAGTTATATTCAAGTGATGCATAACCACGGCTAGTTGATTTCAATCGGTCAAAGAAATCCATCACCACTTCTGCCATTGGCAAATGGTAAGTCACAGCCACTTGGTTACCGTGGTAAACCATATTGACCTGAGTACCACGCTTTTCAATACACAGGGTAATCACGTTACCTAGATATTCTTTGGGCACTAAAATATTGGCCTCAACAATCGGCTCACGCATTTCTTCAATATTGTTGATAGCTGGCAAGTCAGACGGGTTATCGACGTAAATCGTTTCACCGTTGGTCATCACCACTTCATACACTACGGTTGGCGCTGTAGTGATCAACTCTAGGTTGTACTCACGCTCTAAACGCTCTTGCACGATCTCCATGTGGAGCAGGCCTAAATAGCCAATACGGAAACCAAAACCGAGTGCAGATGAGCTTTCAGGTTCGAAGAATAATGAAGCATCATTCAAACTGAGTTTGTTCAGCGCATCGCGGAAGTTCTCATATTCATCGGTCGAAATAGGGAACACACCCGCGTATACCTGTGGCTTCACTTTCTTAAACCCGGGTAAAGGCTTATCCGCACCATTTTTTGCAAGCGTTAGCGTATCACCTACGGGCGCACCGTGAATTTCCTTAATACCTGCAATAACAAAACCTACTTCACCGGTTTTAAGCTCGGTTTTGTCGGTTTGTTTTGGGGTAAAAATACCCACGCGATCCGCAGTGTGGTTTTGTCCAGTCGACATCACCTTAAACTTGTCACCTTTCTTCAGGCTGCCATGCTTAATCCGCACTAACGACACCACACCTAGATAGCTATCAAACCAAGAGTCAATAATCAGGGCTTGTAATGGCGCATCAGGATTACCTTCTGGCGGCGGAATTTTGGCAACAATGACTTCTAAAACCTCGTCGACACCGACACCGGTTTTAGCCGAACAACGCACAGCATCCATAGCATCAATGCCAACAATATCTTCAATCTCGGCGGCAACACGCTCTGGATCAGCTTGCGGTAAGTCAATCTTGTTTAAAATAGGTACCACATCCAGATTCATATCCAGCGCGGTGTAACAGTTTGCTAATGTCTGTGCTTCTACGCCCTGACCCGCATCTACCACCAGCAAAGCGCCTTCACAAGCCGCTAAGGAACGTGACACTTCGTAGGAAAAGTCAACGTGGCCAGGAGTATCGATAAAATTGAGTTGATAGACTTGGCCATCTTTGGCCGTATAGTCCAAAGTGACACTTTGTGCCTTAATCGTGATACCACGCTCACGCTCAAGATCCATAGAATCGAGCACTTGAGAATCCATTTCACGGTCGGTTAAACCGCCACAAACCTGAATAAGACGATCTGATAGCGTCGATTTACCATGGTCGATATGGGCAATAATTGAGAAGTTTCTAATGTGTTTCATTATGCTGCAATGACTAATACTGAAAATGGATACGGTTCAAAGGAGCGAAATTGTACCTGATTGCGGTTTTAATACCAATCAGATTCACTCCTCGTTATATTTATGCCAAAAAATGGCAATTAGCACGAATGATAATTGCCATGAATAAAAATCTAATCAACTGAAATTAATCGGATATTTTCTCTAAACTGACACCTACACCTAAATAAGCCAAAATCACAGGTTGGGCATCGACTTCGAGCTGTTTAGCTTTATTTTTACCAAATACCCACGCGAGCAAAGCACCAACTGTCGCTAATGCTATTGCAAAAAGGTTAGGATTAACCTCAAGAAGATTACCGAAAAACTGCCCTAGAGCAGCACCGATGAACAATCCAAGCAGAGGAATAAGGTATATCAATGCTGCAGCTTTAAGGATAACACTCTCTGGAAGCCCCAGTTTTAACAGCTCACCGGGTTCACAAGCACGCTCACTTTGAATTGAAAATTGCTGTGTTTTCGATGAAAATGCCTGAGCAATCGCCGAAGTACCACAGGATTCACTGCCACTACAACTTTTACAGGTACTCTTAAGCTCTACCTCTACTGTCAACCAACCGTGCTTATCAGAGGTAATCACTCTCGCCACTTCTTCCATCATAGTCAGCGCCCTATTGCAACGTCAGGCTTTTAGCTATGCGAGTTAGGGTCGCTGTGGGAACTTTGCCGACGGCAACAACTTCAGCATTACCCACCTTTTCAGAAACAAGCGATAGGCCGTTACGGGTAATCAACTCCTCCGGTAATGGACTTGTCCCAGCCCTAGCAACGTAAACTGAAATATTGGCAAGCCCATCAGTCAGTGCAATATATTCAACCGCCTCATGGCTACCAATTAAGCGGTGGTGATCTCGGACAACAACAGTAAATCCTGCGGGTAACCAAGAAAATTGCCAATTCTGACCATCTTGACGTTCTGCTTGATCAATAACCGCAGGCCACTCTTGTTTATAGGCTTCCTGTAAAATAGAAGGCGGCTCACTAAACTCGATCAATTCAATCACCATAATCTGCTCAAGTAATTGTTTATCTTGAGTCAGCATGTCGTATCTCAACGGTAGATAAGTGTCCATATCGAGCCAAACTTGAAACCCATAGCGGAACTCATCATTAGGTAACAAACGGATCATTTGCCCTGGACGCCCAGCAATACGTGTACGACCACCCAATACGAACTGGTAGCCGACTTCTAAATCCCCCGTATTGGCAGAAAATGCAGCTGGCCAAACACCCTGAATATGGTTAGATATGATGCTGTAAGCAGGTTGATCGTGCTCAATAAAAGTGACTCGATTACCCACACGCACGGCATTTTTAGGAGGCCCATTAAGGTACTCTAGAAAGGCAACTTCTTGATTATTAACCTTACCATGAATATAAACCAAAGGCCGAATATGATCGGCCTGAAGTTGAATGATTGATGCTTTAAACTCTTTTTCTTTTAAAGCCTGACTCATTTTTTCGAGCCAGACTTTAGCGGGCATATCTTCCTGCGCCATTGCAGGGAACACCAAGGCTAATAAAGCCAACAGGATTAGACGCAAGCTAACTCCTTACTACTGATTGACAGGAACGGGGATAACCTCGTTATTGTCTTCTAGAACTACACCTGTGTTCAATCGTTGTTGCAACATATGATCTTGGATATAAGTATTAATTCTGCGACGTTGCTCATTCATCTGCTCACTAGTATAACCTTGATTCTGTTGTACAGCGCCTGTTTGTAAACTCACTGGCGATGCACTGCCAACTAATGGGCGAGTCATCAACACCGGAGATGGCGATGCCATATCATCAGCGCTTTGATTATAATTTTGTACACCCACAATCGCAAACATCGCAACAGTTGCTGCAATCGCATACTGTCCAAATTGCTTGAATAATGGCACAACACGACTACCACCTGCATTTACCGCGACTTGCGGTGCTACCGGAGAACTGACTTCAGGTGCCGTGATTTGAGGTGCAACAATCGCAGGCTCAAGCTCAATTGCAGCAGCAATGCTAGCGGAAAGATCTAACACAATAGTCTGAGGTAATTCACCCCGCATAGCATCACCTATCATGTGATAGTTATGCCATTTACTATGCGAATGCGTATCGGCAACTAATTCTGCCATGGTATGCGCATCAGTCTCTCCATCGACCGCGGCAGATACCCATTCTTGACCTAATTTATCCATTGTTCACCTGTCTAAATATAAGGGTGTTACTCTTCCAGTAGAGGCTGGAGCTTTTTGTCGATGGCCTCTCGGGCACGGAAGATACGTGATCTTACGGTTCCGACGGGGCAATCCATGACTATGGCAATATCTTCGTAACTCATACCATCTAGTTCACGCAACGAGATAGCCATTCGCAATTCTTCTGGCAGTGTTTCTAAGGTATCGAAGATCACTTTTTTGATTTCATCCGATAACATTAGCCGTTCTGGGGAGGCGAACTCCTTCAGTGCGTCACTGCCTTCATAATATTCGGCATCTTCTGCATCAACATCATTTGCGGGCGCTCTGCGCCCCTGTGATACGAGATAATTTTTCGCAGTGTTTACTGCAATACGGTACAACCAGGTATAAAACGCACTTTCTCCACGAAAGTTTGGCAAAGCTCGATAAGCTTTGATAAACGCTTCCTGTGCTACATCGGCAACGTCTGCTTGATTACGTACGTATCGCGAAATCAAGCTGATAACTTTACTTTGATATTTAAGCACTAACAGGTTAAAAGCGTTTTTATCTCCCCGTTGTACGCGCTCAACTAATTGTTGATCACTTATTTGTCCACTCATCCGAGCCGACTTCTCCCAAATCTAAAATGCTGATTTCTCAGTCGCTCGAATCATATTCACTTATGTAGACTCGCGTGCTTTGAAAAAGTTCTTAAAATTATACAAAAAAAGTAAGGATAAAAGGAAAGTACCCATAATCCGTCAGTTGGTTTACCATAGATGGTACTCTCAGTCACATCATGATACCCGATGAAACAAGTAGTTGAACACCAATCTGACATATTAGTCATAGGTAGCGGTGCCGCAGGTCTGACACTAGCTTTGCATCTTGCTGAAAAAGCGAAAGTAATTCTGCTCTCAAAAGGCCCACTCTCTGAAGGGTCGACCTACTATGCTCAAGGCGGTATCGCTTCCGTCTTCGATGAGGGCGACACTATCGAATCCCATGTGGCTGACACTTTAATTGCTGGTGCAGGCCTGTGCGATAAGGAAGTTGTTACTTTTACCGCTGAAAATGCCAAAAGTGCGATGCAGTGGCTTATCAAATGTGGTGTTGCCTTCGATAAAGAGGAAACCAACGGTGGCAATGCTGCGGATGCACCCTATCACCTCACCCGTGAAGGTGGCCATAGCCACAGACGTATTTTGCATACTGCCGATGCCACTGGTAAGGAAGTACAAACAACCTTACAAGAACGTGCGCTTGCCCATCCTAATATTCAGGTATTAGAACGCTATAACGCCATTGACCTAATTACAACTCGTAAACTAAATCGCCCAGGGAATCGCGTTCTAGGTGCTTACGTGTGGAACCGTAATGAAGAACATGTTGAAACCATTAAAGCCAAATTTATAGCCTTGGCGACTGGCGGCAGCTCTAAGGTTTACCAATATACATCTAACCCCGATGTTGCCAGTGGTGACGGGATTGCCATGGCCTGGCGTGCAGGTTGCCGAGTGGCAAATATGGAGTTTAACCAATTCCACCCAACTTGTTTGTACCACGCCGATGCTCGTAACTTTTTGTTGACTGAAGCGCTTCGCGGAGAGGGGGCCTATTTACGCCGTCCTGACGGTAGCCGTTTTATGCCAGATTTTGATGAACGTGCCGAACTCGCCCCCCGCGATATTGTTGCTCGAGCCATCGATTATGAAATGAAACGTCTAGGGGCTGACTGTGTATATTTAGATATCAGTCACAAAGATGCTGACTTTATTATTAAACATTTCCCAACCATTTATAGCCGTTGTTTAGAACTCGGTATCGATATTACTAAAGATGCGATTCCGGTCGTTCCCGCAGCCCACTATACCTGTGGCGGTGTGATGACAGATTTACATGGCCAAACGGATCTTAATGGTCTTTACGCAATCGGAGAAGTCGCCTATACAGGTCTTCATGGGGCTAACCGCCTTGCGAGTAACTCGCTTCTCGAATGCCTGGTGTTTGCCCGTGCCGCATCCCATGATATTGAAAGCCAATTGCACAAGATCCAATTACCAGGACAAATTCCACCTTGGGATGAGAGTAAAGTCTCTAACTCGGATGAAGAAGTCGTTATCGCCCATAACTGGCACGAACTGCGTCTATTTATGTGGGACTACGTAGGGATTGTACGCTCAGATAAACGCTTAGAGCGGGCACTACGTCGTTGTTTGATGTTACAGCAGGAAATTCAAGAGTATTACAGTAACTTTAGAGTGAGTAATAATTTGTTAGAACTGCGTAACTTAGTACAAGTAGCCGAGCTCATCATTCGCTGTGCAATGGAGCGCAAGGAAAGCCGTGGGCTACATTACAATATTGACCACCCAGAGAAACTCGATTCACCGCATCCTACGATTTTACAACCCGTTAAGTAGGCGGAAATTTGCCGCTTCAGACTTTATAGAAGCTAAATCTCAGAGTGAGATTTAGCTTCTATCGTTTTAGCCTTGAGTAATAAGCGGCATAAATGCCGATAGTCTGCATCATTAAACATATCGGCCCAAAGTAATAGTAAACGAGTCTTATCTTCGACATCGAGATACATCAAACATACAAAGGGCGTAACCCATGTGCGCCTTAATACTCGGAACGGTTCTCCCGTTGATAACCTACCGTCACCTTTACCATTAAGCACAAAGCTTAAACGCCAGTCCTTAAGCCACCACAATTGCCATATCAAAAAGCCAACTGATAGCAAAAAGAATCCCAGCTGCAGCAGAGTCACAACCAAGAATTCAGTATAAGGCCAGATAAGTAATGATGAGGAACAAATGCACATAAAAACGACCAACGAGAGTCGCTGGTCGAAGGAGGCTTTTACGCTAAAACTATGCAGCAGCCCTTCCACGGACTTTAACTACCATGCGAGCTAACTCGGCATCAGGACAGACTTCATGACCCATAAACCACACAAACAACTCGGGATCTTCACACTCTAATAATCGAATAAACGCCGCTTTATCTTCATCGGACAAATCTTGATAAATATTTTCGACGAAAGGTTGAAACAATACATCTAATTCCAGCATTCCACGGCGACATGCCCAACGAACCCGTGCAATATTCATTAATTCCAAGGTATTTCTCCCAAAATAGAGTTCGCATTAGTTTATCAGCTCCTGCGCTAGAGTGTCGATGAGCCAGTCGACATAACACAAAATTAGCACTGTTGAACTTGGGCATCTAAACCTGCAAACAAATCACTAAAATCCGTTTCGAGTAACCGTTTAACCGCAGGATGTTGGATCATACGTTCAGCAAACATAACATGATATTCCTCCTTCACATCATGGGTTTCACCAAGCAGATGCATACCATGGGAAATCACTTCTTGGCGATAAATGGAGGGGGTGACAAATATACCGCGTTTAAGATAGCCAAAAGCCTTCATCATCGCCGCATCATCGAATTCACCGAGGATTTTAACATTGAGATTTTGCTCGTCAAACCATCGGTATAGCTGCTGTCCAAGGGAGGTTTTACGCCCAGGGATCAATAAGCGACCTTGTTCTAAACAAGCAGGAAAATCAGCACTGTAGGTATCGGCAGAAAAAAAACTTACCCCACACTCCCCCAGCTTTTTAGATAAAATCTCTGGGTACTTTAGTGACTCACCAGCACAATCCGATAAGATCATATCCAGTTTATGCTCACGCAACCGCGCCATTAAACTCTCATGTGTCGCCTCGTAACAAGCCAAGTGCATTGAACTATCACTAGGTATAACAGATAACAAAACTCTGCTAACTAAGGCTTTAGATAAGGCATCAGCAATACCCACTTCGAAGAGAATGGCATTGTCTTTTTGATAATTAAGTAAATCGAGCATTTCATAGCTTAAACTAAACATCTTATCCGCATAGCGAAAGACAAGTTCACCTAGCTCTGTCGCCTCAAGGCTGCGCCCCACGCGCTTGAACAAGCTACCATTAAGTCTGTCTTCTAAGGCTCTGATCTGTCCAGTGATGGTTTGTGGGGTCAAACAAAGGGCCTCAGCCGCCTTGGCGACTGAACCCTTTTTCTTGATCATCCAGAAATAATACAGGTGGTTATAATTTAAATGCAGCATTGCCGCCCATTTCCCCTATGGCTAACCGTTATGCCAATGCAGCAACTATGATGACTGAGATAGTTGCCTAGGCTTCACCATAGAACTGACTATGGTATTTGGTAGAGGCTATTTTAAACGTTGGCAATCTAATAAGTTAGCTACGATTCCCTGCAACTGCTCTAAATCGGCCGCCGTGCCAGTGCTTACAGCCTCTGTCACTCCCGACACTAGGCTATTACGGTCAGGAATACGACTCGCACAATAGGTTCGGTTAGCCTCTTGGAACCGCTTACCGCCACGGTATTTAAGTGCTCTAGACTCATAACCATTAGTTTCAAGCCTTGCACCTAATGACTCAGGCTTAAACATCAAGGCGCCATCAACGATACCTTCAAGATAACTTTGACAAGTAAGTGATGTGACATCCTTATTGCAGGCTTCGATTTGCGAAGCCATTGCAGTTGATGATAAGGAGAAAAATACAGCCATTCCCACTAGTTTAATTTTTATCATAGTTATACTCCTTTTTTAGGTAACACTTTCGATAACCAAAAATATCCAACTAATGCCGCAATAATCGAACCCAATAGAGTTCCTAGCCGAGCTAAATCACCGTACATAGGATCGGCTTGCTCAAAGGCCAAGGATGCAATGAACATCGACATAGTAAAACCGATACCACACATAGCCGCCACTGGCGCGATTTGTTTCCATCCGACATTATCGGGTAATTGCGCTAACTTAAGCTTGACTGCGATAAAGCTAAACAACATCACCCCAATGGGCTTACCTAGGACCAAACCTAACGCAATACCTACTGGAACAGGTGAAAGCAAGGTATCTAAGCTCATATTACCTAAAGCTACGCCCGCATTTGCAAAGGCAAACACTGGTAAAATCAGAAAGTTACTCCATGGATGTAAACTGTGTTCTAAGTGCTCAGAGGGTGAACTCCCATCTTTGGCACGCAGTGGAATACAAAAAGCAATGATGACACCAGCCAGAGTGGCATGAACACCGGATTTGAGCACCGCAACCCAAAGAATCAAACCTAAGATCCCGTAGGGTGCTAATGAGGTAATACCTTTACAGTTTAAACCTACAAGACCGACAATCGCTAAACTCGCAATCACTAAACTGATGGTTGATAGATCAGTGCTATAAAACAGCGCAATAATCACAATAACGCCGAGATCATCGATAATTGCGAGCGCCAACAGGAACACTTTGAGTGCAACAGGGACTCTATTACCGAGTAATGCCATAATACCTAACGCAAAAGCGATATCGGTTGCAGCAGGAATCGCCCAACCCGCTTGGGTAACAGGATCACCATAGTTAAATAGCAAATAGACACCCGCAGGAACTAACATTCCGCCAATCGCTGCAAAGGTAGGCAGAGATGCTTGGGCAACACTTGATAATGCTCCCTCTAGCAATTCACGCTTTACCTCTAACCCAATCAGCAGAAAGAACAATGCCATTAGACCATCGTTAATCCAGAGCAATAACGGTTTATGGATATCTAACGCACCAACGCGAACTTGGACATCAGTCCCTAAAAATCCTTGATAAAGCCCTGATAAAGGAGAATTAGCCATCAGCATGGCTAAGGCAACAGCAACCAATAATAGGATACCGCCGGCCGATTCTTGGCTCAGAAAATTTCTAATTGCTTTTTCCATCTTACACTCCGAAAAACCATAATGAATTGAGTGTAGACGAATAGTAACAACTAGTATAATCGTAAGTTTCGACAAAACACCTCGGTTATTCCGAGGTGTTAGCTGAAAAAGTGCACTTAAACGGCGACGGGAGCTTTGATATGGGGGTGAGGTTCGTAATTTGTCAGTTCAAAATCTTCGAATTGATAATCGAAAATAGATTCGGGCTTACGCAGAATCGTCATCAAAGGCAACGGTTTTGGCTCACGACTTAATTGGAGTGCCGTTTGTTCCATATGATTGGAATACAAATGCGTATCACCGCCTGTCCACACAAAATCGCCAAGCGCTAAATCACACTGCTGAGCAACCATCATAGTTAGCAATGCATAACTGGCGATATTAAATGGCAAACCGAGAAAAACATCACAACTGCGCTGATAGAGCTGACAGGATAACTTGCCATCAGCCACATAGAACTGAAAAAAAGCATGGCAAGGCGCTAAAGCCATTTTATCGAGTTCACCAACATTCCAAGCAGAAACAATAAGGCGACGAGAGTCTGGTTGAGATTTAATCTGCGTTATAACTTGTGAAATCTGGTCGATTGAATCACCACGCTGAGTTGGCCAGCTGCGCCACTGGGCGCCATAAACTGGACCTAAATCGCCATTGTCATCGGCCCACTCATCCCAAATACTCACTTTATTATCACGAAGGTAAGCAATGTTAGTCTCACCTTTCAGAAACCACAGTAACTCATGGATAATGGAACGCATGTGGCATTTTTTAGTCGTGACTAAGGGAAACCCTTTGCTTAAATCAAAACGCATTTGGTACCCAAATACTGAACGAGTTCCAGTACCGGTACGATCTGATTTATCCACACCCTCAGCTAAAATGTGCTTCATTAAGTCTAAATACTGTTGCATTACTGCTTACCTTGTGGACGAAAAATTAAATATAAACCGAATAAAATCATTGGCACAGATAGGATCTGTCCCATTGTCATAAAGCCCCAATAAAGCCCCAATTGTGCATCAGGCTGCCTTACCGTTTCTACCACAACACGGAAAATACCGTAGCCTAGTAGGAACATACCCGACACCGCACCGACTTTTGTTGTGCGCTTGCTAAACCAGTAAAGAATGAGGAATAACACGACACCTTCTAGGGCAAACTGGTATAGCTGTGAGGGATGGCGCGGTTCTGCCCCGCCAGAAGGAAATACCATACCCCAAGGTACATCGGTAACGCGTCCCCAAAGTTCACCATTGATAAAGTTACCAATGCGCCCCGCCCCTAAACCAATAGGAACGACAGGTGCAACCATATCCGCCACAGCAAAGAAAGTACGTTTTTGCTTCCAAGCGATATAGATCATAGCGCTAATAACACCAATTAATCCACCATGGAAAGACATCCCACCTTCAGAAATCTTAAACAAATACATAGGACTTGCGAGGAAATAATCAAAATGATAGAAGAGCACGTACCCAATGCGCCCGCCAAAAATCACCCCAAGAAAGCCATAAAAAAGTAAATCTGAGACTTGCTCCCGCGTCCATATCCCTTTTGAGCGATCGGCTTGTCGGTTCAACAACCACATGGCCGCCACAAATCCGACTAGATACGTAAAACCATACCAACGCAGCGCAGGTTCAAAGGTTTGTCCAAAAAGATTAAACGGTCCAAATGATACGATCACCGGATCGATATCGGGAAAACTCAGCGGCATAACACATCCATTAGCAGCCTCAAACAGAGGCAAAAATAAAAACTAGGTCAGAATTAGCTTAAGACCAACACACAGAAGTAACAGTGCAAATATCTTTTTAAGTACAGGTGTTGGCCAGGTGCTCGCCGCTTTTACACCCACTGGCGCCATCAAGACTGAAGTGATCACTAAACCAAACAAGGCGGGTAAATAGATAAAGCCTAAGGTGCCATAGGGCAACTCGGGCGCATTAAAGCCTGCAATGATATACCCTAAACTGCCAGACAAAGAGATCAACAAACCTGTCGCCGCCGAAAAACCAACGGCATAGCGCATCTGCAAACCAAAAAAAGTTAAAAAAGGTACTAACAATACCCCGCCACCAATACCCATCAGCCCTGCAATCATGGCAACTAACGCGGCTACAACGAATAATACTGGCGCGCTGGGTAACTGACGATTCGATTCGGCTTTGAAGGGATAGGCCATCTGAATCGACATTAACACCACAAATATCGCAAATCCCTGCTGCAAAGTGGCAGCGGAAATACGCTCAGCAATAAAACCTGATGTTAATGCCCCAAGAATAATCCCCGGCAGCATAGTCCTAAATAAACCCCAAGGGATATTGCCACGCTTATGATGAGCTCTGGCTGAGGAAATGGATGTCAGAATAATTGCGGCTAATGAAGTGGCGATGGCTATATGGGGCAACTGGGCTGAGCTAATGCCAACAGATGGCAAGATATAAAGTAGCGCTGGCACGACTATCAAACCGCCACCGATACCTAATAACCCCGCCATAAACCCGACAAATGCGCCTAGAGCCAAGCAAATAAAGAACACAGTTAACAAACTATCCACACGAATACCTACAGCGCGATAATATTGAGGCCTTAGCTTAAAGCAAAAAACGAGATTAGTTAATTAAGAATTGTGACTAAACCTTGTTCATTCAAATATTCTTTAACCAACTCACGTACTTGAAAACCATTTGATAAACTTAACGCCTGCGAAAGTAACTGATCTAAATCAGCGCGAGCAACGCGGCGAAGCAAATAGTTTATCCGTGCTAAGCTGCCTTGGTTCATGCTCAATTGATCATATCCCATCGCCACCAGCAAAATAGCGCCCATAGGCTCACCAGCCAGCTCGCCACAAATACTAATATCGAGTTTGTGGTAGAGACAATCGAGGTGAGCTTGATGTAAAGCGCGTAAAATGCCTGGATGGTAACTATCAAATAAAGAACTGACCCGCGGATTATTACGATCAACCGCTAGCAAATATTGGGTAAGATCGTTACTCCCTACAGAAACAAAATCGACCCGTCTAGCCACTTCATCTAATTGATATAGCAACGCAGGTACTTCGAGCATAATGCCAATTCGCGGCATCACTATCTTATTATTGACGTCATGTTTCAGTTCAATATATGCCTGATGCAAATATTCTAAAGCTTGGTCAATCTCATCTAAGTTACTGACCATTGGAAGTAAAATACTTAATTGCTCCCCCTCAGCACCAGCCTGCAGCATCGCCCGTAACTGCACTAAAAAAAGTTCAGGATGATCAAGGGATAAACGGATACCACGCCAACCGAGGAAAGGGTTATCCTCTTTAATCGGGAAATATGGCAGAGGTTTATCCCCTCCCACATCTAAAGTCCGCATCACCACAGGACGACCTGAAGCGGCCAACAAAACTTGCTGATAGACTTTAACTTGCTCGGATTCACTCGGGAAACGCTGTTGCAGCATAAAAGGGATTTCTGTACGAAAAAGCCCTATACCATCGGCTCCTTCTGCAATTTCAGAGGCTACGCCACTGAGTAATCCCGCATTTAAATACAAACGAATACGTGAACCATCTAAGGTTACTGAGGGTAAAGACAATTCTTGCGCATACTGGCGTTGCAATGCTTTTTGCGCTGAAATCAAGCTGCGATATTCGCTTACAACGGCTGGCGATGGTGATACCATCAGTTGCCCACGGCTCGCATTCACAACTAATAGTTTTTGATCTATATCCGCAGACAGTAATTGCTCAACACCCGTAATAGCGGGGACACCAAGAGCACGGGCTAAAATCGCCGCATGGGAATTTACGCCACCAAGCTCAGTCACTATCCCCGCAAGCTTTTGTCTTGGGAATTCGGCCAACATAGTGGCGTCGGCTTCACGGGTCACCAGAATGACGGGCTTATCGGGCTCAAGCTCAAGACGCTCAGGCTCTATTAGCTGACGCAACACCTTTTGACCTAGGTCGCGAATATCACTGGCCCGCTCTTTAAGGTAGGGGTCTTCCATTGCTAAAAACTGCTGGATATAACGCAGAGAAACTCTACTCACTGCAGATTCAGCTTCCCAACCTTGCAATATTTCACGGGCGTATTCCCCGCCTAAGCTGGCATCATCAAGCAGTAATAACAAAGCATTAAAAATGGAGACAACTTCTTCATCTTGCTCACGATCGAAACGTTGGGATAGGGCACCAATAGCTTCCTTACAACGTCCCATTGCAGCAACTAAACGGCTAGATTCAGCTGCAACATCCTCACAGCGCACGTCGGGCTGCTCAAGGGCGATTTCGCCACCAAGCACAAATGCGTGAGCAATGGCGATACCATTAGATGCTGAAGTTCCTTGAAATAAAATCTGTTGGTTATGTGAACTTACCTGAGCTTTTTGCTTTAACCCGCGTATAGCCATTGCAAGCTGGGCGGCAAGCGTCATTAAAAACGCTTCTTCTCCCTCGCTAAACTGACGAGCACTTGCCTGCTGTACCACTATCACACCAACCACAGCTTTCTGATAGATGATAGGTACAGCTAAAAATGCGCGGTATTCTTCTTCAGCAACCTCAGGGAAAAGTTTAAACCTTGGATGAAGCCTAGCATCCGCTAAGTTGACGGCCTCTTCACGCTGGGCTACGAGTCCAACTAACCCCTGTGTCAACGGCATGCGCACACGACCAACGGCACTTTTTTCAAGACCATCGGTTGCAGACAGCACGAGCTCTTGCTCTTCTAGGATATAGATGGAGCAACATTGGGTTTCCATCGCCGCTTTAGTGGATGAAACTAAGACTGCTAATGCGGTTTCTAAACTGTGGGCAGATGCCACAGCCTGCGTAATATCCCTAAGCGTATTTAACACTGTTTTCAATCCTCTTTGAAAATCAGCCCGTCGTTTTTTGCCTTCCCCGCTTCCTCGGAATTTCCTGGGTTTGGAATGACAATGCCGTTACCGCAAACTCTTTCATCACCTTTCGATATACATCACGCTTAAATGAAACGACTTGCCGCACTGGATACCAATAACTTACCCAACGCCAATCGTCAAACTCGGGATGCCCTGAAGAACTTAAGTTAATCGCACTATCTTGGCTTTTCAATTGTAACAGAAACCATTTTTGCTTTTGCCCAATGCATACAGGTTTACTGTCTTGCCTCACTAAACGCTTAGGTAGACGATATCTTAACCAAGAACGAGTCGAGGTTAATATATGCACGTGCTCTGGTTTTAGGCCGACTTCTTCATATAACTCACGGTACATAGCCTCCTCTGCCGACTCACCATCGTCAACACCACCTTGAGGAAATTGCCAAGAATGTTGACCAAAGCGTCTAGCCCACATGACTTGACCATATCTGTTACAAATTATTATGCCCACATTTGCGCGAAAGCCGTCGCTATCAATCACATGGACTCCGAATAAGGATAATTTTAATAATCCGATTGTTTCATAAAGCCAGTCTCTCAGCAAACCTCTATTTTAAGTCGAGCATGGGATAAATTCATCTATAAATATCATTTATCAACAAACAGCTGGGAGCGATCCTAGGGATATCCACATTTTCTGTGGATATCCCTGTTTGAAACTCTCGTGAACTTGTTATAACGTTCAAAAAATATCTGATTTGGTGAGCCTTAATGCTCATTAGGCACAATGAAAAACCATTAAATTTCATAACCATAAAAAATACACTTTAAAATTTCAGGACGAAAAATAATTTAAGGTTAATTTTTAACCTTAAAAGTTAATAGCGACTTCTGACTAAAACAATACCAGTGTTATACACAAGACACTCTAAAAACTGTCCACATTCCGCTAAAAAACGGGTGATTTTAGCATTGACTTGCATTTTTTATTAGGATAAAGGCGTTAACTTTAGGAGTTATCCATAATATCTGTGGATAAGTATGTGGGGAACGTAAGGGAAAGCCGAGAGTAACTTTGAACACTTTAAAGAGCTCTTCTTACTATCAATAATATAATAAATAAAATCATAATCTTAGGCGAAAAATACAATAAATATTCCCACCGCCAATTATCAGCGCATTTTTTAACCACGGTTGCTAAGAGGCTATTTTTAAGTAAAATTCGCCCATGAAAGCAATTATCCCTCCAGAAAATCTCACTGAGTTACTCGAGCGTGCCAATATGATGGCTGGCGTGAGTTTGGCACAAATTGCAACCCATAGGGGGATCCCCGTCCCCAAAGATCTTAAGCGTGATAAAGGTTGGGTTGGTCAACTAATTGAAATGGAATTGGGAGCAACAGCGGGCTCCAAGCCAGAACAAGATTTTTTACATCTAGGTGTAGAACTCAAAACTATCCCCATAAATGCACAGGGACGACCGCTAGAAACCACCTATGTGTGCGTCGCTCCCCTCACGCAAATCGAGGGGTTAACTTGGGAAAACAGTCTAGTTTGCCACAAACTACAGCGAGTTCTTTGGGTTCCCGTAGAAGGAGAAAGACACATACCCATAGGCGATCGTCGCATTGGCACACCAATTTTATGGCAACCGGATCCCAATGAGTTACGTCTATTAAAACAGGATTGGGAAGAAATCATGGAGCTTATTGCTCTAGGAAAGGTGGAAAAACTCACCGCTCGCCATGGCGAAGTATTACAATTGCGCCCTAAAGCAGCCAATAGCCGCTCTCTGACACAAAGCATTGCCGAAAATGGTAGCGTCAAAATGACCAACCCTCGCGGCTTTTATTTAAAGACCACTTTTACAGCCATGATACTAGATAAGGTTTTTGGTTAAATTTTAGTAACGATATGGACTTGTATTGATCCAGATCACAAATTTCACTAGCACTTTGGTACTGATTTTCTATAAACTACGGCATCCTGAAATAATGGTCGTATTCGGATAAAAATCGAGTCGTGAGAGCACGTAGACAAGCGAAAAAACTTCTTTTTGCGATATTAGCTTGGGCTATTGCCATGGCTGCTTTCGTGTTTTTTCGATATGCACAATCACCAGAACTGCCCCAATGGGCGGTAGGCTCAGCCGATCTTGCTACCCTTGCCGTTTATATGGGGATCATCTTTGGCAGCCTGCATTGGATGTCAAATTTAATTGCCGACTTTAGTGCAATCAATCGCCTCCCCTACATATTTTCAGTCATTTTTAAAGGATTGTTCCTATTACTAGGCGCAACGACCTTGGCATATATTACCCAATTCTTAAATATGTGGGCCGTAGAAAACCATATGTCGACCCTAAGACAAATGCTCACAGCACACATTCTATACAGCACATCCTTTCAAGCACTCATTGTTTACCTTGTTGTTGTGCGTGTCAGTTTAGCCTTTGTTGAACAAATGGCGTTATTAGTAGGTCCACGCATTTTGCTCAATATCGGTATGGGTAAATACCATAAGCCACGGTATGAACAGCGTTTATTTCTTTACTTGGATATGGTTGCTTCCACCACACACGCCGAGTCACTTGGTGATTACCGTTTTAGTCGTTTAATCCAAGACAGCTTTAGCCTATTGTCAGAAACTGTGACCAATAATGAAGCCGAAATATATCGTTATATGGGTGATGCAGTCCTTATTCATTGGCCGTTAGAAGAAGGCGTGGTGCATGACCGTTGCATGAATATCTATTTTGAATTTAGCCAGCAGCTTAACTGGCAAAGACGCTACTTTGAGGAACACTACGGTTTTGTTCCTAAGTTTAAGGCTGCCGCCCATTGTGGACAAGTTGTGGCAGCCGTTGTCGGGGTACAGAAACAAGAAATTAGTTTCTTTAGTGATGTGCTCAATACGTTAGCAAGACTACAAGATCAGTGTAATCCCCTAGGACAACGTATGTTAGTGTCAGGGGCTTTAGCAGGACGCTTGGATAATCCAAACAGTGAATATCGCCTAACCAACCTAGGTCCAATCAAGCTAAAAGGAAAACAACACTCGATTGAAGTGTTTGGCGTTTCCCCTCTTTAACATTCATCACTCGTTAATTTGCGTACTTAGTTCCAAACTGACTCGAAAGCGCTATTACTCGACGTCTTTTGTCAGCAGCTTTTGGATCATTAACCCTAAGGCTCGGAAAGTTAAAATACGGCTGGTAGTTTGTCTCCAAACTAATCCTATATCACGATAGGGCGCCTCACCTGGCGGTGCCATTACCACGAGATCGGTATCGTTTAAGATGCCAGCATCAATCGCCATTTGTGGTAAGAAAGTCGTCCCTAATTTACTGTTTACCATCTGTACTAAGGTATGCAAACTGGTTGCTGCAAACGGGTTAACCTTGGCACTATCACCCAACTGACAAGCCGTGATTGCATGGCCTGTAATACAATGTTCACTTTGCAGTAAAAAAATACTCTCATCCGGTAATGTTTGATAATCAATAGGTTGATGAATACCGCCAGCCAAATCCTTATGGATCACCATTTTGAATGGGTCTATCCCAACCTTCATACTGTGGTAACCACTGGTGTCAACGGGCAGGGCAAGGATCAATAAATCTAACTCTCCTTTCCCTAAGGCATCTAATAAACGCTCAGTCGTATCTTCTTTTAACAACAAACTCATCGCGGGATAAGCTTGCTGACATTGGCGCACAACACGGCTCAGTAGAAAGGGGGCAATTGTGGGAATACAGCCTAGACGTATATCCCCTGTCATTGGCTCACCTTGATTTTTAACTAGCTCTACTAAATCATCAACATCAGTGAGGATCTTACGGCAGCGTTGTACCACTTCTTCACCAATGGCAGTAAACATAAATGACTTATGATCACGCTCGATTAATTGATGGCCTAGCTGCTCCTCTAAATTTTGGATCCCACTGGACAGAGTCGACTGGCTCACAAAACACACCTTAGCGGCGCGGTTAAAGTTTTGCTCTTGATGGAGATTCACCAAATAAAATAAATTCTTTAGACTAGGTAAACTTTTCATTTTATCGATTGCCAGTAAGGTTATGAATTAATAAATTAAATCTACTCTAGCATAAATTATCAACAATAACGTGGCATTAGTTATCAAGAGTGTGAGCAGAATCGATATTCAGCAGATTGCGCAACTGCGCACATAGTTCAAATTAGGGTGTTTTGATATTCCGAGATTAAATTTTGCGCTATTTGGCAAGGTTGTACTTCCAAAAACGAGAAACGATATTTAGTTATTCTAAATAAGTGACGAGCAGCGGTAACAAAAAGAGTAAGATCTTACTTCGGGAACGTTTGGCTGGCATTTCTGCTGCGTTATCACCCATTTATGCAGAATAACTACGTGAACCATCCCTTGCATAAAATAGCAACAAACCGCGAGAAAATCCCCCAAAACATCAATACGTCTAGCTTATCCATATAGAAAAACGAACAGTATTATGTGACGATTAGCGCAGCCATCACTTGCTATCGGACTGCGCCAATTGTACAGGCAACGTTACACTTTTGCCTGAAGAAACTGCTTTAGCTGTTGCAGATCGGCACTTGCAAACTCAACAATTTGAGCAACCCAAATACCGTGTTCTACTTCCCAACGTGCTTCTTCACCATGTTGCAGTAATTGGGCAACTTGTTGGATACGCTTCAAACCAACCGAGCCTGCAGCCCCCTTAAACTTATGAGCCTCAGAACACAGGGTATCTTTATCTGCAGCATCGTTAGCCTTTACTAGATTACCCACATATTCAGGCATTAGTTGCTCAAATAATACAACACTCTTCAAGAGGGTAGCGGCACCAATAGCACTACAGTACTGTTCCAGAGTATTGAGATCTAGGATTGCTTCTAATTCAACTGTGGCCATCTAGGCCTCCCTTAAGTAGTTCAATGCGTAAATCAAATTGAGGACATGATACCCACTAAAATTGGCAGTGCAACCTATAGCAGTATTTGATATCCAAAAACAAATTTATTTTCAAAAAATCAACCACTTGAAATCAACACTATCTTATTTCCATCACGATAGATAGCATTTGAACTGTGGCTACTTCGCTACTATCGTCCCTCTAATGCTTGCCCTTGTCCACCATAAAGCGCCAAATTATCGACAATCGCCACTAATCCATCCCAACGATAAGCACACCAATCAGGTGCAAGCAATATTGGTTTTTTAGCATAGGCGGTAACTCGATGGAAAATAACTTCTTTTGGTGTGTGACGAATGAGTTCACCCACACTTGCAGCATAATCTTCAAGTTGCAACAAAGGTAAGCGTCCACTTCGCCAAGCCTTGGCCATAGTGCTACCTTCAACAATATGCAGTGGATGCAATTTAAGTCCATCAACACCATGATTAAGAACAGCTTTTAGTGTTGCCATATAGTCATTATGAGTTTCATTAGGTAAACCAAGAATAAGATGAGTACACACCTTCAACCCCCGGCTCCTTGCCCTTAGGACAGTATCACAATAACAAGCAAAATCATGGCCGCGATTAATCTTTGTTAGTGTTGTATCGTTCGCAGTCTGCAGCCCGAGCTCTAACCAAACATCGACGCCCTTTTCTTGGTAACTTACCAGTAAATCAAGTACATTGTCTGGCACACAATCGGGACGAGTTCCTACACACAAACCCACTATTTCTCCATCTCTAACCGCCTCATCGTACTTGGTCATCAACACTTGATATTCATCATAAGTGCTAGTGTAAGCCTGAAAATATGCAATAAATTTATCAGCATTAACTTCTGGCCTTGCCTCACGATAACGCATTTTTCCTTGCTTGAGTTGCTCAGTAATACTCTGTTCTTCCTGCGTTTGATGACTAAATGATGCCACGTTACAGAAAGTACATCCCCCTCGGCCAACCGTCCCATCACGATTAGGGCAAGTGAACTTTGCGTCTATTGTAAGTTTGCGTAATCTCGCACCGTATTTAGCCTTACAGACTGCGCCGAATGTGTTGACGTATGCATTAAGCCCCATTAAAGCACCAGCCGAATGTGATATTGCTTCATTTAAAATAACCAGGATAAAGTTTCTGCTAGAAAAAAAGTGATTGAATAGAAGAAAAAGCTTATTGTAAACAAAGAAGAAACGTATTTCTTCGTCATAAATCAAACTCCAAATAGATAGTCAAAACTATCATCAAAAATGTGCACTTCCTCCTGCATTTAACTTACATTTAGCGATATAGCTCACAAATAAACAGAATAATAATTCACTTCTTATAAATTTTTATTTTGACACTGTATTTGCAATAAAAATCACTATCTGTAAATCAAAAACAATCCCACTCCATGTTACATTTTAGTAAATCATGAGTTTTAACCTTTTTAAAATTCTTTTTATTCATAATGTTATACAGCACTTTCACCAGTTGACGTTAACGTAATGTTATTATGCTTTGTGTATCAAATATGAATTAATACCCATATTTTATGCAAATTTTTGGTTTGACCTTTAGTGAATCTCAGGCTAATTTGGGTGGTTCGGGTGCATATATAGAAAGTCTTTACATTTTCTCCCCGAGAAGTAATTTAGTTGAGGTCTAGAGAGGTTTTTTGTATGAGCTTATATCATCCCAGTTTTGAGCGGGACAATTGTGGTTTTGGGTTGATAGCACAAATGGATGGCGAAGCCAGCCACCGTATTGTGCGCACGGCTATTCATGGCCTCGATCGAATGAAACATCGTGGCGGTATCGCCTCCGACGGTCGCACTGGCGATGGTTGTGGTCTTTTAATGCAACTGCCCGTACAGTTTTTTGAAGCCATTGCATCGGAAAATGACTGGCACCTAAGCCGAAAATTTGCCGTGGGTATGCTGTTTTTAAGCCAAAATGAAGAACTGGCAGACCAAGCTAAGTTTATCCTTGAGCGCGAACTCGAGCGCGAAACCTTAAGTATTGCAGGTTGGCGCAAAGTGCCAGTCAATCCCGACGTATTAGGTGAAATCGGCAAGGCTAGCCTGCCGCAGATTTATCAGGTGCTGATCAACGCCCCTATCGGTTGGCGTGAAAAAGATCTCGAACGTCGCCTATATATGGCGCGCCGCCGTTTAGAACAACAAATTACCGATGATAAAGATTTCTATGTCGCGAGTTTGTCTGGCCAAGTCATTGTCTACAAAGGCCTGATGATGCCGGTGGACTTGCCAGCCTTTTATCCTGATTTGGCGGACATTCGCTTAAAAAGTTCTATCTGCTTATTTCACCAGCGTTTCTCAACCAATACCTCCCCTAAATGGCCATTAGCTCAGCCGTTTAGGTATTTAGCACATAATGGTGAAATCAATACCATTACGGGTAACCGTCAATGGGCTCGCGCCCGTGCCTATAAGTTTAACTCGCCACTACTGCCGGATTTACAACAAGCAGCGCCTTTTGTGAATGAAACGGGCTCAGACTCTTCATCCTTAGATAACATGTTAGAAATGCTGCTATCCGGCGGTATGGACTTATACCGTGCCATGCGACTGTTGATCCCGCCTGCATGGCAGAGTAATCCAGAAATGGATGACGAGTTAAAAGCCTTCTACGACTTCAACTCCATGCATATGGAACCTTGGGATGGCCCAGCAGGTATTGTAATGACTAACGGTCGCCACGCCGCCTGCGCAGTTGACCGTAACGGTCTGCGCCCATCGCGCTATGTGATCACTAAGGATCGGATTTTGACCCTAGCCTCCGAAGTCGGTATTTGGGATTATGCCGCCGATGAAGTGATCGAAAAAGGCCGAGTCGGACCGGGTGAGCTATTGGTATTAGATACTTTAAACGGCCGTCTATATCAATCCTTTGAGATCGATAACGATCTTAAGCGCCGTCACCCCTACAAAGAGTGGATGGCGAAAAACAGTCGTACATTAATTCCCGCCGAAAAGCTCGCGACAGAGCAACATGGCGCTAGCGAATTAAGTCCAGAACAATTGCTGCAATATCAAAAGCAATTTGGTTATACCCGCGAAGAGCTAGAACAAGTTATTTGGGTATTAGCAAAACAAGGTGAAGAAGCCACAGGTTCAATGGGTGATGATACACCGATGGCAGTATTGTCGAAAAAGTCACGTTCGCTGTATGACTATTTCCGACAGAAATTCGCTCAAGTGACTAACCCCCCCATCGATCCACTGCGCGAAAAACACGTGATGTCATTAGCGACCTGTATTGGTCGCGAACAAAACTTATTTAATGAAACTACGGGTCATGCCTACCGCGTGATGTTCAATTCACCGATTTTATTATTCAGTGATTTTAATCAGTTACTAGGATTAGATAGCACTTACTATCGCGCTAATATCGTCGATTTAAATTACGCCCCCCAAGAAGGGCTAGAAAATGCCATTCGCCGTATTACAGCCGAAGCTGAGCGTTTAGCCCGTAGTGGAACGACATTACTTATATTATCCGATCGTGCTGTTGATAAATCCGCACAAGTCATCCCTGCAGCCATGGCCGTCGGGTCAGTACAGCAAATGCTGGTTAATAAAAGCCTACGCTGCGATACCAACATCATTGTTGAAACCGCATCGGCGCGAGATCCACATCACTTTGCAGTACTAATCGGTTTTGGTGCAACAGCCATTTATCCATACCTAGTGTACGAATCAATCTCCGATCTTGCGAAACGCCATGGTTTAACCGATACGATTGCATTAATGCTGAATTTCCGTTACGGCATTGAAAAAGGTCTGCGTAAGATCATGTCAAAAATGGGCATCAGCACTGTTGGCTCTTACCGTTGTAGCCAACAGTTTGAAGCGATAGGTATCGCCAGCGAAGTGATTGAACAGTGCTTTAAGGGCGTGATCAGCCGCATTGAGGGTGCAGGCTTTGCTGAAATCGCCCAAGACCAAGCTATTTTGCATAAAGCGGCCTACCGTGCCCATGTGCCATTACCTCAAGGTGGTTTACTTAAATATGTTGAAGGCGGTGAATATCACTGCTTTAACCCAGATGTAGTCAACACCTTGCAAGCTTCTTTAATTGATAAAAGCTTTGCGACCTATAAAAAGTTTGCTGAGTTAGTCGACAATCGCCCTATCGCGACACTACGCGACCTCATCGGCATTAAAGGTACGCAAACGGCAATTGATATCGCCGATGTAGAAGCTGCATCAGGTCTATATTCACGTTTTGACAGTGCGGCCATGAGTATCGGCGCCCTGAGCCCTGAAGCCCACGAAGCCCTCTCCATTGCGATGAACCGCTTAGGCGGCCGTTCAAATTCAGGAGAAGGTGGTGAGGATGCACGTCGTTTTAATACTGAACGAAATTCTGCGATTAAACAGATTGCCTCGGCGCGCTTTGGCGTTACAGCGCACTACTTAGTTAACGCCGATGTACTGCAAATTAAAGTCGCCCAAGGGGCAAAACCCGGTGAAGGCGGCCAGTTACCCGGCCATAAAGTCAGTGTGGAAATCGCTGGACTGCGTCACGCACGTCCAGGTGTAACCTTGATTTCACCGCCACCGCACCATGACATTTACTCTATCGAAGATTTAGCCCAGCTGATTTTCGATTTGAAGCAAATTAACACCAAAGCGCTGATTTCAGTGAAACTCGTGTCAGAACCTGGTGTAGGCACTATCGCCACCGGCGTGGCAAAAGCCTATGCCGATATGATCACTATTTCAGGTTACGACGGCGGCACAGGTGCCAGCCCAATCACCTCAGTAAAATATGCGGGTAGCCCGTGGGAACTAGGGTTAGCCGAAGTGCACCAATCTCTGGTCGAAAACGGTCTACGTCATAAAATTCGTCTGCAAGTCGATGGCGGTTTAAAAACGGGGACAGATGTCATTAAAGCCGCGCTCTTAGGTGCTGAGAGCTTTGGTTTTGGTACTGTGCCCATGATTGCCCTTGGTTGTAAATACCTGCGTATTTGCCACTTGAACAACTGCGCGACGGGCGTTGCGACTCAAGACAAAAACCTGCGTGACAACCATTACCATGGTCTGCCAGAGCGAGTGATGACTTACTTTGAGTTTGTGGCAGAGGAAGTGCGTGAATGGATGGCGACCTTAGGGGTGAGCAAGTTTGAAGACTTAGTCGGTCGCAGCGAATGGTTGCATACCCTTGAAGGGCAAACGGCAAAACAACAGGGCCTCGATTTATCGCCCATCCTGTATCAACCCAAGGTACCCGCCACGTCGGCCCGAACTTGGAAAGAAACCAATCCCCCTGCGGATTTGGGATTGCTTAATCAACACCTATTGAACGAGTGCCAAAGCGCCGTCGATAAAGGCGAATGTTTCGATGCCGCTTATAGCATCAACAACACAGACCGCTCCGTTGGCGCGACGTTATCTGGCTATATCGCGAGCACGCTTGGCGTAAAAGGCACGAAAGCACCAATCAAACTGAGCTTTAACGGCAGTGCAGGCCAAAGCTTTGGCGTATGGAACAGCCCAGGTCTTGAGCTAAAACTCTGCGGCGATGCCAACGACTATGTCGGTAAAGGCATGTCTGGCGGGCAGATAGTAATTTATCCGCCAATTGGCAGCCCGTTCCAGAGTGAGCGCAGCGCCATCGTGGGTAACACTTGTCTTTATGGCGCGACAGGCGGTAAGTTCTTCGCCGCAGGTCAAGCTGGCGAGCGTTTTGCGGTACGTAACTCAGGGGCGATTGCTGTGGTTGAAGGGCTTGGCGATAACGGCTGTGAATATATGACCAGCGGTATCGTCGTCGTCCTTGGTAAAACTGGGGTGAACTTCGGCGCAGGTATGACGGGTGGCTTTGCCTATGTGTTCGATCAATTTGGCCGCTTCAATCGTCGTGTGAATACTGAGCTCGTCGATACTCAAAAACTCGAATCCCCTATCCATCAACAACATTTGAAGGGTCTGATTGAAACCCATGTCGCCGAAACAGGCAGTGAGCATGCCAAGATGATCTTAAGTGATTTTGCTAACTGGTTAGATTGCTTCGTATTAGTGAAACCTAAAAATATTGCCGTGGCCGATCTGCTCAAGTTAGAGCAATCGAGCCCTGAATTAGTTGTAAAAGCGGGGTAATGGCGCATGAGTAACGATTTTCAATTTATTGAAGTGGGTCGTAAAGACCCCGCTAAACACCCTGCGGCAAAACGTGCGACTCAGTTTATTGAGATTTATCAGCCTTTTGCTCAGCCTCAAGTGGCAGAGCAAGCGGATCGCTGTTTGGATTGCGGTAATCCTTATTGTGAGTGGAAATGTCCACTACACAATTATATTCCCAACTGGCTAAAGCTGGCGGAGCAAGGTCGCATTATGGAAGCGGCGGATTTAGTGCATGAAACCAACACTCTGCCCGAAATCTGCGGCCGCGTTTGCCCGCAGGACAGACTCTGCGAAGGCGCTTGCACCCTGAACGACGAGTTTGGTGCTGTGACTATCGGTAATGTCGAAAAATACATTACCGACACCGCGATCGCTCAAGGCTGGCGCCCCGATATGAGCAAAGTAACACCGCGCGCTGAACGCGTGGCGATTGTCGGTGCAGGTCCTGCGGGTTTAGGCTGCGCGGATATTCTGTCTCGCAACGGTGTTAAAGCCGTCGTCTTTGATAAATATCCACAAATTGGTGGACTACTCACCTACGGTATTCCCTCTTTTAAACTCGACAAGGCCGTCATGGCGACCCGCCGTAGTGTATTAGAAGGCATGGGCATTGAGTTCAAACTCGGCGTCACTGTGGGCAAGGACGTCCCATTCACTAAACTACTCGAAGAGTACGATGCCGTATTCCTCGGTATGGGCACCTATACCGCAATGAAAGCGGGTCTTGAGGGTGAAGATGCGCAAGGCGTATACCAAGCCCTGCCCTATTTGATTGGTAACACCCATCACTTAATGGGCACTCAAGATGCGCAAACGCCCTACCTGAATCTTGAAGGTAAACGTGTTGTGGTATTAGGCGGTGGTGATACCGCGATGGATTGTGTACGCACCGCAGTCAGGCAAGGTGCCGGCAGCGTAGTGTGCGCTTACCGCCGTGACGAAGCCAACATGCCAGGCTCACGCCGCGAAGTGCAAAATGCGCGCGAGGAAGGGGTTCACTTCCTGTTTAACCGTCAACCTGTGGCGATTAAAACCCAAGATGGCAAAGTGATCGGGATTGAATGCATCGAAACCGCCATGGGTAAAGCCGATGCGAGCGGTCGTCAACGCGCCGAAGCGATTGCCGGTAGCGAACAATTGCTCGAAGCCGATGCGATTATTATTGCCTTTGGTTTCCAACCTAGCCCTGCGCCTTGGTTTGCCGAACACGGTATCGAGCTCGATCAATGGGGCCGAGTCAAAGCGAGTAAGTTAGCCGATAATCCATTCCAAACCACCAATCCGAAAGTGTTTGCCGGTGGTGATATGGTGCGTGGCTCTGACTTAGTAGTGACTGCCATTGCTGAAGGTCGTGATGCTGCACAAGGTATTCTTAACTACTTAACCTGAGATCGGTTTAACAAGCCATAACTGCAATAGCATTAAACTCTGCGTTAGTGATGTTCAGTTGTGGCTTATTGTCTTTCAATTGATAGGCGATAAGTCCCGCAA
>NZ_JAKILG010000036.1 GCF_023283765.1 Shewanella profunda | reverse complement strand
CCATATATAATCAACGACGGCCGCATTTGGCCTTAAAATACAAAACGCCCGATGAGGTTCATCAGGCGTTTTAGGTGGAAATAAGTGTCAACTTATTTCAGGACTAGACATTTAACTCATTTTAGCCCCAATTTACTTGGGACTTCATCTTACTCAAACTTATCCACTTATTCGAACTTATCTATTTATTCGAAAGAGTCACGCAGTGCGACAGTTAAGTTGAAGACTAAACGGTCTGGTGCAGAATCTTTATTATCGGCACAGAAATAACCTTCACGCTCAAACTGATACGCCTTCTCTGCTGGTGCATTGACTAAACTTGCCTCAACAAAGCCATTTACTACGACCAAAGATTCTGGGTTTAAGACTTCGTCCACGGTCTCAGCAGCCGCTGGATTGGGATCGGTAAATAGACGTTGATACAAACGGAATTCAGCTGGTTTGGCTGTTGTTGCTTCAACCCAGTGGATCACGCCTTTGACTTTACGACCATCGGCTGGATTTTTACCTAAGGTTTCAGGATCATAAGTACAGTAAACCGTCGTGATATTGCCTTCACTGTCTTTATCACAACGCTCAGCTTTAATCACATAGGCGTTACGTAAACGCACTTCTTTACCTGTGACTAAACGTTTGTAATGTTTATTCCCTTCTTCTTTAAAGTCAGCAATATCAATCAATATTTCACGGCCAAAAGCCAGTTCTCGCGTCCCCATACTTTCGTCATTAGGGTGTGATGCCGCTTGAATCGTCTCAAGTTGACCTTCTGGATAATTTTCAATGATGACTTTTAATGGACGCAAGACCGCCATAGCGCGTGGTGCATGCTCATTAAGTTCTTCACGGATGCACGCATCAAGCATGCTGACTTCGATCATATTTTCTTGCTTAGTCACACCAATACGTTGGCAAAACTCACGAATTGATGCAGGTGTATACCCACGACGGCGCAGACCTGCAATCGTTGGCATACGCGGATCATCCCAACCCGATACTAGCTTGCGGGTCACTAAGTCGTTTAACTTACGCTTAGACATCAACGTATATTCAAGATTTAAACGAGAGAACTCATACTGACGAGTACGATTTGGCGCTTGAAAATCATCTAAATTGTCCAGTACCCAGTCGTATAAACGACGGTTATCTTGGAACTCTAAAGTACACAAAGAATGAGTAATATGTTCCAACGCATCAGAAATACAATGCGTAAAGTCATACATAGGATAAATACACCACTTATCACCCGTTTGATGATGGTGGGCAAAACGAATACGATAAATAACCGGATCACGCATGCACATAAATGGCGAGGCCATATCAATTTTGGCACGCAATGCACACTCGCCTTCTTTGAACTCACCTAAACGCATTTTTTCAAATAAACGCAGATTGTCTTCAACGGCTGTATCACGGTATGGGCTATTCTTACCGGGCTCCTTTAGCGTTCCACGATATTCACGAGTTTCATCAGCGTTTAAAAAACATACATAGGCTAAACCTTTATTAATAAGTTCAACCGCATATTGATGTAACTGATCAAAATAGTTTGATGAATAACGAACATCGCCATCCCACTGGAATCCAAGCCAACGAACATCCGCCTGAATAGAATTCACATAATCAATGTCTTCTTTTTCAGGATTGGTATCGTCAAAACGTAAGTTACATAGACCCTTATAGTCACGTGCTATCCCAAAGTTTAAACAGATAGACTTTGCATGACCTATATGCAGATAACCATTCGGCTCAGGCGGAAAACGGGTCTGCACACTTGTATGCTTACCGCTTTGCAAATCCTCATCTATGATATTACGAATAAAGTTACTCGGACGTACTTCAGTGTCCACATGACTCATGGAATTCCTCTTTGCGAACAATGGCTATTTTAAGAAAAGCAGCATGATCCTACAGATCCCTACTCGTTACAATGCCTAGTGCTAAAAACTCTGGTTTTTGACCAGCTGGGTTTATAACCGCGATAGTAAAACAATAAAAGCAGCCATGAAAGCTGCTTTTATCTTTGCGTCCACTAAGCTGACATTTGTTACTCAGTGATAATACGGATCCCCGGAATGATTTGCTGCGTCCGACGCCCCTTACGCTTCAGCCACAAGTAGAAACCAGCTAAAGCAAGTAAGAAAAATCCAATCCACAAACTCGATTGCATCGGATGCTGACTAAAGGTGGCCGCTTGGTACACAATCGTCGCAGAACCATAGGCCAGTGAGAAAGTCCACGTTGCCGCAAACGTTGCCCAGCGAGAACCAAACTCGTTCACTAACGCACCCATTGCAGCCACGCAGGGAGTATAGAGTAAGATGAACAGCAAATAAGAGAATGCCGCTATCTTAGTGGTAAATCCCGATTGCAATGCACTAAAGGTCGAGGTTGCAACACCTTGAGACTCGGCAGCAACTTCAGTATTTGACACATCACCCACAGATAATTTCAGTGGGTCTTCTAAATCTAATCCAAACAAATTTGCGGGTATTGTTGCTAAGGCTTCATTAAAGCTATCGACCAATGGAGTCAGTTCACCGCCATCAGGTTCAGCATTGGTATAGAGACTATTTAAAGTTCCCACTACGGCTTCTTTGGCAAAAATACCCGTGATAATTCCCACTGTTGCAGGCCAGTTATCCGGCTCAAGTCCCATAGGCGCAAACACAGGCGTCACTTTTTGACTCGCCACACTCAGTAAGGATGCTTGGCTATTTTCATGCCCAAAACTACCATCAACCCCAATTGCATTAATAAAGTTCAATAGTGTCACAACTAAAACAATGGTCTTCCCCGCCCCTAAGATAAAGCTCTTAGTTCGTTTACCTGTACGTACCATAACCGCTTTGAGCTTAGGTAATTCATAACTCGGTAATTCCATGACCACTGCACTGCTGGTGCCGGGTAGTAAGGTACTTCTGAGCAATAATCCCGTACCAATCGCCGCAAATATCCCAATGATATAGAGTAAAAAGACTAAGTTTTGCCCTGAATCTTGGAAAAAAGCTGCAGCAAATAAAGCATATACAGGGAGACGCGCACCGCAGGACATAAAAGGTGCCATCATACCAGTGACAATACGCTCACGCTCACTGCCTAAGGTTCGCGTTGCCATAATTGCAGGTACTGAACATCCAAACCCCACAATCATAGGCACGAAGGCTTTACCGGGTAGACCGATACGGCGCATTAATCCATCGACCACAAATGCCGCACGCGCCATATAGCCAGAGCTTTCGAGAATAGACAAACCGAGGAACAGGGCCGCAATGACAGGTATAAAAGTTGATACCGTTTGAATACCTTGGCCAACACCACCCGCTAAGATGGTGACTAACCAGTCTGGTGAGCCCATGCTCGTTAAGAAAGCACCAAAGTGATCGACAAATAAGGCGCCAGCAAAAACATCGAAGAAATCGATAAAGGCACTGCCGATGTTGATACTGAACATAAACATCAAGTACATCACAAACAAAAATACTGGAATACCAAGCACTGGATGCAATACGAGTTTATCTAACTTATCACTTAACGTGAGGAAACCACTCGCCTTTACAGAGCCTTGAAACACTCGCTCCACGAAATTAAAACGCGTGGTCGCGACCATCACTTCGATATCATGTCCTTGGTGCGCGATAAGTTGAGTGCAATCATTAACTTCACTCTGCAACTCGGAATTTTTACAACTACCACACCCTGAGCCATTGCCAAGCATGGCAAGTGCCCGACCACGGCTGAGCTTAGGATCCTTACGACAAAGTAACTGCACCCCAGCTTCAATTTGCTCATCATAATCGAGCATAAGCGGCGCTTCAGAGACGCGTCCTTGAAGCAAATCAAGTACCTGAGCCTGCACTTTTACAACGTCAGCAGGATCCCGTGAACACACACCAATGACGGGACAACCCAGTTGTTGGCTCATTTTATTTAAATCGACTTTAATACCGCGTTTAATTGCAGCATCAATTTTATTTAGTACCACCACCATAGGAATAGCGAGCTCACGCAACTGGGCGGTGAGATATAGGTGGCGTTCAATATTAGTGGCATCGACTAAGTTAATAATCCCATCGATACGTTGTTCGGCTAGATATTGCTGGGCGATCTGTTCATCAAGGGAGCAATCGCAACTGTTTCCAGCGGGGAGCAAGTCATAAATGCCGGGTAAGTCAGTCAAATAAACATCAGCACCATTTAGGGTGAAATGTCCGGTCTTTTTTTCGACTGTCACACCAGACCAGTTACCGACTTGTTGATTCGCGCCTGTTAACGCGTTAAAGAGTGTTGATTTACCCGCATTTGGGTTACCAACAGTGACGCAATGAAACTGCTTAGTCATTCGCCTTTTCCACCTCAATGATGTCTGCCAAGTCTCTGCGCATGCAAAGTTTACTACCACGAATATCCAGCTCTAAACCCGAGCCCATGGGCGCTCGTCGGATCAAGGAAAATCGCGTATTTGGCGTGATACCCATAGATAATAATTTGCGCTTTACTGTTTGTGGCAGATCCAAGCGTCCGACTTCAGAAATAATGCCACGGTCACCGGGACTAAGTTCGCTTAACTTCATTACGTATTCCACCTTGCAACAGGTTCAGCTTGAAAAACTGCGCCTATTGTAGCTGAGCGATGAGCCTAATAACTTTACCTAGATCAACATTTTTGACTGGTAACGATAATAGTTTTCAATTGTGTTGGGTATTATGTGACAAAAATCCCAATGAATAAACGACCAACTGAAAATAAAAATCAGCCTCCATAATCAATAGCTAATGCAGCTAACTTAAAGGTTACATAAAAGTAAACAAATACTCGTATAAAACCAATATTACCTGCATAAGCATTTTTATTTATCACGAGTAAAATCATCCGTCTTTACAATCAAGAACAGAATTTTGTTAAGCAATCGTCACTCATATGTTCTAGAATTAAACACGCTAAATTAGCAATATCAAAAGCTTCAAAATAACAAATAAAATTAGCGAGTAAACAGCTATATATAAAATATCTAATATAATCTCATAGCTGATTTACATAACAAATCCTTACACAACAATTTGTAAAATAAAGATAAAAGTGAAAATAGCTTATTATCACTTTGGTTTAAGACTCACCAAAGTACGCCTAAAAGTAAAATTTTTTATCCATAAGCTATCACAATGATGTTCAACGGATTGCTCGGAAGGTCACCACGACAACACCTAGACTCTCTACAGGCATATCATCAAACTTGAAAACACAATAAGAAATTGAACCCTGTATTTTCTGTTGCACAAAAGGTGGACGAGCAAGAGTGCTAAAACTACATGAAATATACTAACCCTATGATGCTGGACTAAAAGGTCAGCAACTACAGATGAAAAGGAACTCACCCTATGCAGCTAACTACCTCCAAAGAAATAGTCAGATCTCAATCACATTACCCACCTAAAGTGACTGATAAGTACCAGTGACTTACGTTAGCCTTACAAATGGAAAATTAATTCCACACATCTTATATACATAATGAGATTAATTCTTATTTACCATGTATTTGATGATGATTACAACTATTGCAGGGAAATATCATGATGAAACGGTTCAATTTCAATACCGCAACTAAAGCGATGTTGGGTGCCGGCTTACTTTCACTCCTACTCGCAGGTTGCGGTGGTAGTGATGGTAACGATGGTGAAGATGGGCAACCAGGCCCAGTCGGTTTAGATATCGCTCAAGCAACGACGCTTAAAGCCAGCCTTGAAAATGTAAAAATTGACAGCGGCATAACTAGCGTAGACATAGTACTCACCAATGCTAATGGCGTACCAGTAACAGGCTTAGAGCAGTATGCTCAAGTTAATGCGCTAGCCCTAGGCATAGCAAAACTAGCCCCAGAGAGTGGTAAAGGTTATAAAGCACCACAATGGGTCAGCTATATCAACTCAGTAAAAGCCGCGGATCCTGCGCGCAGTCTGGCAAACTATAGCTATACCGAGGGTGAAATTACTAAAGACGTGAAATTCACCCCCGGTGATGCAATTCAAGCCAGCATAGAATCAAGCTGTAAAACCACTTGCTTAAAAGTCGTGGACAACGGCGTCTATCGCTATACTTTCCAAACTAACTTAAGCACATTAGCGCCTATTGAAGGCCTTGATTTAAGTTACGATCCCACACTAGTACACCGTATCACCCTAGAACTTCAAACCGACGGTAGCAAATCAGCTAAGTTGGTCAATAGTCATATCGACTTCTTACCAAACGATAATTTCAGAGAAGCTAAAACGACTGAAACTCGTACCGTTGTTGATCTAGAAGCTAACTGTATTAAGTGCCACAGCACAAATTACAGCGATACCTCTTCAACCGCTAAACCATTAGCACTTCACGGTGGAAGACGTATTGGAATTGCGAACTGTCAAGTTTGTCATACCAGCTATAGTAAAGATCCAGAAACAGGAGCATCTTTGGACATGGCCGCTATGGTGCATGCAATCCACAAAGGTACCTACACTATGGTCGGTTACAGTGGCACCGCCTACGACTTTAGCGGCACTATGGCTAAAGCGGCAGCTCAAAATGGCTACCCACAATACCGTGAAGGTAAAGACGTTTCTGAGCGTGTCACTCTGCCAGTCGATATTGGCAATTGCCAATCTTGCCACAGCACCGATGATAAAGGTCCAGTGGATGCCGCAAACTTCAAGCATCATAAAGGTTTAGCTTGTGCATCTTGCCATATGACAGGTTTCAATACTGTTGATAACAGCGAATGGTTAACCCCGCCTGAAGGTCAAAAAGACCGCGGCTTCGTTGGTAACTATTTCCACTACTACGCCACCCCTGAAATTGATGGTATTCCAGGTGCAAACCTCGTGAATGTATTCCAAACAGGCGGTTGTGCTTCTTGCCATGCAGCAGAAGGTGAAGAAGGTAGCGCTAAGTACCATTTAGCTAAAGCAAATGCGACTAAATCACTACGCACTGAATATACCTATAAGCTCGGAAACGGTACATTCGATGCAACTAAAGGCGAATTAACCTTTACGGTGGATTGGCATAGTGATGTTGCACCACACCAAGATCCTAAAGTAAAAGAATTTTGGGTAAGCCTTACAGCGTTTAATGGCACTGAATATACTATGGGCCCCCGCCCATCTAACGGTGCGCTCGGTCGAAGTGAAAACCGTATTTCAGTAAACCTTGCAAAAGTTGATACTAACGCTAATTTAACTGCAACAGCCAATGGCTCACAAGTGACCTATACATTGTCAGGTATCACTGCAGTGATCGGAACTTCATCAGTACCATACAAGCAGATTGTGAGCGTTGGTAAAGGTTTCATGGATGGTAAATTACTGCTCTGTGCAAACTCAGCAGAACTTGATCCAACAATGGATGCCGCAATTGATTGCAGCAGCACTGAAGCTCCAATATACGAAGTGATTGTTGGTAGCAACAAAGCGTCGTTCTCTGCCGATGCTAGCAATGTCACCGCTCGTAGCGTGGTTGTATCTGAAGCTAAATGCGCTAACTGCCACGGTGAGAAAGCCGACTTTTCAGCCTCTCATGCACTGACTCATGCGGCTGACAAACCTGATAGCAGTTGTGGTACTTGTCACTCAGCAGTACCAAATACTGCAGTCGCTTTAGCCGATGGTAGTTGTGTTACTTGCCACAATGGCGCACCTGCTCACAGTAAAAAGCCGTTTGAACGTGGTTTTGACTTTAAAGTCATGATCCACCAAATTCACGCCGATACTCGTAGTGTCCGTCGCCTAACTACAGATGAAGCAACTTTCCCAGAAAACCCAGCGAACTGTGCGGCCTGTCATGATAAAGGTCAACTGAGCTTAGTTAAACTGGGCGATAAGCCTGCATTCTTGGCAAACACTGGTGAATACTCACCTACTGTTGCTGCCTGTGCTTCTTGCCATGCAACAACTGCAACTGATAGTGCGGTGATCGGTCACTTCGAAACTAATGGCGGTGTGTATAACGGTGTTGCGGGAACTTATATTCCTGGCAGCGAAACCTGTGCAACCTGTCACGGTGAAGGTAAAACATTTGGTGTGGATACAGTTCACCCAGTGAAATACTAATATTCCTTTAATTACTGACTGATAATTAACTTTCAAAATCCCCTCACTACGGTGAGGGGATTTTTTATGCAAAAATCACTTCATTTAAATTGTCCAAATACACGCTAAAACATCAGTAATTCACTGCCAATTCTCTCTGTTAAGTTCGCTGTTTTTTTAATCTAAATTTAATTTCCCCCTTAGGTTTAACTACCTATTTAGAAATAGAAAGATCCAAGTCACACATTAGCAAAGGCCTTGGAGATTTTAACGGCATGTTAGGTTAGCCTTTCGTTGGGGAATTCTATTTCCAGCATTAACTTAAGTCGTTTCTAGTTATTAAAAAACACAGGCATAGAATCTGTATGAGCTAGAATATAAACGTTTAAGCAATGCCAAACCTATGCAGGGAAAAAATGATGAACGCATATAAATCTAAAATCGCACTGCTGTTAGCAGCAAGTGCAGTCTCTATGGCCTTAGTGGGCTGTGGTGGCAGCGATGGTAATGATGGTACTCCCGGTGAACCTGGTGGCGAGCCCGCTGGTGCGATCCAAACCTTAAATTTTACTTTTGAAAAATCAGTCATCACTAACGGTGTACCTAGTGTTGAATTTACGGTTACTAACGAAGATGATTTACCCGTAATCGGTTTACAAAAAATGCGCTTTGCGGCAGCACAGTTGCTCCCTCAGGGTGCAACGGGTGCAGGTAATGCTTCGCAGTGGCAGTATTTTGGTGATGAAACCTGTGATGTAGCAGCGACTTGCCCAGGCACTTTTGTTGATAAGAAAAACGGTCACTACAGCTATACTTTCAACATGAATCTGACCGCCAACGCAAGCATCACTTACAATGACCAGTTAGCACAGCGCGTGTTAATCCGTGCCTATAATACGCCATTACCCGATGGTACATTAATCCCGAACAGTAATGCCTACGTAGATTTTGCCGCTGATACAGGTGCACAACCGACTTACAGCCGCAAGATTGTTACCACCGAAAGTTGTAACACTTGTCACCAAGACTTAGCCAATGTGAAACATGGTGGCGCCTATTCCGACGTTAACTACTGTGCAACTTGCCATACCTCTGACAAAGTTAAACAAGGTAATGAATTTAATGCCTTAGTGCATGCTAAGCATAAAGATTTAACCTTAGGCTCATTAGAAAGTTGCCAAAGCTGTCACGCTGAAAATGATGCGGCGCCAGACTGGGGTAATTGGTCACGCATTCCTACCGCAGCTTCTTGTGGTAGCTGCCACAGCACAGTGGACTTTGCTGCGGGTCAAGGCCATTCACAACAACTTGATAACTCAAACTGTATCGCCTGTCATAACAGTACTTGGACAGCTGAACTCCATACGGTGAAAAACATCGAGAAAAAAGCGGTTATTGCCCAGTTAGGCATGACAGCAACACTGGTTGGTCAAACCGACGATACTGCAGTTTTAACCGTATCTATCTTGGATAAAGATGGTAAAGCCATTGATGCAGCAACCGTTCAAGACAAGATCAAACGCTTAGAAACAGTCACTAACGTCGGTCCAAACTTCCCAATCATGGGCTACAACCCAAGTCCAGGTAGTGGTAAAGCTAAAATTGCTAAAGACTTAGTCAAAGAGGGTGTACTGCAAGAGGGTGTTACCCTAGTTGACGGTAAACTGGTATTTACGACCCCTGCACTGCCTTTCGGCGCGGGTGATACAGATACTGCCTTTACCATTATTGGCTTAGAAATGTGTAGTTCTGGTTCTAGCCTAACAAGCTGTACAGCTGATAGTGCAACGACCAGTATGAAAGCCGAGTTAGCCTTTGGCACTAAATCAGGCAATGCCCCAAGCATGCGCCATATCAATTCTGTAAAATTTGATACATGCGTAGGATGTCACAGCGACACCTTTGAAATTCACAAAGGCCACCATGCTGGTTTTGTGATGACAGAACAATTAGGTCGCGAGCTTAATGGCAAAATGACTGTGGGTGTCGATGCTTGTGTCGCCTGTCACACCCCGGATGGTACCTATGCAAGTGGTGCCAACAAAGGTGCGTTGGAGATGAAATTACACGTTGTTCACGGTGAACAAGGTGTCATTAAAGAATGTACTCAATGTCATAACGACTTCAACTTAGATTCATTCAAGGTTAAGGGCGCACTGGCAACAACCGCAGGTAAATACACCACGCCAATTACAGCGACTTGTACTTCATGCCATACGCCAGAATCCATTGGTCACGGCTTAGAAAATATGGGCGCAATTGTGAACGGTGACTATGTCCAAGCAAATCAAGCGGCGCAGTCAGAAACCTGTTTCTACTGTCACAAACCCACTCCAACAGATCACACTCAAGTGAAAATGTAATTTGCCCAAGCGGGGGGAGTTTAACTCCCCCTTTCTTGAAATTTGTTGGGACAAATTGGGAAGCCTATTATGAAGAACAGCTTAAAAATGAAAAATCTACTGCCAGCACTCGCCATATCCCTGGCAATGTCTGCAGTAATGTCATTATGCATCGTACCGAGTGCACACGCCTCGAAGTGGGATGATAAAATGACACCAGAACAAGTCGAAGCCACCTTAGATAAAAAGTTCGCTGAGGGGAGTTATTCACCTAAAGGGGCGGATTCTTGTTTGATGTGTCACAAGAAATCTGAAAAAGTCATGGACCTCTTCAAAGGTGTTCACGGTGCGATTGACTCCTCTAAGAGCCCAATGGCTGGCCTACAATGTGAAGCGTGCCATGGTCCAATGGGGCTGCACAATAAGGGCGGTAACGAACCGATGATCACTTTCGGTAAGCAATCAACCTTAAGTGCCGACAAACAAAACAGTGTGTGTATGGGCTGTCACCAAGATGACAAACGTATGTCTTGGAATGGCGGTCACCATGACAATGCCGATGTTGCCTGTGCTTCTTGCCACCAAGTGCATGTTGCAAAAGACCCAGTGCTAGCAAAAAACACTGAGATGGAAGTTTGTACTAGCTGTCACACCAAGCAAAAAGCAGATCTGAATAAACGCTCAAGTCACCCTTTAAAATGGGCGCAAATGACCTGTAGCGATTGTCACAATCCCCATGGGAGCATGACAGATTCCGATCTAAACAAACCTAGCATCAACGAAACCTGTTATGCCTGTCACGCTGAAAAACGCGGCCCAAAACTTTGGGAGCATGCACCCGTTACTGAAAACTGCGTCACTTGCCACAATCCTCACGGAAGTGTGAATGATGCCATGCTGAAAACCCGCGCGCCGCAGTTGTGTCAACAATGTCATGCCAGCGATGGCCACGCCAGCAATGCTTACTTAGGTAACACTGGTTCAGGTTCAAACGTCGGTGACAATGCCTTTACGGGTGGAAGAAGCTGCTTAAATTGCCATAGTCAGGTCCATGGTTCAAACCATCCATCTGGCAAGCTATTACAGCGCTAAGGGGAAGATAAAATGAAATTTAAACTCAATTTGATCACTCTGGCGTTATTAGCAAATACCGGTTTTGCAGTCGCTGCTGATGGTTATGGCGTTGCTAATGCCAACACTGAAAAAGTCAAACTTTCCGCATGGAGCTGTAAGGGCTGCGTCGTCGAAACAGGCGTATCCGGCACTGTAGGAGTGGGTGTTGGTTATAACAGCGAAGATGATATTCGCTCAGCTAACGCCTTTGGTACCTCAAACGAAGTCGCCGGAAAATTGGATGCTGACTTAGCCTACATTGGTGAAAATGGTTATCGCGCTAGCATCGAAGCCTATCAATTAGGCATGGATGGCGGTCGTTTAGACATTAATGCAGGCAAACTCGGCCAGTACAATGTCAATGTCAACTATCGTCAAATCGCGACTTACGACACTAATAGCGCCTTAACGCCATACTCAGGAATGGACGGAAACAACTTAACATTGCCTGACAATTGGGTTACCGCAGGTTCAAGCAGTCAAATGCCGTTATTGATGGACAACCTAAACTCACTCGAACTATCACTCAAACGTGAACGTACGGGTTTAGGTTTTGAATATCAGGGCGAATCGCTGTGGAGCACTTACGTGAACTACATGCGTGAAGAAAAAACCGGCTTAAAACAAGCTTCAGGTAGTTTCTTCAATCAATCGATGATGTTAGCTGAGCCTGTCGACTACACCACTGACACGATTGAAGCGGGGGTTAAACTCAAGGGTGAGCGCTGGTTTACTGCACTTAACTACAATGGCTCGATCTTCAAGAATGAGTACAACCAGTTAAATTATGACAGTGCTTTCAATCCCACCTTTGGCGCACAAACCTCTGGTGCGATGGCGCTTGATCCCGACAACCAGTCACACACAGTGTCACTGATGGGTCAATACAACCAGAGCACCAATGTGGTTTCTGGCCGTATTCTTGCGGGACAAATGAGCCAAGATCAAGCTCTAGTGACCTCAGGTTACGGCTTTCAAACACCGACTGAAGCTGTCGATGCCAAAGTTGATCTTCTGGGTATAAACTTAAAGTTGGTTAGCAAAGTCACCAACTCACTACGCTTAAGCGGTAGTTATGATTACCACGACCGCGATAACAATACCCAGATCGAAGAATGGACGCAGATCAGCATCAACGATGTCAATGGTAAAGTGGCCTATAACACGCCTTACGATAACACTAGCCAACGCTTTAAAGTGGCGGCAGATTATCGTATTACCCAAGGTATGAAGCTTGATGGTGGTTACGACTTCAAACGTGACGAGCGTGATTATCAAGACCGTGAAACCACGGATGAGAACATCGTTTGGGCACGTTTTAGAGTCAATAGCTTCGATATGTGGGACATGTGGGTTAAAGGCAGCTATGGTCAACGCGATGGCTCGGAGTATCAAGCCTCCGAATGGACATCCTCTGAAACCAATAGCTTGTTACGTAAGTACAATCTGGCTGACCGTGACAGAACCCAAGTGGAAGCGCGGATCACTCACACGCCATTGGAAAGCTTAACTATTGATGTAGGTGCCCGTTATGCACTCGATGATTACACCGATACTGTTATTGGTTTAACTGAGTCAAAAGACACCAGTTATGATGCCAATGTCAGTTATATGATCACCGCAGACTTACTGGCGACCGCTTTCTACAACTACCAAATCATTGAATCTGAGCAAGCGGGAAGCAGCAATTATAGCACCCCAACTTGGACAGGATACATTGAAGACAGAGTCGATGTAGTTGGTGCTGGCATTAGCTACAACAACTTACTTGAGAACAAGTTACGTATGGGGTTGGATTACACTTATTCAGACTCCGACAGTAACACTCAAGTTAGACAAGGTATCACAGGCGACTATGGCGATTATTTTGCCAAAGTTCACAACATTAACTTATACGCTCAATATCAAGCCACCGAGAAAATGGCGTTGCGCTTTGATTATAAAGTTGAGAACTATAAGGATAATGACGCCGCAAATGATATCGCTGTCGATGGGATCTGGAACGTCGTAGGCTTTGGCAGCAACAGCCATGACTACACAGCACAGATGATCATGTTAAGCATGAGCTACAAACTCTAACGCTCAATATGTTTAAATCCAAAAGCCCGCATCTTGCGGGCTTTTTGTTCAAAATTTTGTCTGTTTGGTGAAATCCCTCAAAAGCTAAAATCTTGAATAAGATCAGACTCTAGAGTGAAAATCCGCTGATAAAAACCTTATTCCTTGAGTTTTAGCTCACTTTAGCGGATCTTAATTCAATCTTTTGGTTAATCGTTTGAGCCCATGCGAATTCACTCTTCAATCTCCAAAAATCAGTGGTTGTTATCACTTCCCACTTTACTGGGGCTAAGCCTATTACCATTACCCGCCTTAGCCTTCGATTCCTCCGGTGGCACGGCCAGCCTGTTTATCATCTTAGGTTTAGGGGGTTTTACCTTAATCAACTTATGTTTACAGGGGTTATTCTTTTGGGCTGGCAAATATCGCAGTGACAGTTTTACTAACGGTCATGTATTAAGCGCGCTGCTTGTACCTATTATTGCCATTGCACTTACCATTTATGATCACCGAGGTTGGAGCGATTTCGCCCTTAACTTAGGTTTTATCTGTGTCGGCACTGGATTGATTTTGCTACCGTTACAACTTCATAAAATCGACAAAGTCACTAACCGCAATGCCGACTGGATACTGAGTATCGGCGCGCTCATTATCCTCGCATTAAGCTATGTTATTGCGCCTCTCTCCTTTTTCAGTCTTGTCGTTGCCCATATTTGCCTAGCCTCTATGCCAAGCAGGCTCCCTAAGCTATTAAGTTATCTTGGTTTAGCGTTAGGCTATGCACTATTTGGTTATTGGCTGTATCAAACATTTATGATGTTTCAACTTTAAATCACTATGAAAGCATCGACTCAAGGGCCACATACAGATACGCCATGCTCAGCATCCATGACCGCATTATTGGCAAAGGTAAGAGCATGTACTCAGTGTCAGGCGCATTTGCCCTTAGCACCCAAACCCATATTGCAGGCGAGTAGCCAAGCTCGGATTTTAATTGCAGGCCAGGCACCAGGGGTTAAAACCCACCATAAAGGCATTCCCTTTGACGATGCCAGCGGTGAACGGCTGCGTACTTGGTTAAATGTGACAAGGGAGCAATTCTATAATCCAGCCCTTTTTGCCATCATTCCCATGGGATTTTGCTTTCCTGGCAGTATAGAGAAAAACGGTAAAAAGCTGGGGGATAAACCACCTCGCCCCGAATGCGCCGCCACTTGGCATCATCAATTATTAGCATTAATGCCACAAATTGAGTTGATACTGATCCTAGGGCAATATGCCATCGATTATCATCTCCCCCGCGAACCTTTAACCGTATCAGCCACACCACTTGGTATTTTAAGTACTGCAACTCAAACCAGTAGCACACTCAAGCCAAAGTCCATCACAGTGACGCAGGCAACCGAGCAATGGCAACAATTTTGGCCGAAGTTTATTGTATTGCCCCACCCTAGCCCGCGTAATAATCGTTGGCTTAAACAACATCCCGAGTTTGAAAATAACCATTTACCAAGATTAAGAGCGCGGGTTTTATCCCTATTACAGCAGCAAGACTAGGCACCTTTATGTATCTTCTCGATTCAGTTATCGCCAAACAAATTGTCAGTCGCACCATGAAAATCATTGGTCACAATATCAATGTGATGAATGGTCAAGGGATGATCCTAGGTTCAGGCGATCCCAAGCGAATAGGCTCAATCCACGAGGGCGCACTATTAGCGATTGCACAAAATCGTAATGTCGAATTAAGTCAGGAGGTTGCAGCGAGTTTGCACGGTGTCAAACCCGGCATCAATTTACCCTTGCATTATCAAGGACAAATTATCGGTGTTGTCGGTATAACAGGCGATCCTAACGAACTAACCCATTACGGCGAATTACTAAAAATGACCGCCGAAATGATTGTTGAACAAGCCAACCTGCAAGATAAATTGCAATGGGAAAACCGCCAAAGAGAAGAGTTTATCCTGCAGCTTATCAAAGCAGAAACCGATGATAGGCAGTTACATCGTTGGGCAAAACAGCTCGATATTGATATCAGTATGCCAAGGGTTGCGGCCATCATTGAGATCAGTGAGAAAAGTAGGCCAGTAAAAGTACCGAAGCGCCCCTCAGATCCCCTCTCCATTGACTTGGCAGATACGGTACAACCTAATGTTATCGATGATCGTAACCACAGGGTCAGCGAAACCCTCAAACAAGTGCTTCATTTACTGCAATACCCCGATCGTGGCAACTTAATTGCCATGACCTCAATGTCGCAGTTAGTGATTTTAAAACCCGCCTTTTTAGATGGAAAACAATGGGACCCTGAGCTTGAAAATCAACGTATTGATCGATTGCTGCAACGCTTGCCCGCTCAGATGAACCTTAACTTTAAAATCGCCCTTGGACATTTTTTCCCGGAAAATGGCGGCATTGCACGCTCCTATCAAACGGCGCAGGAAACCTTAGCACTGGGTAAGCAGCTCAATCCAGAAGGTAATAAATACCTGTTCGAAGATTACTCACTGCAAGTACTGCTTTCAGGGCTTAAACATGACTGGCGCGGTCAAGCACTTGCAACGCCTTATCAACAACTTGCTAAAGTGGATAAGAACGGTCAATTACGTAAAACCTTAGCCGCCTACATCACCCACTTCGGTGATGCACAACAATGCGCTAATGCCCTGTTTATTCACCGTAATACCTTAAGATATCGACTCGATAAAATTCAACAAGTTACCCAAGCCGATATCCAATCCCTCCATGGATTATTGAGCCTATATCTGGGCCAGCTTATTGATTCCTCGAACAACTCAGCTTAATCAGTACGGGCTGACATGATTTCTAAGCTCGTCGGTAAAAATGATGATCGATTGAAAGATTTATACCCTCTTCCCTTTCTTATTGGGTCAGAGTCCTCTGACTCAGTCTATTGAAAGGAATTACCATGAACCCGAACAAACTCACGTTACTTGTCAAAGCGAGCATTATTGCAGGTTTTACCTTAGTTTCACCGATACTCAGTGCCGCCGAAAAGACCATTCCTGAACTTGTCGATGCTGTCAATGGCACGCCCGATGCCGCCAGTCGAGAGGCGGGGAAAGCGGTAAAACTGCGTAACCACTCGAAAGGGTTTTGCACATCGGGCACTTTTAAGCCAGCTCCACAATTGCAAAAAATCTTAGATATTCCTTTTTTTAAGCAAGATGCGATCAAGGTTACCGCCCGCTTTTCCCTCGGAGGAACAAATCCACAGATTTCCGATAAAACTCCTGGACGCTTTCTTTCCCTCAAAATTGACGGTGAAACGGAAAACCTCAATTTTGTGACTACTAACGTCCCAGTGTTTTTTGCCAGTAATCTCGACGATTTCTTTACCTTTCAAACCAAGGTGAAGCAAGGCGCCGAAGGTAAACAGTGGCTTATCGACAATCAACCCAGCGCCAAAGCCTTTTTCGACTATTTAAAACAATTGCCACCCAGCCCAAGTTTTGCCAATAGCCGTTATTTTGGTGTAAACAGTTTTCTGTTTAGCGCGCAAAAAGGTGGTGCTCAACAAGGTGAAACGGTCGCGGGTAAGTGGATTTTTGAACCCGTAGCAGGCACTGTCGCCCTTAACGCCACTGAGCTTGCTAATCTTAGTGATGATTTTTTAAAGGCTGAATTGCTGAGCCGCATTAAAACCCAGCCTGCACAATGGAACCTTTATATTCAACTTGCCGAAACGGGCGATGAAATTAATGACCCAACCGTGATCTGGCCTGAAACTCGCCAACGTTTACTGGTGGGTCGAGTGATTATTGATGGTGAACGAGATGCCGATCCCCAAGTTCAACAGTGCGATAGGGGCATTTTTAACCCTCTGCTATTACCCAAGGGTATTACCGCCTCGGCCGATCCCATACTGAATGCCCGCACTGCGGCTTATGTGGAGTCATTTATTCGCCGTCAATAACGCCAGTCAATAAATCCCCATATCCATCCCCATTGATAGCCAGCATTGACTGTCAATGGGGATAAGCTCACAAGCGACAACATTTCAGCAATTACATTCGTATTCACCTCGCTGTTTTTGTGCATAAGCACAAAAATAGTGCAGGATAACTCGGTAATTCCGTGGGTTTAACCAAAGCTATTCAAATATGTCTGCACAATAATAGGATGACCTTAAAGCACCCCTTATTTGGACTCAGACCCAAATCAGAGCTGCGCCCTACAATATCAGTCAAAACCTCAGCCAAGAACTGAACGGGACAAACTATGAACTTAGTGCTTATTCTTATCGGCGTGATCGCATTTATTGTTATCGCGACCTCAAAATTTAAATTACACCCCTTTTTAACCTTAATCCTAGCGGCCTTTATCGCGGCCTTCGCCTATGGATTACCCAGCGGAGAAATCGCCAAAACGATCACGACTGGTTTTGGCAATATTCTAGGCTATATCGGCTTAGTGATTGTCTTAGGAACAATTATTGGCATCATTCTCGAAAAAAGCGGCGCGGCTATCACCATGGCCGATGTGGTGATTAACGTGTTAGGTAAACGCTTTCCGACATTAACCATGTCGATTATCGGTTATCTCGTTTCGATTCCCGTATTTTGTGACTCGGGTTTTGTGATCTTAAACTCGCTAAAACAATCGATGGCTAACCGCATGAAGGTTTCAAGCGTGTCGATGAGTGTCGCCTTAGCCACGGGTTTATACGCAACTCATACCTTTGTCCCACCAACACCAGGCCCTATCGCCGCAGCAGGTAACTTAGGCTTAGAGTCAAATTTAGGCTTAGTCATTGGCGTCGGGTTATTTGTGGCAGCTGTAGCATCACTCGCGGGGATGTTGTGGGCAAACCGTTTTGCCGGTGTTGAGCCCGATGGTGAAGGTGCGCAGGAGCTTAAGACACAGTTGGATGATTATGAATCGCTGAAACAAAGCTATGGCGTGCTACCTAGCCCACTAAAAGCCTTTGCGCCTATTTTTGTGCCCATCCTATTAATTTGTTTAGGCTCTATTGCGAACTTCCCTTCAGCACCATTAGGCAAAGAAACCCTGTTTGATATTCTGGTGTTCCTCGGTCAGCCAGTAAATGCGCTGCTTATTGGTCTGTTCTTATCCCTGTCGCTACTAAAGAGCGAAAGTAAAATTGGTGAATTTAGCGAACGTATTAGCCAAGGGCTGATCACAGCCGCGCCAATTATTTTAATCACGGGTGCGGGCGGTGCCTTCGGTGCGGTATTAAAAGCAACCCCTATCGGTGACTTTTTAGGTACGTCACTGTCAGCTCTTGGAGTCGGTATCTTTATGCCGTTTATCGTCGCAGCGGCACTGAAATCGGCTCAGGGTTCATCCACAGTTGCCTTAGTTGCGACCTCAGCATTGGTTGCACCTATGCTTGGCGATATTGGCCTTGGCAGCGAGATGGGCCGAGTACTGACTGTGATGGCAATTGGTGCAGGTGCAATGACAGTCTCCCATGCCAATGACAGCTTCTTCTGGGTCGTGACCCAATTTAGCCGTATGAGCGTAAAACAAGCCTATAAAGCACAAACCATGGCAACCCTTATCCAGGGCGTAACCGCCATGATTACCGTTTATATTTTAAGCCTAGTGTTGCTCTAATGTAGCGCTAATCTCATCCTTGGGCGCATCACTGCGCCCAAAAAGCTGTAGGATTTTTAATGAAGATAGTTATCGCCCCCGATTCATTTAAAGAAAGCTTAAGTGCACTCGATGTCGCCAACGCTATAGAGCAAGGCATTAAACAGGTGATCCCCGAATGTGACATAGTCAAAATCCCCGTTGCCGATGGCGGCGAAGGCACTGTGCAATCTATGGTCGATGCCACTGGCGGCAGTATTGTTAACCTTGAGGTCATGGGGCCACTTGGACATAAAGTTCAGGCTTACTATGGCATTCTCGGTAATGGTTCAAATAGTCACCCGCATAATAAGCCCCATCAAGGCGCGATTGCGGTGATTGAAATGGCCTCTGCCTCTGGGCTACACCATGTGCCAAGGGAGCTTCGTAACCCTCTCATCACCACAAGTTATGGCACGGGCGAGCTGATTTGTGATGCGCTTAATCGGGGGATAAAGCATATCATCTTAGGGCTAGGCGGCAGTGCCACTAACGATGGCGGCGCGGGTATGGCTCAGGCGCTGGATATTCTATTGCTGGATAGCCAAGGTAAAAGCCTCCCTTCTGGCGGCGCAGCGCTGGCCAATCTTGCCAGCATTGATATGACCAACGCCCATCCATTACTGAGTGGATGTACCTTTGAAGTGGCCTGCGATGTGGATAATCCCCTGTGCGGCGAACGTGGTGCTTCGGCGATTTTTGGCCCACAAAAAGGCGCGACACCTGAGATGGTTAAACAGTTAGATGCAGCCCTTGCCCACTATGCCAATGTGTTTGCAACCACAGCCACAGAGGATCACCGTGAACAAGCTGGCGCAGGTGCAGCGGGCGGCATGGGATTTGGTGTGATGGCTTTTTTAGATGCCGAACTTAAACCCGGTGTCGAAATCGTAATGAAAACCGTAGGTCTTGCTGACAAAATCCGCGGTGCCGATTTAGTGATCACTGGTGAAGGCCGCATCGATGGACAAACCGTTTTTGGCAAAACCCCAATGGGGGTTTTAAAACAGGCCAAGCTTCAGGGGATCCCTACTATTGGTATCGCTGGCTGCCTAGGGGAAAATGCCAATGCCATACTCGATCACGGTATGCAGGCTATTTTCCCTATTATCCCGTCCTTAAGCCCACTCGACGATGTGCTGGCAAATGCCAAGCTAAACCTTTGCAATACAGCACGTAATATCGCCTCAGTACTGGTGTTAGGTCAGCGAATTCCGACGGTTTAGCCCAGATTACAAGAGCGGTTAATTTATCACAGCACCAAGGCGCTACAACGGCGCCTTGTTATTTTTTACCCCAAGGCATTGCCTGTACAATATTTTAATACTTGATGCCTAAAAGACCTTGCAGTAAAGTGAGCTCCCTTTTTGGTAATCCGCTAGCTTGAATTTCGAGAGTCCTATGTTTCGTTATACTCTTTGGACAAATTTGCGGTTTCACTATAAAAATTAATAGACGGCACGCCCCATGACCCAAAAATTCCCTCGTCAAGCCACTGCATCTGAAGAAAGCCTGATGCGCATATTTACTGTGCCGGAAGATGCAGAATCGACGCTGAGTATTATCGAGCAGAAGCTCTCTCTGGATTTAGCAGGCTTTTTGGGTGAGAGCATTGCCGCGCTCGAAAAACCGCTATCGGAAATTGAAACCGATTTTCAATCCTTCGAGATCCCAATCCAGCCGCGTTTTGTCTCCGATTACACCGATGAAATTATGCAAAATCTGGTCGCGCATTCGGTGCATACAGCAGCGCCGAGCTTTATCGGTCATATGACGTCAGCCCTGCCTTACTTTGTGTTGCCCCTGTCAAAAATGATGGTGGGGCTTAATCAAAATCTGGTCAAAATCGAAACTTCTAAGGCTTTTACGCCGCTTGAGCGCCAAGTGCTCGGCATGATGCACCATTTAATTTACGCCAAAGAGGCTGATTTTTATCAAAATTGGATGCACAGCGCTAATCATTCCCTCGGGGCTTTTTGTTCAGGCGGTACGGTTGCCAATATCACAGCGCTGTGGATCGCCCGTAATCAGCTATTAAAAGCGGATGGTGATTTTAAAGGTGTTACCCGCGAAGGACTACTCAAGGCACTACGCCATTATGGTTATGATGATTTAGCCATTTTAGTTTCTGAGCGTGGGCATTACTCCCTCGGTAAGGGCGTGGATCTACTCGGCATTGGCCGTGACAATATCATTAGTATTCCCACGGATAGCCACAATAAAGTCGATATCGCCAAGATGCGCGAAGCTGCGCTTGAACTTGCCCGTAAAAACATCAAGGTATTGGCGATTGTTGGCGTGGCTGGCACCACAGAAACCGGTAATGTCGACCCGCTTAAAGCGTTAGCCGCGCTGGCTACAGAGTTAGGTTGTCATTTCCATGTGGATGCGGCATGGGGCGGCGCGAGTTTATTATCCAATAAGTACCGCCACTTACTCGCAGGTATCGAACTTGCCGATTCGGTGACTATTGATGCCCATAAGCAGATGTATGTGCCTATGGGCGCTGGCATGGTGTTATTTAAAGACCCTGAGTTTGCCCACGCCATTGCCCATCACGCCGAATATATTTTGCGCCGCGGTTCAAAGGATTTAGGTAGCCAAACCTTAGAAGGCTCCCGCCCCGGCATGGCGATGTTAGTGCACGCTTGCTTACAGATCATTGGCCTCGATGGCTATGAGATATTAATCAATAACAGCATTGAAAAAGCCCGTTATTTTGCCGAACAAATCAAAGCCCATAAGGATTTTGAGTTAGTTACTGAACCTGAGCTTTGCCTGCTGACCTACCGTTATGTGCCTGCTAAAGTGCAATCTGCTATGACGCTTGCCATCCAGCATGGCGACACAGTAAAGCTGGCTCGCTTTAATGAATTACTCGATGGTCTTACCCAATTTATTCAAAAGCACCAGCGTGAGCAGGGTAAGTCCTTCGTCTCCCGCACCCGCATCTCCCCCGCCCGCTATTTTAGGCAAGCGACCGTGGTGTTTCGCGTAGTACTCGCCAACCCCCTCACCAGCCATGAAATTCTAAATCAAGTGCTGGTCGAGCAAAGCGAAATCGCCGCATTAGATAAAGAGTTTCTACCCGCGCTATTGGCGATGGTTGCCCAATAGCAAGTTGTGGATGATGAGTTTCCAATAGAGACTTTCAGATAAAAGTTTCAAATAACAAAACAGCCGCAAAGATCTTTGAGGGCTGGCTGTTTTGCTTAGTGATACAAAATTAGTGCAACGTTAAGGCTAAGAGAAAAGCTTTAGCAACCCTTCTAAGATTAAGCACTTATGCATCACCGCTGGTACGACGAATTCAATTGCTTCCGTGACACGCCGTGAAGCCGTCCATGGCGGCTCTGCGATGACATCCATGTCATCGAAGGTCACGTCCGCATCTGAATTCGCCTTGGCTAATTTCTGCGTAATCTGGCTGCATTTAGAAGAACAAATAGCGCGATCACTCGTAGTAATTTTAACAGCAACCCATAGGAATTATGGTGTGAAAAAGTCGCAATAAAAGCTATGGATGTCCCCACTCTTTTCGTTTTGCCTCAGCTACAGCCCTGCTACTTTTGATAACTCTCATTCAAGCAATTTTAGCCAAAGCAAGTTGTCGGCAAACCGAAAGTGCATTATGTTGTTGTGTAGATACCATCACTCAGTATGGAGAAACTCTTGAGATTTTTAGTTCTATTTTTCGTTTCAATGTTCATCAGTTCATGCGGAATTATTGAGTGTGTAGACTCTCAGTTTGAAAGAGAGCCTATTCCCATAAAAGGCGAATCACTCTTTGAAGTTGCCTTTCCTAGTGGAGTGACCAAATCACACAGTATTAAATGTGAAAAGTATTATGACGCCATTTGTGCTGAGCGAGGAAATAGCTGGAAAATTAGAGAAGTAGGAAAAAAAAGCAGTCACAAACGAAGTCATATTCCTGTTGTAACTGACGGTTATGAAATTGAACTCCCTAATTGTAGGCAATTAAAAGACACAAATTCAAAAATAACCATGAATGATATTAGTATTGTTTGGAATAAAGACGGAAGTGAAACCAAGCAAACTAACGAGGGGACGGTGGTTACCTCATGGTTAGGTAAAAGCTACTACTACGTATCTTCAAAAAATGATATTCATAGATTTAAAACTGGTGGCTATAGAGATGTGCCTCAGGAAATCGTTGAGTTTGAATTTAATTTAAAGCTTAACGGAATTAGCTTGAAGTAAATTCCCTATAACAAGCCATGACCATCAGTGACTCAATGATATTTTTCACACAATGCGGAAAAATCATCTTTTGGATTAACTAAAAAATCCTTACCCACAATTGAAGTGATTTCTGATTCTGAGATTAACGGATTATCTATTTTAAAAATTCGTCTTTCATTAAACTTACTTTTTAACAAAAATTCACAATGGCGCTGATAAAATAATTTATCAAACTGACCATTAGCAATAATCCTTTTAAGACCTACTTGTATTCTCTGCGCCAAACGTGGCTCATTAGGGGACACATAATAATATGTGGCAAGCGGAATATGCAGTAATATATTTTCATCCACAACCAAATCTGGATAGCGTTGTTTGAACAGCTCAACCTCTTGAAAAACCTCATTAACGCCACGACCAAACGTCACAAATCGCCCCATAGACAACATGTTGAATAAATTGTCATATTGAGTACTTTCAATCACATTAAATCCTGCTTGTTGCATTGCAATTTTAGTAGACCATTGACTGCCTGAACCTGTATCCAAAGAAGTTAACTGTGCGAGTGTGTTTATATTGGCTAAAATAGACAAATTTTCCTTCTTGATAATAAAAATTCTAAAACCCTGAATGCCTTTACGAATAGGTATTTTTATTGGAGTAAGTTGCTCATCCCACTGTAAACTGGATGCTTCTGCCATAACGTTGACAACTTGACCATCCTGTAATGATCTAAATATCCGATTTCGACTCATTATCACATTGGAAACTTGCAGCGATGCCTCTCCAAAATCAGATTGAGTTGCTTCAATAATTAGTGCTAAGAGGTCATAGGTATATTGGTATCTATGGTCATTTTCAGATTCTGGATGGTTGATAATAAAGGAGTCAATAGCATAAGAGATAGGGGCATATACAAATATCCCCAAAAAAAGAAGTCGAAATAATATACCAACTCGCTGTAAATTAATCATAGATAAGCTCATTGTGATATATGAAAATCTACTTGGTGCCAATCCATTCTAGCAGAAGGATAGTTAGCCTACCCGATGGGAAAGCAAATACCTTGGGTGAATTCATCGCTTATTGCATGGAAAATATGGAAATCAAACCGATTAAGGATAAGACTGACAGTATCAAGGGCGCTCAAAGCTAACCAAATGTAATATAAACAGAGGTAGTAATGTCATCTGTACCCCAATCAAAACAAGAGCTTGAATTGGCTATCGACTCAGTGTTTCCCAAATTGATGGCAGACTATCGTTCAATCCCAACCCATATGTCCCGAGTATGCGGCGTAGAGGGAAATATTAAAGGTACACACATTAGTGTAAGTGATACAGCCGCCTACCTTATTGGCTGGGGTAAATTAGTGCTCAAATGGTATGAGTTAACATCGCATGGACTACCCGTTGATTTTCCCGATACAGGATATAAATGGAATCAACTTGGATTATTAGCTGAGCGGTTTCACCAAGAATATAGCCAGTGGCAATATGCTGATTTACTTAATGAATATGAACTGACAATGAAAAAGCTGTTAACGCTCATTGCTAGCCTCAGTGATCACCAATTGTATGGGGTAACTTGGTACGATAAATGGACTCTGGGCCGTATGATCCAATTTAATACCTACTCCCCGATGAAGAATATGCGTACCAAAGTAAGACGATTCAAAAAAGACAATGCGTTAGCATAGCAAGCAACTCTTTTCGGCACGGAGGCATTGATGCCAGGTATAAACATTTACCCGCAGTTAGGGCCAAATCCCAATGATAAGGAGCCGATGAAAGGCTTTCCTCAAGTCGGGTTTCTTAAAAGTTTTATTACGCGCAAGAACATTGTCGTCGGTGATTACACTTACTATGACGATCCTGCTGGGCCAGAAAGATTCGAGTCGAATGTGCTTTATCACTTTGACTTTATTGGCGATAAACTGATCATCGGTAAATTTTGCGCCATCGCCAAAGATGTAAAATTTATTATGAATGGCGCCAATCATCAAGTATCAGGCTTCTCCACCTACCCTTTTTATATCTTCGGTAATGGATGGGAAAAGGTGATGCCCAACGCGGGGGATTTGCCACATAAAGGCGATACCCAAGTCGGGAACGATGTGTGGATTGGTTATAATGCCACCATAATGCCAGGAGTAAACATTGGGCACGGCGCCATTGTTGCCAGTCAATCAGTGGTGACAAAAGATGTGCCACCCTACGCCGTAGTTGGCGGAAATCCTGCCACTGTGCTCAAACTTAGATTCGAGCAAGCTGTAATAGATGAACTCGTTGCTATCGCTTGGTGGGATTGGCCGATTGAAAAAATCACTCAACATCTACACGCCATCGTTGGTGCTGATCTTATAAAATTACGGCAGGCGACATAACCAAAGCCATTCGGTAGCAGCGCTAAGCAACAAACATAAAACGCAAAACAAAATCCAATATGCGCAATTTTGTACAAAAGCACTGAGGATTTCTGCGTTATTATCGGGCTATATTTTTGAGCCCGTCGATTCATACATTCAAGAAAGGAGGCTTCATGAACACGGAACATGCGGCCTACCAAATTGCCGATGAGTTAGGCGGCCTTGAGTTACTCAATGCCCACTACCATAAACAAAATTTTAGTCGTCACACCCACGAGGGTTACACCGTTGGTGTAATTGAAACGGGTGCACAACGCTTTTATCGGACTGGTGGTAACCATGTTGCGCCAAAACACAGCATCATTTTAGTCAACGCCGATGAAGTCCATAATGGCTGTAGCGCCACAGACGGGGGTTGGTCATACCGTGCTATGTACCCAGTACCCGCACAGTTTGCAAATATTAACAGTGAGTTAGCATTATTAACTGCTGGAGCGCCCTATTTCCCAGAGCCCGTGGTGTACGACCCAGAATTAGCTGATATGCTGCGCCTCACTTTTAATACCTTAGATACGTCGGATAACCGTTTACTGCGCGAAAGCTTAGTCTATTCAAGCTTAACGCAATTAATGGCGCGCCATGGCAGGAACCATCCAACAGAAAACATCGCAGCAATGGCAAAGCCTGCATTAGCGCTGGTGAAATCCTTTATCGACGATCATCCAGCGGCCGATGTTTCCCTTGAAGAACTGGCAAAACTTGCGGGATTAAGCCCCTATTATTTGCTGAAGCAATTTCAACGTTATTACGGTTTACCGCCCCACTCTTACCAAATTCAGGCCAGAGTCAGACTCGCCAAAGGAAAAATCAAACAAGGCACACGGCTGCTAGATGTCGCCCTCGATTGTGGTTTTCACGATCAAAGTCACTTGAATCGACATTTTAAAAAGACTGTCGGCGTGACGCCGGGACAATTTGCCAAAGAGATAGGTCGCAATATTATCCAAGCCTAAACAACAATGTTAGGTTAATCTGCCATTCTAATTCTTGCTGAAATCTGACAAACATACCTTATCCGAGAATGTATTTTAAAAGTGACCATTTCTAGTCGCCGCTATTTTTAGGAGCCAAAGTGACAACCGACAAGCCTATAGAACCTGATGTTTATCCAGCGCATCCCACAAAAGCCAAGGCCTTTTTAAAAGGCACTATTGCCATGATGCCACTGACAATAGCGGTTGTACCTTGGGGGATTTTAGCGGGCTCCTTCGCCATTGAGGTCGGACTCACTCCCATTGAGAGCCAAGCTATGTCGGCAATTATCTTCGCGGGCGCGGCGCAATTGGTGGCACTCGGAATGGTCAAAGCGGGTATTGGCCTGTGGAGTATCTTAATTACCACCCTACTTATCACCTCGCGTCATCTGTTGTATGCGATGGCGATGCGCAGCCAAATCAGCCCCTTGCCGCTAAAATGGCGCCTGACATTGGGCTTTTTGCTGACTGATGAACTATTTGCCATCGCCAATCAAGGTAAGTTGCATAAGTTCGACCCTTGGTATGCCCTCGGCGGCGGCTTAAGTTTCTATATCGGTTGGAATATCGCCACCCTGCTTGGCATAGTGGCGGGTAATGCTATCGAAAATTTAGGTGAGCTTGGTCTTGATTTCGCCATCGCCGCCACCTTTATCGCACTGGTCGTCCCCACGGTAAAAAAACCGTCGATTCTCGTCTGTGTATTAGTCTCGCTCTCACTCGCGGTAGTATGTGCAGCCTTTGAAATTCAAGCAGGACTACTCATCGCCGCCATAGCAGGAATGACTGCTGGTGTGCTCTACGCCAAAATCACTAAGGAAGATGAGCGTAAGATACTTAATCCATTAGCAAACTCACAAACTGAGACTGATGCCCATTCTGAAAGAAAAGCTGATGCAACAACTCAGCCAGAAGGAAAGATATGATTTGGTTAATGATCTTCTCAATGGCCGCCATAGTATTTATCAGTCGCCATTTATTACTCGAACCTAAATTACCGCTGCGGTTGAGTAAGGGGACTCAAACTTTTTTAAGTTACTCAGCCCCAGCGGTACTGACCGCTATCTTTGCGCCCATAGTATTTGTGCAAGAAGGAACGCTCGATCTCAGCCTAGAGAACAGCTACCTCATCTGCGCCGTAGTCGCAACCGTGCTGGCGCTCGTCACCCGTAATACCCTACTGACCACAGTGCTGAGTATGGGGCTGTTTTTCGTGATCCACTAGGGCGTGTAGCGGCGCAACTGTTGTCGTTAGTTGATAAGCCAAAACCGCACTGGGTTATGAGTTGTAGTTTCTAAACCTACTGTAAAAATAGGCTGTAAAACAAAAGCTACTCATTCGAGTGGCTTTTGTTTTTCTTGTGCTCACTCATTTGCTCATTCATCAAGCAGATATAATCTTCTAAATCTTGACCCGCTGTAGGGTCAAAGTAGCGATTCAGGCGCAATAATCCAGTGATACGATCGACCCTGAAATTACGAAAGTCAGCCCTAAGCTCACACCAAGTCAGCAAGGTCCAAGTACCACGCCAAAAATAAATGGCGAGCGGTCTGACTTCACGCTCGGTGACGGCAAGTTTTACATCTTGGTAGAAGAGTTTGACGTATTCGCGCCGCTGGGCAGCATTACGCAAAGGGTCGAGGAATTGAAACTCATTGGAATCTAAATAAAAATCCGGTGAAAACATCAAGGATTGATAGGCTTGCAATCGTTTGGGTAATACGGCTTCCACTTTGATCATCGCCTGCCGTGCAGCGCTGCCAAGCTCTTTACCACCCCAAGTTTGCACCATACGCATGCCGACTTGAATCGCTTCCAGTTCGGCCTCGTTGAACATTAATGGCGGGACATTAACCTCATGGCGCAATAAATACCCCACGCCAGCTTCTCCTTCAATCGGAATGCCGCTTAAACACAAATCCTGCACATCGCGGTAAACCGTGCGAGTCGAAACCTCTAAGCGCTCGGCCAACTCTTGGGCTGTGGTCAGTCGTTTGTGTTTAAGAATTTGCACTATTTGAAATAGGCGATCGGCGCGGCGCATTGGCTCTTATTTAATCCTTTATGTTAACGTGCCATTAATTTATCAAGAATTTTAACCGTTTAAATAAAATAACCAATAGTGCTCAAGCACAGTCGAGTGATTTGATCAGGATTTGAATTATAAGATCCCAATATAAATCTCCACCTCAGTGGCACTAAGATAGACTTCAAAATCCGTTTGATATCGCCGCTCGTTTGGGCAATCAGGCACACTAAAATAGCCCCACACTTGTCCCCATAGTTCGATAACACATTGGGGCATTTCACCTTGACTGCTAAATTTTAGGTATTTACCGGCTTCGAGCGTAAGTGGCGTAAACTGGCTCGCATTGGTAGGTGAATCAATTGCCTTGCCCACCAGCACAGAATAATCCCCCTCCATATCTGACTCATAGTCATAATACACCCCATACATGGGCGAATTGAGCATAGAGGTCAGTTGGGATGATTCAAAAAAGGCTTGCCACAGACCGCCTATTCTAGCGCTATCAGCGGACATTTCTGCACTATTATTAGTGCGAATACTAAGCCCTAGTAACGGTTGAGCATCAAGGTAAACCATGTTCATCTTTGTTTCTTCCATAGAGATAACTTAATGAGAGTCGTGCCTAAAGGACACGACTCTTACGAACATTAGCCATAGTTTCGAGACTATTTATCCTTTGACCACAAGCCGACTTTATTGCCTTCACTATCGACAAACAGTGCGATATAACCACACTCTCCGTCTTTGATCGGCGTCACTGGCAGCAGAATATTCACGTTGGCGGCCGTGAGTTTATCCACTAAAGGTTGTAATTGTGTACTGAAATGCAAATACACAGTGCTGCCCTGCATCGATGGTTGACTCATACTGCATTTGACTAAACCAATGCTGGCTGCGTTAACATCTTCGGTCACTATGGTTGCATATTCCATGTCTTCCATATCGTCACGTTTAAACTCAACGCCAAAATGTTGCTGATAAAAAGCGACGGCACGGTTCATGTCACTGACAGGAATTTCACCCCAAACTAACGGTGCAATTGATAACATTTTCACTTTCTCCTTGTTGAAAAATATCGATGATTCAAAATCTTATTGATTAAGTTCATCAACGGGCGACAACAAGCATAAAACAAGGCTACTGACAACATGATGTCAGTAGCCTTTAAATAAAAGTGAATTTTATTGTTTTAACTTAGCCAGCAACCAAGATTACTTTGGCAAACTTGCTTGGTGGGCTTGAATAAAGTCATCCATCGCCTTGGTAGCCCGCGCTTGAGTGCTGGCAAGAGTGTCGTCCACCAGCATTATTTCAACCACTTCGTAATAGCACTTAATTTTGGGTTCAGTGCCCGAAGGCCTAACTATCACCCTAGCGCCACCCACGAGACAATAAGTCAACACATCGCTCGGTGGTAAGTCTATTTTTTCAACTCGACCATCGGCGAAACGACGCTCAAGGGCTTTAAGATCATCGGTCCAGAGCACCGCATTATCACCAATCTTCACCGGTGGATGCTCACTTAAATAGGCGCCAATATTCGGCGTATCCGGTTTTAAGGCAATACTCACCTGCGCATTTAAATGGAAACCATGCTCACGGTAGATTTGCTCGAGCCTGTCCCAAATAGTTTGGCCTTGGGCGACAAGCTCTGCGGTTAATTGAGCAAATGCCACCAACGCGGATAGGCCGTCTTTGTCCCACACCATATTGCCCACCGTGTAACCGAGCGCTTCTTCATAGGCAAACAGGAATTGATTATTAGGCTGGGTTTTCGCAATCCCCACATTCATCAACCATTTAAAACCCGTGAGGGTAGTATAGCTTTGAGTGCCAAAGCTTTTAGCAATCTTTGATAATAGACTCGATGACACAATAGTAGTGCCCGTTAGTCGTTGATTGTGAGGCGCATGACTCAATAGATAATGGCCAAAGAGCACCCCAACTTGATCGCCAGTGAGCATTTGATACTCGCCCTTATCACGGCGCACCGCTACCGCAAAACGGTCAGCATCGGGGTCGTTGGCACAGGCGAGCATAGCGTCATGTTTTTTCGCCTCGGCGATCACTAAATCCATCGCCCCTTTTTCTTCAGGGTTTGGGAAGTTAACCGTTGGAAAATCTCCATCCGGCTCGCGCTGGGCAGCAACCGAATAGACCTGAGTGAAACCCGCATCTTTGAGTACCGTTTCGGCCATTTCAGCGCCAACACCGTGCATAGCGGTATAAGCAAGGCTGACTTGTTCAGGGCTGGCATGGTTTTGTAGCACGCCAGCTTGCATCACACCGCGGCGATAGGTTTCATAAAAATCGTCCTGCAAGAGAATCAACTTACCTTGCTTTACGGCGTCATCATATTCTAAAAACGGGATGGCTTGAGTCGCGGCGCGTTCAATCTGCGCGGCAATGCCAGAATCGTGTGGCGGGATAATCTGTGCACCATTTTCCCAATACACTTTATAACCATTGTATTGCGGTGGGTTATGGCTCGCGGTCACCACAATTCCCGCAGCGGCGTTAAAATGCTTAACCCCAAAAGCCACTAGCGGCGTTGGTGCAACTCTGGCGGTTAAGTGTACCTTAATCCCCATGGCGGTCAGCACGCTTGCCGTATCATGGGCGAAGGTGCAAGAATCATGGCGACCATCATAACCAATCACCACACCACGCTCGGCAGTATCTTTAATCTGTTCAAGTAGATAAGCGCCTAGACCAGCTGAGGTTTGACGGATCACAAGACGGTTCATTCCCATTGGACCTGCGCCCACTACGCCGCGTAAACCCGCGGTACCAAACTCTAAACGCCCCGCAAAACGCGCCGTAAGTTCGGCTTCGTTACCGTTATCAAGCAGGGTTTGTAACTGTGTTTGAGTGTGTGGGTCTGGATCATTTTCCAGCCAATGTTTAATTTGTAACTGCAGATGAGTATTCATAACACGCCTTATTGAAAATCATTTGCAATCACCTTAGGAAAAAGCGCGTAGAAGAACAAGCTAATTTGCATTAATTTCAAAATGAGCCAAGGGTATAGCAATAAAAACGCACTACCTGGCGAGTCATGCCGGATAGTGCGTTGGTTTTAACGAGCTAGTTTAAAAAGGGATTTAGAACTTAAAGATATTGTCCTTTGCATCTCTGTCGATGAGCTTCACAAAGGGATCGACACCCACATAACTGGGTTTCCCAGCCAAAGTGATCGTCAGCTTGTTTTCGCCACTGACCAATCTGTGCTTCTCAATCAATAATACCTGTTTATCATCCTTTAGCTTATCGGGATCGGCACTAAAGGCACCGATATCAATCATGGCATCTAATGGTTGTTCGGCTTCTTCACCTTTACCACTCGCGACTTTGCGACTGGCATAAATGGTCAAGTCAACTTGCGTCTTGCTATCGGGCAGAGTGGTCATTACCGCATTGGTTAACCTGAGGTCGTAGAGTGTGATGTCATTAAAGGACTCATCGATAAAGCGAGCCTGCGCTTCATCAGTACCTTGCCTAAGGTAACTCACCAAATCCAATGTGGTCGGGAAAGGATCGTTACGATACTGATAACGCGCTAAAAAAGTCTTAAGGTTTGCGTTGAGTTTCGCCTCACCCAACACATCTTTAATTGCCATCATCACCACTGAGCCTTTCTGATAATGAATGTACTGCTGATTTTCACTGCGCAGCAAAGGCATTTCTTCTATGGATTCGGATGAACGGCCACGTAAATATCTATCTAATTCGTATTTCAAAAATTTACGGATCATTTTATCGCCGTACTTTTTCTCCAGCACCATCAGCGCCGAATACTGCGACAAGCTTTCGGATATCACAGCACTGCCCTGCACATCGGCAGCGCCCACTTGGTGTCCCCACCATTGATGCGCCACTTCATGGGCGGTGACGTAATACACAGGATCGATATTATCCTCATTGCGTAAATCAGTAATAAATCCAATACGCTCTGAGTAAGGCACTGTATTAGCAAAACTTTGTGCAAAGCTACGGTAACCAGGAAACTCCATAATTCGCATTTGCTTATGCTGATAAGGCCCAAATGCTTGTGTGTAGTAATCGATAGAATCCTTGACCGACTCTATCATGCGGGCAACGTTCCAAGGGTGATCTGCATGGTAGTAAACCTCAACCGCAACACCATTATGCTCGGTTTTTTCCACCTGATAACGGCCCGAAATAATGGCGTAGAAGTTCACCATAGGGCTATCCATCGAATAATGGAAATATTCACGCCCATCCTGCTGCCACTGTTTTTGCAAATACCCTGGCGCTAATGCAGTTTGATCCGCACTTGTCGAAATAGTGGCTTCAAACTGAATGAAATCACCATCGACGCCAAAGAAGTTTTGCGTGTAAAAATGGCTATCTTCAAGTTTGTTCGTACGTGCTTTTTCGGCCAGATCGCGCTTTTGGCGCTCGTGGCGATCCATTAGCTCATAACCATCTTGATAACCAAAGAGCGGCAATAGTTCGAAGTTGTTGATGAAGGTGCCATTTTCAACCACTGACATATCAAAACCAGCTTCAGCAATACCCACCGACTCACGTACTAATTGGATATCCCCTTGCACCACTTGCCCCGGCTGAACAGGCGTCGTAAAGGTCAGCCAAGTATTACGATAGCGGCTATCAAACTCACCTAAGTTAGCATTAGGAATATTGATTTTTACCGTTTCGGCCTGAGTGTGCTCGGGCAACTGCACTAACATCTTTTCGATTGGTTTATCCGACTTGTTTTGCCATTCGAACATCACCTTAGCGACAATTTTCCGCTCTTCAGGGAAAATATCGATATTCGCATTGACCTTAGTAGTCACTAAAATCGGCATGCCTTGGTATTGTTTAAAGGCCTTCTCATAATCGGCTTGCAGATCAGTGGTTTCATCTTGGGTTAAATAATGATTCAACACTTTGGTTTGGTAGAACAAATAACTGCCCATGCCCAAAAACACCACCAAAGCAACGCTCACAATGGCTTTTCCACTAAAACCAAGCTGATAACCCAGTAATCCCATACGGGTTTTAAGGCTCTGCTGCGGTCCGCGGTGATACAAGCCATAACCTAAAACAAACAGGATAAGGCTAAAGGCGCCCCAGTAAATCATATAGAGTGCATGGCTTAATAAGCCCCAACCGTAGCCGTTCATATCCGAGTAAATTAAGGTCGGTGATTGCCCAAAGTTATATAGGCTATGGCCAAATCCCCAGCTTGCCATAACAAATGTCGTCAGATAATAAGCAACAAATAGTCCCATACCTGCGTACTTATTAGGGCTAAGCACTTGCAGGAAAAACGCCAGCACTGCGGTCATCAACAGCGGCAGGAGGTAATAAAATCCGAGTCGAATAAGGTACTGAGCAATCTCAAGATTGGCTTGACCTTTTATCAATTGAAATACAATTGTGGTACACATTGCGAGCACATAGAGCAAGGTCATCACTATGACCACAGACACTAACTTTGAGCCCCAAAAGCTTAGGTTTGATACGGGAACACTATCGACTATATCCCCCATACCTGAGCTGCGTTCACGCCAGACGATTTCTGCACTGTAATAAATCAGCACTATCACCATCAATAACCCAGTCGCGCCAGCAATGTTATCCACCATATCCTGGGTTAATGGCCAATTAGATGTGCCATACCAACCAAAATCATCGAACATGGGGCCGACTAAGTTGAAAATGGTCAGCGCCCCTAACACCACAAACGGTGCTGTAAACAGCACTTGGCGCACTTCAAATTTAACCCGCGTCCAAAACTGCTGGCGACCATTGGGCTCAGTCGCTAAGGCCAATTGTGCCAATGACACTAAGTTGGGGACTGTTCCCGCTTTATCGGATTTTCTCTCACGTTTCTTAGTCAAACTCGGCTGACGGAAAATCCCCGATATTGCCAGTAACACGCAGGCAATCCCAAACCATAACGCGCGGTTTTGCAGCACAAGCCCCGAGAATTCAATTAACTGGTTATTCTTCTCACTAATGGTCCAATAACGAGTCACTTCGGCAAAGGTGCGCAACGCAAAGGGATCAAGCAAGGCGGCTATGGTGCGATATTGTGGCTGACTCGCCATTTCGCCCGTCAAGGTATAGAGCACCAACATAGCCACTGCGGTCAGATAGAGCGCCATCAAGGAGCGAAAACGACTTGCCATCGCATAGAACAGAGTCGAGATCAGCAGTAAAGTCGGCATGGCGAGTAAAAAATACGGCACAAGGTAATTCGATAGCGTAAAAGGCCCAAATCTGCTCGCATCGACCCATGGCATAAAGGAACCGAGCATTAAACCGATTGGGATAAAGGCAAATACCAGCATCACCACAATAAAACTGCCTAGAAAGCGGCCAAACTGGTATGCAAATGGCGATAGGGGTTTGCTATAAATCAGCTCTTCCATCAAATGCTGATGATTGCGGATCGCCGTGCTACCCACAAAATTCACCACGGCAAACATGGAAATTAATCCCATGATCAACATGGTTTGGGTAATACCAAATGGGCTGTTTTTCATCACCTCGCCGCCGCTACCAATTTGGATATTGTTAGATGCGACAGATAGAAAACTCATTAAAAACAATAAAAAAGAAACAATATAAAAAGATGGCTGACGTAAATAATAACGCCACTCAAACCTAAGCATTGATAACAACATATTGATATCTCCTTAGGCAGCCTGACGGCGGTGGCTGTGTAAGGTAGAAAAATACAGATCTTCAAGCCCAGCAGTCGTAGGGGTAAATCCTTCGGGGCAAGTTTCAGCCATCACATTAAGCACAGTGCGCCCAGCTAATAAACGCTTAGAAATCACCGGCAATTGCGCTTCAAGCTCCTGCGCCTGCGCTTGACTCACTGTCTTAGTCCAAATTTTTTCCGTTAACTCACTCACTAATTGACGAGGATTGCCTTTAAGCAGGATTTTACCCGATGCTAACACCGCCATATTGGCACAGAGTTCAGACACATCCTCGACAATATGAGTCGAGAGGATCACCACTTTTTCCTCGCCTAAACTCACCAGCAAGTTGTGAAAACGGTTACGTTCTTCAGGATCGAGACCCGCGGTAGGCTCGTCCACAATCAATAATTTAGGATCACCAAGCAATGCCTGAGCAATACCAAAACGCTGACGCATACCGCCAGAGAAACCGCTAACCGCTTTATTTTTATGCTGATAAAGATTGGTGTGAGCCAGTAATCCTTCAACCGCCTCTTTACGCAGTTTGCTTTGATTAATGCCCTTAAGAATGGCTAAATGATCTAAAAGGTCATAGGCGCTAATACGCGGATAAACATTAAAATCCTGGGGTAAATAGCCTAAGGTTTTACGCAGTGCTTGAGGATCGGCTAATACGTCAATACCATCAAATACTATGCTGCACTTTGCAGGGCGGCAATGGTACGCATCAGTGATGACTTGCCAGCGCCATTGGGTCCGAGTAAACCAAACATCCCTTTGGAAATCGTTAAATCAACCCCATCGAGTGCTTTAACACCGTTATCATAGGTTTTAGTGAGATTAGAAATAGTCAGCATGCTTCCCTCTTGCTTCAGTGAGTTCAAAATACAGACAAACTATCACATAAAATTAACCTTTACAGTAGTTACCAAGATATTCATGTACTTACAGAATGGAAGCCAGAAAAATAAACCATCTAATTTTAATCACTAAAATAGCAAAATGGCCTCTATTTGAGTCACTTGTTATTGAAATATAATGAAAAGTAAAAGTATGCTACCAATCCCAATGTGGCGTGTTAAATACAATTAGTTACACAAACTTCAATATTCACGAGATGGTAAAGTGCCATCGAATACGCGCACTTTTAAGTAGATTGTTTATCTGCAGCTTTTGTACTGACAGCGGTCAATGAACAAACGGAGAGCATAATTAAGCATGTACTACTTTTTAAAATCCTCTTTAAAGCTTAATGATTCACATACTAAGAATACAAAAAAGGCCGTTTAGTATGGGCTAAACGGCCGAGACATAATGGCTATTAGATTAGCAACAATAACCCATACTATTTTGCAATTTCTTGCCCACGCGTTTTCCATAGCGAATACAAGACACCAGCGACTAACAGGCCGAAAGTCACGCCAAGAGACACCGCCGTTGGGATAGTAAAGTCCACTATTCCCTCGTGGTTAAAGTACACTAAACCCACTTTCACCCCAATAAACACCAACACCACAGATAGAGCATATTTAAGGTATTCGAAACGATGCACCATGGCTGCTAAGGCAAAGTACAGTGCACGTAAACCAAGAATGGCAAAGATATTCGAGGTGTAAACAATAAAGGGATCTTGAGTAATCGCAAATATTGCGGGGATACTGTCAACCGCAAAGACTAAATCTGCGGTTTCAACCAAGATCAATGCCAAAAATAACGGTGTTGCCCACCATCCTTTACTTAACTGATGATCCTCACCACGTACCCAAAACTTCTCACGGTGCAGGGTTGGCGTAAAACGCATCTTAGTGCGTAACCACTTGTAAAATTTATTATCTTGGATATCTGTGTGTTCATCATTTGAGAACAACATTTTCACACCAGTGAAAATCAAAAAGAGTCCAAATAGCACAAGTACACCCTGATACTGAGCAACAAGCACAGCACCAAAACCAATCAGTATGGCACGCAGTACAATAACGCCCATAATGCCCCAAAACAGTACCCTATGTTGGTATAAACGAGGAATACCTAAGCTACTAAAAATTAACGCGATAACGAATACGTTATCCATAGACAATGATTTTTCAATCAAATAGCCCGTCAGGTACTCCATCCCTGCCGCTGGACTCTTATACCACCAGAGCCAAGCCCCAAAGAGTAAGCCCATACAGATATAAAAAGCCGATAACTTTAGGCTCTCTGCAACGGTAATTTCATGCTGTTCTTTGTGTAAAAAGCCAAGATCAAATGCCAACAGAGCTAGCACAAAACCAAAAAACATTAACCAAACCCAAAGCGGGTAACCCACAAGTAGGGTGGCAAAAAACGCCATAAGTCTCCTTAACGAGATTGAATCACAGGTTTACGCGGCTAAAGCCCCATAAATAGATTCCAACATAATGAAATATAGAGTAAAAGCAAAAATTAAAAGATTAAAGTTCATTTATGCTGCCATTTATTCCACTCGCTTCTTAAAAGTTTAGAGATAGAGGCGTGAGTGATAGTAGATAAGAGATAGGCTATATACCCAAACAACTTCAGGATTCAGCATGAATTTAAAACACTTAAGGCAAGATGCTTGAAGCGACTCGTTTCGTTAGTCGCGAAAATAACGATAAACCAGCACCAGAAGATGCAGCATGAGTAAGCCGCTAAAAGCACAGCAAAAAAAGAGTAAGGCAATTGAATTGACGTCCAGCGGTGTATCCCAGTAGAAATACCACCACAAGGGCCAGCCAAAAGCAGATAGGCAAGTAAGCTGCCACATACAGCGCTTACAGCGACCTATTTTTTGCCTAAAAATCGACGTCTTACATTCACCACAATCCATAGATTATTTATATCCCTCCATTCCAATGCGTTAACAAATTTAAAATATTAAAAAAGATAAGAGGTTTTAATCTAATGCAGCCTAACCTAAAAGTGAGGTCTTTAGCCTTGCCATCCCCTCATCAAGAGAAACCAGCGCACAATACCCCAAATCACGCTTGGCAGCGCTGATATCAAAATAATGGCTGCAGGATAACTGCCGTGCAACAAAACGCGTCATCATGGGCTCCTCCTGCTTCTTCAGTAAAAAATACACACTCTCTAATACCGCGCCCGCGATATAGGCCACAGTTCGAGGCACACGTCGAGTAACAGGGGGCAATCCATCACAGGCTAAGATCAGATTGAGCATTTTTGCCATAGTAATAGGCTCATCGTTACTCAAAAAATAGGCTTTACCTTGACACTTTGGCTTAGGTTGGCAAAGTTCTAAAGCGGCGAGTACATGGGCATAGGCGGCGTTATCGATGTAGATGGTATCGACCAGCTTATCTTCATGGCCAACCAGTTTTAGCTTACCTAAACGACCACGTTCCAGTACCCGAGGCACAAGATGGGGATCGCCGGGGCCCCATATCAAATGCGGCCGCAGTGCGACTGTTTTTAACGCATAAGGTGTAATCATTTGAGTTGCATCAGTATGTTCAAGTGGCACTTCACCGAATTGATTAGCATCTAACATCATTTTTTCGGCGATTGCTTTCGAGTGGGCGTAATAATTGAGGAATGTGGATGCATAGGGGGTTGATTCATCAATACCTGACTCATCTTGGCCAGCAAAGGTGACACTCGGGGTGCTGGTGTAGACTAATTTATTTATTTTTAATGCCTTACAAGTGGCAATCACATTAGCAGCCCCCTTCACATTTGGGCAGAAATAACTGTCTCGGTCACCCCAAACGCCCGCTTTTGAAGCCACATGAAACACAATATCGCAGCCCTGCATTGCCTGCTGAAGTTGGTCTTTATTGACTAAATCGCCCTGCTGCATTACAACACCCAGCGCTTCAAGCTCTGGGTAATGCCCACGCGCAAAACCTGTGACCTTAATGCCTGCCGCTAACAATCTTAAACAAATAGCCTTACCTAAAAAACCCCCTGCTCCCGTCACAAAGGCATGCGTTACCTTAAGGGCAAGCTGCGTAAGCGCAGTTTGTTCGAGTGTGTCGAATTGCGCTAGTGTCGGATTATTGATTGGATTGTTCGTCATTTAGGCATCCATTTCAGCGCATTGATATGAGCTTAAAAGTCAGTGTAAGAGTTTAAAAATAAGCATAAACGCTTAAAAATAAGCAAGTTTGTTCAAATGAACACAGAATATAACGTTAAAAATGCAGGAAAAAGCTGCAGAGCTTTAAATCAACCTTTCGTCTGTGCTTGGGCCCAAACGGCTAATTTTTCTCTAAAAATTTTGGCATTGTGCCGTACATCTACGGGGAAATCCGGATGGATTAAAAATCTTCTTATACCCTGAGTCTGGGAAAATTGTTCAGCGAGGATAATAAGCTCTTGATAAAGCAGCTGACTTTTATTACACACCAGTGATTGGTCTAGTTCGATACAGACTAAGGGTTCTATCTCGTTCGCCACTTTAACGCCGACTAAAGCGGAGCGTTTCACATTAGGGTGTGTGTTAAAAATGCGCTCGCAGGGAATAGAATAATAACGCTTTACCAACTGGCCTTTAAGAGTCGCATCGACTCTGTGAGCCTTGCGACCGCACATCCACAGCCGGCCTTGATTATCGAGATACCCAAGATCGCCCATTCTATGCCTAACGCTATTAGTCGCCGAGTCCCAAATCTTGGCCGCCGCTGTCGCACTATCACGTTGATAGTAGGATTGACTCACCATAGGCCCTTGCACCACTATTTCGCCAATTTCACCGTTTTTCAGCAGTAACGCATCATCCCACTGGGGGATAATCGCTTCGCTTATGTTGATAATGCCAATATTTACCCCATCGATAGCGTAGCCAACACAGATCCCGCCACCATGATCAGTTACATCTGTTGTGGCAAATAACTCATCGCTCGCAATCATACTAATAGGCAAAGATTCGGTCGCACCGTAGGAATTTAACACTGGTACGCCAGGACTCAGCATCTGACTAAAACGGGCGATGGAGCCGATGGTGGCTGGCGCCCCCGCCGAAATAACCCGTTGCACACTAGGTAACTTATGTTGTTTTTGTTCACCTGCACGCCCTAACCTTTCAAGCAGTGCCGGATTTACAAAAATATTGCTGCATTGATATTTATCAATCGCGGCAAACAGAAAATCGGGATTAGCGGTAATGGGCTTGCTGGCATCCATATCTGGCACAATAGATGCCATGCCGAGCGCTGGGCCAAAGAGTGAAAATAGCGGGAAAGTGGCAAGATCGCGCTCACCATGAGTAATACCGTAATCATTTTTAAGCGCTTGAATTTGCGCTTCAAACATCCCATGACTGTAAACGACGCCCTTAGGTGTGCCCGTACTGCCACTGGTGAACAAAATGGCCGCCATTTCATCGGGTTTTAGCATGACCATGGGATATTGCGACTTTTGAGCAGAGGATTGCGCTGGGATATTGTGCAGCAAAGTCGATAAACTCATGGCGCCAGTAGCCATGCTGTTCAAGTTTGCAGCAAAACCTGTTTTACCACCATCAACATTGAGCAATATCTTTATCGTGCCCTTGCCCCAGCCAAATAACCGCCTAGCAATATGGGCCTTTGGAATCCCAATAAAAGCATCGGGTGCGGCTTCGGCAAAGCACTGCTTTAGGTTTTTAATCCCCATGCCAGGATCAACAAGAATGGGGATAATCCCCGCTTTAAACAGCGCAAAGGTTAAGGCAAAAAAATCCAGACTCGGCGTCACCATCAACACCGCTTTCATGCCGCGGGTAATACCATGGGCATTAAGGGCAAAGGCAATCCCATCGCTCTGTTTATCTAAGCTAATAAAATCAAGTTCGCTATAACGCAGGTTAGCGAGGGATGCCCCTTTAGCGGTTTGCACTGCAACCGCAAGGTGATGGGGAATTGCGTGTGCAGCTTGCTTAAGATGACGGCAAATATTGGCATTACACACCATGGCGGAGTCAGCATTTACCTCCTTCTCCACGGGTATATCTAAAGCCGCGCCCGTTGTCTCAAGCAAAGTCGACATTAGCTGACAGCCTGTTCGTACTTTGGTGTTTCAGCTACATCGTCCGCCATAAAGCCCTTAATATGGGTGATCACCTCATCGCTGGCATCTTCCAGAATGTAGTGACCACAATCGGCAAATTCATGCACGGTCGCATGGGGCATATGCTGGCGCCATTTAGCTAAAAAGTGTTTATCGAACACAAAGTCCTTAAGGCCCCAACAAATCAGGGTTGGCACATGGGCAAATTGCGGTAAACTCGCTGCAATATCAGAGACTAACGAAAAGTTTCTATCCCCTTCACGCAATGGAATATCCTGCACAAACCGTAAAGTCGAAATCCGATTCGCCCAAGAATTAAAGGGCGCGACATAGGCTTCACGGATATATTTCGCCATCGGCTGGCGTTTCACGCCGACATAGGACGCGATAGACGAAAAGGCATTAAAACCGCGGACTAAAACTGTGCCTAACAAAGTATTGCGGCAGATCCATAAAGGCCAAGGGAAAGGTTTAGACTCAGGTAAATGGAAGGCACCCGTATTTAAAATAACCAAGCGTTTAATGCGCTCAGGATAACGCGCCGCATAACCCATGCCTATCATGCCGCCCCAATCATGCACAACTAAGGTGATGTTCTCTTTGATATTTAAGCTATCAAGTAAGGCTTCGAGATCATCGATACGGCTCTTAAGTGTGTAATCGTAGCCGCTATCATCTGGCTTATCCGACAGACCACAGCCGATATGATCCGGCACTATGCATTGATGAGTATCTTTTAAGGCGCTAACTAAATTGCGGTAATAGAACGACCAGCTAGGATTACCGTGAACCATCACCACGGGTTCGCCTTGACCTTCGTGAATGTAATGCAACTTGTTGCCATTACGGCTCAGAAAATGGCGTTTAAAGGGCAACAGAGTGTCTAACATGACGCTTCCTATCTTGATTCTATTTATGAGAGCGAATAACGATTTAGCCAGCTTATACCCAAACAACCTGAAGATGCAGGACTCAGCAGGTCAGTCTTTTATGGGTGCGACAACAATGGCAGTGAAAAGACCTAAAGCACCTTTACCACTTAATACCTAACATCATGCAATTTAAACCGCTACCTATACCTAAAAAGCTCACTTGATCGCCCGCTTGTAAAAAGCCTTGATCATGGGCCATAGCCGCAGTAACAGGTAAAGACACTGTTCCCATATTGCCAAGCAATTGATAGGTGGGAAACTCTTTTTCAGGTGGAATATTGAGCGCACTAAGTACTTGTTTGCGGTTCGATGCACCCACTTGGTGGCAAATCACTTTATCCACTTGCTCAACTAGCCAATTACGTTGCTCAAGGAAATGATCCCAAGTGTGCTTAGCCAGCTCAACGCCTTCCTTCAGCAAGGTCACCGCATCGGTACGCATAAACTCACGGTAAAGATTATGCCCCACTTCCTGCAACCCCCACTGACATAGCTGATGATGCTCTGGGGCGGATAAATGCGATGCGCCGAGCAATTGATGTTTACGCATATTCGTCAATGGTAAACTGCCATCGGTTAAAATCACCGCCACAGCACCAGAACCACCGGTTAGGGTCGCCAGTGACTGGGCAAAATTCTGCATGGTCGGAGAAGCAAGCATATTATCAATAGTCACATCGACAATATCCCGCGCCGATTCACAGGACACCACCATACCCGCTTTGATCTGGCCCAGCTCAATACGGTTAGCAATATCTAAAATACCCGATAACACCCCTAAGCATGCGTTACTGATATCGTAAATCGCAGTGTCCTTCGACACCCCAAGCTCTGCAGCGATACGACAAGCGGTGGCAGGTTCATGTTGATCGCGACAGACTCCGGTGTACACAACAGCCCCCAAGTCAGCGACATTAATTCCCGTTTCAGCAATGGCTTTACGCGCAGCTTTAATCGCGCCATCGGATAATTGGTGTCCTTTAGGCCACCAGCGACGCTCGGTAATGCCTGTCAATGCAGCTAATTGCCCCATAGGAATACGGAACTTCTGATACAAAGGAGCAAGACGAGACTCTAGCTCGCTACTGGAAACCACAACAGGTGCCAGTTCATAGGCCAGGCTATTAATAAATACGCGGGAATATTTCATGAAACTGTTTTATTCGCTCACTAGAATCACCGACCGAGGGCCAGCTTTCAGTTGTTATTCGTCATTAATGCGACATTTGAACAAGAAAAGCCCGATGATTCAATAAAAAACCATCCTCAGTATAAGACTTGTCTCACAGCGATACGCATAACCATGGGCGCGTTAACATCATTAAGACTAGTTTCAAATGGACTAATACAGAAATAGTTCATAAAAAACATTGGAGTACCGTCTACTTTTGGACGCTATTTTTTAATCAGTCGGCTTTAACGCCAAAATGAGTGCATTTCTGGGTGTCACACTGTTTGCACAAAATTCACTCACGCTAACCTGGTATCCGTGCTCCTGCAAAAAACAACAGCGATCGAGTATTAACCATTGTTCGAGCACAGCGCGAAATAAATGCGCGACTAAATCGATTCGTCTTGTCAATCGCTGTCTTTGCCGCCCAACATCAAGCCAAAGGTCAAAATCATTATTTTGCGGCAAATCGACCGATTTTTGTGCCGCGGCCCACAGGCAAAAATCGGCAAAACTGCCACTCAGTTGACTCTGTTTTATCGACGGGATCGGCAGATATTCATTCACGTTTCGACATTGCCTCTGCAACGCATCAAACCCTAAACGCCACGCAATTTCTTGATGACGTAGCGTCTGTTGTTTAGGGCTTGCGATAACACTCTGCTGCAGTGGTAACTGCAAATCATGGCGGGTCAGTGTTAATGCACTCTGCATTGCAACCTTTGATAAGGGCTGATAATGGCTCGCCTGAATTAAATGATAACAACAGGGCGAAATGGCAAGCGCCCGAGTGCCCGCCGCAGCCGCAAGGGTTAACAAACGCACATGTAGATCACCGCAGGCATGGAGCGCCACCGCTTGCTGCTGTGCTGTTAATGGATTAACTAATGGATTGGCTAATAAATTGACTAATGGATTAGCTAATGAATTGACTAATGGACTGGCTAAAGCTGTGGCATCTAAACAGTGATGCCCTTGATACACAGCATCAACACCAATTGCAAAGGCATCGGCGCAAATAAAACGTTGAGATAATTGCCATTTATCAGCAAAGGCTTGGCCTTCTTCACAGAGTTTTGCCTGCCATTCTAAACTCACCACTTCGGCACCGCGTGCTTTAGCAATTAATCGGCCTAAATGTCCCTTACCCGCACACCATTCGAGCACAGGTAAATGGTGACTAGGTAAATGCTGCACAAATGCGCGGATTTGCTCCCATTTACGGCCCTTTATGTGGGCGCAAAAATGGGCTTCATCCTCAAAAGATAAACCAGTGGTCGAGATATGATTTGGTTTATTCGCGTCAATATTACTGACAAGTTCAGCATTTGATGTCGTTAATAGGGATAAATTCCACTTTAGGCCTAAAACCTTCAAATCTTGATTTAATGCGGGGGATAAGGCATCGACTAACAAGCCTTGATCCCCATCGAGCAGATCCAGTTTTTCATCGGCAATGGCCCATACCGCCTCGGCTAAGCGTGGAAACTCGACTAACCAAGGTAAATTTTCGGCCTCAAAAGCACGCACTTGCCAGAGGGCAGCACTCTGCTCAAGCAACTGATTGAGTTCGCTAAACTTCTGTGAATAAGTGAGTGTTGTATGCAGATTATCTTGGTTCACGTCATGCCCAGTGTAAAAAATACTTGTCTCGCCATAAGCTCACTTCATCTTGTCGAGCCAATGACTTTAATACAAAAAATGTTAGTATCGCGCCCGTTAAAAGCACTCAACCTGACTGTTAACTGCAAACCGCGGTCAGCAATACTCTGAAGAGGACACACATGCTTTCACCTTGCGTCGCACGCTGCGGTTTAAATGACGAAGACTACTGCATAGGCTGCTTTCGACATATCGATGAAATTGTCAGTTGGCGTACGAGCAGCGAAGCGCAACAGGCAGCCATTTGTCAGCAACTTCCCGCCCGTAAAACATTGTTTGAAGGCGCTGAAAATCAACATATTTTAAGCCGAGAAAAATGGTTGCAGACTGAAGCACGTTTAGCGAAAAAAGCCTGACAATGTCAGGCCTTTTGTCACTATTTTTTCATCATCGATTTTAAATCGGCGAAAGGATTATAGGTCGCCGCCGCTTGTTTGGTCTCGGTAGTGCCACCGTAGCGGATCAGCTCTTCGAAGCGAGAATGTTCGTTATCATGGCAATACAGACACAATAACTCCCAATTAGAACCATCGGATGGATTGTTATCGTGGTTATGATCCCTGTGGTGTACCGTCAGTTCACTTAAATTTTTAGGGGTAAACTCTCGAGTACAGCGACCACACACCCAAGGATAAAGTTTCAACGCTTGCTCGCGGTAACCACTCTCACGTTTGGCTTTGTATTCCCGCGCCTCGGCTAATACTTTATCTAATTTACTCTCACCTTGATTAACTGACATGCTCTCACCCTAACTTAAAACAAACCTCAAAAATTACCCCAAGGATAATCTGAGTTATCACTTGGGGCAATATAGGCTTCAAATCATAAGACTCTCAACGTAACTAAAAGCCTCGCACTCAATGGTATAAAATAATTTAAGTGACATGACCTTGATCAGCATTGGAAAGATGCAAGTAGTGCAAGTATTTTTCGTATTGAGTAACGACATCCGCCAGAATTTGCTCTTCGGTATAGCCCATCACATCGTAATGTTGGCCACCCTGCTCAAGGTAAACTTCGGCACGGTAGTACAGAGTATTCCCCAGCTCTAGCTCTTCACCTATGGGGTTCAGAATCTCAAAGCAGCGCAAACGCACGCCGTACACAAAGGGCAAGTTAACTTCATTACTGATAACGAGCCTTACTTTCCCTTCGATGTATTCGAGATCGGCCACTATACCTTTGCTCATAAAACGCTGACAGACTTTAGATAGCGCGGGCGTAGCCACATTATTAATAAAGACCCGCGCATCTTCCTCTGTGGGATGTGACACTAGCACCTCAATACGATCCTCCCAACTGATATTGGTTTTGGCGTACTGCACGCTGGTGTTGTGCATCTGCACACTGTTGATCTTAAGCCAATCATTTTTTAGCGCTTTATATAAACCAAGACACATCAATAACATAACAATTAAAAATGGCATAGCACTGGCAATAGCCGCGGTTTGCAATGCCTGTAGGCCACCCGCCAATAACAACACAGAAGCGACAACGCCTTGGAGTAATGCCCAAAACACTCGTTGCCACACAGGCGCATTGTTGTCGCCTCCCGAGGTCAAGTTATCGATGACTAAGGAGCCCGAGTCCGATGAAGTGACAAAGAAAGTCACCACTAAACAAATCGCAATTCCCGACAGTAATGTCGAAAACGGCATATGTTCAAAAAACACAAATAGCGCTACGGAAACATCGGTATTTACCGCATCGGCTAAGTAAGTTGCACCTTTATGCATAATGGCGTCGATAGCCGAGTTACCAAATACCGTCATCCACAGGAAAGTCAGCGCCGAAGGCACAAATAACACACCAATTAAAAACTCACGGATCGTTCGACCACGGCTCACCCGCGCGATAAAAGTACCGACAAATGGCGACCATGAAATCCACCACCCCCAGTAGAGTAGCGTCCAACCGCCAAGCCAATCTTCCTTCTGTTGATAGGCATATAAATTGAAGGTTTTATTCACTAAATCACTTAAATATCCGCCGGTATTTTGCACAAAGGCCTGCAATAACATCACAGTAGGACCGAGGATTAACACAATACACAGGAGTAAAATAGCGAGACCGAGGTTAAGCTCACTAAGGCGTTTTACCCCCTTGTCGAGCCCTGAAAACACCGAAAGCGTTGCCAATAAGGTAATACCTATGATGAGAGACACCTGCACAATGGTGTTATTGGGCAAGTCTTTAAACAGATAACTCAATCCTGAATTGACCTGCAACACCCCAAACCCCAGTGATGTAGCCACACCAAACATAGTGCCGAGCACGGCAAAGGTATCGACAGTATGACCGATAGGCCCATAAATTCGCTCACCAATCAATGGATATAAGGCACTGCGCGGTAATAAAGGTAACTTATGGCGATAGGAAAAATAGGCCAGACTTAACGCCACCACGCCATAAATGGCCCAAGCGTGAATGCCCCAATGGAAGAAGGTAATTTTCATCGCCTCTTTAGCAGCGGCAATGCTTTCGGGAGTCGCATCTGGCGGCGCCAAAAAATGCATTACTGGTTCGGCCACCCCAAAAAACATCAGGCCTATTCCCATTCCCGCCGAGAACAACATAGCAATCCAGCTCTTATAGCTGTAATCCGGGACTGAATGATCGGGGCCAAGTTTAATATCGCCAAAACGGCTCATCATCACAAAAATGATAAAAATCAAAAAAATGGCCACACTCAAGATATAAAGCCAGCCCGCTTTAATCTCTATCCATGACTGCATTGATTTAAAAAAGGCATTAGCCTCGGTTGGCCATATTGCGCAAACCATCACCATTAACGTGATGAGAAAAACCGATGGATAAAATACCGGTGGGTTGATACTCGATTTAATCGACATTAAGATTCCCTTGTTGTAGCAAGTTGCCTATTCAGCGAACTTAATCCTCGTTTAGCTAACCGGACTCATTGAATAATCGCGACGCCAACACCACAGCATGTGCTGATGTAATAGCCACTACAACAAATAATGCATAACAAGGATTCGCTTATCGCAATACCTTGTAATGTCATACTCGTTATCTTGTTTTATTCGACAGAAAATAGAACAAACAGATTAGGCAGGCTAAAGTCCCCATCAATGCCATAGTTTAAGGCTAAGTTTAAGCTGGAATAATTAGCATAAAAAATGGCGACTCATCGAGTCGCCACAGAATTATACCACAAAATGCAACAAACTTGATATTTAACCCTAAAAATGAGACTTAGACCGACTTAGATGTCATCTGCGGGGTAGCAGGTGTTTGAGAAATTCCCGCCGTTAGATTAAAACGCATCGCCTCCTCAAAGGACCAATCAACAAGGATCAGATCATCCCGCTTAACTAAACTGGTTACCCCCGCCATTTGATAACTTAATTGAAATAGCACAGGCACCCAATCGCCCTCTGGTAAGGCATCTAGCAAGGGTTGAGGCGGTGTATCCGTCATAATAAATCCCACCACATAGCCACCATTCGCTTGCTTAACCAACACTGTCTGTTGGGTATTTGTTTTGTCTTCACGATTCATTAGGGAGGCAATATCGCGAATACTGCCATAAACAGACTTAAACAAAGGAAAACGCATTAACTGACGCTCTATCCAGCCATACAGCCATACGATAGGGCTAACCGAAAACAGTAGCCCAACCACAAACACTAAGGCCACGACTAAGATAAAACCGACACCGACAAAATGCTGATTAATCCCAACCAACTCTAAAATAAAAATCCCTAAACCATCCAAAGACACAAATAACGACCAGAACAACCAGAGGCTTAGCGCCATAGGTAGTAAATTCATTAAGCCGCGGGCTAAGGTTTTCTTCATTACAATCTCATTTCATCTATGGGATAAAAAAGGCATAAAACATTTACGCCCCTAAACTCCACAAATGCTACCACAGAGTCACTCTTGTACCAGCACTTGATGTAGGGTATGAAAACCAGCCGGACTAAAAATAACATCAACTCAAATTGAGGGAACTCACATGCGCGTGACCCGTTTAGACCATTTGGTCCTCACCGTAAAAAACATAGATGTCAGTATCGATTTTTATCAAACCGTACTGGGAATGAAAAAAGTAATATTTGGCAACGGCCGTATCGCCTTAAGTTTTGGCGATCAAAAGATTAACCTGCACCAAGCGGGCGCCGAATTTGAACCTAAAGCTGCCCTAGCAACGCCCGGTAGCGCTGATCTGTGCTTTGTGGTCAGCCACAACATTGAAGAAGCGGTCGCGCATTTAAACGCGCTTCATATTGAGATTATTGAAGGCCCCATTTTACGCACCGGCGCCACAGGCCGAATAAACTCTGTCTATATCCGCGACCCCGATTGTAACCTGCTTGAGTTATCAGAATATCTACCCGCCTGTACTAGGTAAGCGAAGTCAAGCAAAGTGTAATAAACTCCATTTTTACTAAAATTTAGTTTTTATATAGTTCTAGCGAGTACGAGGAATATCAACGTTAAGCTTTCAAAACTTCATTTTAATTTTTTAATCAAAGTAAAAGTCGTGGGGCTTCACCCCACACCCGACCAAGGAGGACTGCTCGTCCTATCCTCCTTGGATGCTCCAAGACGCCCCCAACGGAGTTGAAAGCCCCTTGTGCTCATTGACAAATTTGCTATCGCTTCCGAAGGATGCGTCCCTGCACCTGCGAAAGCTAGTCGGTCATCCATGACCGAACTCACGCAATTTGTCTATTCGCCCTGCGGCAACTCCGAGGGGAGGTGTATTCCTTGGAGTTTTGAGTCGTTAGATAGCGATTCATCAGCAAAAATAAGCGTGAAAGAACGAGAAAGGTAAAACGATATCAAGTGATTACCCATAAAACTGTATAAAAAACCGCTACCGCAAAAAAGCAAATTCCTATAGCATCATTTATACCAATTGACATGGATGTGGCAGCGGCCATATTTGAGATTTAGTAAACAAGCGATTTATGCCCTGCAAACAGCACAGCGCATAAATACTAAGACGTTAGCCGTTTCATCCATTTAATAGGTAGCGATAGTGTTTACAGAACAATCAGAAATAATAGTTAAAGTTAGTGGTGATGAAGTCGACTATTTAAAGGGTATTCGACAATGTATGAGTGATAAAGACTTCAAATTGCTAGTAGCAAGCGAGTTCTCTAAGTACATAAAAAACACTACTGCTGTTGATCATATGGTTGATAGTGGTAGTCATGCCTATGAACTTTCTACAATTCTGAAAATGTCTAATTCGCTTTGGTTTACATCAGCGCTAGATTATTTTTGTTCAGCTTTTCGTTCAGCAATGCTTCAACACCCAGAAGAAGTGATCGCAATAGTTGAAGAGTGCTATACCAAAGTTCATCACTCGCTGGCAAATTATCACGATGCATTCTTTCTTCAAAATCATGAATCAGTAACTCAAACAAGACTAAAGGTACGAGCGTACTTTCGAATGCTCGGAGATACTTTAGAGAGTGTTCACTTCCCACATATTCAGTTTATGTATCAAGTATTAACTAAGGTACCAGACTCTGTGCTTTATGGTCGGAAACTAAAAGTGTCAAATGGTAAGGCGGTTTCAGAATTACTAGAGATTAATGAGTTGCGCTCGGCCTTAGAAGGTAGCCTCAAGGATGTGTCACTGAGTCAGTGGCGCAATATTAGCCATCATTCTTCTTATCATTATGATGCCTCGAGGGATATAGTAGTCTGCACATATGGAAACAATAATACAGTAGAACTTACTTTCAATGAGCTCGAAACATTGATGGTTGATTTCGATACCATTCAAGCCTTATTGAAGATTTGTGTTGATTTTCCGCTTATGGATTTTTTAGGAAGTTTTGAATTCGACACCTCTCTAGAACTGACAGTAGAAACTTTGTTATCTCAGCTAGGTAATGTTCTTGCCTTAAATAGCTATACCTTAATAGGTATAGACAAAGTACTTAACAGCTGGACCATTAACATCGAAGATACTGGTATGAGAGGGGTAAAAGGATTCAAAAGTAATGGTCCAATGTTCTTTCCTTATATTGGTCTTTTATCAGATAAAGGCATCAATGTAACATTGGAACTGTTTACACCCTCCGGCGCTAGTATTCAAAAGGCAATGGTTCAATCGAAGTAAAACGGCTAAACAAACAATTTAAGAGTGATTCAGCACGCTTGACATTTTTGGTTTGGGTCTAGTTCAATGATTACGGTGTTCAAATTAGGTTATGGAGGCTGTTCATAATTCTGTGTCAGGTTAATTTCACAGATCGATATGGTTTTCTAAGCGCCCCTCAAAATGGATTGAGAGCTGTGATAGCGTCAAATTCCAATTTTGGATG
>NZ_JAKILG010000035.1 GCF_023283765.1 Shewanella profunda | reverse complement strand
ACGGCCAATTTAAAAGCGAGGGAATAATCACGTTGAGTTCGTTTAATTGTTGAAGTCATTACACTCTCCAAAATGAGTTTGAAAAGTGTCAACGCTATTTAGGACGGGTCACCCCGATGAAAAGAGTCGTCAGGCTCACCAGCCTGCTTTACCTGTGCTGCGTTTACCTATCACTGTTGGCATTGCTTTTTTGCCGTCATCCCATTGGCAAGCCAATGCCATTGATAGTCGTACTCAAGTGGCATTACTTGATAAAGTCAAAAAATCCTTTGTCAAATATGACTATATCGATCGTATCGAAGTGATCCCAAGTACCTATCTTAGAAACGGTAAAGGGTTTGAAACCCTGCAGCAGGTTGCTCGCCTGCATGATGTCGATGTCATGGCATTGGTTTCTTATGATCAGCTAATGCAAAGCCATGAGAACAAATCAGCAATCCTGTACTGGACCATTGTGGGAATGTACTTAATTCCTGGCAATGAAAATGCGATTCAAACCTTTGTTGATACAGCCGTTTTCGATATGCGTAGCCAGAAGATGTTATTTAGGGCGCCAGGCATTAATCAGTTAACCGAAAGTTCAACCGCTGTTGGCGTGACGACGACTTTAAGGGATAAATCCTATGAAGGCTTTGATCTTGCGGTGAACGATATGATCGTTAACTTAGATGATGAGTTAGCGCGCTTTAAGACAAGGGTTAAAGAAGAGCAGGTTGCCACCATAGAACATAAACAAGGTTACAGCGGCGGTGGCAGTTTAACGATATTGACCCTGTGGTTACTCGGTATATTTGCAGCACGCCGTTTAACTATTTGCCGCGGATAAAAGGTTAAGCACCAATCGAGATATTTAAAGGTGAGATAAAGGCTGCTTGATCTAATACAGATAGGATATTTTGGTTCTAATCCTTTTACCACCATACGCATTTCTTCTTGAACAAGATGTAGAAACGGGCTTTTTGTGGTCATGATGGCACACTGTTAATGCTGGTTATTTATAAAGCGTTATTGGTTTTAGCCACATTTCAAGGAACAAAATACAAATATTTGTGCGCATTTACACATAGGTGCATAAATTTAACATTTATTATCCGTAACTTCTTTTTACAGATTTAGGTAATAGGCTTGGAAACTGCACATGTGCGTTTTGCCTGATAGATTCTTGTATATGAAAGTGATAGAAAGCTGGTAAGTTCTTGCAAATACAGATAGTTAACTATGTGCGTTTTTGCTGGTCTAATGAGGTAAACGCGCATGCGCACTATACAAAAGTTCAAATCCAACATGCGATTTATGCCCTGCAAACAGCGCAACGCATAAATACTAAGACGTTAAATTTTTATGCGGCCAATTTATGTATAAGCGTGGCGAATTACCAAAAAGATCAGATTTTCCTACAGGTACCGAATTCTATATTTTTGAATGGGATTTGCCTTTATCTAAGGAGCCAAGCATAGATGGTAAATCAGTTTCGTATTTTAATTGGTATGGCGGCACAAAGAGACCTTATCCAGCAGAGAGACTGAAAATAGATAATAACTGGCGAGCAGAATCATACGATGAATGGGTTAGTATTATTGAACAGTCAATTTAGAAATAGGCATAGCGTGTCAAAATTTAACAAATAAGAATAGGTCGCGGTTACGCGCGGCCTATCCTTATTTGTTAGTTTGAGCCTGAGTTAAAGCGCTAGCTTGGTGACTCGTGTGTTTAGCTGCTAGGCAAGCCTGCAGCGAGCTGAGAGGTTGGTTTAAGCTCAAGGATAGTGACACCTGCATGGGGTAATGTTATCGCATGATTGAGTGAAACCGTTTTGCCACTGATGATGTCTTTTGCTGCACGGCTACCACCAAGCACGCTAGCAAAGCGGCTTAAGTCTAGCTCGACTGTCTTTTCATTTTTGTTGTAGATCAACATGACTTTGTCGGCCGAGGGCTGAGTACAGGCGTTATGTTGGGTTATAGACGTTAGCTCTTCGGCTTGCAGTTTATCTGAGAATGCTTGATTCAATAGGCAACGAAATTGCACATATACGCCCTCCCGTGGCACAAAATGCAGCAGATCGCCCGATTGCAGCGCGGAGGATTGTTTACGGTAATTTAGTAGCGTACTGACAAACTGCTGGGCTTGTTGTTGAGGTTTACTCAGTCCTTTTCCCGTAAAGGCGTTAATGGCACTGTTGGCAAAACCACCGGGGAAATCACTACGCACGACACCATCGTGACGATCTTCGGTTGGGCTTGTCATTAGCACTTCAGTACCGTAAAACAACTGCGGAATACGTTTGGCGGTAAGCACATAGGTGAGCGCCATCTTGTATAAGCTCAAATTTTGCTTCATTAAACTAAAGAGACGATTTGTGTCGTGATTGCCCTCAAATAATACTAACTGACTGGGTGAGGCATAAACCACATCGTTGGCTAACATCTCATAAAGTGTTATAAATCCTGTGTCCCACGCCTCTGGCTCATTAAGGCTGGCAATCAATTTCTCATACAACGGAAAATCCATCAAACTGGGTAAATCTGAGGTGTAACCATCGGCATTGAGTTTGCCCTTTTGCCAATAGGATACCGTGATGGGGTTTGCGGTCCATTCTTCACCCACAATATTAAAATTAGGATATTCCGCCATCAAGGCCTTGGACCATTTAGCGAGAAACCCTTTGTCGGCATAGGAGTAAGTATCTTCGCGTATCCCCGAAAGTGCGGCGTACTCGACCCACCAAATGCTGTTTTGGATCAGATAGGTCGCCAGCTTGGGATTGGCTTGATTGAGATCTGGCATGGTATCGGTAAACCAACCGTCGACGAAATCGAGATGATCCTGCGCCGCGACGTAGGGATCTTGCACTGTGGTGCGCCTATGGGTGGTAAAACGGGGGCTGGTAAAGCTGGGCTTGGTATGGGCGGGGTCAGTATCGTTGAGACTCGTCAACTCTGGCTTGCGTTCGCGATTGTTTGTCTGGGTTTGCGCGGGATAATTTAACCAGTCTTGGCTTGGCAAGTCTTTAAGCCACCAATGATTCGAACCGATATGATTGACCACCACATCTTTAATCACCCCAAGGCCGAGTTTATTTGCCCTAGCGACTAAGGCTTTATACTCCTCATTGCTGCCAAAGCGGGGATCGACGCGGTATAGATCGGTAATTGCGTAACCATGGTAGGAATATTGGGCCTGGTTATTCTCGAGTAACGGGTTGATCCATAGCTGAGTGACTCCAAGTTTCGCTAGATAATCTAACTGTTGGCTGATACCGGCTATATCACCGCCGTGGCGTCCATCGGGATGGTTCGGCGCAATTTTTTCTAGCATCTGCGCATGATTGTCATTGCTGGGGTCGCCATTGGCAAATCTATCCGGGGTGATAAGGTAAATCACATCCTTATTGCTAAACCCTTGGCGCTCACGGCTGCCTTTCGCCCGCGGATGTAATGTGTAGGGCAGGTGGTAGAGTGCTGCTGTGCTTGAAAGTGAATCTGTGTTTGAAATCGATTCTTGGTTTAAAATTGAAAGCTCAAAGGTTTGTGGCGCCGCTTGGCTGAGATCTAAGGTGATAAACAGATAGTGGGGGTTGTCCGTAGACTCAAGCTTTTTTAGGCTAATGCCATCGCCCTTAATGTTGACCTTTAACGACTTAGACTCACGAGGAAAAGCGCGGCTGTAGAGCATTAATTGCAGCTCAGGATTTTGCATGCCTGCCCACCAAGACGAGGGTTCTATCGTGATCTCAGGTTTAAGATTTTCAGCGTTCACCATTTTAATCGATGAATAAATTAAGCAGCAGGAAACGACTATCGCTAAGTATAAACGGATCATAATGTCAGCCTTTTAGATAGGTTAAGTTTAATGCGCTAGTCATGTTTGACCTTGGTATCGTGGACTGGTATTGAAATAAAAAAGCCTGCTTCTAAATTGAAGCAGGCTTAGTTTTTTGCACCTTATAGAGAGTAATTTAACCCTAGGAAGTATTGTCTACCGAAGTATTGAATCGTTCCTGTTTGATGTTCTTCACCAAAATAGGTTTTACTTGGCTCATCGGTTAAGTTATTAATTTGGAATAAGAACTTAAGTCCATTATCCAGTGCATACGAGGCTTGATAATCCACAATCGTTTCGGCAGCGAAGTAGGCCAGTTGCGACTCTACTGCCACTTGCTCTGAAACGTAGCTGCTACGATATCTCATGCTGACGCGAGTATCGAAACCATCCAGTGTATAGAATAAGGTGGTGTTCAGAACGCTTTCCGACAAACCCGGTAATGGAATCGTTAAGTTTGAACCACTTAAGTCCGTTGTAAACTCCACTTCACTGTCTGAATACGAGTAGCTGCCAGTGAAGCCAAGGCCACTGAGTGGTGATGGGAGAAAATCAAAAACTTGGGTGTAACCTAACTCGATACCACGAATGTAACCGCCATTATCGTTGTTGATAGCCGTTTGATACTGACCTTCATCTTTCACGACTGGGAACTCAACCCCGTTATCGATAATAGTGTCGGGAACGATAAATCCATTACCTTCAAAATCAAATGATTGAATTGTAAAGTCATTGATAAAAGATTTGATATCTTTGTAGAACAAAGCTACGACAACCGCACCTTCTGAGTCTTCAAAATAATGCTCGTAGGATAAGTCGTATTGATCGGCGTAAAACGGATCGAGTAGTGGGCTGGTATTACCCCAAGCGTTATATCTCTTATAACCTGTGGTGTCGGCATCATCATACCAAGCGCCCCTACCAGACTTTAATTTGTTGATTGGGGGACGTGACATCACAGAAGCTGCAGCAAAACGCAGTTGATCATTTTCCGTCAGGTGGAAAGTTAAGTTGAGTGACGGTAAATAATCGGTATAGGTTTTACCAATTTCGTTACGGATATAATCGTTACTGATCACGCCAAGCTCATCAGTTATGGCTTCACCTAATCCATAACCCACTTGTTGCAAACCTTTACTGCTTTGATCTGTATGAACAACACGCACACCTAGGTTACCCGTGACTTTAATATCGCCTAAGTCAAAATCGAGATTGCCTTGAATGTAACCTGCTAATACATCTTCATTGACCGAACCACTTTGGATCATAGTCCAGTTTTCAACCCAATTCGCCGTCGGGGTAAAAGGGGGTTGTCCTGTGGCTGCTAACTGTGCGTTGACCAGTTCAAGTGCTTTATTAAAGTCAATCGCGAGAAAACTTGGGTAACCAGACAATTCTCCGCCAAAGTTGACCACATTTGTCATATCATCGTTCATTGTAAGGACTGGTTGGTTATCTGGGTTTTGACCAAATTCAAAGCCATATCCCGCCTGTGAACGCTGCGCGTTAAACTCACGTTCTGAGTAGCGCAGGCCAAAATCGACCGAAGATAAGAAACTCGAATCTAACACGTAGTTAAAGTCTAACTTATAGGCAACCAGATCATTTTGTTGATCGTATGGCCACATACCCACTTCTTTTAAACCCAACGTTGCCGTGTTGGTATAGTCGTTTGAGAAACTGACATTAGCAGGGCTTAAGCCATTGAGTTGATAATTGATTGATTCGGCTGATCGCACCTCATTACCAATATCATCATATAGAACGGCGCGGGTCCCCCCATTGACGAACTCGCCATCGGCTTTTGAATAGCTAACATCGGCCGCAACCGTCAATGCGCCACCATTATTCCACTCCATATTGACCGAGCCTGACGTCATTTCTGAATATTTAGAGTCGTTATCATTAATAACAAAAACGGAAAATGTATCATTAACGCCAGTTGAAACTGTACCACCCGTCATAGAACCATTTTCGACAGTAGCATCACTGATCGTGCCATTTTTTAATGACTTAACGCGAAAACCACGGGTAAAGTTTTCGGAAGTAAATTTTGAATGGAATAAATCGCCTTTTACGCTAAGGCTATCCGTTGGTTGCCAATGGATAGCCGCCATATAACCATCGCGAGTATCGTCACCGCCTTTTTGCTGTAACTCAAAACCTTCACTGATGGACTCGTTGACACCATCGCCATTGACATCTTTTTTATCATCATTGAAACGTAAGCCAATGAATTGACTGGCAACATAAGGTTGGTATAAATGGGCATAGCCTAGGGCGACACCGAGCGTATCTTCAAGGAATTTGCCTTGATAGGCAAAGCTAAGACGGTTGCCGTATTGATCGGCATCGGAAATTTCATCGGCTCTATCATTAAAGCTACCGCGAGCATTAATATTAAATGATTGGTCTTTATCGCTTTTTAGTGGGTCTGCGGTTTTTAATTCCACAGTACCCGCAACGCCGCCTTCAATCAGCGAGGCTTTTGGTGTTTTATATACAGCGGCTTGACTAATTAATTCGGATGGATATTGGTCAAACTCAATTGCCCGTTTACCGCCAGTGGTGACTTGCTCATGTCCGTTAAGTGTTGCAAACACGAAATCACCATCAAGACCACGAATATTGAGACCGCTTGCCTGTCCACCGGTACGTACGGCCGTAACACCCGGCAAACGGGTTAACGCATCAGCGATTGACTGGTCGGGAAGGGCGCCAAGATCATCTGCGGATATAGATTCAGAAACAGTATCGCCGAAGCGCTTTTCATTTAGAGATTTAATAACACTGGTTCTAAAACCTTTGACTTCAATAACTTCTATTTCAGCCTCTTTTGCTTTTGTTTCTTTATCTGTTACATCATCGGCTGCGTAGGAATACATGCTAGCACCTGCAGCGACGAGCGCTAGGGTTAGCAAACTGGGTTTAAATCGCATCATATCTCTCTTCCCCTTTGAGTTGCTTTATCGAGCGTTTTATCGTTATTACCGCTTTTGGGCGGCTTTTTTGGTATCTCGGCGCTTAATTGACTGCATAAGTGCTGTGTTTATGACCAAATTGTTATGCAACGGTGAAGATACTACTCTCCAGCTTCTTGTTGTAACAATGTTATGCATACGTATTCAGTTAATGCTTAGCACAATAAAAGGTCATTTTTGGTGGGAGTTTTAAGGGGTGAAATGAATGGATTTTATGTGTAAATTGTTGTTATTTAATTATTAAATTTACTCACCCATAGGAGGGCTTACCTTACGATTTATTGCATACGTATGCAGACGTATTGAACCTGATTTCCCTATTCACGTATGCTCGGCATTACAAAATAAGCTGCAGCACCATTAACTTTACAGTAACAAAGTTACAACTGCTTGCTTGCATGTATCGGGTGATGCTTGCTTAGAATAATCATAAAGGGGCAACAATGAGTGAGTTAACTTGGTGGCGTGGGGCTGTGATTTACCAAATTTATCCCCGAAGCCTGTTGGATACCAATGGTGATGGCGTGGGTGATTTACGAGGCATTATTACTAAGCTGGACTACATCGCCAGCCTGAATGTCGATGCAATTTGGATTTCACCTTTTTTTAAATCTCCTATGGCAGATTTTGGTTACGATATCAGTGATTACCGTCAAGTCGACCCGTTATTTGGTACCATGAATGACTTTGACGATCTTATTGATAAAGCCCATATGCTCGGGCTTAAAGTGATTATTGACCAAGTACTAAGCCATACCTCAGATCAACACGCTTGGTTTGTCGAGAGCCGTGAAAGTCGTACTAATCCAAAGGCAGATTGGTATGTGTGGGCCGATCCGAAAGACGATGGTACCGCGCCCAACAACTGGTTAGCCATTTTCGGTGGTTGTGCTTGGGAATGGGAGCCGCGCAGGCAACAATATTATCTACATAATTTTTTGCGTAGTCAGCCTGATCTCAATTTTCATCATCCAGAGGTGCGTCAGGCCGTACTCGATAATGTCGAATTTTGGCTTAAGAAAGGTGTCGATGGTTTTCGTTTAGATGCGATTACCTTTTGTTATCACGACGAGCAGCTTAGGGATAATCCGCCAAAACCTAAGGATAAACGCCAAGGCCGCGGCTTTAGTGAAGATAACCCTTATGCGTACCAGTACCATTACTACAATAATGATCGGCCGCAAACTATCACTTTTATTGAAGATTTACGTCAACTTATCAATCGTTATCCCGGAGCCGTTACCTTAGGCGAAGTGTCAGCAGAAGACTCTTTGGCTGTGATGGCGGCTTACACTCAGGGCGAAGAACACCTGCATATGGCCTACAGTTTTGAACTGCTGACTGACGATTATAGCGCGGCTTATATTCGCCAAACGGTTGAGGCGTTGGAGGCTAGCATTGGTGATGGCTGGCCGTGTTGGGCCATAGGTAATCATGATGTACAGCGTGTCGCTAGTCGTTGGGGGCAAGGTAAGCCCGATATGGTAAAAATGTTCAACGCTATGCTGAGCTCATTACGTGGTAGTGTATGCAGTTATCAAGGTGAAGAGCTTGGTTTAACCGAGGCGCCCATTGAATACCATGAGTTACAGGATCCCTTTGGCAAAACCTTTTGGCCGATGTTTAAAGGACGAGATGGTTGTCGTACTCCTATGCCTTGGTTACAGCGTGAGGACTTTAGTGGTTTTAGTGAAGTATCCCCTTGGTTACCGATTGCTGCCGCGCATCGAAAATTGGCAGTAGAGGTGCAAGAAGCCGACAAACACTCAATACTTCACGGATATCGTCAATTCCTCGCTTGGCGCAAATTGCACCCAATATTGGTTGAAGGTGATATCCAATTTGTTGATACCACAGAGCCGCTATTAGTATTTGTGCGCAGTTTAGGTCAGAAGCGGGTTCTTATCTGCTTTAACTTACAAGACGTGGATACCAAGTTTGATTTAACCGGGATCGAATTGCAGGTGGAACTGACTGGGCATGGTCTAAAAACCGCGCAATTAGTCGGTCGTGAGCTTAAGTTTTCAGCATTTGCCAGTTATTACGCTATTTTGAAGTAAAAATGTTTCATCTTTATTTAGATAGGATGTTATAGGTACAGACCTTAATTTTTTATCGCAGCTCCAAACACTACCGCAGTAGCAAACATTTAAGGGCAAGTCTCACTGGGAAGTCGGGCTGATTTATCCCGAATAATAAAAAACAATAGAGAGCATAACTATGGCGTCATCAATCAATACTAGCAACCATACCAGCAGTGTGGGCGATACAGGGAATGGTAATTATCGTTTTGCCCTCGTGTCATTAACTTCATTGTTTTTTATGTGGGGTTTTATCACTTGTTTAAACGATATTTTAATCCCTCACCTTAAAGCGGTATTTTCACTCAATTACACGCAGGCGATGTTGATCCAGTTTTGTTTTTTTGGCGCGTATTTTTTAGTCTCCATTCCAGCGGGTAATCTTGTAAAAAAAATAGGTTACCAAAAGGGAATTGTTACCGGACTTGTGATTGCGAGTATTGGCTGCGCACTGTTTTACCCCGCAGCCACGCTGGCGATTTATGGTTTATTTCTTGGGGCTTTATTTGTATTGGCCTCAGGGATCACCATTTTACAAGTCGCTGCCAACCCCTATGTTAATGCTCTCGGGAGCCGCGAAACCGCATCGAGTCGTTTAAATTTAACCCAGGCATTTAACGCGTTAGGTACAACTGTTGCGCCATTCTTTGGCTCCATCTTAATTCTATCTGTGGCGGCGACGATTTCTACGGATTTAGCGCAAGCAAATGCTGAAGCCGAAGTGGTTAAATTGCCTTATTTGTTATTGTCCGCAGTATTAGCCGTACTCGCGATTATTTTTGCAAAGTTAAACTTACCTGTTATTCGTGAACATACCGAGGCCAGTCAAGGCGAAATCCAAACCCATTTAGGGAAAACCAGTGCCTTACAAAGCAAACATTTAGTATTAGGCGCTGTGGGTATTTTCGTTTACGTGGGCGCGGAAGTGTCTATCGGCAGCTTCTTGGTCAATTTTTTAGGTGAGTCGCATATTGCTGGAATGCCAGAGGAACAAGCGGCTCATTATATTGCCTATTATTGGGGCGGTGCTATGGTGGGGCGTTTTATTGGCTCTGCGGTGATGCAAAAAATTCCCGGGGGAACCGTTTTAGCTTTTAATGCCTTTATGGCCGCATTACTTGTGGTTGTAGCTATGACGACCAGTGGTAGCATTGCTATGTGGGCAATTTTAGGCGTGGGATTATTCAACTCTATTATGTTCCCAACCATTTTCAGTTTAGCGTTACGCGATCTCGGCCCTCATACTTCCCAGGGCAGTGGTATTTTGTGTCTTGCCATTGTTGGCGGTGCAATTTTACCTTTATTCCAAGGCATGTTAGCCGACAGCTTAAGCATACAACAGGCCTTTATCCTGCCTATTATGTGTTATGGCTTTATTCTGTTCTATGGTGCTAAGGGTTCGAAAATGTAGCCGTTAGCGTTTTTGATAGACATAAGGGCGATCCATCTGGGTCGCTTTTTTATGGCTTTAGCCTTAACTCGGTGCCAGTGTGCTTGCGTATTCGGGCTTGACCTCCTATGATCCCTCGGTTTTATTATTCACGGTAACCTTTAAATGTTGAATTCTCCGCTTTCTGCCAGTTCGAACGAATTAGTGATCAGTATCTTAACTATGGTGTTGGGCCAAGGGAAACCCTTAGATCGGGCCTATTCTCAGCATTTTTCTGGGTTACAGTTGGTGCCTGCCGAACAGGCGCGTATTGCGTTTGTGACTGGCGATATTCTCAGGCGCTTAAATCTGTACTGTTATTTGGCGGAAATCAGCCCTGATGAAATGGAACGATATGGCTCAAAGCTACTCAACGCTTGGCATTTATTCCATGATTTGGCCTTACCCAAGATGCAATATTCCTTGCCAGTGGATGAACTACGTCTGGCTGAGCGTATTGAGCAAGCTAAAACTAAGCCTGCGCTCTGGGACGGTTGCCCCGAGTGGCTTGATACTATGGGGCGCGAGCAACTTGGTGAGTCTTGGGAGAAGGAGCGCGCTGCATTAAGCACTGCGCCTAAGCGTTTTTTACGCGCTAACGGCCTCAAAGTCACCCGTGATGAGTTAATGGCAAAACTTGCCGCAGAATATGTGAGTACGCTCCCCGTTGAGACAGTTAATTCTGCGCTAGAAGTCACCTCAGATTCAGCATTATTTCGCACCCAGAGTTTTAAAGAGGGTTTGTTTGAGCAGCAGGATGCGGGTTCTCAGCGCGTGGCTGCCGCACTTGATGCCAAACCCGGTATGAAAGTCATCGACGCTTGTGCTGGTGCGGGCGGTAAGACCTTACACATAGCCGCGCAAATGCAGGGCAAAGGGCGTTTGCTGGCTATGGATGTGGAGCAATGGAAGCTCGATAAACTCAAAGAGCGTGCCCGTCGTAATGGGGCTTACAATGTTGAAACGCGTTTAATTGCTGGCAGTAAAACCATTAAACGCTTAAAGCTCAGTGCGGATCGTGTGTTGCTCGATGTGCCTTGTTCGGGTCTTGGGGTGCTAAAACGCAACCCTGATGCTAAGTGGCGCGATACTGTTGAGCGTTTACCCGTTTTGATGGAACTGCAAAAACATATTTTGAACAGTTACAGCCGTATGGTGAAAGTGGGCGGGATCGTCGTATACGCCACTTGTTCTATTTTTCCGTGTGAGAACCGCGGTCAAGTGGATGCATTTCTGGCGGGAAATCCAAACTTTCGTCTAATAGAAGATGAAACGATCAGCCCAGCAGAGACGGGCTTTGATGGTTTTTATCTCGCTAAACTTGAACGAATTCAAGAATAAACTCCTTTCAATACTGCCCTAAAGCACTTTTAGTCTATTTGAGGCTTAGTTGCTTTGGGGCATCTTAGTGCCTAGAATTATTTCAGAGTTATAACGTTTTTTACTTGAGCCAAACGGTTTAGCTAATTGCTAAACGACGAAGGAATGTATGGACGAAGGCACTAATGTTCTGGGACGACTTGTCGAACCCTCACTTAAACTGGGGCATGATGTTAGCCTAGATTGCTATAGCGGCATTTTATCCATGCTACTAAATGGCGCACCGTTAGCAGAAATTCTTTATGCGTTAGTGCTTAAGATTGAAGCTCAACAGATCGGTACACGAGCCTCCGTCCTGCTACTAAGTGATGATGGTAAACGGCTACTTTTTGGTGCGGCTCCCCACTTGCCCGACAACTATAATCAAGTCATTCATGGGATTGAAATTGGTCCTGATGTAGGTTCTTGCGGTACCGCGGCTTACATGGGTGAACGTGTTATTGTTGAAGATATCGCACACCATCCTTTTTGGGAAAAGTTTAAAGCTATTCCACTCAGTGCGGGTCTTAAATCCTGTTGGTCTGAACCCATCAAAGATAGTCACGGGAAAGTGTTGGGGACTTTCGCCATGTACTATGACGTCATAAAATCGCCCACGTCGCAGGATTTAACCCTCATTTCCGAAGCCGCAAGATTGGCAAGCCTCGCCATTGAACGTAGTCGTTCGATGGACTTTCAGCGTTTAGCGGTGAAAATATTTGATCGTTTACCTTTAGCACTTGTCATCACAAATTCCCTCGATGCAGTGTTATATGCGAATGAGGCATTTAAGCAAATCGTACAACCGCAGACATCTGAATCATCTAATTTTCACCCCAAAACCTTTCTTTCTCCGTCTGAACCCCATGAACTTGATATGCTTTTTCAGCACCTATCTGCAGGAAAAATGTGGCAAGGGGAATTAATTGGCCTAAGGGGAAATGGTGAAACCTTCTACCTTGACCTCACAGTGACGGTATTTCGTGAACCTCACAGCAATCACAATGGCTTTGCTTGGTTATTCTCAGATATCAGTGAACGTAAAAAAGCCGCACAGTTAATTAAGTATCAAGCTAACAATGATTCACTGACGGGACTTGCAAATCGTAATGCATTATTCAGACATATCCAAACACTGGTCACCTCAGACAGCTTAACGCCAGGCTTTAGCTTTATGTTGATGGATTTAGATAACTTTAAGCAAGTCAATGACACCTATGGGCACGATAAGGGTGACACCTTGTTGTTACAGGTTGTCGGACAAATAAAAACCTGTTTAGACGAGAGTATGATATTTGCGCGTTTAGGTGGCGATGAGTTCGCATTACTTTTACCCGGGGTAGTCACTCAGAAAGCGCTCTCACTATTGGCCGAAAAAATCATTAAAAACGTCTATCGGCGCTATGAATTATCAAAGGATAAAGGTGTTTACAGTTCGGTGAGCATCGGGATTGCGCGCTTCCCAGAGGATGCGCTTAATTTGGAGCAATTACTTAACTGTGCTGATCAAGCCATGTATATCTCTAAGGCGAATGGACGCAATCGGTATCATTTTTTTACTGAGCAAATGCAGCAGAATGCTGAGCGAATAGCTAATTTACATACATTGCTTAAGCAAGCCTTAGATCAACAAGCCTTTGAGCTTTATTATCAGCCAATAGTCAATGCGACAACGGGCCTGATAGTGCGTGCCGAGGTGCTATTACGTTGGCAACATGAAGGCCAGTTTATTGCTCCGAATGAGTTTATTCCCATCGCTGAAAATAGCGGATTAATTGTAGATATAGGCCGAAATGTACGTCGTTGTGCGATGCAAACGATCAATGAGATGCAAACCCATGGCTGGGGTATTAGCTTAGCGGTGAATGTTTCTACTTTCGAATTCTGGTCCCATGAATTGCAAGATACATTTTGTGACTCCTTTGCTGACATTATTGAAGAATTGGGCTTAGTGGATTTTCCCTATGAGCTGCTCACGCTGGAAATTACCGAGTCTTTATTGATGAAACAACATATGCATTTAATCAAAGTGTTGAATGAATTACGCGCCCGTGGTGTGAAAATTGCCTTGGATGACTTTGGTACTGGCTATTCCTCTTTGTCCTATTTAGCGAATTTTCCTATCGATCAAATTAAGATAGATAAAAGCTTTATCGATAGATTAGCAGAAGGTGAGCGCCATGAGGCTTTGGTCGAGGCTATAGTACGCTTAAGTCGTGCCTTAAATTTGAGTGTGACTGCAGAAGGGGTCGAAACAGAGTCCCAGTTGAAGTTTGTGATGGCAAATGACATTCAAGAAATCCAAGGTTATCTCTACTACCAACCTATGCCCAAAGCCGCATTTTTTGAACTACTGGCTAAGCAAGCTAAACAGGCTAAACAGGCTAAGCCACAGTAGTGTTTGCGGAGTTTAAGCATTATTAGTCAGCACGATAATATCAAAAGAGCGCCCTAGGGCGCTCTTTTGATAACCTCTATAAACCTGATTTAATTCTTTGTCGGCAACTGGCCTTTGATCACTAAGCTTAAATATTCGGTAAAGTCATGGCCGTGGTTCTGCAGCATTTTAGGAAACATTGAAATCGGCGTCGAACCCGGGAATGTGTTGATTTCATTGAGCAGAATTTCATTGTCAGCGGTTAAGAAAAAGTCGATACGCGACAGGTGGCGCAGCTTCATCCCCTTAAATGCCTTGATAGCATAAGCACGGATCTGTTCACTGATCTCAGCTGAAACATGTTGTGCAACTACATCTGTGCGCGCTTTACTGTTTTTGGCGTACTTCTCATCAAAGGTATAAAAGGTGTTACTGTCACAAATAATCTCACCCGGCAGGGTTGCCACAATCTCACCATTGTATTCGTATACCGCTACTTCTAATTCACGGGCTTTAATGGTTTTTTCCACTACAACATAGGGTGCATAGCCGAAGGCATCTTTGAGTACTTGCGCCACTTTGCTGCTGTCATCCACTTTATAGCAACCAACGGATGATCCTTGCGAGGCGGCCTTAATAAAAATTGAACCCCAATTGGCTAAGGCTGTTTGTACCTGAGTTATGGCTTCATCATCGTATTGGTGCAGAAAAATATAGGGCGTATTAGGGATCCCTAAGGCTGAAAACCACATTTTGGCGGTGATTTTATTAAAACAATTGCTACTGGCTTCGGATTCACAGCCGAAGTAGGGCAGTTGGATAAGGTTGAAATAGGACTGAATATCGCCAGTTTCACCGGGATAACCATGGATGCAAGGAATAACATAATCCACAGGCCAAGGTGTTTTAGTCTCATCGCGAAAGCGGATTTCGCGATTATTGGTGAGCTCACAGTCATCGCCTGCCGCGGTGCGATACTGACCCAATTTATCAAGTTCTACCCGTAACACGGAAAACTGATCGGATTTTGCCAATGAGGATTCAAAATAGTTAGCCGACATTAGGGAAATATCGTGTTCTGCACTTCCGCCACCGCACAGCAAAAGTAAGTTAATTTTAGACATTGTCATTCCTCAGTTGAGCAAAATCAGATGAGAGTCCGTGTGCTCGTCAATCATCCTATAAAATAGCCGTTGCCATCTTAGTTTTCTTATCCCTATTAGTGCAAGTTCTGCAGTATTGAATCGTAACCAAGTGGTGATTTTTAGCGCATTAATCACTTTTGGCTAACCACACTTAGGTATTTGCTTAATTCAAACTCAAACTCAAACTGTTTAATCGGTGTCTGTAAATTTACTTATATTTGTATTGTTTGATATTTAGATCACGCATTGCTGTTTGCTAACTTAGATGATATTCAAAGCAATGCTAAAAATGGTGACTATAATAGCTCTATTCATACACAATACGACACATCTGTATGTATTTTAAACAACATTTAATCTTTTTATTGCTATTGGGTATTGCGGTGTGTAGCGCTTTAGTCCCTGCTTTTGCCGCTGTTGAATCTAAAGTCTTATACGCCCACTTTCGTCATAGGCCTCCCGAAATGATCGTTGATGAACGTACCATGACGATGTCGAGCCCTTTAAAAGATATTATTGAGGAGGCCGCAGAGAAAATTGGTTATCGCATTCATTGGATTATTAGTCCTTTTGCTCGCAGTCTCCATGATTTGCAAGTGGGAAAGGTCGATATCGTTCCACGGACAATAAGAACGCCAGAACGGGAAACTTTTGCCAGTTTTCTTGGCCCTATATCTACTCAAACCAGAGATATTTTATTTTTAGTCAAAGCAGGTGAAGAGTCGAGCATTCAAGTTTATGAGGATTTATATAAATTGAGCGTGGGAGTAAAACGCCAAACCATCTATTTTGAGCGTTTTAATGATGATACTGCTATCCATAAAATTGACTCTATTGATGATGAAAATATGGCAAAAATGTTCATTAAAGGTCGTTTTGACACCATGATTATTCTCGATCGAGCCTCGATTGAATACCAGTTAAATAAGCTTGGTTTTCATCATTTCAGTTATGCAAAATATCGACAGATGAACAAAATTGAAAACTATTTTGGGATGTCACGTAAGTCGGCTCATTTTGCTGCTTTTGAGTCATTAAATAAGGTATTAGTTGAAATGGTGAATACGGGGCGAGTAAAAGAGATCTATGATTTCTATGGTTTGTCGGCCGAGCTGGAGTAAGTTGCTAACTTAATATTGTTTGATGCTTAATTACCCTGCCGCGTTATTCATCAGGGTATTTCAAGTGATCCGTACTTCAAACTCAATAAAAAACGCGCCGAAGCGCGCTTTAATATCAATTCAGTTTTGTTTGCCGATAAACAGCGTTATCAAAGTGAATTAGAAGTTTGCAGTGCGTGGCGCACGTGGGAATGGGATCACATCACGGATGTTAGATACGCCAGTCACATAAGACACTAAACGCTCAAAACCTAAACCAAAGCCCGCGTGTGGCACTGTGCCATAACGGCGAAGGTCACGATACCACCAGTAATCTTCTTTGTTCAGATCCATTTCGGCTAAACGCATATCCAGCACATCTAAACGTTCTTCACGTTGAGAACCACCGATAATTTCACCAATGCCGGGGGCTAGTACGTCCATTGCGGCAACGGTTTTGCCGTCTTCATTTAGGCGCATATAGAAGGCTTTAATGTCCTTTGGATAGTTCTTCACCACAACTGGGGCTTTGAAATGTTCTTCGGCTAAATAACGCTCGTGCTCAGAAGAAAGGTCAATACCCCAAGAAACTGGGAATTCAAAGGTTTTGCCACATTTTTGCAGAATTTCAACCGCATCGGTGTAATCCACTTGGGCAAAATCGCTTGATACAAAGGATTGCAAACGCTCGATTACCGTTTTATCTACGTGCTGGGCGAAGAATTGTAAATCATCCATACGCTCGGTTAATACGGCATTGAAGGCGTATTTCAGCATAGCTTCGGCAAGACCTGCGATATCGCTTAAGTTAGCGAAGGCCACTTCTGGCTCAACCATCCAAAACTCAGCTAAGTGACGGCTAGTATTAGAGTTTTCTGCTCGAAATGTCGGGCCAAAGGTATAAATTTTTGACAGTGCACAGGCGTAGGTTTCACCGTTTAACTGGCCTGATACGGTTAAGAAGGCCTCTTTACCGAAGAAGTCTTTGTCGTAATCGACTTTGCCTTCGCTGGTGCGTGGCAGGTTTTCCATATCCAGAGTCGATACGCGGAACATCTCACCAGCGCCTTCACAGTCCGATGCGGTGATAAGTGGTGTAGAAACCCAAATAAAGCCTTCTTCGTGGTAGAAACGGTGAATCGCTTGGGATAAACAGTTACGTACACGGGCAACGGCACCAATAAGGTTAGTGCGTGGGCGTAAATGGGCGAGTTCACGTAGATGTTCAATCGAGTGGCGTTTAGCCGCCATTGGATAAGTGTCAGGATCATCAACCCAACCTGCGACTTCAAGCTGCGTGACTTGCAGTTCAAATGCTTGGCCAGCACCCGGGGACTCAACGACATCGCCCGTCATCACGACAGAGCAACCCGCGGTCAGCTTTAACACTTCGTTGTCGTAATTTTCTAAGCTATTTGGCACGACACCTTGGATCGGATTAAAGCAGGAACCGTCATAGACAGCCAAAAAAGAAATGCCAGCTTTAGAATCACGACGAGTTCTGACCCAGCCACGTACAGTGACTGTAGAACCGACCGCGTGCTCACCTTTAAATACAGAAGCGACAGATGCAATGCTCATTGTTGCTTAGTTCTCCAACGAAACGTTTTATATGAAAATTTTGGAGGTTTATATTACCTTGCTGGTGGCTTTTCTCAAGCTGAAAAAGGTATCCTGAGGTTAATATTGCTAATATTTAGTGATATGGTGACTCAAATGGCAGGAGGCGATATGAGTAAAGTCAGAACATTTCAGATTATCCTCGCAATATTATCCATTTTGGGCTGGATATTAGCCGTATATGCATTATTGGTTTTTGGAGAAGCGAGACCCGATCGCGAGGTAGGGACTTACCTTAGCCGTGGTGCTTCTTTACGCGTCGAGTGGGATCCCCACAGAACTCAGCTGTTGGAATATTTAATTTGGACCTGCGGAGGGATCAGTCTATTGAGTTTAGCCTTCAACTATTATGTCGCCCAACACAGTAAATTGGGCTATTGGTTTAATATTCCTCTATTACTGCTAACATCAATCGTTACAGGTTTATACATTCGTTTTGTGATTTAGCCGTTTTGTGATTTAGCTACGGCAAGTTTGCGCTGGGATACTTAAATGGCGACAAAGATGATCGATAATGGCCGCCGTTGCTCCCCAAATAAATCGCTGTTGGTAGGGGATAAAATGCACATTGTAATAACGACCTTGGCGTAAAAAACGTTTCTGATGGCGATGGGTTGGATCGATAAAAAAACTTAAAGGTACAGAAAAACAATCGGCGACTTCACCCGGATCGAGTCTCATCACAAATGCTTGTTTGACGATACCCACCACGGGGGTAATTTCAAATCCGGTAAAAGTATTGTGTGCTGGAAAAGTGCCTACAACATCCACATTGTGCCGTAAAAGACCAATTTCCTCCTCCGCTTCCCTTAACGCAGCTGCAATCGCATCGATATCACTTGGCTCAATTTTACCCCCTGGGAAACTGATTTGCCCTGGGTGGGCGCGCAGGTGCATAGGCCTTTGGGTCAAGATCAAATTTAGTTCACCAGCAATATCTTGAAGTGGAATTAATACCGCGGCTTTGCGTAAGCCAAGGTGAGGCAGGACCGCCGGATCTTGCTCGGCTAAAGGATGCAGATTAAATCTCAATCTAAATTCTGCTTGATCCATCGACTTTCTCGTATTTATTCAGTATCAAATATTAAGGTTTTTGTCACTCAGCACCAAGCAAGGGTAAAATTCGGCTGATCTTGTCAAAGCTTTCTTGATATTCCGCATTCACTTGTGAATCCGCCACTATACCGCCACCCGCCCAACAATAGAGTTTACCCCGTTCGGCAACAATAGTGCGAATGGTGATGCTGGTATCCATTTGTCCGTCTTGGCTTAAATAACCCATGCAGCCACAATATAAACTTCTGCGTGACGGTTCTAGCTCCTCGATAATTTCCATGGCGCGAATTTTGGGTGCGCCGGTAATCGAACCGCCTGGGAATGCGGCGCGCAGTAAATCACTCGCCGTAAATTGGCTATCGAGTTTGGCGGTAACCGTACTGACTAAGTGATGCACAGCAGGAAAACTTTCAATCTCAAAAAGATGCGGTACACGTACTGAGCCTGCTGCGGCCACTTTACCGATATCGTTACGCAGCAAATCGACAATCATCACATTCTCTGCTCGATCCTTTGGCGAGTTTGCAAGCGTGCTGGCGGCCTTAGCATCCAGTGCGGGATCGGTATGTCGCGGCATTGTACCTTTAATGGGTTTGGTCTGAATGTTATCGCCGCGAAGCTGAATAAAACGCTCGGGTGAAATAGACAAAATAGCGTTTTGGGGTAGACGCATAAAGGCCGAGAAGGGCGCTTTATTGGCCTTACGTAATTTGCAGTACGCCGCCCATTCATCACCTTGGTAACTGGCCTCAAATCTTTGAGTTAAATTTATTTGATAGCAATCGCCACTGTGCAAATAGGCTTGTACTGCTTCAAATTTTGCCGTGTATTGGGCTTTATCGATTTGTGCTGCCCATGGGCTAGTGAGCTTAAATATGGCGGCATCTTGCTTTTTAGCGATAATTACTTGAATTTTTTTCAACTCAGTGCCGAGGGCTGCTTCACCTAAATAGTGTAGCAAATGCCAACACTGGGTTTGGTAATTGAAGATAAGCGCCCAGTCGTAAAAGCCGATATTCATTTCTGGCAGTTGAATATCCTGCTTGGCCGTTGTTGGCAGCGTTTCGATACGACGCCCTAAATCGTAACTAAAGCTACCCATGGCGCCTCCCGCAAAGGGGAAGCCACTTTCAAGGGCGTTTGGATACCAATGATTTAATAATGAGTTAACGAGTTCAAATGGGTCATCATTCGGGCTGGTGTTTACAGGTAAAGTGAGCTCAGTCTGCTTAAGGGTTATCTCACTTCGTTCACCCTTGGTGACTAAAGTGGCAATAGGCGCCGTGCAAATAATATCGAATTTAGCATCTTGATGCGGCGCGTTAGCAGAATCGAGCAGAATTGCCCACTCGTCTTTAGCAAAGTATTCGAACAGTTCTGCGGTGCTTAATGTCCAGTCAAGTTGGCGTAATGCAAGCTGTTTTGACGCCCTAATTGCCATCGATTAATCCTATCAAAATGTGATGTAGCCCAAAAAGATGTGAAAGAGTATCATATTGGCCCAGAAAGAATTAAACAAAAACAAGTAAGGCCACATAGGCTGCTGGAGCGCTCCTACTATGTCATCTCACCCTAAAATGTCTGAAAACGCTGTGATTAAACAAGCCGACTTTATTGAAAGTGTGGCAGATGCCCTGCAATACATCTCCTATTACCACCCGAAGGATTTTGTCGATGCCATGAGCGAAGCTTATGAGCGTGAACAAAGTGCTGCGGCTAAGGATGCGATTGCCCAAATCTTGATCAATTCACGTATGTCGGCCGAAGGTAAGCGTCCTTTGTGCCAAGACACTGGAATTGTGACCACCTTCGTTAAAGTGGGTATGGGTGTAAAGTGGGACAAGACCGATATGACCATTCAGCAAATGGTCGATGAAGGTGTTCGTCGTGCCTATACCAATCCTGATAACCCATTGCGTGCATCGATAGTGTCTGATCCTGCTGGTAGCCGTAAAAATACCAAAGATAACACCCCATCTGTGGTGCATATCGACATGGTGCCTGGTAACCACATCGAAGTGGCGATTGCGGCTAAAGGCGGCGGCAGTGAAAACAAAGCTAAGATGGTGATGTTAAACCCATCTGACGATATCGCCGCTTGGGTAGAAAAAACGCTACCGACCATGGGCGCAGGCTGGTGCCCTCCGGGAATGCTAGGCATAGGTATCGGCGGCACGGCGGAAAAAGCGGCCGTATTAGCCAAAGAAGCATTGATGGAAAGCGTGGATATCCATGAGTTGCTGGCGCGCGGTGCCCAAACGACCGAAGAAAAACTGCGTTTAGATATTTTCGAGCGCGCGAATAACTTAGGCATAGGTGCGCAGGGTCTTGGCGGTTTAACCACAGTGTTAGACGTTAAAATCAAATCGGCGCCAACCCACGCGGCCTCAAAACCTGTGGTGATGATCCCCAACTGCGCGGCCACTCGCCATGTTCATTTTCATTTAGACGGCTCGGGTCCTGCGGAATTAATGCCGCCGTCACTCGCCGATTGGCCAGAAATTACCCGTGAAGTGGGTGATGATGTGCGCCGTGTTAACTTAGATACTGTCACTCAAGCGGATATCGAGCAATGGCAGAGCGGTGAAACCATTCTGCTCAGCGGTAAAATGCTTACGGGTCGCGATGCTGCCCATAAGCGCATTCAAAGCCTGATTGAAAGTGGTGAAGGTCTGCCAGAAGGCGTGGACTTTACCGGTCAGTTTATTTATTACGTTGGCCCAGTTGATCCCGTTGGCACTGAAGTGGTAGGGCCAGCGGGTCCAACAACCGCCACCCGTATGGATAAATTCACTGACTTAATGTTAGAGAAAACTGGTCTTATGGGCATGATAGGCAAGGCCGAGCGCGGCCCTGCGACGGTTGAATCTATCAAGAAACACAAAGCCGTTTATCTAATGGCCGTTGGCGGCGCTGCGTATCTAGTATCGAAAGCGATTAAACATTCTCGCGTGGTGGCCTTTGCCGATTTAGGCATGGAAGCGATTTACGAGTTTGATGTGCAAGATATGCCAGTGACAGTGGCCGTGGACTCCAATGGCGTCAACGCCCATGAAACTGGCCCAGCGATTTGGAAAGTGAATATCGCCAACGCGAAAGCCTAAGCTTTGATTGAAGGATGAATACCGCGGATTGTTAAGCAAAGTTAAGCAAAACCGCCGTGTTTAAAGTGACAAGGCGATTAGCAACGCTTTAGTGTTGTCGCCACTGACATTTTGTCACAAAAAAATACGCTCAGGTTTGCCTTTTGGCTTGCTTGAGCGTTTTTGTTTCGTTAGTGTGGCAAGCTTATCTTCGAAGATACGATCTCTGATCGTTTTAACATTCGTTCGATGGCAATACCGAACGTTTATAACAAAAGATGGACATAACAATGAAAATAGCTCCTCTCCTCATCGCGTTAAGCGCCGCAGGTTTGGCGTACTCAGCCCAAGCGGCCGATCCTACGCCTTTTTCTGTGCAACAGCTGATTAAACTCAATAAAATGCATTCGACCACAGTGTCCCACGATGGCACTAAGTTGGTCTATGGCCTGAAAACGGTAAATGAAAAGGGAGAGGCCAGTTCAGATTTATATTTGTTAGATCTGACTCAAGCGAATGCAAAGCCCCTACAACTGACATCTGCCGCAGGTACTGAACACGATGTGAGCTTTGCAACCGACGACAAATCGATCTATTTCCTCGCGAGTCGCAGCGGTTCAAGTCAGCTTTTTCAATTGCCATTAACGGGTGGCGAAGCTGTACAAGTTTCTGATTTACCCTTAGATATTGATGGTTACAAGCTATCAAATGACGCTAAGCAAATCGTATTGAGCATGCGCGTTTTCCCTGAATGTAAAGATTTAGCCTGTTCTAAGGATAAATTTACCGCAGAATCTGAGCGCAAATCGACTGGCCGTGAATACAAGCAACTGATGGTTCGCCATTGGGACACTTGGGAAGATCATGCCCGCAATCACTTATTTGTCGGGGCGTTAAACGGTGAAAAACTCACTAAAGTTATCGATGTTACCCAAGGTTTAGACACTGAAACACCACCAAAACCTTTCTCAGGTATGGAGGAGGTGACTTTCACGCCAGACGGTAAATATGTGGTTTATAGCGCTAAAGCGCCGAGCAAAGATCAAGCGTGGACCACTAATTACGATTTATGGCAAGTGCCTGTTACTGGTGGAACCGCAACCAACTTAACCCAAGACAATTTGGCATGGGACGCGCAGCCGACATTTTCAAGCGATGGCCGTTATATGGCCTACTTAGCGATGAAAAAGCCCGGATTTGAAGCGGATCGTTACGCGATAATGCTACGTGATACTAATACTGGTCAGTCTAAGGAAGTCGCGCCACTTTGGGATCGTAGCCCAAGCTCACTGATGTTTGGCCCTGATAACCGTACCTTGTATGTGACGGCGCAGGACATCGGTCAAGTATCTATTTTTGAAGTCAATACCCAGTTTGGTGATGTGCGTTCTATCTACAGCGATGGTACCAATAGCTTAGTAGCAGTGGTAAACGATCAACTTATTTTTGATAGCAAAACCTTAGTTGAACCGGGCGATCTCTACAGTATTAACACTGACGGTCAAGGGCTTAAGCGCCTGACCGAAGTAAACAAAGAGAAGCTAGCCAAGATTAAATTTGGTGAGTTCCAACAGTTTAGCTTTAAAGGCTGGAACAACGAAGATGTCTATGGCTATTGGATTAAGCCCGCCAACTACCAAGAAGGCAAAAAATACCCGATTGCTTACTTAGTGCATGGTGGGCCGCAAGGTTCATTTGGTAATGCCTTCAGTGGCCGTTGGAATGCCCAATTATGGGCGGGTGCTGGTTATGGCGTAGTGATGGTGGATTTCCACGGTTCTACGGGTTATGGCCAAGCCTTTACTGACTCTATCAGCCAAGATTGGGGCGGTAAGCCATTAGAAGATTTACAAAAAGGCTTAGCCGCTGTGAGCCAGCAACAAAAATGGCTCGATCCACAAAACGCCTGTGCTCTCGGTGGTTCTTACGGTGGTTACATGATGAACTGGATCCAAGGTAACTGGAACGATGGCTTTAAGTGCCTCGTCAACCATGCTGGTTTGTTCGATATGCGCTCCATGTATTATGTCACCGAAGAAATGTGGTTCCCTGAGTACGAGTTTGGTGGTGCTTACTCTGATAACAAGGCGTTATATGAGAAGTTTAACCCAGTAAATTATGTTGAAAACTGGAAAACGCCCATGTTAGTGATCCACGGTGAGAAAGACTTCCGTGTACCCTATGGTCAAGGGCTAGCGTCATTTAGCTATATGCAGCGTAAGGGCATTCCATCTGAGTTATTGATTTTCCCAGATGAAAATCACTGGATCTTAAAGCCAGAAAATCTTGAGCAATGGTATGCCAATGTATTCCGTTGGATGGATAGCTGGACTAAGCAGTAACTGCCAGCGCAATAACAGACTGTTTAATAACAGACAGTGCAATTACTGAACCGTGTAATAAAAGACGCAAGGCTCGCCCTAGTAGCGTTATCATCGGCGAGTTGTTTGATGTGAGTGACTATTGAATTTTTCAAGTGTCTTAAAAAGCCAGGACTTTGTTCTGGCTTTTTATTGCGCCATGTAATGGCTTTATTTTTAATCAAGGAGTTAAGATGAATATTCGAGCCGCAACCTTAACTGATATCCCTGAAATAAGCGTATTAATCACTCAATTAACCCAAGATTTTATCGCCCCAACTTGCACTGCAGAGGGTGCTGCAATCTTAGTTAATGCCATGTCGATTGAAGCGATTGGTAGCTACTTTGCTATGGGTTATCAGTACCATGTCGCTATAACGGACTCAGGCCAACTCGCAGGTGTGGTGGGGATGAAGGCGAATAGCCACTTATACCATCTGTTTGTCGCCTCCCATGCACAGGGGCAAGGCGTAGCGCGAATGTTGTGGGAACATGCTAAAACTCAATGTTTAACCCAAGGCAATCCGGGCGTATTTACCGTGAACTCGGCATTGAATGCGCAAGCTGTGTATTTAGGCTTTGGCTTTGTGCCCCTAGGACCCGAGCGAGAGCGCGGCGGGATCCGCGATATTCCCATGCAGCTGACGCTTTAGGTTGGCAGCACTCATTCATCCAAACACTAGTACTCTCATTTGAGCTAATAGAACTAAAAATAGAGGAATTATGGCAAATTTAACCTTTTATCCCATCGGCACCGCTGGCGAAAAATGGGGCGAGGCCGAAAAAGCCGCATGGCTTGCAAGTACCCAAATCAAGCGTTCATATCAGGACGATGTAGTGATGCCACTTAAGAGGATGGAGGCTGAGCTTACGGCACTTGGGCTCGCCACAGTGCAATATGGCTCGCTTTCGATTGATCCACAGCGTTATCCATTGCTTGCAGTCACAACGCAGCAATTTGATAGCCAAAAACCAACCGTACTGGTGACGGGCGGAGTGCATGGTTACGAGACCAGTGGCGTTCACGGTGCATTAGCCTTCTTAGCAAATGAAGCGACGAATTATGTGCAACAGGTGAATTTAGTGGTTGCCGTGTGCGTGAGCCCTTGGGGTTACGAGACGATTAATCGCTGGAATCCAAAGGCTATCGATCCTAATCGTTCGTTTTATGCCAATAGTCCAGCAGAAGAATCGGCAACCTTGATGGCTCTGGTCGCTTCAGTCGAACAAGGTTTTGATCTGCATGTGGATTTACATGAAACTACAGATTCAGACGAATTAGAATTTCGCCCAGCGCTTTGCGCCCGTGATGGGATTGAATATGAAAAAGGTACTATCCCCGATGGTTTTTATGCCGTGGGTGATACCGAAAATCCAATGGATGCATTCCAAAAGGCCATTATCGACGGTGTGAGCAAAGTGACCCATATTGCACCCGCCGATGAGAAAAGGGAGATCATCGGCTCGACTGTGGTTCAGCACGGAGTGATCAATTACCCGTTGAAAAAGCTAGGCTTATGCAGCAGCGTGACGGGTTGTGCCTATAACACTACGACAGAAGTTTACCCTGATAGCCCATCGACAACGCCAGCGGAATGTAATTTGGCACAGGTAGCGGCAATCACCAGCGCTATCGATTACGTGCTAACACAGCGTTAGATTTTTAATGCTAGATTTTTAACGTTAGATTTTTACTATTTTTGCGTGGATCAATATCAAGTAAACACGCCCTAATAAAAAGCCCTCATAGTGAGGGCTTTTGCTTAAGGTTTTTCAGGCTTAATACTTTTGGATACCTCATTCTCTTTGAGGCTTAGCGACTTCTAACTCTCGCTTAAATCTCGCTATCAGTCGCGTTAAGCCTTCTCACAACTTATTTAGTCGTATAGTTATCGCTATAATCGCGACCATAGTAACTGTCGAGTAATAACTGTTTTAACTCGTTAATCAATGGGTAACGTGGATTTGCACCTGTGCATTGATCGTCAAAGGCATCTTCGGCGAGTACATCTAACTTGGCGAGGAAGTCGGCTTCGTTGACACCGGCTTCTTGGATAGAAGCAGGAATGCCAATCGTCTTCTTGAGCTGTGTGATTTTCTCAAGCAGTTTTTCCACTTTCTCTTCATCCGATTTTCCGCCTAGTTTCAAATGGTCGGCGATGGCTGCGTAACGGCACAAGGCTTTGGGTCTGTCGTACTGGCTAAACGCCGCTTGCTTAGTGGGCAGATCCGTTGCATTAAAACGTATAACGTTATTAATCAGTAGTGCATTAGCTAAGCCGTGGGCGAGATGGAACTCGGCACCGAGTTTATGGGCCATTGAGTGGCAAATCCCAAGGAATGCGTTTGCAAAGGCGATACCTGCAATCGTGGCACCGTTATGGACTTTTTCACGGGCCACAGGGGATTGTGCACCTAAGTTATAGGCATCGGGCAAATATTTGCACAGTAAATCGAGGGCTTGCAGTGCTTGACCATCACTATACTCGTTTGCCATTACGCTAACATAGGCTTCAAGTGCATGGGTCACCGCATCAATTCCACCAAAGGCGGTGAGTGACTTAGGCATGTCCATCACTAGATTAGGATCGACAATCGCCATGTTGGGCGTCAGTTGATAATCGGCAATCGGGTATTTTTTGCCTGTTTGCTCATCGGTAACTACCGCAAAAGGTGTGACTTCTGAGCCTGTGCCTGAGGTCGTTGGGATCGCCACCATCATGGCTTTTGTGCCCATTTTGGGGAATTTGTAGATACGTTTACGGATATCCATAAAGCGCAATGCGAGATCGGCAAAATCGACGTCAGGATGTTCGTACATCACCCAAATAATCTTGGCGGCATCCATGGGTGAGCCACCGCCTAGAGCGATAATCACATCGGGTTTAAAACTACAGGCAACTTTTGCCCCTTGGCGAACGATGGCTAAGGTTGGATCGGCTTCAACATCATAGAAGATTTCAGTTTCTAAGCCCTGAGCCTTTAAAATGCGAATAGTTTCATTGCAATAACCTTGGTTAAACAAGAATCTATCCGTGACGATAAGCGCGCGTTTTTTATCACTTAATTCCTCAAGGGCGATAGGAAGACTGCCACGGCGGAAATAAATAGATGAAGGAAGCTTGTGCCACAGCATGTTTTCGGCCCTCTTAGCGACGGTTTTTTTGTTGATCAAATGACTTGGGCCCACGTTTTCTGAAATCGAGTTGCCGCCCCAAGAGCCGCAACCGAGTGTGAGAGACGGGGCCAATTTAAAGTTATAGAGATCGCCAATACCACCTTGAGAAGCTGGAGTATTGATTAGAATTCGTGCGGTTTTCATTCTAAAACCAAAGGTTTTAACGCGTTCGGTTTGGGTGTCTTGGTCGGTATAAAGTCCTGATGTATGACCAATCCCCCCTAGCGCGACTAAGGCTTCGGCTTGATTGACGGCATCGTTAAAGTCTTTGGCGCGGTACATGCCAAGCAGTGGCGATAATTTTTCATGGGCGAAGGCTTCGCTTTCACTAATATCACTCACTTCACCAATCAGCACTTTGGTCCAGTGTGGTACTTCAACACCTGCCATTTGGGCAATACTCGCCGCACTTTGACCCACGATATCGGCATTTAAGCCACCATTTTTGAGGATGACGTTTTGCATTGCCGAGGTTTCACTTGCCGATAAGATATAACCCCCATGGCTTGCGAAACGTTCTTTCACTTGCTCATAAATACTATCGACAACGATCACGGCTTGCTCAGATGCGCAAACCACTCCGTTATCGAAGGTTTTGGACATCAATATAGAGCTCACCGCGCGTTTAATATCTGCGGTTTCATCGATAACGATAGGGGTATTTCCTGCGCCCACACCAATGGCAGGTTTACCTGAGGAGTAGGCGGCTTTCACCATACCAGGGCCGCCCGTGGCAAGGATCAAATTCACCTTGGGATGAGTCATAAGTTGATTCGACAATGCCACGCTAGGCTCATCAATCCAGCCAATAATATCTTTCGGTGCGCCAGCGGCCACGGCAGCATCAAGTACTAATTTTGCGGCAGTGGTGGTTGAGGCTTTAGCCCTTGGGTGGGGCGAAAAAATAATGGCATTGCGGGTTTTAAGGCTAATCAAGGCCTTGAATATTGCCGTAGATGTTGGGTTAGTCGTGGGCACTATGCCGCAAATAATGCCTACGGGCTCGGCGATAGTGATTGTGCCAAAGGTGAGATCTTCAGACAAAATGCCGCAGGTTTTCTCATCCTTATACTTGTTATAAATATATTCGGAGGCAAAGTGGTTTTTGATCACCTTGTCCTCAATAACACCCATACGTGTTTCTGCCGCTGCCATTTTGGCTAGCGAGATACGCGCATCCGCAGCGGCGAGGGCGGCTGCGCGAAATATTGCATCCACTTGTTCTTGACTGAAGGTTGCATACTCGGCCTGTGCTTTGGCGACACGCTCGACCATGAGATCCAGTTCTTGTGCATTGGTCACTAACATGATTAACACTCCTAAAACTAAAAAGATTTAGGGAATACTCATGTTCACTAAATCTTCTTTATGGTAGAAAATTACACGTAAACTCACTATTAAAGTGTGAGCATGCTATCAATCTGCAATTTATTTGTAATAAAACTACAATAAAAGTGATCTGTTTCTATAACTAGCGCTATGAGCTACTCAAGCATAATAACCAAATATTATTTAAACTTGTGATTAAACCTCAAAAATCTCATTATTCAGTCATCTGAGCTTGAGATACTATACTGGCCCTCGAGCTTACTTTGATGAACATGCCGTGACACGCATATAAGGATCGCAACTTGGAGTTAACACTTTACGTCAAATTTTTTCTTGGCCTCGTTGCCATCATCAATCCGATTGGATTGCTACCCGTATTTGTGAGTTTGACTAGCCACCAAACGGAAGCGGAACGTAATTATACCGGGAAAGTGGCTAACTTTGCCGTGGTGGTCATATTGTTGGTGACCATAATAGCTGGGCAGCATATTTTGAATATGTTCAGTATTTCACTTTCGGCTTTTAGGATTGCTGGTGGTAGCTTGATTGCCATTATTGCCATGTCGATGTTGCAAGGTAAGTTAGGCGAGGTGAAACGCAACCAAGAGGAAGATCGTGAATCATCGGCGATGGAATCCGTTGCTGTGGTGCCGTTAGCATTACCTTTAATGGCGGGCCCAGGTGCCATCAGTTCTGTCATTGTGTTTGCTGCAGAGCATAATTCAGTGTCCAATATTATCGCTATGTTTATTACTGTGATTGTTTTTGGTCTAGTGAGTTTTGCCCTGTTTAGAATGGCCTCCATTATTTATAAAATTTTAGGTAAAACAGGGATTAACGTTATTACGCGTTTGATGGGGCTCCTGATGTTATCTATCGGTATTGAAGTGATCGCCGCGGGTATTAAAGGGCTTTTCCCCCAATTATTCAGTTAAGTTGTCAATACGAACTTAGAATTTAAACTGATAAAACAGTTGGTTATATCTATAAATGCCCTAATATTCACCAGCTCGTTGAGTATTAGGGCGTTTTTTTGTCCATAATATTCACTGATATTTTCTGAGCATTTCACGCATTTTGGGCTAACTGTACTTGGCACTGTCGGGTGATAGAAAGCAGCCACATTTGACGCAGATCTTATGTTTAAAGAAGCGCATAAATTTACCGTTAATTAATGCGTTAACTTCAAAATACTGTTCAAAGGAAAGGCGGTTTGCCTAGCAATTGTGCAACCGCCTGAAATCGATTCTTTTTTACTTGACCCCCATAAGGCTTTTGCGTACAGTACCGCTCCGTTAACGGTAAAAAGTCCATCGGCAAGACACATATTTCGTTAACTGGTTCAAACGTGAAAGATTAACCACGTAAACATAAATCAACAATCTGGTGAGGTGTCTGAGTGGCCGCAATCGATGTAGTCGAGAGCAGTAAACAAAGAGTCACGCGCAGCGTGCTCCCGGCCAGTCAAAGCTAAACCGAAAACGTGAATGATGAACACGCTAAATGAATCAACAAAATACGGTGAGGTGTCCGAGTGGCCGAAGGAGCACGCCTGGAAAGTGTGTATACGGTAACGTATCGAGGGTTCGACTCCCTCTCTCACCGCCACATTCTAAGAACCCGATCACATGGTCGGGTTTTTTCTTTTCTATCATAAACCTATGAATTATAGTTGCTAAATCCAATGGCTCACCAACCTTTGGCACCTTAAGGTGGTACAAAAGGGTGGTACAAAACGATGGCATTTATGATTCAACCATACAGCGATCCAAAGTCTGGAATCTGGAAAATCCGCAAGGGTATTCCTAAGCATTTACGGCCCTTTCTTGATGGCAAAGTTGAGCTTAAGCGAAGCCTAGAGACTAAGGATGCCTATGAAGCCAAAACAAGGGCTGCTGGAGTGATTGCGGAGTTCGAGTCTGCGATTGCTCGTGCTCAGTCACGTTTCGACAATCAAGAGAACGAGCAGAGAATATCTGCAGCTCAGTTAGATGCTATTGTCAGCTATTGGGTGGCTCATGAGCATGGACGGCTAACGCAAGCAGACATTCAAGCAAGATATCTGCTCGAAACTCCCGAAGGACTTGCAAGCATGACTGAGTGGTTCAGCGAGCCGCTAGAAGTGCTCCATGAGGCTAATGGAACAAGCCGCCAACAAACTGAAGAACAACGCTTTGTGCGGCATATGAGTGCATTCGTTGATGAAGCCCTTGAGCTTTCTCAATGCCGACTTTACGACCATTCATTAAGATTGTATCTCGCAATCCAATTGGCAAATGCCTGTATCAGGCTCTGTAACTCTGCAATCGACCATGAAGAACTCGCTCGGCGTAAACAAGGACTCATTCGGCGGGAGCTAAACCGAGGCTTTGAGCCGACCCTACCTGATACGAATATCCAACCTACAGATCCGAGCGGTGATGCGTTACAGCAGCTTAAGGATTTAGGGTTTATCGTTACGGCCATGACCACCAGCAGTACAGCTCCAAGCAAACAAAAGGAAGCTGAATTATCCGTATCTTCTAGCGTTTCGCAGTTGATTGACTGGGTGAATAATCAGAAGAAGGCTCTGAGCTCAGAAGTTGCCTTCAGATCATGGCAAGGTGACCGCAATCGCCCTTGTGAGCGACTGATAGAGTTTTTTGCCGATAAGCCTATTGGTGACATCCAAAAGCTAGATATGCGTAAATTCTTCAGTTGGATTATTCGCTGTCCGAGTAAGCCAAGCCAAGAGATTCGAGCATTACCCTTCAACAAGCAAATCGATATCGCGGATAAACGAGGCTTGGCTCGTGTGAGCATCAATACTGCTGATAAGGAACTTAAGCTGATTTCGGGGTATTTCCAACAGGCGGTCAAGTTAGACATTTTGCCGAAGAATCCTTGCCATCAAGTGTCGCCCGGCAAAGAAACGGTGAGGGTGATTAGAGATCCGGGCTACTCAAATGCCGAACTGACAAAGATTTTCTCCCTGCCACTCTTTAGGCAACGTACCAATGCTCAAAAGGCAAGATACGGTGAAGCTCCTTACTGGTTGCCTGTTATTCTGGCCTATACAGGAGCAAGGGCAGAGGAGATTGCTCAGCTTTACGTGAAAGATATCAAGCAAGATAGCGATAATAGCGAGCGATGGTATTTCCATATTCAGGAGCTACGCGATGACCAATCCGTTAAAACGGGGGAGTCGAGAAGGGTGCCAATTTGTCAGGCTCTCATTCAGTTAGGGTTACTGGATTACTTGAATACCTTGCCTGCAGATGGACGATTATTCCCAATACTCAAGGCCAACAAAAAGGCTAAGTATCACCTCGCGGTCGCACGTTATCTGAAAGACGCCTTTAAGACACTCGATATCGAGCATTTTGACTTCCTAAAACCGCTACATGCATTCCGCCATCGCTTTATCACCGAAGCCAGAAAGGTCATGCGTGAGGATGTCCAAAATGCGATAACAGGGCACTCAAATGCGGGGAATACGGGGCGTAACTATGGTATCTACTCAGAGTTGCATCAGGAGATAGATAAGATGCCAGTGATAGATATTCCGAAGTGGTGTGCTCAATAATAACAAGGTGGTAGCTTAATCGCTAAGGCTTAGTACTCGGGTGTACGAGCCTTAGCTCGTTACTGTATTTTTCCTTGTTGTCTCAGGCTATACTGTTGGCAAGTCGAAGATCATAAAGGTATGAGATTATGAGTCGAAAATTAGAAGTTTATGGTGTTCAAGTGGTAACTAGACCGAAGATCAAAGCGACCAAACAACTTGATTTATCAGGTGACTTTGGACGTCAAATCGTTAAGTCAGAAACCAAACTAGCATTAAGAACCCATCCCAAAACTTTCCAAAAGTTGGCTGATATGTAATGGATATCATCTGTTTTCCTTTTGAACGTGTGGTCGAAATTAATGCGTTAATCCTTTCGACAGAGCCCGGCATGAAAGGTGCGGTTGATATTCCCAAACTTCAGGGAGCGTTGAGCCGTATTGACAATGCGATTGTCTACCAAGGCTTAGATGATGTGTTTGAGATTGCTGCAAAATACACTGCTTGTATAGCGGTATCTCACGCTTGTCCTGATGCAAATAAGCGAACTGGTTTAGCAGTAGCACTCGAATACTTATCTCTTAACGACTATGAAATCACAGAGGATAATGAACTGCTAGCGAATGCCATCCGAGACTTAGTGCTTCAAGAGATTACCGAGACTGACTTTGCTGACATTCTTTATGCTCAGTATCTCAAGGGGTTGTAAGTTATTTATCCCTTGTGATCTGATGTGATTTCTCCATGGGTAGATACACAAGCCAATGTGTTGATGTGATTGATAGCAAAAGAGAGGCTTAAAGCCTCTCTTTACGTTTTTCGTTATCAGATACCTAAACGCTATACTCGGAGTTTGGGTTTGTAGGTGTCGCGTGCCTCATCCCCATGCTAGCTTGTGGAATTGGCTCAGAGGTATCGTCATAAATCGACTTCAACTTAATCCCCTTAATCATGGCTTTGCTATTGTGACGGCCTTTTTCGAAGCCTTTCTCCACCAGCCGTTTGGTCATGATATTGCGAGTCATTTTCCAGTCGCCATCCCGTTCAGCCCACTTCCTAAAGGCATCGTAAAGCTCATCGGTATACACAAAATCACCTTTGCTCGTACATTCCTCTAAGAACATCGCAAGTAAGTCTGACTCGTGGCGATATTCCGCAATCCCTGACTTAATTGAGTTAGGGATTGATGCCTTAATGCCATCCTTTAGCCACATCTGCACGCCTTCAAGTGCCCAATTGAGGATACCTGATAGCTCCGCATACAACTTATCCATTAATTGCGGGTCCATTTGCTGCTGGCTGAAACTGGCGTTAAAGGGCAGTAAAATCATCCGTCGCCACATGCCTGGGCTGGTGTCCCGAATGACGGGCTTATGGTTGCCGACCATGATGAGCTTAAACATGGGGATATACTCAAGCTCCACCTTGGCATAAAGCTGGCGGGCGACAATCACATCATTACCTGTCATCGACTTTACAAGGTTCTCATCCATTCGAGAGCCCTCGGGCAACTCATTGGCAACCACTAGACGACTACCATTCAGCTTGGCTAGGGATGGGTTAGGGCCTTTACCACTGTTATTCGATTGCAGTAAGACATCGCTGCTTATCTGGTGGTAATAGCTCCCTATTAATCGCTGAATGATACTCATAAAGGTACTCTTACCATTACAACCATGACCGTAGAGGAAAAACAAGACTTGCTCATCAGTCCGTCCGGTTAGGATATAGCCTACCATTCGCTGCAAAAACTTAGCGTATTCGACATCGCCACAGGTGATCTCATCGATAAACTGAAGCCAACGTGGGCAAGTGACATCAGGCTTGTAGTTGATATCACTATAACGGCTGATATACATCTCCTTATTTGCAGCAAGCAGTTTTCCGGTTGCGAGGTCAAGCACACCGTTGTTAATCCCCATTAGCATTTTGTCTGCATCGAAGGCTTTTGCAGAAATCAAGTTGCTAGACTTGAAGATCTCCAACATATCGGCAAGTTTTTTGCGATTTAGTGACTGTCTACCAAATGCTAATAACTTATCTGCTTGTTGCCGCTTCGTTTTGTCCTTAAGAGTCGCGGGATCTTCTAGCATAAGATTCGCTTGAGCAATAATTCCCTCACCAATACATCGAGCTAGTGCCAATTCTTTATCACCTATAGGCCTCCAACACTGCTCATTAAACTCGTACATACAGTTGAGTTCTGGCACATAGACTAATTTTCCGTCAGCTACTTTTGTCAGCCTATCCGCATTACCAACGTCATTTAGCGTATCTTCATCGAACGAACCCCAAATAGCTGAAATGATGTCCATAGACAACTTAGTTTGCTGGTGGCTAGCAGGACTTCCATCTTGCATCGTTTCTGAAGTTGTCTCTATCGACGCTTGTGGGGCTACAACACCATATTGTTCTACCAATACCTCAATAGAAAGGGCGTTGTCTTGCCGCAAATAATCATCAATATCCTTACCTTGCCCTTCTGGTAAGGTGACTTGGACAAGTGCTGGTAAGCCCAGTAGAGCGAGCTTCTCCCGATACTTATCACCCGCTGGGTCACTGTCGAAGAAGGTCACTACATTTCTGTCATGTAGATTGTCCTTAATCCACGCCAGTTGTGCTTGGTTAATTTGGCCGTTGGTTGCTAGTACTGCTCCATCCCAATTATGTGAAAGCAACGCAAGTAGATCGTGTTCTCCTTCAACAATGGCAACCTTATCAAAGTTACCAAGGAGATGCTGGCCATAAAACTGAATGTTATTCAACCAATATTGCTTAGGCAGTTGATATTGCTTTTCTTTTTTGGGATCTTTAAAAGTAAAGCGGCAAAGATTACCTTCCTCATCATAATGGGGAAAGATATAGACATCTCTTGGGAAAAAGTCTGTAGGATTAGATTTACCTGCCTTAACCAATCCTGATGCATACATTTCCTCAAGGCTAAAACCATTGGCTCTTAACGCCCTCCAAAGTTGGCCGTGGGAATAACCTACGTCGTTATCGATCAATACTTCTTTGCGGAGTTTTCGCTTTTCCATTAGAACAGCAAGAGGCTTGCTGTTATCTACTAACATAGGCTCTACGTAATATTGATATGCCGCCTCGAACAGGGCTTGACGACGAGCCAATTGCTCTGCTGTGAGTTCTACTGTTTCAGCTTCAACTTTGGGTTTATTAGCTCTTGAAGCGGGTAAAATAGTAGCTCCATTGAACTCACCATTAATGAGCTTTATAGCAGCATCTCTAGAATGCTTTGCCTGATCGAAATGAACCAGAAAATCAAAAATATCACCACGTTTCCCGCAATAGCCGGAATAACATTTGAAATGTTGATTTTCGATATCACTACAATGGAACTTAAAGCATCCTTTATGCCCACAGAATGGGCATTCGTCAGGATCAAGTTGATAGAGGTCTGTCCCACATGACTTATAGCTGGTGCCAAGAGCGGCTGATATGACCTCTGGTAGAAAGAATTGGCTCTTTACTTCCGCAAAGTCGATTTCGTCATAGGGTGTTACAACTTCATTCTTAGCTAAAAAAACTTTTTCTGATGCCATGTTGGTCATCTCCGTACAAAAGAATGGCCGCAGACTAAAATAGATATGTAATTGATTTAGTCTATTGCTTGGCCGTCGAGCCTACATTTTGGCTCTTCCCCGATAGCTCAATGTTTCCTGCAAAGAGCTATCGGGGCATTTATCTCCTAGTCGAATAATCGACGATAGAGATTAGTACCCTTCATCCCATCTAGGTTTAGTCGTGGGGTGCTGATAATCAGCCCTGATTGTTCCAAGCGTCGAATATGTCTTCTTGCCGTTCTTGATGAGTAACCGCAACGTCTTACCAAAGCACTCGCAAGACTCACTTCTCCCCCTAACAAGTAGCCATCGATAATCGGCATTCTGCTGATCTCATAAACGGTCTGCCTAAACTGGTCATTGAACAGCTCAAAGGGCAATCGATAATGAGCCTGATGGTTGCTAGTGGAATGAATAATGTTGTCTTCGCTGATGTCTTGGTTTCGCACTTGGATCTCCTCTGGATGACATAATGTGTCACACCCATATCTATAATTTAGTGTTTCTTTTGGTGAGCTAAACACCTTGATTTCCCGAAAAAATGACAAATCTGAGATAGTGGCGAATTATTGCGGGTGACGTCAGGTATGATATTTATTCATGATAACTAAAATCATTATTCATTTTTGGAATACCTTGGTTATCAATTTGAAACTTATATGTTTATTTGCGTTACTGCCATTGGCTTCACCATCGATTCCCCTAAGCTCCATCCTCTGCCAATAAATCAGCAGACTGACTAAAGTATTTCTACTTACTTTTCCTTTAGTATTTTTTATGAAATCAAATAGAAAAACAGCATAATAATTCTATAAATCAATCATTAGGGGCTAGATTGCTTTGTTTTGTGGGAATGGGTGTTGAGGAAAATCGGCAGTGAAATCAGCAGGGAGGAAATAACAGTCATCAAGCGGGAAATTTGCTGCAAACTGTGAAATAACAACTGTTCACTCAAGGGGATGATTGATAGACTCTCTGCACTTTTTGTTATTGTTTTTATAGAGCTGCTCACGGAATAAGCAAAGCAGCCAACAGGGCCATTATGGAACATATCAGTATCAGTTCTCTTGCCAGTTTTATCTGGTCAGTTGCCGACCTTCTTCGCGGCGATTTCAAACAGTCTCAATATGGTCGTATCATTCTGCCGTTTACTGTGTTACGTCGCCTCGAGTGCGTATTAGAAGCCACCAAAGACAATGTACTGGCTCAAGTAGAGGCCACTAAAGCCTTGCCCGAAAATGCCCGTGAGAAACTGCTGCTGAATGCAGCAGGGCAAAACTTCTATAACGCATCACCGCTTAACCTCAATCGCCTCGGTGAAAACAATACGGGTGATAACCTTGACGCCTATGTGCGAGCTTTCTCAAAGGATGCAAGGGAAATCTTCGAACACTTCAATTTTGTCAACACTATCTACGGCCTTGATGATGCCAACATCCTCTATCAAGTTGTGCAGAAGTTCCGCGAGGTTGACCTGTCGCCCGAAGCCGTAGACAACTACCATATGGGTTTAGTGTTTGAAGAGCTTATCCGCCGCTTTGCCGAGAGTTCTAACGAGACCGCTGGGGAACACTTTACCCCTAGAGATATCGTCCGTTTGACCACTTCCTTAGTGTTTAGCGGTGACGATGCGGCCCTGACTAAGCCCGGCGTAGTGCGTTCAATCTATGACCCCACCGCGGGGACGGGGGGCTTCTTATCCTCGGGGATGGAATACCTCAAAGAAATCAATGAGAATGCCCGTTTAGCTACCTATGGCCAAGAATTAAACCCTGAGTCATACGCTATCTGTAAAGCTGATATGCTGATCAAAGGGCAGGACATCAGCAACATTAAGCTGGGTAATACCCTGTCGGATGACCAACTCGAATTTGAGCGTTTCGATTATTGTCTGTCTAACCCACCGTTTGGGGTGGACTGGAAGAAGGTCGAAAAACGCATTAACGATGAGCATAAGCTCAAAGGCTTTAATGGCCGTTTTGGTGCAGGCTTGCCTCGTGTGTCTGACGGTTCCTTGCTGTTCTTGATGCACCTTATCAGCAAGATGAAACCAGTAACCGATAAATCCGAAGGCAGCCGTATTGGGATTATCCTCAACGGCTCACCGTTATTTACCGGAGGAGCGGGCAGTGGTGAGAGTGAGATCCGCCGTTATATTTTGGAGCGAGATTTACTCGATGCCCTGATCGCACTACCGACCGATATGTTCTATAACACCGGCATTGCGACCTATATTTGGGTGCTGTCAAACCATAAGCCAGCAGAACGCAAAGGCAAGGTATTGCTGATCAACGCCAGCGATATGCATTCCAGTATGCGTAAATCCCTTGGTAGCAAACGTAAGTTCCTCGACGATAATGCCATTAGCACGATTGTCGATCTCTACAGCCGTTATGAGCAAAGCCCCATAGCCAAGATTTTCAATACTACCGACTTTGGCTATCGCCGCATCACAGTTGAGAGGCCTATGAAGCTGGCTATCTATCCGCACGATGCCGAAAAGTTACGTAGTTTGAGTGAGCAAAAAGCCTGGGAGAAGCTCGATGAGGAGCTTAAACAAGCTATTCTGACTGCTCTCTCAGCCTTACCCGAACCTAAGTATCTCTGCCGCGAAGTGTTTAAAAAGGCCTTCAACAAACCCTTTGCTGCAAGCTCCACCAGCAAGTTACCCGCAACGGTACTCAAATTGCTGCTGAGTAATCTCGGTGAGCAGGATGAAGCTGCCGAGGTTTGTAAGACGAAAGGTGAGCCAGAGCCAGCGACTGAGCTGCGGGATTACGAAAACGTGCCGCTCGCCGAAGACATTAACAGCTACTTCAAGCGGGAAGTGTTACCCCATGTGCCGGATGCGTGGATCGATATCAGCAAGACCGACCCGCTGGATGAGCAAGTGGGCATTGTAGGTTATGAAATCCCCTTTAACCGCCATTTCTACCAGTACCAACCACCACGGTCGATGCAAGAGATTGATGCCGACTTGGATGAAGTGGCGAAGGAGATAATGCAACTGCTCGCGGAGGTACATTCCTGATGGCTCTCCTGAAGGTCTTTTTTACCGACAACTGTGTTGTGGGTGTGTTCGCTCAGTCACATAGGCTAGCTATGCTCCTTCACTGTGCCCAGGCACGCCTTGTTCTGGGCAAAAAATGCTCATTAGGAGCCGTGCTATGAGTGAGCATGCAACGTTGAGCGGCAAGTATGCGGAGTATTGTGAGTATAGGGATTCGGGCGTGGAGTGGCTAGGGGAAGTACCAAGTCATTGGGGTGTACTTCCATGTCGTGCGTGCGTTAATCATTTGGTTGCAAAAAATACCGATGGAAAGGAAGACAATTACCTTTCATTGATGGCGAACATCGGAATCGTACTGTATGAAGATAAAGGTGATGTTGGAAATAAAAAGCCGGACGATTTAACAAAATGTAAACTAGTCCGTAAGGGAAACCTTGTTATTAACAGTATGAACTATGCAATTGGCTCGTATGGAATGTCGCCTTACGATGGAATTTGCAGCCCTGTTTACATTATTCTTGATGCCAATAAATACGTTGTTGAAGAACGGTACGCTCTTCGGTTGTTCGAGAACAAGTCTTTTCAGAAACATTTAGCAATTCTTGGAAATGGAATACTTGTGCATCGAGCGGCAATAAGCTGGGACGATATCAAGGGGCAATACATTCCAATCCCATCCATTGAAGAACAACGTACCATCGCTGCCTTTCTCGACTACGAAACCGCCAGAATTGACCAGTTGATAGCAAAGCAACAGCGGCTGATAGAGCTGCTTAAAGAGAAACGCCAAGCCGTGATATCTCATGCTGTTAACATACGTGAAGGTGAAAAATCAGCAAAATTATCGTATTTCGTAGATCTTCTTCCGGGCTACGCTTTTCCGAGTGCCAGTTTTAAGAATGAGTCAGACGGGAATATCCCACTGTTGCGTGGCGTTAATGTCGGTGTTGGTAAATTGAAATGGAACGATACTGTTTGGTGGCCTCAAGCAGACCGGGTAATTGTAAAGGATTTCGAATTACAGGTCGGTGATATTGTTTTTGGTATGGATAGGCCGTGGATTGCTGCCGGAGCAAGGGTTGCTGAGGTTACTAGTGCTGATTTGCCATGCCTTCTACTGCAACGTGTTGCACGTATCCGCACTCATTTAAATACATATCAACCCTTTGTGAAGTTGTGTCTGTCCAGCTATGAATTTAAATCGTTTGTTGAGGCTGATTTAACCGGTGTTAGTGTGCCACATATTAGTCCAGACCAGATTAAAAGCTTCCCAATAAGGGCTATTGGATTTGAGATACAAAAGGTTGAAACTGAATCAGCACTTAGATTATGTCATGTGCTAGAAACAATAGAAGCTAAAGCGTTGCAAGCAATTGAATTAATGCAAGAACGCCGCACAGCTCTGATCTCCGCCGCTGTGACCGGCAAGATCGACCTCCGTGACTGGACACCACCCAAGGAGGGATAAGCATGTTTGTCGCTATCAGCAAGGGAAAGGCTCGGCGAGTTGAGATAAATGGCCAAAATGTGAGTTGGCGGTCGCTGTATCGCCGCTCTGAAGATTTGGTGACGGCAGTGGTCTGGAGTCGTTTGGCTTATTTGAGTCCAAGTTCGTTACAAAGAGTCTTAAGCCGTTTGTTCCCTGAAATTGGGCACCTGTGTAATGAACTTCAAAGTATAGAACTGTGGCCCTATTGGGGAATAGAGCCGGATGTCGTGCTTCATTTTGATAGTCTAACACTGGTGGTTGAGGCCAAGCGGGTTAATGAAGATAACTGGCAATCTTCAAGCCAGTGGCGTGGCGAGTTGGATGCCGCCAAGGAGCGTTATCCAGATAAGCAACTAGCCCTGTTTGCTATAGGTGGCTTAGGGCAACGTCCTGAGCAGGAAGTTATTCGTCTTAAGCAGAAGTTACCTCCCTCACTTCAGTCAATTCCTGTGCAAGGGATGAGTTGGCAGCAGTTTTATCAAGTTATCGTCGCGTTTACCGATGTTGCACATGCCGGTGAAGCCATCCTGATAAGGGATCTGTGCGATGCCATGACAGCCAATGGCGTGACGCCTTATCGGGACATGCCGGGGTTTGTTGATTGGCTGGCAAACAGTGTTGAGCAGGGATTCAAGGTAAGTAGCGGTGGGGCAATCAAGGAATTCGGCAGATGGAAAAAATAGCAATAGATAAGGCTCTGGCGGAGGTGCGTCAGGCCCAGCGGGTGCTGGTGGCATTCTATCAGCGGGTGAAAGATATCATTCTATTGATGCGAACCGAACTTGGCGTTGAACATTGCTACTGGGGCACGATGCAGTTCAGTATGCCGGGCACATCTGCTAACGATCTCGTACACCCTCAACGCTGGAGCTGGGATGCGTTACCCATGGCAGATGTAGTGTTTAGCCATACAAAGGATGGTAATTGGAGCAGTAAGCAATCTGTGGCACAGATGGTCGAAATCCGTCTGATCACTGACGATGTATTTATCGTCCACGGTAAAGGGTATGACCCATCACCTATGTCTATGCCTCAAGTCACTCAGAGTGCTACTTATCTAGAGATCACTGTATATCAGGTTCAACGTACAGAAGGGGATGATTGGGGCAATGATTGGTCTGTAACTAAGAACCGAATTAAGTCTGTCCCAAACTTAACTTTAGGACTTCACCGTAATGACGACTGGCAAGTCTATCGTCAGAGGTTTGATTTTAGTCAGCTCAGGGACAAAGCCTGCGTTGTAGAACAGATGATAACCTTTAAGCAATTGCTCACAGATCATGGATTTGAAGGGTTTAGCAATGTAGCAGATGAAATCAGCTAGAGATTACATGCACCCTTATTACTATCTGGCTTGAAAAACCAAGCCGTTATGAAAAAGAGATTTTGAGGAAGACTGATGAGTATGGATGCGAAAGCCCGTGAGAAAGCTTTTCAGGACTATATCATTCAAGCATTGCTAAAGCAGGGATGGTTACTGGGGGATTCTGCCCATTACGACCGTGAACGTGCTCTCTACCCTGAAGATGTATTCGCTTATGTGCTGCAAAGCCAACCGGAAGCATGGGATAAATACGCCAAGATTTATCCGCAAGAAACCGAAAAACATCTACTCAATGCGGTGGTTAGGCATTTAGACCATGCCGATAAAGGTACGCTTTGGCTGTTACGTAATTACCTTGAAGACCGTGGTGCCAGACTCCGTTTAGCCACCTTTATGCCTGATCATGGGCTGAACCCTGAGTTACTGAGCCGTTATCACGCCAATCGTTTGCGGGTGGTGCCTGAGCTGGTGTACAGCCCTAATGGTTATGATGGTCGCTTAGACCTCACCTTATTTGTTAATGGCTTACCCGTTGCGACCTTAGAGCTCAAGTCGTGCTTTAAGCAAAGCCTTGAAAATGCCAAGCAGCAGTACCGTAAAGATCGCCAAGTTAAAACTGGTAACAAAGATGAGCCGCTACTGAAGTTTCGCCGTGGGGCGTTAGTGCACTTTGCTGTGAATCAGTTTGAAGTCGCGATGACGACCAAGCTGGCTGGCGAAAACACGTACTTTTTGCCCTTTAACAAGGGGACGAAAGCAGGTGGTGCGGGCAACGAACAGCCCGAAAATGGCCAAGGATTTGCCACTGAATATTTATGGGGTGAAATATTTTCACCGGATAACTGGTTGCGAATTTTAGGGCGTTATATTCACCTCGAAGTGAAGCGGGAAGAAGATGCCTTAGGCCGAGTCACTAAAAAAGAAACCATGATATTTCCCCGCTATCACCAGTGGCATGTAGTGCAAAAGCTATTGTCACAGGTTGAGCAAGAAGGGACTGGCCAAAAGTACCTTATTCAGCATTCAGCAGGTTCGGGTAAGTCTAACTCTATTGCTTGGCTAACCCACCAGCTCGCCTCGTTATACGACCATGATGGCAATAAAATCTTTAAGTCGGTGATTGTGATTACTGACCGTACAGTGCTCGATAGCCAGCTACAAGAAACCATCTCGCAATTTGAGCATGCTGAAGGCGTGATTAGCCGGATTAACCGCGATGAAGGTGATGGCAGTAAATCGGCACAGTTAGCCGCTTCGTTGACAAGTGGTACACCGATTATTGTGGTGACGATTCAGACCTTCCCTTATGTGCTAAAGGCGATTCAGGAAGCCACCAGCTTAAAGGATTGTACCTTTGCGGTAATTGCAGATGAGGCCCATTCGAGCCAAAGCGGCAGCACGGCAAGACAACTGCGTGAAGTGTTGATGGCCGAGCAGCTTGAGGACAATGAAGAACTCAGTGCTGAAGATGTGATGAACATGACGCTAGCCGCCCGTGGTGGCAGCAAAAACATCAGCTACTTTGCCTTTACGGCGACCCCAAAGGGTAAGACGTTAGAGTTATTTGGGCGACCAGAAAACCCAATGATGCCGCTTAGTGATGACAACAAACCTAAGCCTTTTGATGTGTACAGTATGCGGCAGGCGATTGAGGAGAACTATATCCTCGATGTGCTACGTAACTACACCAGTTACAGCTTGGCTTATCGGATGGCGATGGCAGGTGGTAATGCCGAACAGGAAGTCGATAGCAAAAAAGCCAAGAAAACACTTAACCGTTGGATGAGGTTGCATCCACATAACATTGGCCAAAAGGTGCAAGTGATAGTTGAGCACTTTAAGGCAAATGTGGCTCATTTACTCAATCATCAAGCCAAAGCGATGGTGGTAACGAGCAGTCGCCTTGAGGCCGTCAAGTATAAGCTCGCATTTGATAAATACGTTAAGGAACAAGGTTATCACCAGATAAAGGCAATGGTGGCTTTTTCGGGTGAAGTGATTGACCCTGAGACTACTGTTGGACATACCGAGCGGAGCATGAATCCGAATCTTAATGGTCAAGATATGCGTAAAGCATTCGACACCGATGGCTACCAACTGATGCTGGTGGCGAATAAGTTCCAAACGGGCTTCGACCAGCCAAAACTCTGTGCTATGTACGTGGACAAAAAGTTAACCGGTGTGGATTGTATTCAGACACTCTCGCGGCTTAACCGGACTTATCCGGGCAAGGATCGTACCTTTGTACTCGACTTTGTGAATGAGCCGCAGGAAGTGTTGGAAGAGTTCCAAAAGTATTACGAAACGGCAGAGCTTGAGACAGTCTCTGATCCTAACTTGGTGTATGACCTGAAGCACAAGCTGGTGAATGAAGGCATATTCCTGTGGAGTGAAGTCGAAGCCTTTGCAGGGTGTTACTTCGACCCCAAACGGGGCACCGATTATATGCTGCATTATCTTGCTCCGGCGAGAGACCGTTTCCGTAAACGCTATCTGCTGGCCACCGATGCCTTGAGAACCGCTAAGCAGCAACTCAAGCAGATAAAGCTGGCAGGGACAGACGTTGATAAAGCGAATGCCGAGAAACGTGTTGCTGAAGCGGAAGAGGCTAGAAATCAGTTGGTGATGTTCAAGAAGGACCTTAACAGCTATATCCGCTTCTATGAGTTTGCCTCACAGATAACCCAGTTTGATGCTATCGACTTAGAGCAGCTCAGTACCTTTGCTAAACATCTACTGCCATTGCTGCGAGAAGAGGCGTTGGAAGATGATGAGATTGACCTTGATGGATTGGTCCTTAGCCATTACCAGTTGAAGGAGAAACGGACTCAAGATCTAGAACTTAGGGAAGGCAGAGGTGAAGGACTTGATGGGATTACAGGGCTGGGTAGTGCGACGCCTAAGAAAGACAAAAAGGACTTTCTCTCTGAAATCCTCGCCAAGATGAATGATCTGTTTGGCGAAGGCATTACCGATGGCGACAAGCTAGATTGGCTCCATGGTATGGCGAGTAAAATTGCTGAAGATAAGGTCGTGATGGACCAGATCCACAACAATGACCGTAAATCGATTATGCAGGGGGACTTCCCTAAAGCGGCCGATCAAGCTGTGATTGAACGAATGGACATTCAACATGGGATGTCGATGGATTATCTTGCTCGCCCCGAAGCGGCCAAAGCTATTCAAAATATTCTGCTGGATATCTTGCTTAAAGGGCTAGGGCGAGAATTGAGAAGTTAGTGATTGTGGGTGTTGGGTTTGTGCTATATGCTAAAACTATTGTAGTGACGGTCTGGTCATTAATCAGTCGTTGCTATATGATGTGCCGTCATTAATCTAAGGAGGTGCCAAATGTCTACAGCATCATTTGACCGAGCCTTTATTGTTGAAGATAGCGTAGCAATTTCCAACATCAAGCATGATATACGAGCACCAAGGAAAGTGACTGTTGCTCAACGTGATCATCGCAAAGATGCCGAGAAAGGAATAAAGCTATTAAAACGACGCTTGTCAAAATCAGTGACCTATTGAATGACGAAGAGCTGTCTAGAGAGGATATCTCACAGCTCCTTCGTTCATTTACCTGCCCCAAAAATCAAGACGTTGAACTTTTCCTGCATAGTAAAGCCGTTGAATTCGAAGTTAGGGATACTGCCAGAACCTACCTGATGCTTGATGATATCGGGCAGATTCTTGCTTATTTTTCTTTATCATTCAAAGAAATAGAGCTGATCGACAGAGGGCTTTCGCTTACTGCCATAAAAAAACTTGATGGCTTCGATAAGCGGGCCGAACGGGTTTAGGCATATTTGATTGGACAGATTGGGAAAAACTTAGCAATCGATGACAATCCTGTCGACCTAGAGACCATCCTGAATGAAGTTTATGCCGTGATTGATGAGGCTAGGGCATTAGTGGGGGGGCGGGTGATAATCCTTGAATGTGAAGATGTTGTCCGATTAATTCAGCATTATGAACTACACGGTTTCAAGAAAATCCCAACACATGATCCTGTAAAGGGACTCGTTACCATGTACACGGTTGTTGAGTAACTTCCACCAAACAACGAAAAGTGATGAAACGAGCCGCTGCAATGCGGTAATGGTATTCAATGAGTTGTGTAAAGGTAGCCTATACGGCTACCTTTTTGTTTGCCCCGCGAAGCACCCAATCTGCTTATTTGTCAGGGTAATCGCCGTACCAGTACTTTACAGCAAGCCATTCCCCAAAAGCCTGAAAATGGACTAACAGCCTGACAATCCAGTGCATATACGGCAGATGTTCTCTAGGATGAGTCGCATAGAGATTGCCGCCCTTAGTGATTGAGATAGACTCAGGGATAAAACCTTGCTCAATTAGAAATGCCCTGATCGCCTCTGGTTCCCTAAAGACACCGTTCCCCATAGCCACTTCCCCTTGAAGATGCATCATCTTCTGATTGGTGCCACGTTTATCAGGGACTATCTCGACGGAAAAGAAGGGGCTTTGATTCTTGATGGCTTCTCGAATCTGATGCTCTCTGGTTTCGGGGGTAAAACGGCCTTCTACAAGTAATGCTGTATACGGTAGAGCTTGTTCGTTATGCATGTTTTTCTCCTATGGAAGTTAAGTGGGGCATAATATGTCACCCCCATATTTCTATTTTAATCTGTGGGTAACCGTTTCAACTCCCTTATACCGTCATTTTTCACCATGAACTAAGGCATAAGAAACCTGATGTAAATCAAATACACAGGAGAGAATATGTCTATTCGAACACTCAACAATCCCCTTCATGATAATGAGCAAGACTCTGTTATCCGGGAGGCGATAGCTATCTTGGAAACTCGCTATAGCCTCGGAGTTAATCATGAGGTATTTACTTCGCCACAAATTGTTAAGGACTACCTTAGGCTAAGGATGGCTGCCTATGAACGGGAGGTCTTTGCAGTACTATTGCTTGATAGTCAGCACCGTTTGATAGCCTATGAAGAACTGTTCTTTGGCACCATTGATGCCGCCTCAGTTTATCCACGAGAGGTGGTAAAATTGGTCCTTCATAGAAACGCCGCTGCCGCGATATTTGCCCATAACCATCCCTCTGGCATACCTGAACCATCACAGGCCGATAAACGCATTACAGAGCGTTTAAAAACAGCATTAGCAACTATTGATGTAGCAGCCTTAGATCATTTTGTGATTGGTCACCATGAAGTTGTGTCTTTTGCTGAGAGGGGCTGGATATGACCACAACAATTCAGATTGACCTCAAAGCCGCGAGAAGCTTATTGCCGATGACGCTAAGTTTGACGCAAATCATTCGGCGGTTGCTGCTCAATAATCTGCCGCCTATTGTGAGTAATGGTGTGACTATTAACTTTCGTGACCCGAGTTACTCTGCCGATGCTGGTGGCTTTCATCCAGTCGAAATCCGTTTGGAATACTCACAGGCCACCAGCATGTGGCAAGTTTGCTATATCACCGACTTTGCCTACCAAGGACGTTACTTCCATGAACTCGAAAAGGATATCGACTTCAACTTCGCAGAGGGTTCAGGGTATCAGGCTTATGTTGGATTTCACCCGCTAAGCCATTTCAGTGGTCTTTATCGGTTATGGGAAGCCAACTTCAGAAGTTATGTGGTTGATGATCTCTATCAGATAACCATCAGTTGGGACTGATCCCACCACACCATTCCATTCAGCATTAACTAGAAAATCACTACATGGGTTCATGTGGTGAGCTTTCGGCTGCCTGAATGCCAACCCTACAGGAGAAACAACATTAGCGAGTTACTCAAGAAGGTCGCTAAAGCCGCACTACTGACCATAGTGCCGATCCTCATCCAAGCCTTTGTCGAGCGGTATTTAGCAGATGAAGAACGATGGGAAAACAAGGAGAGTGACTCAGATCAAGAAGCTGAGTAACTCATTGTATTCATAGTCAATAAACCAAGCCCGTGTGACACGTTGAGGATTGACTCATAAACCATGTCACATGGGTTGTTTTCGACCTTTTGAAGGGCTTGGTCAGTATACCTTGCTCTATTGAACAGGAGTCATACATGGCAGAGATAGGATATGCCCGAGTCTCGACCACGGGACAAAGCCTCGATGCCCAACTAAAGGCATTGATGAGCTGCGACAAAGTGTTCCAAGAAAAGGTAAGTGGTGCAAAGGATGACCGTCCGCAACTGCAACTCATGCTCGAGTTTGTTAGAGAGGGTGACATTGTGATTGTCACAAAGCTCGACAGGCTTGCTCGTAACACTCGTCACTTGTTGGAGATAGCTGAATTCTTGGCCAAGAAACAGGTTTCACTGCAAATCCAGAATCTAGGCATAGATACAGCAACCCCAACAGGCAAGCTCATGCTGACTATGGTTGGTGCCATCGCAACATTTGAGCGAGAGCTGATGCTAGAGCGGCAAGCAGAAGGGATAGCTCTCGCAAAACAGCGGGGAAAATATAAAGGACGTAAACCCACGGCAATCACTAAGGCGAAAGAAGCAGCCCCATTGCTTGCGGAAGGTTTGCCTAAGCCAGAAGTGGCTAAGAGGTTGAATATCAGCTTGTCCAGCGTTCAACGGATAGCAAAACAATTAACATCTAAGGATAAGTTATGAGCGAGAAAACAAAGAAACAGCTAAAGACCTACTATGCGGTATTTGCTGGAATGTCGGCTATCAGCACTTTAGTGTTGTTAGCATGGTGTCTGTATGTAGGCGAAAGTGGGCGAATGATGGCGTTGAATCCTATAGCAACCACTATCTTATTCGGTTGGTCGACTATTTTTGGAGCCATTATTATGTCTATGGCACTCTTTGCTCCAATCGGTATGTGGAATATTTCTGTCAAACGCAAATGGCTTGAAGAAACACCGCCAAATCTAAGCCCACAACAAGCAGAATATCGGAGCAAGAAGCTTAAGCTACAAACTATTCTTGCTAGTTATGCTGTTATAGGAGCCTATGGCGTTATCAGTTTCATGGCTGTTTTGCATCTAAATAAGACAAGTGGAGCTGAGCTAATTGAGCGGTTCTTTGGTTTATTTTCAGGTTGGGGGATATTTATTGCCACTATTGCTGGTGTTTGGGGATGTATCCATACGATGGAGCAACAGAAAGAACTAGAAAGCAGTCGTAATTCTTCACAAGAATCCTCACCGTCTGCTCAAGTAGATCTCGATAAATAATATCTAAGGCCATCAAGCAAATTGATGGCTTTTTTTTTGGAGGAAATATGGGGAACCCAAAGATGTTGTTATCTTTATGCACTTGCTGGAACTGTGTTTTTCTTGCTTGCAAGAGCAGTGATTGAGTAAATGGCACGGAACTTACAGACTTTCTATATGTGTCTCTGTATGTAAAACCAAGTCATCAAGAGAACCTGAGCAATGATGTACGGTGATCGAAACGAATGTTTATACCAAGATATTATGGTTTTAAGGAAATGTTAGTTCAGCATTACGTTCTGTGGGCGAACTTAGTCACAGATTTCTCTTAACTAATTATGATACATATATTTTTCATGGTAGATAATGGATGTAAGGGCTTATTGTGACTGTTATGCTCGTATTCTTATACTTAAAATAAACTTGATAATTATAACTAATGGATTCTAATGGTGTAGAAAATGAAATTAGATAACCCTAATGTAAAAAAGGATTTATGGTATCTTGTTATTGGCTCTGCAATAGCTCTTTTAGTGCTGTTTTTATTGCAAAGTTTTGATTCTTACAGTAAGGAAAAACGACTTGAAAATCAAAAAAAAATAGTAGAAATTGCATTTGTTGAAAAAAATATAGATAATTTTTTCAATGGTTTAAGTGAGCTTCTGAAGATGGGTAGCATCGATTATGGTCCTCATTTCAGTGCATCTAATTTCTGCGATCAGTTTATCAAAAAAGAAGATATTTTGCAGTGTATCAAAAGCTCAAGAGGTTTCTATATACTAGATACTGATACTCTTACTCGTTATACCGAAAGTGTTGGTGATGCATTTCTATTATCTTTATTGAATGATAAGGTTATTTCAGTTGATGATATTGACAAAGTGGCTGTTCGCCTTAATGCTGATGAGAAAAATTCTTATTCAGAATTAAAGAAGTATTATGAAAGCGAGCATAAAAAGTTAAAAGCAGAAACTCAGAGAAAAACTTACCTTAAAGTAGAAGGTCAAGTCCTCGGAAGGCTTAGATTTAATAATGGTCTTGAAAGTAATAATGGAGTTCAACAAGCTGTTGCTATTATCAAATATAAAGAAAAAAATATAGGTGTGCTATACACTATAATCGATAGAGATTATATAAACTTTGCTAAATCTTTCAAAGACACTTACGAAGAGCGAACACAAATAGAAAATAAGCTTATGAGGCAGTTACGTCAATCTCCACAGGAATGGCCATATTTTTCTGGTTTAGTTCATAAAGAAGAGTATACAGGGTCAACAAGTCAAAATGAATACGACCTGTTTTCTATTTGTTATGAAGGTTCGGAAGAGGAATGTGCTCAGTATTGTACATCTGATGATATTTGTAGTGATAAAGAAAGCAGGAGCAGCCAAAGTGCGAGGGAAAGATTAAATTTTTTGGCTGAAATATTTAAAAAATTTCATATTATGTCTTAATCGACAATGCGTACTCTCCAAGAGGAGTCGCTCTGCTGGGTTGACTCCTCTATAGTTTTAACTGGTACAAAAAGCTGGTACAATCTAAAAAAATCAAGGTGCACAACACTATGATTTTATAGGGGTTGTTAGAAAAGGATGTGATTCGAGGGTTCGACTCCCTCTCTCACCGCCAAATTCAAGTTTAAAGACGTCCTAGGGCGTCTTTTTTCTTACCTGTTTTTTATAAAAATCAATAACTTACAATCCTATATTGTTTAATACCATCCTACAGCATCCGAAATCTTTAGTAATGCCAAAAGTAATGCCAAGGAAATTTGGTAAATTTTGGCATTACTTTTGACTTCAAAAAATACCCATTTTTTATGCCGTTTTTTTACTTGATTTTCTCGATTTTATAGCCCAGATTTAACTTGGCAATATCCTGATTTATCTGAATTTATTCAGTGATAAGTAATGCTTGATTTTAGAGTGCGAAATAATGCCAAAATCAAGCATTACTTTGGGGCTTAATTTGAGGGAGGAGAACGGTATGGGAAGAAGTACAAATAAGCTGACTGCAAAAGCTGTGCTCAATGCTAAAGCGGAAGCAAAGCCCTATAGATTGTCTGATGGTGGCAATCTCTATCTCTATGTGCGCACAGCAGGGAAAACATGGGAATTTCGATATATACGCCCCTCCACCAGCAAACCCACCTATTTTGGTTTAGGCTCATACCCTGACGTATCCTTAGCTGAGGCGCGAGATAAAGCACTTGAAGCGCGAAAACATTTGGCCGAAGGCATCGACCCCCAATTACTTAAAGTTGAAAACAAATTAAAAGCGGCAACAGAGAACGCTCAAACTCTCAAGCATAAGTTGACCTACGATTTGCTGATACGTTTGAATCGGATGATACTGCAGTAATTACCCGATTCTTAGACTCATTAAAAGCCCAGTTAAAAGCAGGTTTTCTGGCAAAATTACGAAATACTGACTTATGTCAGGTCCACGCCAGTGAACTATTTTATATTTGGGTTAAAGAGATGAGTGGAAGGGATAAGTGTCATTACCATGTCTGTTTGTTCTTCAATGGTAATGCGTATAAAAGTTTAGGAAAGTTTGAATTGGGTCGAGCTAATATGTATAACCGAATACACAAAGCTTGGGCGAGTGCTCTTAAAATTGATATTCACCAGGCTCAAGGGTTGATTCATTTTCCAGAAAATCCCCAATATTTACCAGGGCGGGATTAAGCTTTGTTAAATCTCTTAACCAAAGAAAATCTCGCTCCTAAAATCACCATTCCATGCTGCCTTTCTTATTTTGGTTGGTTTACTGGCTTTTAGCGG
>NZ_JAKILG010000034.1 GCF_023283765.1 Shewanella profunda | reverse complement strand
GGCCAATTTAAAAGCGAGGGAATAATCACGTTGAGTTCGTTTAATTGTTGAAGTCATTACACTCTCCAAAATGAGTTTGAAAAGTGTCAACGCTATTTAGGACGGGTCAATGCCACCTAAAAAGCCTGTGAGTGCAATAATAAGCCAGTCCATTAACACTACTCCTTCGGTGCAATCTGTAAGTTAACACTCATCAGTCATCATCTGTCAATTTGAGTGTATAACCCTAACAGGATGATTTTTTTATTGAAAGTCAGGTATAGCTATTCGTGAATCTTATGGTCACAGGACTAGCAGAAAGGCTTGAACTTGTTGGGTTTACCGCAATTCAAATACAGTACCATGCAATATATCAGTACGTTAGCACTGGCATGACTTCGTATTAAGGCTTTGGGTTTAGCTCAGTATCCCAAATGCCAGATATAAAAATAACCGCTGCTATGGCTTCACTCTGCTCGGTAAAGACATCTTCTCCCCAACAGTTTTGCCCCCGTTCTTGGTAGTAAACATGAAAGGTACTGAGCATAGGTGTTCGAATGCAATACCAACCATCGAAGGTATTCTTAGCAAAATTGACCCAATACTGCGCATCAGCAGTTTGGATTTGCTGAATGAGTAAATCATCTTGAGCTAACAAAGCCGCCAGTTCGCTCTGGGTTGTTATTTGATGTTCAACCTTTATTGTCTCGATAAGATTTTTCAACTTAATCATAACTATCCCTTGCATCTTGCTGTGAACTTGATTCTAACAAATTACGGCAGCAATAGATGATTGGATCGGCATTTTATGGCTTGCAGCTGAACCTAGACAATTTGTGATAAAGGCATGTATTTGGAGTTCGCTCATTGAGCAATAATATGTAATGGTGTGGATCGTGTTAGTGCTAGGCGCTTGTTTGGTAGGTGTTTATATAAGTTTTACTTAAACAAATATGTTGTTCTAAAGGATGTTTAGTCTAAAAAGCTAGGGAGTGTTATGGATCATTATTTGGATATCAAACTCGTGGAGGATCCCGAGTTTTCGGCCCCCATATTGATGAATGCGTTGTTTAGCAAATTGCACCGAGCCTTGGTTGAGGTTTCCCAAGGGGATATCGCCATTAGTTTCCCTACATTGTCTGGAAAAAACCTTGGAAAGCAGTTACGCATCCACGGTTGTTACGAGGCTTTGACGCGACTTGAACAATTGCCCTGGCGAAAAGGATTAAGTGATTACACGCAGGTATCTGATATTTCAGTTGTTCCAATCACTAATCAACATTGCTTAGTCTCACGCTTGCATGCTCAAAGCAATATTGACAGTTTACGTCGCCGAGCGATGAAACGACGCTCAATCAGTTATGAAGAAGCCTGTCTACTGAGAATGCCGTTCACCGCCGAATACGCGGCTTAGAAAATGAATTAGGCTGGCTCATAGAAGTAGTATTGGTATACGCAGGGTATAGTTGTAAACAGCACCCTTGCGTTGGCAACCATCGGAAAAAGGGACTTTTTCGTTGAGCCCCCAAGGATGGGTTTACGGCGTGTCGCCAGAGCAAGAGTGCTGTTTAAGTCAATAAGCAGATAGATTGAGTAAACAAAAAGTCTGCTGAGCTGGCGTTTACCGCTGAATACGCGGTTTAGAAAATGTTATCTGGAGAGAAGTGTTGTGCAGTCAGGTTCACCGCCGAATACGCGGGGTATAACAGCAAACCGCACTTTTGCGTTGGCGACCATCGGGAAAAGGGACTTTTTCGTTGAGTCCCCAAGGATGGATTTACGGCGTGTCGCCAGAGCATTAGTGCTGTTTATGGCGATAAGCTCTCAAAAAGTACCTAGACTGCAAAAGCTCACAGAAAACAAGGTTTGTAGTGAACAAGCTGGTGGTGAATTTTACTCATGGTTCCCCGCTTTCGCGGGGATGACAAAAGCAACGAGGCCCAGAATCATTTTCTGGGCCTTGTTGGTATCGTAAAACGTCGGTTAACGCTCAAAACTCTTTAGGCTAAAGCTTCAAACTAACTTGAGTTTCAACCTTAGCCGCTATACGTTACTTGCGCACTTTAGAGAACGCTTAAAACACCATCTCAGGCACATGCTCAGGCACGATTAACTTGCCGGCGGTTTTGCTGACGATTTCTTCTACGCTCACGCCTGGGGCGCGCTCTAACAGATGGAAGGCGCCGTCTTTAATCTCGATAAAGGCTAAATCTGTGACGACGCGTTTAATGCAGCCGTAACCTGTTAGCGGTAATTCACACACGGGCAGCAGTTTGGAATTACCGTATTTATCGGCGTGCATCATAGTCACGATAATGTTTTCGGCACCGGCGACTAAATCCATCGCGCCGCCCATGCCTTTGATGAGTTTGCCGGGGATCATCCATGAGGCGATAGAGCCGTTCACATCGACTTCAAAGGCGCCGAGTACGGTTAAGTCCACATGGCCGCCACGGATCATGGCAAAGCTTTCCGCCGATGAGAAAAATGAAGCGCCTTTGACTGCGGTAACGGTTTGTTTGCCCGCGTTGATTAAATCGGGATCTATGGTGTCTTCGGTAGGGAATTCACCCATGCCGAGTAGACCGTTTTCCGATTGCAACATGACTTCCATACCGCTTGGAATATAGTTAGCGACCAGTGTTGGAATGCCAATACCGAGGTTGACGTAGTAGCCATCTTTTAATTCTTTGGCGACGCGCTGAGCCAGTTGTTCTCTTGATAATGCCATGATATCTATCCTTTCTATTTGGCTTTGACGCTTTGGTCTTTACCCTTAGTTTTTTACTTTAGGGAGCTAAGTGCCAATTGCGTTAACTGTGTTTCAAGGTTTTGCCAGCGCCTTTTATTTCGCGGCTTTTACCGTGCGCTGCTCGATACGTTTCTCGAACGTGCCTTGAATAACGCGGTCAACATAGATGCCCGGCGTGTGGATATGATCTGGGTCTAGCTCGCCCGGCTCAACAATAAACTCGGCTTCAACCACAGTGATTTTACCCGCAGTCGCCATCATAGGGTTAAAGTTGGCGGCGGTTTTACGGAACACCAAATTACCCATGGTATCGGCTTTCCATGCACGCACTAAGGCAAAATCTGCGGTCAGCGACTCTTCTAACACGTAATGGCGACCTTTGATTTCGCGGGTTTCTTTGCCATCAGCGACTGGCGTGCCGTAGCCAGTAGCGGTGAAAAATGCCGGAATACCTGCGCCGCCTGCGCGGATTTTTTCCGCCAGCGTGCCTTGGGGCGTCAAAATCACGTTCAGTTCGCCTGAGAGCATTTGCTGTTCAAAGGTGGCATTCTCGCCCACGTAAGAGGCGATCATAGTGGCGATTTGGCGATGTTTTAACAGTAATCCGAGACCGAAATCGTCAACGCCCGCGTTGTTTGAAATGGCGGTTAAGCCGTTAACGCCCATCTTAACCATTTGATTGATTAAGCCTTCTGGAATGCCGCAGAGGCCAAAGCCGCCGACCATAATGGTCATGTCGTTCGATAAGCCTGCTAACGCTTCTTCATAGCTGCCGACGACTTTATTGAGTCCTGCCATTGTGATGTCCTTTTATGCTTTATAAAACGCGCTGCGAATGACGCGCGTTTTTAATAACGGTTGTTGGTGTCGTTAATTATTTTTGTTCTATTTTGCTAACAGGGCCGTGGCCACTTTTGAACCGTTGTTGCGATTCAACTGTGTGCTGATGGCTTGGCCCGCTAACGCGAGTTTTTGTAAATCGATACCCGTTTCTAATCCCATGCCGTGCAGCATATACACTAAGTCTTCGGTGGCAAGGTTGCCCGATGCGCCTTTGGCATAGGGACATCCGCCAAGACCCGCAACCGAAGCGTCAAACACCCGCACACCTAAGTCTAAGCAGGCCAAAATGTTGGCTAATGCTTGGCCATAGGTATCGTGAAAGTGTAGCGCCAGTTTTTCGACAGGTACGCGTTCAGCCACAGTTTGCAGCATTCTATGGGCTTTTTGCGGCGTGCCTACACCGATAGTGTCGCCGAGTGATATTTCGTAGCAACCCATTTTGTAAAGGATTTCAGACACACGGGCCACTTCACTGACCGCTATCTCACCTTCGTAGGGGCAGCCGAGCACACAGGACACATAGCCACGCACCGGAATATTGTATTTTTTTGCTAATTCCATCAAAGGGATAAAGCGTTCAATCGACTCTTCTATCGAGCAGTTGATATTGCGCTGACTAAAGCTTTGTGAGGCGGCGCCAAATATTGCCACCTCACTCGCGTTTGCATCCAGTGCCAGTTCAAAGCCTTTAACGTTGGGTGTGAGCGCGCTATACACCACGCCGCTTTGACGCTGTATTTGCTTGAGCACATCGGCAGAATCGGCCATTTGTGGCACCCATTTAGGTGACACAAAGCTGCCGGCTTCGATACGCTTAAGCCCTGCACCTGCCAGCGATTCAATCAAGGCGATTTTAGCTGCCGTCGGCACTGCGACTTCGTTTTGAAGTCCGTCGCGCGCACCCATCTCGAAAATGCTAACCCTGTCTTTGGCTTTCGCTGCTTGGCTCAGATTGACTAACGACATCTTAGGCTTCCTTGGTCGCAGTGGGCTCAGCTTCAGATACTAGGGACGCCTCATTTAACGGCACTAGGTTTAACGGCTCAACGTTGAGCAAGGTTGCGCCATCGGTGACCAGCTCGCCCGCCTTAAAGTAGAACTCACTGACTATGCCATCGAAGGGTGCTTCTATGGTGTATTCCATCTTCATGGCTTCCATCACCAGCAAACCTTGGCCCGCTTTAACTTGTGTGCCGACCTCGACTAAATGGGTCACTACCGTGCCGTTCATGGGCGCTTTTAACTTGTCGGCATTGCTGGCTTGTTCTTCGACCACGAGTGTTTGCACCGCTTTAAAGTGGTAACTGCCAGAGGATAAAAACAGCGTAAAGTCATCACCTTGGGCACTAACGGGCACTTTACTCTTATGGCCGTTGATTTCGGCGAGCAGTAAATCTTGTTTCAGCTCGCCATTTAACTCTTTGCTCGAGAGGCAATCTTGACCGTGCTGGAGTAATTGATAGCGATCGCCTAAATCGAGCATCACTAACTGCTGCAATTCATGGGCATCATCGAGCAGGGCAATATTGTGTTGGCTGCAGCTGTTGAGTCTAAAGCCGCTCACTTGACCCCAAGGCGAGTAAGGATCGGCGCTGTTGACGGCCTGTGCTTTAGCGGCTTCTTTACGGGCAAGCACTTGATACAGCGCGGCAAAGGCAATGGCGGTATCGGCTTCGCTTGAAGCAGTGCCAATTAAGGTGTCGCCATAACGGCCAATAAAGTCAGTGCTAAAGTCGGCCTTGGCAAACGCTGGGTGCTCGGCAATGTTCGCCAAAAACTCAATGTTGTGCTTAAGACCGCTGATTTGATACGACTCTAAGGCATGCACTAAACGCTGCAGGGCGCGCGGGCGCGATTCATCCCAGACGATAAGCTTGGCAATCATAGGATCGTAGAAGTTACTGATCACATCATTTTCACGAATGCCCGAATCGATACGCACGTATTTGCTTTGTTCGGGTTCGCGCAAAAAGTTGAGCTTACCACTGGCGGGTAAAAACTCATTTTGTGGATCTTCGGCGTAAATACGCACTTCAAAGGAATGGCCGTGGATCCGCACTTCATCTTGCTTAAGGGGCAGTGGCTGACCACTGGCGACCATCAATTGCCATTTCACTAAGTCTTGGCCAGTGACCATTTCGGTGACGGGATGCTCAACCTGCAGACGGGTGTTCATCTCCATGAAATAGAAGCTATTGTCTGTGTCGAGCAGAAACTCCACAGTGCCCGCGCCAACATAGTCGATGGCTTTGGCTGCCGCGACGGCCGCTTCACCCATTTGAGCACGCAGTGCATCGCTTAAACCGGGCGCTGGTGCCTCTTCGACCACTTTTTGGTGGCGACGTTGAATCGAGCAGTCGCGATCCGATAAGTAAATCGCATTGCCAAAGGTGTCGGCAAACACTTGCACTTCGACGTGGCGCGGCTGGCGTAAATAACGCTCCATCAATAACTTATCGTTACCAAAAGAAGAGGCCGCTTCACGGCGCGCCGAGTTAACGGCTTCCATGATTTCGCCTTCGTTCTCAACGATACGCATGCCTTTACCGCCGCCGCCATAAGCCGCTTTAATCAGCATAGGGAAGCCGATTTTCAGTGCCTCAGCTTTTAAGGTGGCATCGGTTTGGTCATCGCCGTGGTAACCCGGCACTAACGGCACGTTTGCCGCCGTCATAATGGATTTGGCGGCACTTTTGCTGCCCATGGCATCGATAGCATCACTGCCTGGGCCAACAAAGGCGATGCCTGCGGCTTCACATTTACGGGCAAAGTCGGCGTTTTCAGATAAGAAACCATAACCTGGATGAATGGCTTGGGCGCCAGCTTTTTTAGCGATGTCGATAATCAAATCGCCCTTTAAATAGGAGTCCGCTGGCGCACTGCCACCTAAGTAGAAGGATTCGTCGGCCATGGCGACATGGCGCGCTTCTTTATCGGCATCGGAATACAAGGCAACGGTGCGAACGCCCATGGCATGGGCAGTTTTGATGATGCGACAGGCGATTTCACCGCGGTTAGCAATCAATAACTTGGTAAACATGTGCTTGGTCAACATCAAAGGGCTCCTTGGGTATCACTTGGCTTTTGCATGGGCGTAGGAAGGGGAGTGGAGTGCGCTTGTTGCCAGTTAGGCTGACGTTTCTCAAAAAAGGCATTTAAGCCCTCTTGGCCCTCGGTCGATACCCGAATGCGGGCGATACGCTCGCTAGTGTAATCAATGGTGTTTTGGTCTATCACGCCGTCTTCAAGATGCGACAGCAGTGTTTTTACCCATGCCATGCCCTGCGGGCTATTGGCTAGCAACGCTTCAATCATCGGCTTTGCGGCGGCGTCTAAGTCATCGCTGATCTCATGAATGACGTTAAGCTTTAATGCGGTTTCTGCACTAAAACGCTCGGCGGTCAGCATGTAGCGGCGCGATGCGCGGTTACCCATAGCACGGGCAACATAAGGGCTTATCACTGCTGGAATTAATCCGAGTTTCACTTCGCTTAAGCAAAAGCTGGCGCGCGTCGTGGCGATAGCGATATCGCAGGCGCAAATCAGCCCCAGTGCGCCGCCAAAGGCAGCACCTTGCACTAGTGCAATAGTGGGCTTAGGAAAGGTATCAAGATCCTGCATCAGTTTTGCTAAGGCTTTGGCATCATTTAGGTTTTGCTCAAAGTCCATTTTGGCTTGCTTGCGCATCCAATTGAGATCGGCGCCGGCGCTGAAGTTTTTGCCGTTCGCTTTGAGTACCAGTACTTGGCAATCCTTGTGCTCAGCAAAATAGCTAAGGACGCTAATCATCTCGCTAATCATCACTTCATCGAAGGCGTTGTGCACATCGCTGCGATCTAAAATAAGCTCGGCAACGCCGTTATTAAGCGCATAGCTCACGTGCTGTAAGTTGCTTAAATCCTTTGTGCCGCTAGCGCTGTTTAATGTGTCTGTCATTATTCTTTCCCTATCTTCTTGTGTGACATATGTTTTTCACATGTGCCTTTTACATACGGAACACACCAAAGCGGGTGTCTTCGATAGGAGCATTTAATGCTGCCGATAGGGCAAGGCCGACCACATCACGGGTTTGCGCTGGGTCGATAATGCCGTCATCCCATAAACGGGCACTGGCATGGTAGGGATGACCTTCTTTATCGTACTGGGCGATAATCGGCGCTTTAAAGGCTTTTTCATCCTCAAGTGACCATTCTTCACCCTTACGGGCTAAACCGTCGCGGCGCACTGTGGCGAGAACGCCAGCGGCTTGCTCGCCGCCCATCACAGAAATACGGGCATTAGGCCACATCCACATCATGGTCGGTTCGAACGCGCGGCCACACATGCCGTAGTTACCCGCGCCGTAGCTGCCGCCGATAATCACAGTAAATTTAGGCACATTGGCACAAGAAACCGCGGTCACCATTTTGGCGCCGTGTTTGGCTATGCCTTCGTGTTCGTACTTTTTACCCACCATAAAGCCGGTGATATTTTGTAGGAACAGCAGCGGAATTTTGCGTTGGCAACACAGTTCAATAAAGTGCGCGCCTTTTTGCGCCGACTCTGAGAACAGAATGCCGTTGTTAGCGACGATACCGACAGGATAGCCGTGAATACGGGCAAAACCGCACACTAAGGTCGCGCCATAGTTGGCTTTAAACTCATCAAAATCAGAATCATCGACGATACGGGCGATCACTTCTTTGACATCAAAGGGCTTTTTCAAGTCGGTGCCGACAATGCCGTACAGTTCGCTGATATCGAATTTTGGCGGTTTGACAGGACTTAAGAGTGATTTGATTTCTTTTTGATGATTTAGGCGTGATACCGCGCGGCGGGCAAGCTCTAACGCGTGCTCATCGTTTTGGGCTAAATGATCCGCGACGCCGGAAATTTTGGTGTGCACTTCGGCGCCGCCTAACTCTTCGGCGCTGACTTCTTCACCTGTGGCCGCTTTGACTAATGGCGGGCCGGCTAAGAAGATAGTGCCTTGATCTTTTACGATAATCGATTCATCCGCCATGGCAGGCACATAGGCGCCGCCTGCGGTACATAAGCCCATCACTACAGCAATTTGGGGTATGCCCTTAGCGGACATTTGCGCTTGATTGTAAAAGATGCGGCCGAAATGGTCGCGGTCGGGGAAGACTTCATCTTGGCGGGGCAGGTTAGCGCCGCCCGAGTCGACTAAATAGATACAAGGCAAGTGACAACGGCTCGCAATATCTTGGGCGCGTAGATGTTTTTTAACGGTAATCGGGTAGTAAGTGCCGCCTTTAACTGTAGCGTCGTTGGCGATGATCATGCACTCGACACCACTCACTCGGCCGATACCAGCGATAATGCCCGCTGCGGGCACTTCTTCGTCATAAACTTCAAACGCCGCAAATTGCGATAGCTCTAAAAAGGGCGAGCCCGCATCGAGCAGCTTTTCAACCCGTTGACGTGGCAGCAATTTACCGCGGGATAAATGACGCTCCAGCGCCACAGGGCCGCCGCCGAGTTCGATTTTATTGAGTTTAGTTTTAAGATCGGCCACGAGCGTGGCCATATCGTCGGATTTGGCTTTAAATTCATCGCTACGGGCGTTGATACGACTGCTTATTTGCGTCACTTTGATTGTCCTTATAAAGCGGAAACTCGGTATCACCTTGCTCGAATGGGCGCAAACTGTAAGTTACAGTGAGGTGCTACCCATTCACTGGTGAGAGATTATGTCAACTCGCGTTATTTCGACTCATTGAACAGTTCGCGGCCAATCAGCATGCGGCGAATTTCTGAGGTGCCGGCGCCGATTTCATACAGTTTGGCATCACGCAGCAAACGGCCCGCGGCATATTCGTTCACATAGCCATTGCCGCCCAGCAGTTGAATAGCATCCAGTGCCATTTTGGTGGCGAGTTCTGCGCTATAAAGAATGGCGCCCGCGGCATCTTTACGGGTGGTTTCACCGCGGTCGCAGGATTTTGCCACGTTATAAACATAGGATTTTGCGGCATTCATGCCTGTGTACATGTCGGCTAACTTGCCTTGTACTAGTTGGAATTCACCGATGGATTTGCCAAATTGCTCACGCTCGTGGATGTAAGGCACAACGATGTCCATACAGGCGTTCATGATCCCCAGTGGGCCGCCAGACAGTACGACGCGCTCATAATCTAGGCCGCTCATCAGCACTTTTACGCCGTTATTGAGGCCGCCTAAAATGTTTTCTTCTGGTACTTCAACATCTTGGAATACTAGTTCACAAGTGTTAGAGCCGCGCATACCCAGTTTGTCGAGTTTCTGCGCTTGGCTAAAGCCTTTAGAATCACGCTCAACAATAAAAGCGGTAATACCGTGTGCGCCTTTGGTGAGGTCGGTTTTAGCGTAAATCACATAGGTGTGCGCATCTGGACCGTTGGTGATCCACATCTTGTTGCCGTTTAAGATATAACGGTCGCCTTCTTTACGGGCATGCAGCTTCATTGAAACCACGTCAGAACCCGCGTTTGGCTCACTCATGGCCAGCGCGCCGATATGCTCACCACTCACAAGCTTTGGCAGATATTTGGCTTTTTGCGCTGCACTGCCGTTACGGTTAATTTGATTGACACACAAGTTGGAATGGGCGCCGTAACTTAGGCCGATTGAGGCTGATGCGCGGGAGATTTCTTCCATCGCCACGACGTGGGCAAGGTAGCCCATGTTTGCACCGCCGAACTCTTCGGGTACGGTTACGCCGAGCAGTCCCATTCCTCCAAGCACAGGCCAAAGTTCATTGGGGAAAGCGTTGTCGTGATCCACTCTTGCGGCAATCGGGGCGATTTCATTCGCGGCAAAATCCTGCACTGCATCGCGCAGCATATCGACATCTTCGCCAAGGCCAAAATTGAGACTGGTGTAGAGTGAGTTCATTGCTTGTGTCCTTTCAAATGTTCTAATTTCAGATAGTTATAGTTTTTATGATTTTTAGGTGCTTGAGTCTTTTTAAGCTTTGGTCTTGCTTTCTTCTAGGGCTATACGGCATTGCTGCTCGGCGGAATTGAGCTCCATCAGCACCACTTTAATGTCATCCATTTGCTGCTGTAGGGCGGATTTCTTTTCTTCCACAAGGGCTAGCATAGTGTTGAGCTGAGAAGTGCTGCTTTTATCTGCATCGTATAGTTCGAATAACCGACGGGTTTCAGCCAAAGAGAAGCCTAAGCGCTTGCCACGCAGAATAAGTTTGAGACGGACTCTGTCTTTTAGGCTATAAATGCGGGTCTGGCCGCGGCGTTTAGGCTTAAGCAAACCTTGGTCTTCGTAAAAACGAATGCTCCGCGTGGTGATATCAAACTCTTTTGAGAGATCACTAATCGAGTATGTCGTTTGTATTGTGTTCGTTGTGCTCATTCATGCACCCTAAATAATCAGTTTTAAGCAAGATATATGAAGTTTACGTAAAGGTAAAGATTTGAACTTTTATTCTCTTCACAAAATGCTGTCAATCCCTATTGCCATAAGCCTGTGCAGCGAGATTAAAACGTGTGCTTTAAATTAGTGTTCTCACATAAAACCACAAATACTCTCTGGTTATAGGCTAACGTCTAATAGTGGGGGTGATGCGGCCCTGCTAATAATAGAAGCAGGAAGGAAGGGGTAGTTATTGCGGCTGCTAATTAAAGTCGCAGTCCTGATTGGAGGGCATATGTTGATCGAACAGCAAAATGCATCTGTAGCGCAAACTGGAAAGCAAAATCAACAAAAACATCAAGCGTTGCATCAAGCATCCTTGCTTAATAAAGCCGATTTCTGGGGAGAAGCGGCCAAGACGCTCGATTGGATAAAACCAGCGCAAACTGTACTCGATGAGTCGCAGGCACCATTTTACCATTGGTTTGCTGATGGTGAGATGAATACTTGTTATAACGCCGTCGACCGCCATGTGTTAGCTGGGCGCGGTGAGCAAGTGGCGATCCAATATGTGAGCCCAGTGACTGACACTGAATACGGTATTAGCTATGCGGAGTTACTGGCTCAAGTGAGCCGACTCGCGGGCTTTATGCAATCCATTGGTATCGGTAAGGGTGACCGTGTGGTGATTTATATGCCCATGGTGCCCGAAACCGCCTTCGCTATGTTGGCTTGCGCCCGCATAGGCGCGATTCATTCGGTGGTTTTTGGTGGCTTTGCCGCCAATGAACTCGCGACTCGGATCAATGATGCTAAACCCAAATTGGTATTGTCGGCATCCTGCGGTATTGAACCTTCGGGCGTGATCCCTTATAAACCTCTGTTAGATAAAGCACTGGCACAAGCTGTTCATCAGGTTGAGCATTGTCTAATTTTAAATCGTAGCCAATATCATGCTGACTTACTCGAAGGCCGTGACTTAGATTGGCAAGCCGCATTAGCAACTGCGCCTAAGGTCGATTGTGTCGCCCTTAAGGCCACAGATCCCTTGTATGTGCTTTATACCTCAGGCACCACGGGTCAGCCTAAAGGTGTGGTGCGGGATAATGGTGGCCATGCCGTGGCTCTGGCTTGGTCGATGCAGCATATTTACGATATTCAAGCGGGCGATGTCTTTTGGGCGGCGTCCGATGTGGGCTGGGTTGTCGGTCATTCTTACATTGTGTATGGACCTCTATTGGTGGGCGCAACCACCTTAATGTACGAGGGCAAACCTGTGGGGACGCCCGATCCCGGCGCATTTTGGCGCACGATTGCCAAATATAAGGTCAAAAGCTTCTTCACCGCACCGACGGCTATTCGGGCAATTAAGCGTGAAGATCCTGACGGTGAATATCTACAAGGTGTTGATTTAAGATGTCTTAAAAATGTGTTCTTGGCGGGTGAGCGTTGCGATCCCGATACCTTAGTTTGGGCACACACTAAACTCGCTAAACCTGTTATCGATCACTGGTGGCAAACTGAAACGGGTTGGCCTGTAGCGGCAAACTTGATGGGTACAGCACCGGTTACCATTAAACCTGGATCGCCTGCTTTACCCGTGCCAGGTTATGCGGTTGAAGTGCTGGACGAATTGGGTGAGCAAGTTGCGCCCAATACCTCGGGTAATGTGGTGATTAAGCTACCTTTGCCGCCGGGTACTTTGACGACACTGTGGCAAAATGATCAACGTTATCAAGATAGTTACTTGTCCATGTATCCGGGGTATTACTTAACCGGTGACGCGGGCTATACCGATGAAGACGGTTATCTCTACATTATGAGTCGTATCGATGACATCATTAATGTGGCGGGGCATAGGTTATCGACGGGGCGTTTTGAAGAAGTTCTATGTCAACACCCAGATGTGGCCGAAGCGGCTGTGATTGGGGTTGATGATCAGCTTAAAGGTCAGGTGCCATTGGGGTTAGTGGTATTGAAAAAGGGCGTAACTATTAGTGATGAAGAACTGCATAAACAGTTAATTACCTTAGTGCGTCAAGAGATTGGTCCTGTTGCTTCCTTTAGGTTAGTGAGTGCGATTCAAAAACTACCTAAAACGCGCTCTGGTAAAATTTTACGCGGGACTATGCGAAAAATTGCCGATAATCAGCAATATACCGCGCCAGCGACCATAGAAGATCCACAGACCTTAGAGCTAGTGCGAACCGCGCTCACTCGCATGGGTTATGCCGATGCCTTAGTGTAAATGCCTTAATAGAAAGAGTGTAATGGCCTTATAAAGAGTGGAAATATCAAGGCGATAGTTAACTTACAAAGCTTGCTATCGCCTTTTTGTTATCTGCATTTCTCATTTTGGAAAAATCAAAGATTGAAGTTTTCGTCTCAAATTTGCTAGGCTTGCAGGCTCATCATGTACAGCTATCACGTACAATCGTCACGTACAGTTATCACGATAATCAAATGGCTTAGGGACGACCCTAAATACGCCTAATCTAACATGGGGACGACCCCTTTATGGGAGTTCACTATGAGCTGGTTGTTATTAGTCCTTGCGGGTTTATTCGAAATTGGTTGGGCCATAGGGCTGAAATATACCGAAGGTTTTACGCGTTTGTGGCCAAGTGTCTTTACAGTGGCATCTATGGCGATCAGTGTATTGTTGCTAGGGCTTGCTGTTAAGCAATTACCGATTGGTACGGCTTACGGCGTGTGGGTCGGCATAGGTGCTATGGGTACGGCGATTGCAGGTATTTTCCTGTTAGGAGAAGGCGTTAGCTTACTTAAAATTGCCAGTTTGTTATTGATATTACTGGGTGTTTTAGGGCTTAAACTCGCCCATTAGTTGACGCTTATGGAGGATGAGATGAGACCTAAACGATTGGTACTCTCTATACAATCGAACAGTGCAATCGAAATTGCCAATGGTATGTCTCTGGTAATTAAGTTACAAAAATCGCTATAATTACGCCTCAAAATTGGTTAGTTTTAACCTCTGTGACCCGTGGGAATAATATAATGAAAAACCACAGCAATCTTAATGATATCGGTGTAATTGGCCTTGGCGTGATGGGTAAAAACCTCGCGCTAAACATCGCGGATAACCAATATCAGGTCAGCGCATTTGACCTCGATCCTGTTAAAGTTAGTGGTGTTATACAGCAAGAAAAACAGGAGCGCGCTGGACTCAAACCTCGCATTCTTGGCTGTGCTAATCTTACCGAAATGTTAGCCAGCCTCACAAAACCCCGCATTCTTGTACTTTCTGTTCCTGCCGGAGCCCCCGTCGACGGTGTGTGTAGAGCCTTGATTTCTGCCGGAATTGAGTCCGACGATATCGTTATTGATACGGGTAACAGCCTATGGACAGATACCGTCGAGCGTGAAGCTCGTTATAAAGGCCAGTTTGTATTTTTCAGCTCTGCAGTTTCGGGCGGTGAAGTCGGAGCGCGTTTCGGTCCATCCCTTATGCCCAGCGGCGATATAGATGCATGGCATCACGTCGAACCTATTTGGAAAGCGATTGCCGCTAAGGTTGATGCAAAAACCGGGTTACCTATCGAACGCTTCGAGCCGGGAAATCCTGTGACCGAAGGCGAGCCATGCACGACTTATATTGGTCCTGCGGGTTCTGGCCATTATGTGAAAATGGTACACAACGGTATCGAATACGCTGATATGCAGTTGATTTGCGAAGCGTATCAAATGTTGCATGATGGCTTAGGTATGAGTGCATCGGAAGTTGGCGATGTGTTCGAACGCTGGAATAAAGGCAGCTTGAACAGCTATTTGATGGAAATCAGCAGCGAGGTATTAAAACAGGCCGATCCATTAACGGGTAAACCGCTGGTGGAAATGATCTTAGATAAAGCGGGCCAGAAAGGCACAGGTTTGTGGACTGCCGTGAGCAGTTTACAAATTGGCTGTCCGGCGCCGACGATTGCTGAGGCTGTGTATGCTCGCGCCGTGAGTACCCAAAAATCCTTACGCTTGCAACTTAGCCAGAAATTAGCGGGGCCAAATCCAACAATTATTGATAATGCGCAAAAAGCGCAATTGATTGAAGCCCTTGAAAGCGCGTTATATTGCGCAAAAGTTTGTTGTTATGCCCAAGGTTTCCAGTTAATGGCGATGACGGCCCATGAGCAAAAATGGCAGTTAGATTTTGCTGAAATTGCAAAAATTTGGCGTGCGGGCTGCATTATTCGTGCGACTTTCCTGCAATCAATTACCCAAGCTTATAAAGATAATCCTGAGCTTAGCAATCTGATGATGGCGGACAGTTTTGCGTCTGCCTTGTCTGAAAAACAAGGCCTATGGCGCACAGCGGTGGCTACTGCGATAATGCAAGGCATCCCAGCGCCGTGTATTAGCTCGGCTCTGGCGTATTACGACAGTTACCGTTGCGAAACATTACCGGCGAATTTACTCCAAGGTCAGCGTGACTTTTTTGGTGCTCATACATTTGAACGTATCGATACCCCTGCAGGCGAGAAGTACCACTTAGATTGGAGCGCGAAGGTGCGTACTTTAACTAAGCTTTAATACTGTTAACTATCGAGTGTAAATAATCATAATAATCAAAAGACGCCTCAAAATTGAGGCGTTTTTTTATGTGAATATAGCTCGATTCAATATGCAGTTACCACTGTGTTTTTAATTTTTAAGTGTGTTTTCTATATCCATCATGTTTGATAAATGTCATTGATACTTGGTTGTTTATATGGTTTTTTGAGTGACTTATTTATGGGTTGTGTTAACAGTTAATATTGATTGAAATAAGGACTTTTTTTATTCAAGGTTTGTTTGTGTTTAACCGTAACTATCAATTTAAATAACAGTGCATGCTATAAGTTAAATTAACTATTGTCTGTTTAAAGCAACGTTCAATAGAACTTATATTGTCATAAGTACGGTAAAAGGCATTTTATTTATGAGGTTTGAATACGGTAAACTGCCCATTTTTATAAAATTGTAACAATTTATTATTAATCTAAATCATTTAAAATCACCATAGAAAATTTTGGTTTTACATTGTAACTATTTGTTATTTAATGTGTATTTTTATTCATCTTTGATGGGTGAGAATGTTTTTGAGTTTATTTAGCCTGCAGGTTTTATACGTCAGATCGTCATATTCAATCTGTCATACTGTTTATACATGTTTTCACACCCTTTACGCATATGTTAAAAGGTGTGTCGCCATTGATTCATTTGTTAATTGTTTTGGTGGTGATAAAAATAATTAAAATAACAGTATTTAATGCGGAAATGGTGAATTAATACTCATTATCCACATTAAATTATAAGATGTAATGACAAGAAGGAATGTCTATCATGCGTATGTCCATTGTTGCATTAAGTATCACAGCTGCCTTATTGGCAGGTTGTGGTAGTGATAAAAAGTCTCCCGAACCCGTCAACACAGCACCACTTACTGCTGATATCACTATTGACGTGTCCCAGTCTTTATTATTCTCCGGTAAGTTAGATGCAACAGATGCGGAAGGTGGTTTAACTTATTCATTGGTTGATCCTAGTGACATAAAATTAGGAACGTTAACTCTGGTTAATAAAAGTACAGGTGAGTTCACTTATTCCACGGATGTGACTGAAGGTACCGAAGTTATTAAATTCAAAGTATCTGATGGTCAGTATACTGCCGAAGCTAATTTAATTATTAATATTAAAAATGGCGATCCTTTATATGCATACCAATGGCATTTAAAAAACACGGGACAAAATGCGTTTGCCGCTAGTCGCGGTGTTGTGGGTGAAGACATGAATGTGAGTGGCGCTATGTCACAGCAGATCATGGGTCAAGGTATCACGGTTGCTGTGGTGGATGATGGGTTAGAAATTGCTCACGCTGATCTGGTTAACAATATAGTGAATGGGGGTTCTTACAACCTCATCACAGGTACCGTTGATCCTACGCCATTTGCTGGTTCTGCGGGTCATGGTACTGCTGTAGGGGGTATTATTGCCGCAGAAGGTTGGAACGGTATTGGTGGGCGTGGTGTTGCGCCAAAGGCACAACTGATTGGCTTTAACTTCTTAGACTCAGATCCAACTGGCCAAGTCGCAAATGTGCAAACATTTGAAAACTTTGTCAAATCCCATGGGGCGAGTGCCTATAGTGACAGTGCTCGTGTGTTTAACCAAAGTTATGGTTATAGCGTTCCATTTCCTGATACTTTTGATGAAGATGAAACTGAAGTATATCGGGATGTGGCGACTCAAAGCTTTGATGGGAAAGGCAGTATCTTCGTGAAATCTGCGGGTAATGGTTATGATTACTATCGTTTCCGCACCTTCTGGTTACCGGGTGATTACTTTGATGCTACGCCAGAAAATCCAGCCAACCATGGTTTACCTTTCCACAACTCAAATATGTCTAGCGATAATGCTAACGTTTACAACTTAGTGGTGAGTGCCATTAACGCGAATGGTCAATTATCAAGTTATTCCTCTGTCGGCTCTAATGTATTTTTAACGGCGCCAGGCGGTGAATATGGTGATGATGCGCCTGCTATTGTCACAACGGATCGTATGGGTTGTGATAAGGGTTCTGTCATTGCCGAAGATCGTCCAAGTACGCCATTCCATGGTGGATTACATCCTTTAAATTCCAATTGTGATTACACTTCTACCATGAATGGGACTTCATCTGCAGCACCTAATACGTCTGGTGCTGTTGCGGTAATTATGAGTGCTAATCCTGAGTTAACTTGGCGTGATGTACGCCATGTTCTGGCAAAAACAGCGACAAAAGTTGATGCACAGATCGCTGCAAAAACGGTCACTGTCGGAGTGGGTGAAGGTGCGGCAGAATATGCGGCTATTCCCGCATGGCAACAAAACGCCGCAGGATTTTCATTCCATAATTTATATGGTTTTGGTCGAGTCAATGTGAGTGAAGCAGTCAAACTGGCTAAGTCTTATGCAGAAGATTTAGGTGAATATGTTGTTTCAGAGTGGCAAGCAAGCGAAGTGTTAGCTAAATCTATCCCCGATGCCAATGTAAATGGTGTCAGTGACACTCAAGTCGTTACTGAGGATTTAGTTATCGAAGCGGTACAGATTGAGCTAACGGCAGATCACCTGCGCCTGCCGGATCTGGCTGTAGAGCTTATTTCTCCTGCTGGCACTAAAAGCGTGCTGATGACACCTTATAACGGTCAGGTTTATCAAGGCGTGATGGATAAAACCAATCCTAATGATATTGTCACGGGCTATGATGCGACACCTATGCTGTCAAATGCGTTTTACGGTGAGTCATCAAAGGGGGAATGGACTATCAAGCTTATCGATGTGAATAGCGGTAGTTACAGATTTATTAAGTATGACCAAGGCTATATCTCAATTCCTAACGAGGCTGACGGTAAATTGAAAGGTTGGTCAATTCGTTTCCACGGCCATGCTGCCAAGTCTGCATCTTAAGGAGTACCAAATGAAAATATTAAATTTATCATTAGTCGCAGTCGCTCTATCACTGTCTGCACAAGCTATGGCACATGACAAAGTTGATTTGGTTCCACCTCAGGGTGAAACAAAAGGGGTAACTCTAAGCCGTGCTGAGTTTTTGGGAGCGGATACACAATACTATATCAAGACCGACTCCGGTGTTAAGCAAGCTAAGCAGTTGATGAAAGGGCAACAAGTGGTGACTCAGTCGGGTAAGCCATTTGCTGAAATGACGGGCAAACTGGTGGTTAAGCTTAAACCAGAAACCTCAGCCGAGGATTTCGCTAAACTTTATGGGTTGAGAGTGGATTGGAAAAATAACAGTAACTTAGTGCTATTAGCCGCTCAAGATGGTGCGGATTTAATCGCCTTAGTTAATGCGATTAAAGCCTCACCCGAAGTTGAGCGCGCTAAGTTAGATCGGGCGGTTGCAAAACAAGAAATACAGTAGGATCAAAAGCTTGACTAAAAGGGCCTTTTGGCCCTTTATTTTTTTCACTGGCCGTTAAGCCTATCCTCTGGGGATGTCGCAAAGATCACTAGATTTTGCCAAAGGGTTTGGGCAACAGGTCCTAGTGGTGAGTGAGGTTTGCGCATGACATAGTAGTCGAGCTGAATGCTGTTTTGCCTTTCGCGTAGATTGAGTGGAACCAGTTCCTTTTGTTTTAGTGCTTGTTCAATCATATAGTAGGGCAGTTTTCCCCAACCCATACCGCTTTGAATTAGCATTTTCTTAGTATAAAAATCATTAACATACCAACGTCGTTGACCCGCTTGTACCCCAAATTCAATATTCGCAGTGCCTGAGCCCGTATCTTGGATCACTATTTGATATTCATTGACGAGTTCCTTCGCGCAGGTGAGGGTCGGATGACGTTCTAGTAAACGTGGGGAAGCTACATCGAGAAGGTTACCGGAAAATAAATAGGCTACCTGTAAATGAGTTGAATGCAGCGGCTCAATCCCGCCAGCTGAAATAGCAATTTCGGCTTTATCTTGATTTAGCGCTTCAAGCGCGCCAGTTAAAAACTCTTGCTTGAGGATGATTTGAGTATAGGGAAATTCATTTTGAGTCCGCTCTAGAATGGGTAGGATCTGAGCGAGATTGAACGAGGCCTCGAAGGCTAAGGTGATGCTCGCTTCGTTGCCTTTTGCCAAATGCTTCGCGACTTGTTTCATTTCCTGCGCTTCATTCAGCACTCGCTGAGTATGTTGCAGCAGTTTTCGACCTTGCTCTGTCAGGGCGAGTCGATAACCTTCGCGATTAAACAGGATAAGATCGAGTTGGGATTCTAACTGTTTAATACTTTGACTAATGGCGGGTTGGGTTTTATGCAGCTTGTCGCTAGCGGCTTTAAGCGAGCCCGCCTCAGCTACGGTTTTAAACATCAACAGTTGATCTAAGGTCATTGGCGTTACTCGCAAGATCTAAATTATTAGTTTAAGAGATGTTAGATTTTATTCCATATTTATTTATCTTTTATCGGCTCATAATCTACGCCATATCTCGCTCGTCGTCTGCACATTGATGCCCAAGACTGACGGCCAATATTCAGTTAAATGGGGTGTTCTATGGGACTTTCAAACTTATGTGGCGATAAGGGCTCTGTTACTACTGACTTAGTTGCTGAGGCAGATACACAGAAATTATACCTTTGTGCTAATACACTCAATCGCGCCGCCGCAACCGTAACATTGGCGATGAGCATAGTATTTTTTATCTCTGGATTTGCCAAATTGTTTGGGGTGCCTATGTTCCATGTCCCCTTCACCTTGATGAATCTCCCCACTGGTTTTGGCTATTTGGTTGGGTTAATGGAAGTCATTGGCGCCCTTGGATTGTTTTTGCGTGACTACCGAGTGCTCTCGGCGAGTGGTCTACTAGCCATTATGCGAGTGGTCTACTAGCCATTATGATGGGGGCGATTTATTTCCACTTTAACTATGAAGCGGCAATGAATGCGCTGCCAGCATTGAGTTTATCGATAGGGCTATTTCTTATTATCAAGCTCGATGAAATTGTGGAGCGTTTAGTGCACCTTCAGAGACAGCTATCGCAGAGTCGTTCAGCATTTTGAGTTTATTGAAAAGTCATTTAGCGATAAATGCTGTACGTTAACGGTAAACAATAGTTAGTTCAGATATAAGTTAATCAACACGAGAACATAATGAGACAAGCTAAAGTCAGTCGAATGCCTGTGCTGTTTGTCCCCCACGGTGGTGGCCCTATGCCTTTGCTCAATGATGCTAATCATTCGGAGTTAACGGCATTTTTATCGTCGGTTACGGCACCAATTCCAACCCCTAAGGCGATTATACTGATCACCGCCCATTGGGAAGAATCGGTAGTGACTTTGTCGAGTAGCCCTAAACCAAGTATTTTGTATGACTACTATGGATTTCCACCTGAGGCTTATCAGTTGACGTATCCTGCTCCTGGTGAGCCAGAATTAGCCGGACAGATTGCTAAGATGTTAGCAGATAAGGGGATCACTGCCCGCTTAGATGCCGAGCGCGCATTCGATCACGGCACCTTTGTGCCACTTAAGCTGATGTATCCAGAGGCTAATATTCCCGTGGTGCAGATGTCGTTAGTCGACAGTCTCGCTTCTAAGACTCATATTGCAATTGGTGAGGCTTTAGCGCCGCTGCGGGAACAAGGGGTATTAATAGTGGGCTCTGGCATGTCGTTTCATAATATGCGGGCGTTTTTTTCTAGCGAGCTTACAGTGCAAAGCCGCAGTGCAGAATTTGATCATTGGCTCATGCAAACATTAACGGCAAGTGCGAGCACTGCCGAGGCAAAAACAGCGTTAACACACTGGCAAGCGGCGCCTGAAGCGCGTTTTAGTCATCCGCGGGAAGAGCATTTACTGCCACTGCATGTGTGTTTTGGCGCAGGTCACAATGACTCATCCCAAGCCCAACGTAATTTTAACGGTATTTTGTTAAACACACTGATCTCGGGTTATATCTGGCAATAGTCTGATGTTGGATTTCCCTTGTCGGTTGTTGAGGTGAAACTGAAGTTGCGCTTACCAATAAAAAAGGTTTGTATCTACCAAGGATACGAACCTTTTTTATCTTCAGAATTAACCTTGTAGCACTCACTTAGCACTTTTACGTTACGCCGTAAAAACTAAACCCACACTGAATAAGGTACTGAAAATCATGGTTAACTTAGCAGTGCGGCCGAGCAGCGGGTTTAAAGCCTCACCGGATACGGCATAAAAATCGCTACTGAGTTTACGGGCGATAAGCAGCGATAATCCCGCAAGCAGTACAGGTAAGCCGGGTAAAATGCCGAATAAAAAGCCAGCAATCACTAAGCCAAAGGGCAAATAAATCAAAGCTTGATAGAGTACTTTTGCCTGTGCTTCGCCAATACGTACTGCCAAGGTGTGCTTGCCTGCTTGAGTATCGGTACGAATATCTCGCGTATTGTTGACTAACATAATCGCGGCATTAAATAAGCCAATGGCACAGCCTAACAGCCAAGCATTGATTGTTGTATCACCCGCTTGCAGATAATAACTGCCAACCACGGCGACTAATCCAAAAAAGACAAATGCAGCAACTTCACCGAGTCCATGGGAGGCCAATGGATAGGGGCCACCACTATAACCAAGAGCGCCTAAAATAGCAGCCGCTGCTAAGATGGCGATAGGCCAGCCGCCATGCCAAATCAAATAGGAACCGACGGCGAGGGCAAGGATAAGACACAATATCATTGCATTACGCACTTTATTTGCAGGGATCATCCCACTTTGGCTAACGCGAGTGGGGCCGATCCGTTCGGCGGTATCTATGCCATTTTTAAAATCAAAGTAGTCGTTAGCAAGGTTAACCGCAACTTGTAGCAACACGGCACAGAGCGTGGAGGTTGCAGCGATTAACCAACTAAAACTGTTAAGGTGTAAGGCAAGAATATTACCTATCAATAGTGGGCCGATTGCTGCAGGAAGTGTGCGCGGCCTTATGGCTAAAATCCAAGGATTCATGGCGTCCAGTCGTTATCTCGAAAAAGAAAAGGGTATTCAATTGGCAGTAGCATAACAATATTTCAGCCGAAAGTGAGCACTATCTAATAAACGCATTTAACAGAGTTTGAATTGGCGCACATATGTTCACTCTTATGGAATGATATTTGTCGTCAAGCTCAAAGAAAATCATAAAAGTCTGTGTTGTTATAGGTAAAGGGTTATTTAACCCTTTACCTAAGATTTTATTAATTTAGGTAAATTATTCAACGCACTCGTTAGGTTGTAAACATCAAAGATGCCACTTATATACTGATGTTGATTTTACGTGACTTACACACTCCAGATAATGCGAGTTTGCATTATATCAATAAGGATACGTTCAGATGCGTTTCGATAAGAAAGTAGCACTGATCACAGGAGCGGGTTCAGGACTAGGCCGAGCTTACGCTATTATGCTGGCAGAGCGGGGTGCTAAAGTCGTACTTATCGATCAACCTATCGCTCGCTGTGCTGAGTTAATCAGTGATGCTCACTCTGCTACTCATTCCACCAATGACAACTTGATGCAGACCTTTGACAGTATTCATAAGTTAGGTGGTGATTGCCTTTATTTTGTCCTCGATGTGAGTGACAAAGCGGCAGTAGATCGTATGGTTGATGAAGTTGCAAAAAACTGGCAACGAATTGATATTTTAATTAATAACGCGGGTGTTTATGGTGCTTGTGCCTTTGAAAGGATCACTACTGAACAGTGGCAGCGACAGTTAGATGTGGATTTAAATGGCAGTTTTTATTTAACCCAAGCGGTATGGCCATTGATGAAATTGCAAGATTATGGCCGCATTATGATGACCACGGGGGCATCAGGTCTATTTGGGGATTTACATCAAGTTGGATTTAGTGCGGCAAAAATGGCCTTAGTCGGTATGGTCAATAGTTTGTCCATCGAAGGGGCGCTACACAATATTCGGGTTAATAGCCTGTGTCCGCAGGCGGTGACGGCCATGACAGAGAAACATTTGGCACCAGCAATTCAACCCTTATTTTCCCTTGATACCCTTACCGCTACCACCGCCTTTTTGGTGAGCGAGCATGCACCCAATGGGCAGCATATTCTGGCGGGAGCGGGGAGTGTCAGTCATGGCATGTTTGTCGAGTTTTTGCCGACGTACTTTTGTGAGGGATTATGTACACCGTATAAATTGGCGCAATGTTGGCACCAACTTTATCAAGCGTTTCCCGTGAGTCTACATGCCAGTGGTGAAGATAAAGTTCTTTCTTGGTCAAAGCTCAGTGCACTCGAACACGATATTAAAATTGATTAAGTTCAAGGCTGTGTTTTGTCGGATTCAACATGGTTTCTGTTTTGGTATTGTGTACTCAATGCTGGTCAGCCCTAGTAGAACTGAGTTACCCTTTAGCATTAATGGCTAACTATTCAGTAGGATCCCATGAGTCAGGTATTAGACGATCTTTTATCATTACTTTCCCTCGAGCAAATTGAAATTGGACTGTTCCGTGGTCAAAGCCAAGATCTGGGGTTTGGGCATGTGTTTGGCGGCCAAGTGATGGGGCAGGCCTTAAGTGCTGCTAAGCAAACGGTTCCCGTTGAGCGTAAAGTGCATTCCTTGCATTCCTATTTTTTACGTGCGGGTGACGAAAAGCTGCCGATTGTTTATGAAGTGGAGAATATGCGCGATGGTGGCAGTTTTAGTGCAAGGCGCGTTAGTGCTATCCAAAAGGGACGGCCCATTTTCCATATGACCTGTTCTTTTCAAGAACCTGAAGAGGGTTTTAGTCATCAAGCTGTGATGCCGCAGGTATCCGGCCCCGAAGGTCTGTTAAATCAGCAAGAACTCGCAATGACGATGCGGGATAAAGTTCCCGCTAAAATGCTGGAAAAGTTTATGGCCGATGCACCAATTGAAATGCGGCTCGTCAATCCTCTCCATCCATTTGCACCAAAAGAAACCGAGCCTTATCGTTATGTTTGGCTAAGGGCAAATGGCCCTATGCCAACCGATGCGCATATCCATGAATATTTACTTGCCTACGCTTCCGACTTTAACTTTTTAGTGACGGCAGCACAGCCCCATGGCGTTTCATTTTTGAGTCCAGGAGTGCGAATGGCGACGATAGATCATGCTATCTGGTTCCATCGCCAAATCAATATGGGCGAATGGTTGCTTTACAGTATCGATAGCCCTAATGCCAGTGGTGGTAGGGGTTATGTAAGGGGACAGTTTTTCAATCAACAGGGCGAGTTAGTGGCTTCTTCTACTCAAGAAGGGCTTATACGTACGGTTAAGGGAAGTTGATATGGTTATGAAAATTAAGTCGTTATTAATATTTTCACTGATGGCTATTTTACTCAATGGCTGCGTGACTGTGCAGCCTGAGCCCCCAGTGATTGTCAATGGTGCTGCGGGTTATTTAGAGAAAATTCTCCTGCCTCAAGGCTGTGAAATCACCATTGCGATTATTGATCTTAATACGCCTGGGGTTGTGGTCGCCCAAAAGACATTTAATATCGCCCGTGCACCTGTGCCCTTTAAATTTTCATTGCCCGCGAAGTCGATTGATAAACGTATTAAGTACGGTGTGGTCGCTATGATTAAATATCAAGAGCAGGTCATATTCCAAACCTATGACCGTTTTCCGGTGATCAACAATGATAAATACACCACTGAAGTGTTGATGAAAGCCGTCATGGTTAAGTAGTTAAACGCAGAAGTGATAAAGCCCTTGCAGATTTGATTTGAAAGGGCTTTTTTATTAGCGATTCTTCATCAAAAATTCGACAAAAGCCCGGTCGGCTTGACTGACAGGGCGCTGTTTTTTCCAGGCAATATGCAGATTTAAAAAGACTGGGGGATCGAAGGGTTTCGCCAAAATATCATCCTTAGGGCTGATCGCCATTTCAAGCACACTGGTGATGCCAAAGCCTTGGGACACAATCTGTTTTATTAAGTTAATCAGATTGGTCTCAAAGGCAATATTGGGTTTTTTCCCTAATACTTTTGCCTGAGAGAGTATCCATTCTCGGTGAAAATAACCTGTCTTAAACATCACTAATTCATGATCAAAAAAATCACTCAAGCTAACAGCTTTATGTTCTGCTAATGGATGCTCAGTTCCCATTGCGATGACCATTTGCTCACGGATCAACAGTTGGCTGTCAAAATCACTCTGTAAATCTTGGGCGGTAATAATCGCAATATCCACTTCTTCTTGCTGTAACATGCGTAATGCATCGCGGGTGCCACCTTCAAACAGCGACAGTTTTAGCTCGGGATATTGATGGCGAAAGGCCATTAATCGCGATGGTAAATAGAAGGAACCCAGCATGCCAGGTACTGCGATACGCACTTCTCCTGAGGTGAGATTCGCCATTGCATGGATTTGTGCTTCGGCCTGTTTGACTTGCTTTAGGATCAGCATGGCATGTTGATGTAGCACTAAACCTTCAGCGGTGAGGGCCAGCAGTTTGTCATTTTTATGGCTGGTGCGATTAATTAAGGTAACACCAAGGGACTGCTCAAGACGCTTAATACTCTGACTGAGTGCGGGTTGGGCCATATTGAGTTTTTTAGCCGCGGCAGTAAAGCTACCTGTATTAGCAAGGGCATCTAAATGTTTAAGTTGACGGATATCCATTTATTGGGCTCATACTCGGTTACTGATAATGCTTGTCTATAACAAAAATCAATAATTGCGATATAAATTATCTATTATTGTTATGTTATGCCCAGTGCTACCCTTTGTCTATCCTGTGATTTTTGCGTTATCGAGGCCAGAGTGCAAGCCGTGTTGGACACTATGATTGACAGTAAACAGCGTGATACCCGATTGATGTGGGCCCTGTGTGTGGCCTCCGTTGTGGTGTATATCAATTTGTATTTAATGCAAGGCATGTTGCCCTTAATTGCTGAGCACTTTGCTGTATCAGGTTCTAAGGCAACCTTGATCCTCTCTGTTACTAGCTTTTCTTTAGCGTTTTCGTTACTTATCTATGCGGTTATTTCTGACCGTATTGGTCGGCATACCCCTATTGTTGTGAGTTTATGGCTATTAGCCCTGTCAAATATATTGCTAATTTGGACGCCGGATTTTAATGGCTTGCTTCTGGTGCGATTGCTGCAGGGCGTAGTACTGGCGGCGGTACCTGCTATTGCAATGGCTTATTTTAAAGAGCAATTATCCCCCAACACTATGCTTAAAGCCGCGGGTATTTACATTATGGCTAACAGTATTGGTGGTATTGCGGGGCGTTTACTTGGCGGGATGATGTCGCAGTTTTTATCTTGGCAAGCCTCTATGTGGTTATTGTTTTTAGTGACCTTAGTAGGCGTTGCGCTGACAAGTTATTTATTACCCTCAGGTGCCGATGCGCAGGCGATGTCACAAGCTCAGTCTGAACCTAAACTCCTCTCGAAACGTGCTCGCTTAATTCAAGACTTTTATGGTTTTAGCCATCATTTAACGGATCCACAAATGCGTTTAGTCTACGCTATTGGTGGTTTAACTTTTATGATGATGGTGAATCAGTTTAGCTTTATTCAATTACATTTAATGGCACAGCCCTATGAATGGAGTCGCTTCCAAGCGACTCTGATTTTCCTGTGTTATTCCAGTGGTACCATAGCGTCATATTTTACCGCAAAATGGCTGGCAAAATTTGGTCAGCACAAGCTGTATCAGTGGTCTTGGTGTTTGATGTTATTGGGTAGTTTGCTCACGTTGTTCGATACCACTTTGACTATTTGTGCGGGTTTTTTAATGACAGCCTGTGGCTTCTTTCTGACTCACAGTTGTTGTAATTCCTTTGTGGCGATGCGTGCAAGTCGCGATCGTGCTAAGGCGACTTCACTCTATTTATGTTGTTATTATCTTGGTGCTGCGCTCGGTGGGCCTTATTTGATGATGTTTTGGCATGAGGCACTGTGGCGTGGGGTCGTGATGGGGTCGTTAACACTACTCGCCTTGATTGCCTTAGCGATCACTCGATTACATTATCACCAAACACAAATCAACAGGGTGTTAGTCTAGAACATGTTGATGTTTCAGGGTTATTTTTGCAGCGATTTGCCAGAGCGAACAAAATTTAATCTCGAAACCTCAACACGCCCTAGTTAAGCCTAGATAGGTTGGAGATGGCTAGCATCTAGCTTGTAATCGTTCCTTGTGTGTCCTCTTGCTCGAGTGGGGGTTTATCGCTGTGGGAGGTAAGACTCGACACTAAACGTAGGTTCATCCCAAGGGTGGCCATTTGTTTTTGCTCTCGCTGTAAGTCTTTCATAAAAAGGCTTATTTTTCGTTTATGGCTCGGTAGTACTAACATGACACCGTCGGGAATAACTTGAATTTGGTCCAAGGTCGGTGCTTTGGCGATACGACCAAGATTGAGTAGCACCGCAAGACGCAATAGGCAAAGTAGGCGAATGAGCGTCAGTTTATGATTTGGTTCTAATTCAGCAAGCATCAACTCATAGGGTTTTTTACAGTGGTTGGCAATCAGTCGTGTTAGATCTTGCTGTAATGCTTCACTAAATCCGGGCATATCGCTATTACTGATGATATAGGCGCCGTGTTTATGCAATGCCCTTGAATTAATGTGTAAACCTATCTCATGCAAGGTCGCTGCATAGGCGAGTAATCGTGCGTGGGGCCTTAAATGCCATTCATCGGCAACCTGTTCAAACAATGCCATGGCGGTATCACGTACCTTGGTAGCGTGGGGCATATCGATGTGGTAAAGCTGGGCAATGCTGTCTACAGTGCGGTGGCGTATATCTTGATATTGACCAATTTTGGCCAGCTCATATAACACACCTTCGCGCAGCGCGCCTGGGCTAAACTCCAACTGCTCAATAGGTAAACGCCTAAAAAAGCTAATTAAAATAGCAAGCCCTGCAGGCACCAAGGGCGTTCGTTTATTATCCATGTGGGCGAATTGGATATGGTCAATATGCCCGTATCTGATCAATTTTAGCTTGAGTTGTTTTAGCCGTGTTAAGGTGATGACTTCATCGCCGTGATCTTCTTGAATGGCATCGCATATCGCTTTTACTGTCCCCGAACTGCCGAGCACTAAGTCCCAATTACCGCTGAAATATTCCTTTGATAAAGAGGCAAACTGTTTATCGGCAGCGCTTTGTGCTTCACGAAAGGAAGCCGGAGTGATTTGCCCATCAGGGAAGAAGCGTTCGTTAAAGCTGACGCAACCGCAGCGCAGACTGGATAAATGGGTTGGAGTATTTTTTTGCCCCAGCACTACCTCGGTAGAACCACCACCAATATCGATAACAAGATTGTGTTTGCCCAATACTTGGCTTTGGGCAATACCGTTATAAATCAAGCGGGCTTCCTCGTGACCAGAAATCACTTCGACGGGATAGGGCATAATGGCAAGTGCCGCTTCGATAAATTGTTCACGATTTTTAGCAACTCTAAGGGTGTGTGTTGCCACTAAACGCACTTGTGCTTGGTCAAGGTTGGAGAATCGTTGATTAAAATCGCGAAGGCAATTTAGGCCTCGTTCCATCGCTTCTTGACTTAACACGTTTTGTGCATCTAATCCAGTCGCTAGCTGAACCTGTTGTTTTTCTTTGTGTAATATTTGCAAACTGCCATCTTGCTCACGGGCGATAACAAGGTGAAAGCTATTTGAACCCATGTCGATGGCGACAAAGTGTCGCGGTTGTGAATGTGTGGCAACCAATCGGATTATCCTTAGGCAGTCGAGACGATAATAAAGCCAGCGACTAGCTGGCCTTGGCCTGTAATTCTGGGTTTTGCTCTAGGGCAAGCTCATCCGATGAAGCCGCTTGTGACGCTTCCATCAGGGCGTTGAATTCCTGTTGTTGTCGCTTCTCATAATTAATCAGATATTGATAAATGGCAATTTGAGAACGCACTTTACGCTTATTACCCCGATTTCGATAAGGATTACTTTGTTCCTTATTGATGATACGAGCCTTAGTGTTGTCATTAAACTGTAAAGATAAAATATCCATCACCATCTGTTTTAGGCGTAGATCATAAATCGGTACACTGACTTCAACACGGTTATCAATATTGCGGCTCATCCAATCGGCGGAGCAGATAAAAAGTTTATTTTCGCCACCCGCATGGAACAGCATCACGCGGGAATGCTCGAGGAATCTATCCACAATACTGTAAACCTCGATATTGTCACTAATGCCTGGAACTTGTGGGATCAGTGAGCACATACCGCGGATCAGTAACTTAATTTTTACGCCTGCAGCCGAGGCTTCATAAAGCTTTTGCACTAAAGCGTCGTCGAGCAAGTTATTTAATTTTAAGGTAATGGCGGCCTTAATATGACTCTGTGCATTGACGATTTCTTTATCGATTAAGTAGTTGAGCTTCTGTCTGGAATCGTAGGGTGAAACGATCAAATGTTGGAAGTTATCTCGGCGATACGGATGCTCAATCAAGTCAAATACTTGCTCAACTTCACGGGCAATTTCTTGGTTTGCGGTAAACAGAGATAAGTCGGTATACACCCGCGCTGTGCCTTCGTTAAAGTTCCCCGAGCCCACGTGGCAGTATAGCTTCATTTCACCCTGTTCTTCACGGCCAATTAGGCACAATTTAGAGTGTACTTTTAAACTGGTGATGCCGTGGTGAACTTTTACGCCAGCCTCTGCCAAGATACGAGTCCACTGAATATTGGACTGCTCATCGAACCTTGCCCTTAGTTCTATGACCGCAGTGACTTGTTTACCATTTTTGACAGCGTCAATCAGTGATTGCATTACATGGGATTTTTTGGCTACGCGGTATAAATTTATCCTAATAAAGCGTACCGCAGGGTCGTAAGCCGCTTGGCGCACCATTTCGGTAAAGTGGGAAAATTTATGGTACGGATAGTTGAGCATAATATCGCCCATTTTGATCGCATCGAAACTGTTGGCGCTGCGGCCAAATCCTGCACTATTGAGCGCGGGCAGTTTTTCGTTTTCGAGGTAATCACGGCTGGGATTAGGGAAGTCTATAAAGTCTTTAAAGCTGTGGTAACGTCCACCGGGGATCAAACATTCAGTCGAGCTGATATTTAATTGTTCTTTGAGCATCACCAGCATATGTTCGGGCATTTCCTTGTCATACACTAAGCGCACGGGCTCGGCAGTGAGACGTTGTTTCAGGCCCTTAGTCATTTTTTCAAGCTGAGTTTGCTCTAACTCATCGGTGATATCGAAATCGGCGTCACGGGTGAGTTTCATTGAATATACTTCGATGGCATCGTATTGGAAGAAGGGACCAAAGAGTTCATCCACGCAGTGACGGATAATGTTATCGAGCAAAATGAGGTGCTTTTTCGCTTTGCTTTTTTCCGCTGGAAGCTCAAGAAACCGTGGCACATTCTTTGTCGGCACTTCTACCAAGGCATATTGGCGACGGGCTTTGGTGTCTAAGCACACACATAAATAGGTGGCATCATCGTTGATTAGTTTTACCAGATCGCGGCTATTGCTGACGATTAGCGGGGCAATATGGCGCTTAAAATGATCCCTAAAATGTTTTTTAAGCCAGTTACTGTGAAACTCGCTTAGTTGCTTCTCATTGATTAACAGAATATTACGGCGAACGAGTTCACGCATTAAATCCGTATAAATGCCATCGAATCGTTCCTGCAGTGCCATGACCTTGGATTGGATCTTGGCCATTAAATGGCGACTATTACTACGACCTTCCTGCAATGTGGAAAGTAAAATAGACCGCCTAACAGCAGCAACGCGCACGCGGAAAAACTCATCCATATTATTGGAAAAAATACCCAGAAAACGTACTCGCTCAACAAGGGGCACATTAGGATCGCAGGCTTCTTGCAACACCCGTTCATTAAATGATAACCAAGAGAGTTCTTTATCTATCGAAAGTTTATCGGTATTCGGGGACACTGCACAGCTCCTTTAAGCAAGCGTCATGGCGCAATATACAATAGCATTCATCCGCCGTTGTGCAATCAGATTTACTGTCGACAAGTGAAGGAATTTTAATGATAAACATTGCGTTCACGCCAAAATCAGTCTGGGATTTATCTGGGCTAAAGATACGAGGGAAATGTGTCAGATTGATGACGAGTGTGACAGAAATATGACCTTAATATGAAGGTCGGTTGATATGCTTTAGTCTTATCGATTGGGTTATGTTGGTTGAACCTAGGTTGCCGTTTAAACCAGCGGCAACCTAAGGATTTTACACTGTAAAACCAATAATCAAATACGCTAATTCTTTGGGATTGCGGCAAACTATGTTACCTTTCTCGGCTTTTTATTATCGCGGGAGTGAGGGTATGTTTGTTGGATTTGATTATGGTAGTGCCAACTGCGCCGTAGGGATTATGCTAGGCGAGAATGTACAGTTGTTGCCTTTATCAGAACAGTCAGCGTATTTACCTTCCACGCTCTATGCGATGGATAGAGAGCTTATCGCTGAGGCGGTATATCGTGGACTTCCAATTGAATTTAAAGCCGATTACGCTAAGAAGCGTGCGGCCCAGTTAAGTCGAGCGCATTCAGTGCGCCATGAATTAGATCTCGATGCTGATGCCCAAGCCGTGTTTGTTGGTGAGCAAGCGGTGAGTGCCTATTTAGAGATGCCGGAGGAAGGATTTTATGTCCGTTCGCCAAAATCATTTTTAGGTGCAACGGGTCTAAGACCCGAGCAAGTCGCGCTATTTGAAGATATTGTCACCCTGATGATGCAGCATATTAAAACGCGTGCCGAATCTGTTTTAGTTGAAAAAGGTTTAGCCCAAGAGGGCGACAAGTCGATAATTACCCATGCGGTGATTGGGCGTCCGGTAAACTTTCAAGGTATCGGCGGCGAGGAGAGTAATAGACAGGCGGAGGCGATTCTAACCTTAGCGGCAAAACGCGCGGGATTTATCGATGTGGCCTTTCTATTTGAACCGCTGGCTGCAGGCATGGATTATGAGGCGAGTCTTATCGACAACCAAACCGTGCTGGTGGTTGACGTGGGCGGCGGTACAACGGATTGTTCTGTGGTGAAGATGGGACCTTCCCATAAAGCGAGTCGCGACCGCGCAGCAGATTGTCTTGGTCACAGTGGTCAACGTATCGGTGGTAACGATCTTGATATCGCCCTTGCAATGAATGCCTTTATGCCGCATTTTGGACTGGGTTCATTAATGCTCAACGGTAAACCTATGCCAAGTAACCCATTTTGGAATGCGGTAGCGGTAAACGATATCAGTGCCCAACGTGAGTTTAGTACCTTAAGTAGTCGCAAACTGATCGACGAGTTGATTAAGGAAGCCGAGCAGCCCCAATTGCTGCATCGCCTATTAAAAGTGCAGCAACAGCAGTTAAGCTATCAGTTAGTACGTCAGGCAGAGCGCGCTAAAATTGCACTGTCGGACACCGAGCATACTGATATTAATCTCGATTTTATTGAGGCCGCGCTGCATGCTGGCGTGAGCCGTGAATTGTTTGAAAATGCCATCGAGCCATCGCTGACTAAAGTTGAAGCCCTGATGCACCAAGCGCTTGCCCAAGCGGCAAAAACCTTAGTTGTCACAAACATAGCGACAACAAACATAGCTACAACAAAAATAGTGGCGAGCCGCTTAACTCCAGCAGATTTACCAGTTGAAACCGCCGAAGCAGAGTGTAAACCCGATGTGATTTACGTGACGGGTGGTACAGCCAGAAGCCCTGCTATTTACGCAAAAATCGCTGGGATTTATCCCGATATTCCCGTCGTGGTCGGCGACCACTTTGGCTCTGTGACCGCCGGACTAACCCGCTGGGCACAAAAGCTATTTGCTAAGCAATAACGTAAAAGGATGTATGAATGAAAACCCTATATAAATGTGTATTTTCGGCCACTATGGGCTTATTGCTCGCAGGTTGTGGTGACGATGTGGGTAAGGTGAGCCTTGGGCTTTTCACCACAAAGGATGTGATTATCGATGCTAAGCAGGATCCTAAAATTCAGGGGGTGACCTGTCATATTAGCCGTATCGAAGCGAATTTAGATTTTGCCGATCCGTCTGATATGGGCATTAGTTGCCGCCAGACCGGGCCGATTACTACCGCTGATCTGGCTAAAATCGATATGGGAAAACACGGGGAAGTCATCTTCACCGAATCCCTCAGTATTTTATTTAAGTCATTAAAAGTGCGCAGAATTTATGATGCACAAAACCAGACACTGCTGTATTTATCCTATTCGACAAAAGAAACTAATGGCAGCCATAAACATGCACTGTCAACAGTTCCGCTTTATGGTTCACAAGCTTGGGTTGACCCTGTAAATGTAGGCACTAAAGCTAATTAATTGCAGCAAAGTGAATAGCTTAGATCTTCTGTTGCATAAGCATAAAAAGGGGCGGAATTTTCATTCTGCCCCTTTTGTTTTATTCCGCTAGCATCGAGCGCCTAAGCGACATAGTTACTTCGCTTTAGCTGTCAGAACTGCGTTAAAGCGTTCAAAGCCAGCGCTAAGATCTGCGATTAAATCGGCGGGATCTTCTAAACCAATATGCAAACGGATTAAGGGTTTACTCGGATCCCATTTCGTTGCCGAGCGGATCCTGTCAATACCGAAAATCCCTAAAATTAGACTCTCGTAGCCCCCCCAAGAAAAGCCCATTTTAAAGTGATTCATATTTTCAACCAGTGCGGTCACTGCATCGGCATCGCCTTGTTTTAGCACAAAGGAAAACAAACCGTTTGAAGCACTAAAGTCACGTTTAAAGAATTCGTGGCCCGGGCAAGTTTCAAAGGCGGGATGGCGTAGGTGATCCACTTCTGGACGAGTTTTCAACCAATTAGCGACTAGCAGGGCATTTTTTTCATGTTGCGCCATACGCACACCTAAGGTGCGCAGACCTCGAGCGGCAAGGTATACATCATCGGGCGAGGTGGTTTGCCCCATCAAATAGCTGTGTTCACGCAGTTGCGGCCAGTATTTTTCGTTAGCGGTGGCGGTGCCTATCATCACATCCGAGTGACCGACAATATATTTAGTTGCCGCTTGAATGGAAATATCGACTCCCATTTCGAAAGGTTTACTGTTGATGGGCGAGGCCCAAGTGTTGTCTAGTATCGTTATCAGCCCATGTTCGTGGGCGATGCGGCACAAGGTCGGCACATCCTGCACTTCCATGGTGATAGAGCCCGGAGACTCTAAAAATAACACCTTAGTATTGGGGCGAATAAGTTCACCAATGCCTGCGCCAATCAGGGGATCGTAATAAGTCGTTTCGATACCAAAGCCTGCCAGAATATGAGTACAAAGATCCCGCGTTGGCTCATATACGCTATCGACCATCAACAGGTGATCGCCAGTTTTTAAAAATGACAGCAGCGCCGCACTGATCGCCGCCGCACCTGAAGGGTAGAGCGCAGTACCGACCCCGCCTTCTAATTCGGCAATCGCAGCTTGGAAGGCAAAATGGGTTGGGGTGCCACGGCGACCATAAAACATCTCGCCATTGGTTTTATTTTTTGCGGCGTGGCGCATGTCTTCCATGGTATCGAAGACGATAGTCGAAGCGCGGAATACGGGTGGATTAATCACACCTTTGGTCCATTTTTTGTCTCGACCTAAGCTGACGATTTGGGTGGCTTGACGATGTTTGTCTGTCATAGAAGCATTACCTTGGCATGTAGGTTGGATCAGTAGGCTGAATCAGTAGGTTGGGCAAATTTTTACTAATCCCTTGTTATGGCGGTCATCTTAGCATTTACTCTGGCAAATGGCAGAGACGAAGTGATGAGTTTGGCTCATGTTCTTCGCCCCTGTGCCATTTGTCGACAGATTCTGCATTATAAGGAAACCTCACTTTGACCAAGGACCTACCTAATTTGTTAATTTAATGGCAGTGTGACTAGGATATCCACGCCATCGTGTTCGCTACGGTTACGGGCGAGAATTTTGCCTTGATGAAACTCAGCGACTAGCCGCGCAATATATAAGCCTAAGCCTAGGTGCGGTTTATCTTGGGCCTGATTTATCCGCACTGACACCATAGAATCGAAAATCTGCTCCGACATATCAATAGGGAGTTCTGGCCCTAAGTTACTGATCAGCAATGTGGCTTGTTTACCTACTTGGGTGAGCGTCACTTCGATGGCGCTATCCTTGTGACAAAACTCAATCGCGTTGGCGATAAGCTTATCCATTAACTGAGCGATATATTCCGGTACGCCTTGCATCATCAGCGGCTGTTCTGGCACTTTTACGCTAAATCGTTGTTCAGGATAAGTAATTTGATACCCCTGCATACAACCGCTGATTACTTCAGACAGGGGAAACTTAGTAATATCAGCCTGCAATAAACTTTGCTCTAGGCGCGTCGCTTCGCTCATATTATTGAGCATCATGCTTAAGCGGCTCACGCCTTCCTGCGCGCGGTCGACATATTTTTGCGCATCTTGATCTAAGGTTTGTAGGTTTAAATGCTCAAGGGACGATCGCACTACGGCGACGGGGGTGCGTAGTTCGTGGGATAGGCGCGACGACATATTTTCCAAATAATGGGTGTATTGGCCTAGGCGTCCGACGATACTCGAAAAACTACGCGAAAGATCGCCAATTTCATCTCGAGCCTTTGAGGGCTTAAGGTTATTGCGTACTCGACCTTGGCTGTCGATGGCATTTTCTGCCTCATCGCGCAGTTTGCGAATTCGGTTTGAAATACTCGAAGCAAAGAAGAACAGCGCCAGTGTGCCCATGCTCATAATGGTCAAGATCACGTTAAAGAGTTTTTCCAAGGCACGGTTACGTAGGGAACGAATACCGTGGGTGGTTTCTTCGGCAACGACGGCACCCATAACATTATTATCAATCCAGATAGGGCTTGCGGCTGCGAGTACTACCGCTTTGTTATCAGGGGTTAAGCGCCAAGTCGAGCTTTGCTGACCCGATAGCGCTTTTTGGATATGGCTGCCATCAAGCTCGGTGGAATCCTGCAACGAATCAATAAAATCCTTTGGTGGCTTGGTCAGAATTTTGTAATACAGGGGATGCAGATAATCCCGTTTAAAGGTTCCCCACAGTGAGCCTGGTGTTTCATCTTCTAAGGTTCGCGTCCAGACGCTGCTATTAGCGCGAAGATCTCCGGATTTAGCTAACACTCGCCCATGTTTATCTACCACCCATACCCTCGAACTATAGTGACTCATCCCTTTGATAATACTTTCAATTTCCGGGGAAGGGACTAACACAGTACCGAGTTTATCTACTGTATCCAAGGCGGATGTACCGACAATTGCCGTGATATCGCGGTATTTACTGTCAGTCACATCAGCTATGGCAAAGCCGAGTTTGCTACCGACCATATTAAGAGGAATACGCAGTTCAATATTGTAGCCTACATCGGTTGTTGCCCATTGTCCTTGAATACGGACTTCGGGTGTTACCGGCACAGTCTGCTTAGGATTAGCGGGTAATTCGAAAGCACTGATCCAACCGGGCTGAGTAGTGGCGACGATATAGCGTTTGAACTTATTGTCGGGTGAAAGTGTGGCGATGGATAAATGATCATTTCTATCGACACTGAGGGCATTCTTACCGCGAAAAACCACATTAGGGTCAACTACTTGGAAAAAGGCATACAGGTAACCATCATATTGGCCGACCATATGGGTAAAACTTAAGGTTAATGGCGTGGTCGGATCGGCGCGCATGATTTTATTCGCCTCACCGTATTGGATAAATCTGTGCTGATATTCCTGCCACTCGTTAAGTTTTCCATCGAGTAATATTGCCCCCGCAAGTGGGTAGGCGTAGAGGTCGCGGCTTTTTTCCACTTGCTTTAAAAAGCTGGCTTGACCATCAAACAGCTTTGGGCGTTCGTGTAGCGCGGTCGCAAGAGCCTGAGTTGTCCCCTCTAAAGTGCGTTCTTGGCCATGGCGTAAGTACTTTTCCATCTCCCACACATATTGATACCCAAGCCAAGGTAGGCAGAGTAAAAATAGGCTCAGGCCAATCACTTTAGTGCGTAAACCGAAGGGGAAACGTGTCATAGGTTATAAATCAAAAGTGATCCCATCATAACTTAGGCTAGGCTGTCCCAGCGGTAGCCCATGCCATAAACCGTATCGATACAATCAAATTCAGGGGCAGAGGCGATAAATTTCTTTCTGATCCGTTTCACATGGGAAGTAATAGTGCTGTCATCGACAAAAATTTTTGCCTCTTGCATCAATTCATGGCGGCTGCGGACATGACCTGGGTGTTTCGCTAAAGCATGTACCATCCAGAACTCGGTAACGGTAAGTTCGATAGGATGCTGGTTCCAATAGACTTGCATGCGATTGGCATCAATCGTCAGTGGACCGCGTTCGAGCAGGCTTTCCTTCGGCGTTTGACTGGCTGCGAGTTCTGAACGGCGAAATAATGCCGCCAAGCGTGCAGTTAAATGTGGAAAACTCACCTCTTTACTTAAGTAATCATCGGCGCCTAAGCGCAGGCCGCACACGGTATCAAAATCACTGTCGCGGGCGGTTAAAAAGATAATAGGCAAGGTACTCGACATGGCGCGCAGGGATTGGCACAACATAAAGCCACCATCAATCTCATTGCCTAAGCCAATGTCGATAATGGCTAAATCCGGTAATCGCGTATTAAAGGCTAACATAGCCGATGGCCTGTCTGCGTAGGTTTGTACGCTATAACCATGTTGTTGCAACACATCCTTGTAATTCTCACGAATGGCCGCTTCGTCTTCCACTATGGCGATACGCTTCATTGGGCCATATTCCTATTGACTTGGGGGAGTAAGTTTTCGTGACTATACAGGATTTTACCTGAGAAAAAAGTGCCCAATTGCAATTGCCATTTTGTTGCCACAATTGATAGCAGCATTGCCATTTTCCATCCCTGCTCATGCCATTCCGACTGTGTTTAATAGCCCCATTCAGTTTTGCACCCAGCATTTGAGCTGTGGTTATGGATGCGAGTGCAAGCTCAACTAAACATTAAATTGAACTAATATCCATACTTACAATAAGGAAGCCTTTGTGATGGCCACAGGGAAAAGGATAAAAGAAGTCATTGAAGCATTCGTTATGGTCGTCGTTAGTGTTGCTATTTTTTTGGGGTTACCATTTGCAGTATTGGCATCGCCAAATACTGCAGTAACCTTGTCAGGGCAACAAGATACAGCTCCTGCACTGGAAGCACACATTTCGCAGCAGCAACAAACTCTTGATTATGATGATATTACTCAGGGTATGCTGTTGTATTTCATGCCAAATGGTGCCTTATTGCCCTCTTTACCGCTTGATACACAGGTGTCGATGCAAGTCTCGGGCTTAAATAATCGCGTTAGCGTGAAGCAGATTTTCACTAATAACACCGAATTTGTATTAAACGGCCAGTATTTATTTCCTTTACCAAACGAGGCTGCAGTCGATTCGCTACGTATGCACTTAGGTCAGCGGGTGATAGAAGGGCAAATTCATCCCAAAGCTGAGGCTAAACAGATCTTTCAACAGGCAAAAGCCGAGGGTAAACGCGCCAGTCTTGTGAGCCAAGAGCGCCCCAATATGTTTACAACCGAAGTAGCAAACCTTGCGCCAAATGAGCAATTAATTGTCGAAATTAGTTACCAAGAAAACATTAAATATGAGGACGGCCTATTCAGTCTGCGTTTTCCTTTGGTGGTGGCGCCGCGCTATATTCCAGGTTTCATCAAGGATAACGCCTCTGCCAATGAAAATGGGGTTAACTCCCGTGTGACTAGCAGTCAAGTTTTTGATGCTGAACGTATTATTGCACCGTTAAGAAGATCCAATAGCGAACGAGATCCTGTGCTTAAAGCCAATATTGAGGTGCGTTTTACTGATGGCGTGGATAAATCAGCAATTGAAAGTCCTTACCATGAGATCACGCTGGATGAGCCCCATCACGGCGTAATCAAGGTATCACTTACCAATAGCGCGGTCGCAAATCGCGATTTTGTGCTGCAATGGCGTGCCAAACAGGGTATGAGCCCAATGGCTTTAGTCTTTAATCAGCAGGGGAAAACCCATGGCGATGGATCTTCTGAAGATAATATCAGTGAGAGTCGCAAATCAGATGATAACTACAGTCTTGTTATGGTGTTACCACCCAAGGCAGACGAGCATACGCTGTCAACATTACCCCGTGAATTAATTCTAGTGATCGACACCTCTGGCTCTATGGCGGGGGATTCGATAGTGCAGGCCAAAAGTGCACTCCACTATGCTCTTAATGGATTAAAGGTTGAGGACAGTTTTAATATTATTGAGTTTAATTCTGAATTGACTCAACTGTCGCCAACGCCACTGCGGGCAAGCCAAACTCATCTTGCCCGTGCGAGACAGTTTGTCAATCGATTACAGGCCGACGGTGGTACCGAGATGGCATTGGCACTTAATGCTGCATTGCCTAAGGATATGGGCCATTTATCGGTACAATCTCAGCCCTTGCGCCAAGTGATTTTTATGACTGACGGTTCGGTGGGTAATGAGCAAGCCTTATTTGATCTGATCCGTTATCAAATAGGTGAGAGTCGCTTGTTTACTGTGGGTATTGGCTCGGCACCTAATTCGCATTTTATGCAGAGAGCTGCAGAACTAGGTCGAGGTACTTTTACCTATATTGGTAATGTGGATGAGGTTGAGCAGAAGATAAGCCTGTTGCTGAATAAAATTCAGTATCCAGTATTAACCGATATTAACGTGCGCTTTGACGATGGTGGGGTGCCTGATTACTGGCCATCACCCATTCCAGATTTGTACCGTGGTGAGCCTGTTGTTGTCAGCCTAAAACGCAGTGAGCGTGAGCCGCAGGAGTTAGTGATCTCCGGTCGTCAGGGCCATAAAAACTGGCAACAGTCGCTTTCCCTCAAGGACGGCAGCGATGGATTAATCACCAATCAAGATGCGGGTTTAGATTTACTCTGGGCCAGAAAGCAAATTGCCGCACTGGAACTCAGTAAAAATGGCGCAAACGATGACAAAGTAAAGCAGCAGGTAACTGCATTATCAATGAATTACCACTTAGTCAGCCCTTACACCAGTTTAGTGGCGGTAGATTTAACGCCTATTGATTCCAGCGCCATGACGCGTGATGCCGTTGTACGCCAACACTTACCCTTAGGTTGGAAACCCTTTGGTGTATTACCACAAACGGCCACATCGAGTCGTTTCGATATGCTACTTGGTGCTGTCACTTTGATATTAGCATTGCTGTTAGCAGGCTCAATGCTGCGTCAACGCCGCAAAGAGAGAGCTGTCATTCTCGCTATTCCCTACAAACAAACATTATGAGCATTTAACCTTATGAGTAGACAGCAGACACGGCGAATTTTGCTAGTGGGATTGTTATTGCTCGGCGGTACATTGCTAGGAAAAGGACTCTATATGCAAGCTAAAGCACATTTCGCACAATATTTGATAGAACAGGCATGGACTAAGACTTTAGCCGACGGAAAATCCCACAAACCTTGGTCATGGGCAGATACCTATCCCGTTGCTAAATTGTCTATTTATCAGAGTAATAAGTTTACGCATTTTGATGAGATTGCCGCAAACGATAGCTTGTATGTGCTTGCGGGAGCGTCGGGACGTAACCTCGCATTTGGACCAAGTTTAGTGTTATCCAGCGCGTCAGCGGGCCAGATAGGTAATACGGTCATTGCGGGGCATAGGGACACACATTTTGCGATATTAAATGGTATGGCCGTTGGGCGGAAAATATCCCTGCAAACTGCATCGGGAAAGGACATTCTTTATCAAGTGGTAGCAACACAGGTTGTGCATGAGTCGCAAACTGAGTTTATGGCGCCCTCTGAAGATGAAAGATTAACCCTCATTACCTGTTACCCTTTTGGTGAGATCCAAGGTGGTGCAGAACTGAGATTTGTGGTGCAGGCAGTTCCTGTTTTAGCATCGTAAATCACCCTATTTCTATCAGCCAAAGTTCTCTCAGCCAAAGCCTGTTGACGTTTCAAGTGCCAGAATCACCTTGAAGCATCAACACGGCCTAGTTACTTATCGGCATGACACGATTACGGCCGAGTCGTTTTGCTTCATAGAGTAACTTGTCTGCTTTTTCAATCAGTTGAAGCCCTGTCTGCTTCTCTTGCCACTGTGCAACACCAAAAGATGCGTTGATATTATCGATGCGTTCATCTCTGCGTCTATCTTTTAAGCTGAGTTTTTCAAGCCCTCGGCGCATGGCTTCGGCCAATTGACGGGCAATGCGCAGTTGGCTCTTGGGAACGAGAATCGCAAATTCTTCACCGCCAAAGCGGTACAGTTTAATTCCATCACGGCAGGATTCTTGTAAGCGTTTAGCTACGGCGCGTAATACCTGATCACCCATTTGGTGGCCATAGCTATCGTTAAACACTTTAAAGTGATCGATATCGACCAAAATGATGCAGGTCCCTTCGGGGGCTTGGGCTAGCATGCCACTGAAATCTGCATCAAAGGCGCGGCGGTTAAGGCAACCGGTGAGAGCGTCGTAGAGAACATCCTTTTCCGTTTGTTCGAGTTTCTTTTTAAGGGAATCGATTTCGGTTTGTGCCTTTTGCAATTGTCCGGTGAAAAACTCTGTGCTTGAACGAATATTGTCAGATTCTTTTACTAAACTCCGCACTAAATCGAGCACTTGCTCGACACTAAAGCCTTCATCTTCAATACGATTGAGTTTCTCAAAATTGCTATCGATACGGGATTGAAACTCATGTGTGTCGAGGTTGGTATCTTTGAGAGATTGCGAAAGTTCAGTCACCATAGCATCTAAATTCTGGCGCATTTCCCGTACGTCCAGTTCGACGGGATCGGCAACGTATTGGCGGTAGAGCAATTCACTGCTGACGGGTGGACAGGTATTGTATTGAGCGATAACAGTATCAAGCTGCTCATTTAAAGCGGAGTTTTGTTCCCCGACATAGGTGTACCAGAGTGCGTAATTCACTGGCGTAGTGGGAATTTTATGTTTGAGCATTAGTGGAACTGCTTTTTTTAAATTCAACGCGGCGGTTTGTAATAATTCTCGTGGCATGCAGTGACCTTAATCAATAAAAAACGACCAATAAGATAAATGGACTGGGCCGTTTAGCGCTATATCGTTGATGCTAAACAGCATGCCACCGATGTAAAACATATCCCAAGAGATCCGTCACAAGCTGTGATGTATATGATAAAGTTTATCCTCAAAATTAAATAATGATAATAACTTGGGAGAAAGTCGTGAAAAATTTCATCCTAGTCAGTGCTTTTAGCGCCCTGCTGACTGTACCCGCTGACGCAGCCACATCCTTTACGGATAGCCTAGATCTTACCCAGTACCGCAATGATGTGAAAACCTTAGCCAGTGATGCCTTTGGTGGTCGGGCACCTTTATCTGAAGGTGAGCAATTAACCTTAGATTATCTCGAAAAAGCCTTTAAAGAGATGGGACTTAAACCCGCTTTCGGTGACAGTTATTTACAAGCGGTGCCTTTAGCTCAAATTAGCGCCGATCAAAATATGCAGCTCGACATCGGTGGGCTTAAATTAACAAATGGCAGTGAATTTACCGCCAGAACCCAAAGGATCGCCGAAAAAGTCAGCTTAAAGAATAGTGATGTGGTGTTTGTGGGTTATGGCATTAATGCCCCTGAATACGGTTGGAACGATTATCAAGGTCTAGATGTAAAAGGCAAAACAGTGATCGTATTAGTCAATGATCCTGGTTTCGCCACCCAAGATCCAAACGTATTTAAAGGCAATGCAATGACCTATTACGGTCGCTGGACATATAAATACGAAGAAGCGGCGCGCCAAGGGGCCGAGGCCGTGTTTATTGTGCACGAAACCGCACCAGCAGCTTACGGTTGGGGTGTTGTACAAAACTCCAATACGGGCACTAAGTTTACCTTGGTCGACGCTAATAATAACCAAGAGCAAGTAGGTGTTATGGGTTGGGTGCAACATGATGTTGCCCAGAAAATCTTTGCCAAGGCGGGAATGGATTTTGATAACTTAAAACAGCAAGCGGCAAAACCCAATTTTAAAGCGCTGCCACTTAAACTGCAGGCGCAATTAACCTTAAATAATACAATCGAGCGCGCTGAATCCCATAATGTTGCTGCATTACTGCCCGGAAAAACTCGGCCCGATGAAGTAGTGATGATGCATGCACACTGGGATCATCTCGGAACTGTGATTGAAGATGGCAAGCCTGAAATCTTAAATGGTGCAGTCGATAATGCCAGTGGTGTAGCGGGGGTTTTGGCCCTTGCTCGATATTTTAAGAAACAAGCCGAGATAGCCCCCTTAGAACGCTCGATCATTTTCAGTGCCTTTACCGCGGAAGAAACCGGTTTGATTGGTGCACAGCATTTTGCGCAACATCCTAGTGTGCCAGCTAAAAATATTGTCGCATTCCTCAATATCGATGGAATGAATATGGGTCAGAGCGTCGATTATATTCTGCGTTATGGTGAAGGGGTTTCTGAGCTGGAGCAATATTTGGATAAAACGGCTAAGGCCCAAGGCCGCACAGTCAAAGCAGATCCTAGGCCACAAAACGGTTTAATGTTTAGATCAGACCATTTTGCATTGGCGCAACAAGGGATCCCTGGGCTGCTATTTATGAGCCTTGGGGATACAGATCCCGATTATATTACCCATAAATACCACCAAGGTGCTGACGATTATGATCCGAATTGGTCATTAGCTGGCGTAAGCCAAGATTTAGATCTAATGGCTAATATGTTAAAAACCTTAGCGAATAGTAACGATTGGCCCCGTTGGATAGAGTCGTCGGATTTTAAAGCCAAACGCGAGCAGGATGGTCGTAAGTAATGGCTATTGTATTAAAGATTGGCTTATATAAGGGCAATTATAATCATCTTTAAATGATTTAATCTATTGAATATAAAGTTGATTTTTTGGTTTGAGATAGACAAAGAAGGGCGCCCATAGGCGCTCTTCTTTTTACATTGCGATTTAAAAGGTATAACTGACTGAGAGCATCGGACCTATAAAACTGTAATCAATATTATAATCGGCAATTTGGGTATCTTTATCGTCCGATTTTTGGGCAATATCGACATCCACTTTATAATAGTTGTAGGCCACACTCATACGCCAATTTGCGGTGATTTGTGCATCGACACCGACCTTTATATCTATTAATTCTCCTTTTATATCATTCAGAGTGATAGAGAAGTATTGGAAATGGCTCGCTAATTTCCAACCAGCGATAAACTCATAGTTTGCATAGAGACCCAAATCGGGTAATGGCGCAGTAACATTTTCGTCCACAATACGGGGAATTGCTTGGCTCCCACAGACATTGTTCAACAGCTCTGAGGCGTTGCAAACACCAATGACGCCTTCAAATCCGGTTTTGATAAACATAGTGTGTAGGCCGATAGAAAGGCCAATATCGTAGTGACTGCCTTGAAAAATATCATAACCATAACCTACACGTAGGATATCGATATTCAAGGTAGAATTGAGCTTGCCGCCCATTTTGATATCGTAAATGGTATCGTTAATTTCAAGCTGAAAGGGTTTGCTTAGGGCTTGCGTTTCTGCGCTGCGGTTAAGTTGTTTCCAGTCTAGGTAGACGTTATGACGTTCATTAAAGTGATAATTTAATTCGATAAATGGTAAAAACTCATTCTCTGCTAGTTGCAGATCAGACTCATAATCTAAGGTGTAATTACTACCAGAAATGGGATTGGTCACATCCATACTGGTGTCAGATTGTGAGTAAAAACCACCTAACTCGACAGTAAAATCACTCGCCTGTGCATGGGCACTTACAAGTGTAGCTATCAGTAGTGGAAACGAGCGGATTAACATCACAAGCGTTACTCCAACATTTTCTTATTATATTTGGCGATAACATCAGACTTTAATGCCATAAAAAAGACATTTGGAGTGTATCAGTAATTTTTCAAATGTGAATAAAATGTTTTTATGTTTGCGGTTTTTTGTGATAAGTGCCAAAGGTCGCATGCTTGCGCAACAGTTAACAGTAAAGTTGCGTTTAAGATCACAGCAAATATTGGAATGGGGCTTAGGTTTGCCAAAGGATAGAAATCAGGGGTGGTTTTAAACTGTATTGATAGCAACCTGCGATGATGACGATGTCAATCATCGCAGATTATTGGAACAAAACTTAATTAGATAATCCTATTTAGTCTTGAGTGATACGAGTTTTGCTTGTGGTGAAGTTGATTCTGTTTGGCTCATCGAGCCATCGGTACTGTTCGAGTCATCTTTATTGAACATTCCTAGACGGATGCGAATAAAGTGTAAAATCTGCGCGGCAATATCGACATTCAAGCAGGATTCTAACCCTTCAAATCCAGGAGATGAGTTTGCCTCACAAATCTTATAATGGCCGTTATCAAACAAGAGATCGATACCAGCAACATCAAGGTCGAGAATATTCGCCGTTTGCGTGGCGAGCCATTCAATTTCAGGGGTTATCTGAAAGGGGCGCGCCGAGCCACCAGCACTAACATTGGCTTTAAAGCTATCTTCCTGACCACGCCTTTCATAACAACCTGCCACTCTGCCACCGATAGTAAAGACCCGTAAATCGCGGCCATGGCTATTGGCAATAAACTCTTGCAAAATGATGTTAGCGTTTTTATTTGTCGCTTCAATCAATTGCATCAAATCGTCAAATTCGCGTGCCTTATGGGATAAAAACACGCCGCTGCCCTGTGAGCCTGACAGTGTTTTGATCACCACTGGAAAGCCCAAATGGCGTTCCACGAGATCGATATCGACCGGAAACTTAACCAACATGGTTTTGGGTGTTGGCAAGTTTTTCTCGGCCAGCAACTGCTGGGAGAATAGTTTGTCCTTTACAATTTCAATGGCCTTAGAGGGGTTAAGGCAATACACCCCTAAACGCTCTAAATGGCGAATAATGGCTAGGGCAAAATAGGTCGTCCCTGAACCCATTCTCGGAATGATAAAATCAGGCAGCTCAACCGCTTGCCCGTTTAATAAAATACTCTTGTTATCTTCTCTTGTGACCGTAAGATCAAATTCATCTGGGGCGTAAACGGTTAGCTCTATGTTGTCAGCCTTAGCCGCAGCCAGTAAACGCTCAATTTCATACCATTCAGGTTTTAGCTGAGTCGCGGTTTCTTTGTATAAAATCCACCCACGCATTTAGTAGCAAACCTTAATTTTCATGCTTTATCCTCGGGTTCAGGCTCATCCTGAACGTCATCTTCAATATCGACATCAAATACCACTTCGGGCTCGATTTCAGGCTTAGTTGCTGGCAAATGCACCGTACCAACTACAGCGTAAAAAGGCTTACCTTGGGCGAGTTTGCGGTACTTTAACCAGATCTGCTCCAACAAGCTACTGGGAGCGATATTTCCTTTAACCACTTCAACAAATTGTGCTTCGTCGGCGGTACAAGGAAGTGCCTTTCCTTCGGCGAGGTTTTTCATTGCATGACCATGCAATTCAAGGAGTTCGGCTTCTTTACTGGTAAAGTCACCACTGCGTTTAAAGCCCTTGGGAAAGTTTGCATCGTCGTAGAATCGTTTGTGCGATGCAAAACTGGCAGCTGAGCCGTTAACCGTCTCAGAACCCCTGTTAGCGTTTGAAATAGACTGTTCAGACATGGCAGTTACCTTCTAGTTTTTGATAAACAAAGATTTGCAACTGGAGTATTGGCTAGTATTATTGATTTATAAATCAAAAAAATTTGCCAATGTTGGTCAAGAATTTTTATGGATACCGATTTACTCAAAACATTTCTCGAAGTTTCCCGCACTCGCCATTTCGGCAAGGCGGCTGAAAATCTGTATCTTACCCGCAGTGCGGTGAGTTTTCGCGTTAAGCAGCTCGAAGGCATACTCGGCGTTGCGCTGTTTGAACGGCAACGCAATAATATTCAGCCAACGCCCGCGGGCGAGCGAATGTTGGGCCATGCAGAGGCCGTGTTAACTGCGTGGGAGCGTGCCAAACAAGATGTCTCCTTGAGTCAGTTACAATCCACCCAATTGGCGATTGGAGCAGGCCCTAATATTTGGGATGCGTATCTTCAAGGACCTTTACAGCATTTGCATATCGGGTTACCCGGTGTGGCTCTGCGCACGGAAGTATTACCCCCTACGGTAATGACACGGCAATTGATGGATAGAACGCTAGATATTGCAATTTCCTTCGACCCACCCAAGCTTGATCAATTTGAGCTAGTGCAATTAGGGCAGATTAATTTATTGTTGGTGTCGAGTTTAGCCGATATGGCTGTCGATGGGGTATCGTCAGGGCAATATGTAAAGGTGGATTGGGGCACGGCTTTTAATATTATCCATGCTCAGGAATATGCCGCGCTGCCCGTACCAACATTGCATACCAGTTCTGCACGCATAGCCTTAGATTTTATTTTAAATAATGGTGGCTGCGCATTTTTACCCGAACATTTAGTGCAGCAGTTACTGCATAAAGGGGAGCTACACCTTGTGCATGGAGCCAATGCCATTTCCCGTAGCGTGTATGTAGCCTATTGGGCTGAAAATGACAGGTTAGAGCAGATAAAACAGGCCATCACGTTTCTTATTGATGATGGGCTATAAATTAAAAAATGATTATAAATAAAAATGCCTTTAGTTTTTCAGCTAAAGGCATTTTTATTAGCAGAGCAACAGGTCAATATTTTAGATAAATAAGGGCGCTAAAATAATCAACCAAGTGATGCCACATAGAGCAAGGCTCATAAATACCGCGGCCGATGCAATATCTTTAGCTTGACCACTTAAGGGATGAATTTCACTGCCAACACGATCGACCACGGCCTCAATGGCTGAGTTAAGTAGCTCGACAATGAGGACTATAAACAGGGTGAAAACCAGCATTAAACGCTCAATGGTACCGACATCGACCAGCAATGCGACAGGTAACATCACTACGCACAATATTAATTCTTGTCTAAAAGCGGCTTCGTGAACCCAAGCTGCCTTTAAACCCTTCATCGAAAATCCGGTCGCTCTAAAAATACGTTTAATACCATGATTATTGGCAGGTTTCATTGTGTTTCCATTAACTTTAGCTATATGTTGCTAAGGGGCCCGTTCAAATAAGGTAGTGAAAATAGGCCTATGCCTTTGGTTATATTCAAACGAATGCGTAAAAGTGGCCGCAGTATAGCCCGAGTTGAAAAACGCATAAATAGCTAACTACGCAAATTATCTTGATACATTTAGGTGTTAGGTCTCGTCCGCTAGCCATCTTGGAGACTTCAATCTAAGCTTGGTATTGGAACATAATTCACCATAAGGACATGGGAATGACTCATACAAGCCAATTATTTCTTTTAATCTCTAATCCTTTCATTCTGTTGCGGTTATTATCAGTTTCCTTGCTGCTGGTATGCTTATCACTTAATGCCAACCCCAGTGCGCCTAAGATCCAACTCGCCACAGAATTGACTACCGACAGGACGAGTCATGATATTCGCGAGTTTTTAATCAGTGAAAAGTTAGATGGTGTTCGTGGATACTGGACTGGGCATAGGTTAGTCACCCGTCAAGGATATCCCATTAATGCACCAGCGTGGTTTATTGCTGATTTTCCGGCAATACCCATTGACGGTGAGTTATGGCTTGGGCGAGGGCAGTTTGAAGCAATCTCAAGTCTAATCCGCCAATCATCTCCCAAAGAGGACGCATGGCGTAATGTACGCTTTATGGTATTTGACTTACCCAAAGCGGAGGGGAATTTTGAGCAGCGCTATCGATTGGCGATAAAGATGTTTGCAGGTAAATCAGCTTATCTTGAGGTAATTGAGCAGTTTCAGCTCGATAGTATTGAGGCTTTATATCAAAAACTCGATAGCCTAGTTGCTTTAGGTGCTGAAGGATTAATGCTCCATCGCCGCAGCGCATACTATATAGCAGGCCGAAATCCAAACTTGATGAAGTTAAAACCCTACTTTGATGCAGAAGCTAAAGTCATTGCACATATTGCGGGTAAAGGTCAATTTGAGGGGCAGATGGGATCTTTAAAAGTACAAACGCCCGATGGACGTATTTTCAGTATCGGTACTGGTTTTAGTCTCGCGGAGCGTCAACATCCCCCCGCAGTGGGCGCTATCATCAGCTATAAATACCTTGGGCTTACCGTTAACGGTTTACCGCGGTTTGCTAGCTTTTTACGGGTAAGAACCGATATAGTCGAGTCCCCATTGGACGGCGGTGTTGACCGTTCTGGGCAATAAGCCTATATACTCTTGCCCATACGAACTAGGCTGCGAGTCTTAAAGGAAAACGAGTGTTAAAAATGCAACATAATTATCGTATCTTGATGGTATGTATGGGCAATATTTGCCGTTCGCCCACAGCAGAGGCCGTCTGCCGCGCTAAAATTCGTGAGCGTCGCCTTGATATCGAAGTCGACTCGGCGGGAACTATTGGTTATCACCAAGGGGATAAACCCGATGCCCGTGCGATGGCGGCAGGTAAAAAACGTCGGCTCAGTTTCGATGGTATGCGCGCAAGGGAAGTCGTCGATGCTGATTTTGAGCATTTCGACCTTATTTTGGCAGCAGATAACAGCAACTTAGCGGATTTACATCGGCGTTGTCCCGCCCAGCATCAGCAAAAACTTAAGTTGATGTTGTCATATGGTGATAGCAGCGTGAAAGAGGTACCCGATCCCTACTATGGCGGCGCACAGGGGTTTGAACTAGTGCTCGATCTCCTCGAGCAGAGTATGGAAGCTTTATTAGATCAATTGGCCGAAAAGTTCCGTTGAGATGCGTATTGCCATTTACGGTTTGGGTTTTATGATAAGTTCGGGTAAATCCCCTTATGCGAGATGACGATGAAAGTAATGGATTCAGAAAACCGAGTATGGTTCCTTTTGGAGCATGAAGGTCGCTTGTACTTGAATGCAAATTGCAACATGAGTGCATTTGGCTATAGCTATATGATCCAGCTCAATGATCAGGAACTGCAAAATTATGAAGGTGGTGGCCGCGAGTATTTAAATAATCTTGCTCACGATATTCACTATTCTGTTCCAATTGCAAAAGACACATCGTCAATTTACAAAGGTCGTGAAGTCTCAAAACAGCTAGCTGGTTTAGCAACAGAAGCGATTAAAGCGTGACGTGTTTAAAATCGGTTAACTCTAAAATGCCCCAAAGCAAGACAGCTGAATCGTATATTGTGTTATATGCATTGCCACTGTTTCCCCAGTGACACGCCGTCTATTTCTTTCAAAATAAGCATCCCTATAGGCTCGACGGCGACATCCATGTCGCCAACGGTCACTGGTACACCAATGCCAATCCTCACTAACCCTCTAGCTGTTCGTTCAGCTAAAAAGCTATTGCCCCAAAATCAGTTTCGAAGTTCAAAAAGCAAACAGTCCGAATAAAGCTTTAGCTATAGAAAAGCTAATGTGGTGGACTACTTTCAATCTAGAAGTTATGCCTGTCCGATCTTTCTCGCCAATGCTTGCCGCCGCAAAAAGTTAGCGCTTATCCAGCAATAATTGCGCCAACCGCAGGCGGCATTTGCGAGTCCTTTGGTTAAGGGGACTGTTGGTGGTCATGCCCGCAATGCCAGCTTGGTCATTTACAGTTTATTGGGCTGATAAGGCCGCAGTCGGTAGTGATGATAAACAACCAAGGTCAGCCTGTACGCATGTCAGGATAACCCCACGCCCTAAAGACGTAGCGTAATGCAGCGAAAAGCAGCCAGCCTTATGGGCGCAAGCCGATGAGGGGATGTGGTGCGAGAGTGAGCCTGAGTCTGGGCTGGAATGCAGTGGACCACGCGCCTTAGTTAGTCAAAAGTGAGCGTAAAAGAATGAGAAAGATAAAACGATATCAAGTGATTACCCATCAAACTGTATAAAAAACCGCTACCGCAAAAAAGCAAATTCCTATAGCATTATTCATACCCATTTACACGGATGTGGCAGCGGCCAAGTCCAACAAGCGATTTATGCCCTGCAAACAGCGCAGCGCATAAATACTAAGACGTTATGCGTACTTTAGCCTCCTGCGTCAAAGACCAAAAAGATGTAGAATAGGCAAAATGTTTTTAATGTAGATGCTAACTCATATGAAAACTAGCGAAATATTGAAAGTGTCAAGCATAGATGACTTAAAAGGGCTTGGCTCATACCTTGAAATAAAAAGATTCCTTGAAGAAAAAGTTGATAACAAGCTCGGTGCAAAAGGCTGGTCATCATTATTTTTCAAGATTCAAGGCTTGAAAGGGATTATCTGTACCAACAAAGAAACCTTACTGTCTTCCATTCATAAAAATTCATTCGAAGAGTCAAAAGTTGAAATATCTAAAATATTAGGAATAAAAATGAGGCTGTTCATAATTCTGTGTCAGGTTAATTTCACAGATCGATATGGTTTTCTAAGCGCCCCTCAAAATGGATTGAGAGCTGTGATAGCGTCAAATTCCAATTTTGGATG
>NZ_JAKILG010000033.1 GCF_023283765.1 Shewanella profunda | reverse complement strand
CTCTTCAATTAAAGTTTTGTTGAAACCCGAAGGTTTCGGCTCAATGAATTCTGATTTTTTGTTACTGCTTTCACAGCAACAAACTGTACATATTACTATGAACACTCATCACTTTCGTGATACAGAAAATATTGATTTAAATTTTTGACTGCCAACCCGAAGCTAATACTAAGAGCGAGCAGTTTCGATTAACTCAACACCTGTGAGTGTCCACACAGATTTGCTTGATAAATTGTTAAAGAGCGTTGACCATTCACTTACACACTCAGTGTTTTCAGCGGGTCAGGGCTGCGTATTCTACGCATTCCCATTTTTGCGTCAAGTAGTTTTTTCAACTTTCTCAACACACACCGTTTAGCTTGCTAACCGATGAACTGATTGGCTTTCTTTGCTTAACTTGCGTTTCGCTGTCTGCCGTGTCAGTGGATGCGCATTATAGGCAGCGAAACTTTTTCTGCAAGGGCTTTTTTGAGAATTTATGATCTTTTTTCAATACTTTCAGTTAGTCACACAATACCCACCATTTATCCTCAGAGTTATCCACAAAACTAGATGTAATGAATAAATTTTGCTCTTCTATATAAATGTTTATGCGCTGCTGATTGTGCTTCTGTATAGAGTGAACGGTAATCCTCTGAGCGAATGCAGTCATATGTGGCTAGGACTTGGTAGATATAAAAAGGCAACTTAGATAAGTTGCCTTTAGCGTTCGTTCTATTCTACTTGTTCAGTAGACTTAATCTGTGATGGAGCAGATTAATTTAACTTGCCGTGACATTGTTTATACTTACGGCCAGAGCCACAAGGACATGGATCGTTACGGCCCACTTTATCACCATCACGGATCATTGGTGTTTGAGCTGTGACGGCTTCAGATTCGTCCGTCCCAACTAATGATTCAGCGGCCGCATGTTGATAGTCGCGTTGGATCTTGGCGTCTTCTTCACGGCGACGCGCCTCCATCTCTTCTACATCTGATTGCGCTTGTACTTGCACTTTCGACAATACGCTTATGACGTCGTGTTTCAATGTATTGAGTAGCTGTTGAAATAGCTCAAAAGATTCACGCTTATATTCTTGCTTTGGATTCTTCTGTGCGTAACCACGTAAGTGAATACCTTGACGCAAATGATCCATCGCCGCTAAGTGCTCTTTCCACAGGCCATCGAGGGTTTGTAACATAACGGCTTTTTCGAACTGGCGTAGCACTTGCGCACCCACCATTTCTTCTTTCGCCTTATAAGCATCGGCCCATGAAGTAATAATCCGTTCACGCAGAGTTTCTTCGTGTAGATCGTCTTCTTTATCTAACCATTCCTGGATAGGTAACTTGAGCATAAACTCTTGGTTTAAACGTTGCTCTAAACCTGGAATATCCCATAGTTCTTCGACAGATTGCTGTGGAATATACTGTTCGATCACGGCACCAATCACATCGTCTTGGATGTTTTGGATGGTTTCTTCAATACTTTCAGCATCCATTAGCTCATTACGTTGGGCGTAAACCACTTGCCGTTGATCGTTAGCAACGTCATCAAACTCCAATAATTGCTTACGGATATCAAAGTTGCGTGCTTCAACTTTACGCTGTGCGTTTTCGATAGCACGGGACACCCATGGATGCTCAATCGCTTCGCCTTCTTCCATCCCCAGTTTCTTCATCATGCCAGAGACACGATCTGAGGCGAAGATACGCATTAAACTATCTTCCATTGACAGATAGAAACGTGAAGACCCCGCGTCACCTTGACGACCTGCACGACCACGTAATTGGTTATCGATACGGCGAGATTCGTGACGTTCAGTGCCTAAAATATGTAAACCGCCCGCAGCGACTACAGCATCATGGCGCACTTGCCAATCGGCTTTGATCTTGGCTTTTTGCTCTGGCGTCGGATTTTCGAGGGCATCGATTTCCATATTCCAGTTGCCACCAAGTACGATATCGGTACCGCGACCGGCCATGTTTGTGGCAATCGTCACAGCACCTGTACGACCAGCTTGCGCGACAATTTCAGCTTCTTTCTCATGGAACTTAGCGTTCAATACTTGGTGCGGGATCTTTTCCTGCACCATTAAGCGTGCTAACAACTCAGACTGTTCGATTGATACTGTACCCACCAATACTGGCTGACCACGTTCACGGCAATCTTTAATATCTTTAATGATAGCTTGATACTTTTCATTGGCCGTAAGGTAAACCAAGTCGGCCATATCTTTACGCACCATTGGACGGTTAGTCGGTACGACGACAGTATCTAATCCGTAAATATGTTGGAATTCGAACGCTTCAGTATCAGCTGTCCCAGTCATACCTGCCAGCTTCTCGTATTGGCGGAAGTAGTTCTGGAAGGTGATCGAGGCTAATGTCTGGTTTTCGTTCTGAATATGTACGCCTTCTTTGGCTTCAACGGCTTGATGTAAGCCCTCTGACCAGCGACGACCTGGCATTGTACGACCCGTGTGCTCATCGACGATAATAACTTCACCATCTTGGACGATATAGTCAACATCACGCTCGAACAAAGTATGCGCGCGCAGGGCTGCGTTCACATGGTGTAACAGAGAAATATTGGCCGCAGAATAGAGAGAGTCACCTTCGGCTAGCATGCCACGTTCAATCAGCAGGTTTTCTACTCTTTCTTGACCACGCTCAGTGAAATGAACTTGTCTGGCTTTTTCATCAATACTGTAGTCACCTTCACCCACAAATTCTTCCGTGTCTTCTTTCTCTTGACGGATAAGATTTGGGATAAGGGTATTAATCTTGGTATATAGCTCAGAGCTATCTTCGGCGGCACCTGAAATGATCAGTGGTGTACGTGCTTCGTCAATTAAGATTGAATCCACTTCGTCGATAAGGGCATAGTGCAATGGACGCTGCACGCGGTCCTGTGGCGAAAATGCCATGTTATCGCGCAGGTAATCGAAACCAAATTCATTGTTGGTACCATAGGTAATATCAGCGTTATAGGCAGCTTTCTTTTCTTGCTGACCAATGCCTGCGACGTTAATTCCAACGGTTAAACCAAGAAACTCAAACAGTGGGCGGTTATTCTCGGCATCACGACGTGCTAAGTAGTCGTTCACAGTAATCACGTGAACACCTTTGCCAGTCAGAGCATTAAGATAAGCAGGTAGGGTCGCGGTTAAGGTTTTACCTTCACCCGTACGCATTTCTGCAATACGATTGCTATCAAGCACCATACCACCGAGTAATTGCACATCGAAGTGGCGCATTTCAAACACGCGCTTTGACGCTTCACGAACTGTAGCAAACGCTTCAGCCATGATGTCATCGAGTGTTTCACCCGCAGCTAACCGTTCGCGGAATTCGGCAGTTTTTGCCTTTAACTCTTCATCGGTTAACTTTTCATAATCAGCTTCGAACGAATTAATCTTAATAACAACCTTTTGCAGCCCTTTAAGGGTACGGTCGTTACGGCTACCAAATACTTTTGTCAGTAATTTACCAAACATCTGAATCACTTATTCTCTGTGGGCCAAGTCCATGATGGAAACTAGAAGCCAATGTTTCAATTAACTTGCTTTGCGGTAGACAAACTTCTGTGGATCTATCTGCTGTCCGCCACGCAACACTTCATAATGCACATGGGCCCCAGTTGAGCGCCCAGTACTTCCCATACTGCCGATGGTATCGCCCTTTGCGACCACATCACCTACAGTTACTGACAAAGCTTTATTATGGCCATAGCGAGTACGTAAACCGTTACCGTGATCAATTTCGACCAACTCACCATAACCAAACATATTCCCAGCCCAAGTCACCACGCCAGCAGCGGTCGCAACCACTTTAGCCCCTTCTCGACCAGTAAAATCAATGCCTTTATGCACAGATCTGCGACCATTGAAAGGATCATTACGCAGTCCATAGGGCGACGATAACCAACCTTTATCGAGCGGGATACCTGATATATAACGTTCATCATCTATATGGTGGTTAGATGACACTGTTTCAAGTAGTGACAATTGAACATTATTATTGTCAATTCGTGACGCTAGCTTATCCATATCATCGATAAGCTGGCCAAGCTCGATGTTAGTGCCTAACTCACTTAACCCGCCCACACCGACTTCGGAGGAGAAATCAAAATCCTCAGCCAGTTTGTTTTGTTGAGCGACCTGTTGACCTAAAGCTTCGAGACGGGTGATTTTGGCTTGCATGCGCGCAACATGAGTCGCTAGCATAGCTAGTTGAGACTCTGTGGCACTTTTTAGCTCTAAGACTTGTTTCTTTTGTTGTTCACGTACTAGACGATCGTTATCGACACTAGCTTGCTGATTTTCAAATCGAGCAGAGTTATGTTGATAAATACTGGTCCCCGTGGCCAACAATAATATGGGAAGTAGCAACCAGCGTTTACTGGGTTGCCAACGCGTGACGCCATTCCGACCTTGAATAAATACTGTTACACTCATAGCCTAATTCAGCCATCTTATTATCATATGAAAAAGCCCCCTCAAGATCTCAGCCAATTACTACATCAATCAGGTAAATTACCTGACATCGCTGAGAAAGCGGAACTACTTTTATACCTGGATCAGCATGTGAAGCAAATTGTCGCAGGTCCTGTTGCGGAACAACTAAAAGTCGCTAATTTCCGCCAAGGTGTTCTTGTGATTGAAACCACTTCGGCAGCTTGGGCCGCTCGAATTAATTTCCAAAAGCCGAAGCTATTAGCACAGCTTCAAGCAGAAACGCTCCCAATCCTTACCGCAATTGAAGTTAAAGTCAACCCGAGATTAGCATTGTATGATGCAAAGCCTAAACAAGCGCACAAAGAACTGAGCCCTGCTGCCGCAGAACACATTGCTGCTCTTGCGGAAAATATTAGCGGAACACTGGGTGAAAAACTAAAACGGCTGGCCGCATTGGCCAGCCGTAATAAATAGATAAACCATTTTTAGGCAAATACAGCGCCACCAGGCACCGTAAAACTGACGGGAACATCGGCTTCTTTCTCAAAGCTGACCAATTCCCACGCGTCCTGTTGCGCTAGTAAAGCACGCACTAATTGGTTGTTCAGCGCATGTCCGGTTTTATACGCAGTGAATTCACCTAAAATAGCGTGTCCTGCGACATAGAGATCACCAAATGCATCTAAAATTTTGTGCTTAACAAACTCATCCTCATAACGCAGGCCGTCGGGGTTGAGGACACGATATTCATCAAGCACAACCGCATTTTCCATGCTGCCACCTAAAGCAAGGTTGTTCGCACGTAGATACTCAATATCACGCATAAAACCAAAAGTACGGGCTCGGCTGATCTCTTTCACGAATGCAGAGGTTGAGAAGTCCATCACCACATGCTGCTGACTACGAGCGATCTCAGGGTGAGCAAAGTCAATTTTAAAATTGACTCTAAAGCCTTTAAATGGCTTAAGCTCGGCCCATTTATCACCGTCTTCAACCCGCACAGGGCGTTTAATCTTTAAGTACTTCTTAGGTGCAGCTTGCTCTTTAATTCCAGCAGACTGTAATAAGAAGACAAATGGGCTCGCGCTGCCATCCATAATTGGAATTTCAGGCGCATCCACTTCGATTACGGCGTTATCTATGCCTAAACCCGCGAGTGCTGCAAATAAATGCTCAATAGTCGAAATTCGAATACCTTCGTCATTGACAAGAGCCGTGCACATCGTGGTTTCGCGAACTTGTTCTGCCTTTGCTGGAATAGCAACAGCAGGACTCAAGTCGGTACGCACAAGTACGATCCCTGTATTAACTGGCGCGGGCATAATGCTCAAGGTGACCTTATTGCCGGAGTGTAATCCGACTCCGGTAGTTTTCACCATTTTTTGAACAGTTCTTTGAAATATCATTCAGTTACCCGTTTAAATTTCTAGTATAGAGCTTAATATTTAGACACTCAGCGTGGGCAAAACGGCCGCACTGGTAGGACATGGTAACATAACTTATCCATGTCACACAAATGCAGCTATGTTGTGGTATTGCTCAACCGAACAACATCACCGCATACACGCTGGACTCAAATACTGTCTTTAATCAGCTTGTTTACGCAAAAATGCTGGAATATCAAGATAGTCCAGTTCATGCTTTGTCGAAGGTGCTGGAGCCGGTGCGGACTGTGCGGCCGTTGGTAACACGTTACCTTTAGGTGCAGCATAGTTTACATGCACAACTTCTTCGACATAGGCTTCTACTTTTGGTTCCACAATCACTGGCTCTGGACGCGGAGCGGGTTTAGAAACCAGTTGAATATCGGGACGCTTTTCAGCGCCAATACCAGTAGCGACAACCGTAACACGCAGTTCATCGCTCATTTCAGGGTCGATGACCGCACCGACAACCACTGTCGCGTTGTCAGAAGCGTAAGCCTTAACGTGATTACCCACGGTTTCGAATTCTTCGATACTCATGTCCATACCCGCGGTAATGTTGACTAACACCCCACGCGCACCAGCTAAGTCGATATCTTCTAATAATGGGCTGGCAACAGCAGCTTCTGCTGCTTCTTCAGCTCGGTCTTCCCCGCGAGCAACACCCGTACCCATCATGGCGTTACCCATTTCGGACATCACAGTTTTCACGTCGGCGAAGTCGACGTTAATCAGACCAGGACGCGTGATAAGTTCGGCAATACCTTGTACCGCACCAAGTAACACGTTATTCGCTGCGGCGAACGCATCGAGTAGAGAAGTGCCACGGCCGAGTACTTTTAATAATTTTTCGTTTGGAATCGTGATTAATGAATCCACGTGCTTAGCCAGCTCTGCAATACCTTGCTCGGCATAAGCCATACGTTTTTTGCCTTCAAATGGAAAAGGCTTAGTCACAACCGCAACGGTAAGAATACCTTCTTCGCGAGCGATTTGTGCTACGACTGGTGCTGCACCAGTACCCGTACCACCGCCCATACCCGCGGCGATAAAGATCATATCTGAACCTTTGATCGCGGCGCGAATGTTTTCACGGTCTTCTTCGGCTGCAGCGCGACCCACATCTGGGTTTGCCCCTGCTCCAAGACCTTTAGTGACATCTCGGCCTAATTGAATCGTTGAGCCGGCACTTGATTTGCGTAGCGCCTGCGCGTCTGTGTTAGTAACGACAAACTCAACACCTTCAATGTTGTGTTTGACCATATGTTCGACAGCATTACCGCCGCCGCCGCCAACGCCGATGACTTTAATCACCGCGTCGTCTGAGTGAGTGTCCATGATCTCAAACATTGTCTGATCTCCGTGTTGCCTGCGTTATGAAAATTAAAATTCGCCCTTAAACCAGCTTTGGACCCGATTCCAAGCGCTAGTTACCCCTTGGCGCTCAGGACGCTCGAACTGACGCTCAAGCACCCTTCTTGCACCGTAATGAAGCAGCCCGACTCCTGTGGAGTAAATGGACTGATCCACGTATTCATATAAACCTTTGATCGGTAACGGTGACGCTACACGAACTGGCATGCCGAAGGTCGCTTCCGCAATATCCACCACACCTTGAATCGACGCTGTGCCACCTGTGAGCACAATACCTGCGGCGATTTGATCTTCTAAACCACTGTCTTTCAACTCTTTGAGTACTAGCTCAAACAGCTCTTGATATCTTGGTTCTACCACTTCGGCTAGCGTGTGGCGTGACATGCTCCGCGATGGACGGCCACCTACCGACGGCACTTCGATACTGTCTTCGCGGCTCACCATGGAGCTTCGCGCACAGGCGAACTGCACTTTAATCTGTTCTGCATGCGATGATGGTGTGCGGAATATCTTCGCAATATCGTTCGTCACTTGGTTGCCAGCCACTGGCACAACCGCGCAGTGACGCAGGGCACCATTGGTATACACTGCAATATCTGTGGTGCCACCGCCGATATCGACGATACACACACCTAAGTCTTTTTCGTCGAAGGTCAGCACGGCATCCGCCGAAGCAATGCCCGAAAACACCAAGTCATCGACTTTTAAACCGCAGCGCTCAACGCTTTTAGTGATGTTCTTCGCCATATCATTGGCACAGGTTACTATATGTACCTTGGCTTCCATCCGCATGCCTGACATGCCGATTGGGCTGCGAATACCGTCTTGGACGTCAATGGCATATTCCTGTGGCAGCACGTGCAGGATCCGACGTTCAGTCGGGATCTTCACCGAGCGAGCCGTGTGGATCACGTTGTCCACATCTTCCTGGGTCACTTCTTCATCGTTGATCGAGACCATGCCATTTTCATTTTGGCAGGCGATGTGTTTACCTGAAATACTCAGGTAAACCGATGACACTTGGCAATCTGCCATTAATTCTGCTTGGTCGAGCGCACGTTGCACACTACGAACGATGGAGTCTAAATCGTTAACGCCACCTTTATCCATGCCCCTTGAAGGATGATTGCCAAGTCCGACTATGCTGATTTCGCCATCGGGCAGAACTTCGCCTATGATCACTGCGACCTTAGAGGTTCCTATGTCCAATCCGACGATCAGATTTCTATCTTGGTTTTTGGTCATTAATTATCAGTTCTCTTGTTTGTGCATCGCCCCAGCCTACGGCCAACCCTGTGTCGTAGCGCAAATCCACTCTGGCAATCGGTTTATCTTGTTTCGCCAAAAGAGGATAAACAGTAATAAATCTTTGTATCCGAGCAATTTTATCTTCTCGCCCTAGGTCTAAAACTATGCCATTTCCTAGGGTCGCATGCCACGCATGACGCGGCGTTAAATTCAAGCTGGCTAAGGTAAAATCATTAATCTTCAACAACGAATTAACCTGCGCATAAGCGGTTAATACCTCGGCTCCCAAATCATCTGGCCCTGATAACTGCGGCAGATGCTCAAGCTCTGGGCGCGCTGGCGCTTCAAACACTTCGCCATGCACATTTAACCATGATGCTCCATTCCAATGGGCGACCGGTTGTTGTTCTTGCAAATACACCCTGAGTTTCGCTGGCCACTCACGCCTTACTGACGCACGATATACCCAAGGCAAGGCTTCTAATGCTTGCTGTACTAAGGAGATGTCAGCACTAAAAAAACTCCGCTGCATTAAATCCTGTAGTGCTATCTGTATATCTCTATCTGTGGTGTAAGTGCGTTCACCTTTGATGGCAACCGCTTCAATCGGTAGCGTACTGGCATCATTCAAAAACTTATGCAGTTGGTAACCGGCAAACACAAAACTACCAATCACTAAACTTAAAAAGCCAATCCCACTCCACAGGTACCAATTGACCCGTGACATTCTCGCCCACCAGTGTCGCCTCTTATCACTCCAAGACACGTTTGATCCCACCTTTAACGACACTTACCAAAAACCACAGAAAACCGGCCATTATATAGAGCTAAACCTTTTGGTCAAAATTTCCTTTTAACCACAGTTCAAGCACTATGCATCAAGGTTGTACCTTTGTTGCCTCTACCGTTGCAAAGCCCAATTCCGATGTGGCTAATTGACGCGATAGGGCGCCTATATTACCCGCACCTTGGGTTAATAATAAATCCCCCTCCTGTAACACATCGGGTAGTACTTCAGCTAACTGTTCTGGGCTAGCGATGAAGATAGGATCCAATTGGCCGCGCAGGCGGATTGAACGACACAGTGCGCGCCCATCGGCGCCAGTAATAGGAGCTTCCCCCGCGCTATACACATCAAGCAACAGTAGGCAATCAACTTGGGATAATACGTCGATGAAGTCTTCATACAAATCACGCGTACGAGTGTATCTATGTGGCTGGTAGGCCATGACTAAACGTTTTTCAGGCCAACCTGCACGCGCAGCTTTAATGGTCGCTGCCACTTCACTTGGGTGGTGACCATAGTCATCGACTAACATCACTTCACCCTTAGGTGTGGCAAACTTACCTAAGTGCTGGAAGCGGCGGCCTATACCTTGGAACTCAGCCAATGCTTGAATAACAGCGCTATCATCAATTTCATCTTCGGTCGCAACTGCAATCGCGGCGAGTGCATTAAGCACATTGTGCTGGCCCGGTAAATTCAGCAGTAGATCTAAATCTTCCTTGCCTTTGCGTCTGACAGTGAAGCGGCATTGATGGCCCTGCTGGCTAAAGTTCAATGCTTGAACATCGGCGTCATCACTAAAGCCGTAAGTGACTAAGTGACGACCAATACGCGGCATAATTTCACGTACAACGGGATCATCAATACACACGACTGCCACACCATAGAATGGCAAATTATGCAGAAAATCCACAAAGGTCGATTTCAGTTTTTCAAAGTCACCGCCATAGGTATCCATATGATCGGCTTCAATATTGGTTACAACGCTGACCATAGGCTGCAGATGCAGGAAGCTCGCATCACTTTCATCAGCTTCGGCAATCAAGTAACGACTTGTGCCCAATCTTGCATTAGTACCTGCGCTATTAAGTAAGCCACCAATTACAAAGGTGGGATCTCGCCCTGCTTGCCCATAAACACTAGCGATAAGGCTGGTTGTCGTGGTTTTACCATGGGTACCAGCAATAGCAACACCATGGCGATAACGCATTAACTCAGCCAGCATTTCGGCGCGACGAACAATAGGAACACGTAACTCTTTGGCGGCGATAATTTCAGGATTTTCAGGGTTTATCGCGGTCGAAACCACCACCACATCAACTTGCTGTACGTTGTCGGCGGCATGACCAATTTGGATCTTGGCACCGAGTAAACACAATCTATCGGTCACAGCATTCTGCGCGATATCCGAACCACTCACCTGATAGCCTTCGTTTACTAACACTTCAGCTATCCCGCCCATGCCCGCGCCGCCAATGCCGACGAAGTGAATACGCTTAATACGGCGCATTTCGGGGATCATGCTTCTTAGCTGTATGTATCTTTCTGTCTTAGTCATGCTTATCCTTTCTTAGCAAGAGTGTTACACACTTGGGCAACCTGCTCGGTCGCATCCAATACGGCAACGTCCCTTGCTCTTTGGCCCATACGGGCTAATTCTGCTCTGTCATTGGCGAGCAATTGTAATTTACTCACCAGTTTATCTACGTCCAAGATGGCTTGCGGCAATAGGAAAGCAGCGCCAGCCTCAACCAATACTTGACCGTTACGTGTTTGGTGATCATCCACCGCATGGGGATAGGGCACCAAAATACTTGGAAGCCCCACTGCGGCTAACTCTGATACTGTTAGTGCACCTGCTCGACACAGCACCACATCTGCCCAACGGTAGGCGGCTTCCATATCATCAATAAATTCGGCAATGTTTACACCGCCGTCTTGGCCTTGCTGCTGATATGCCGCTTTTACACCTGCTAAATTATCTTTACCAACCTGATGCCAAACTGTAATGGATTGCTGTTTACTTAAAGCTGCGACCACTGCGGGCATTAAATCGTTAAATATTTTGGCGCCAAGACTTCCACCCACCACAAGCACTTTTAAAGCATCATCGGCAAGGGGTTTTGGCTCAGCGCCTAGCGCTATTAGCTCACGCCGAATTGGATTACCCACTACCTTGGCTTTCACTGTGGTAAAGGTGTTTTTAAAAGCACATAACACTTGAGTTGCAATTCGAGATAGCAGCTTATTAGTCATTCCCGGAATAGCATTTTGCTCATGCAGCACTAACGGAATACCCGCAAGTCTTGCAGCCACACCGCCAGGACCACTGGCAAAACCACCCATGCCGAGTACGACATCTGGTTTAAATTCCGCAATCACAGCCTTGGCCTGCAAGATAGAGCGGATCACTTTAAAGGGCGCCGCCAATTTACGAACCAAACCATTACCACGAACGCCTTTGATATCGATAAAATCAATATCAAATCCATATTGAGGTACCAAACGCGCCTCCATACGATCAGCCGTGCCTAACCAACGCACTTGCCAACCCTGTTGCGCTAAATACTTGGCCACCGCTAGCGCCGGGAACACATGTCCACCCGTACCGCCCGCCATGACTAAAATACGTTTACCCTCTTGGGTCATTACTTCAATCTCCCTTGCACGGCCTGAACTAAACTCATGCGCCGTTCGTAATCGATGCGTAACAATGTCATTGCCGCCGCTGTCATGACCCATAAGCTACTGCCACCGTAGCTAACAAAAGGCAGTGTTAACCCTTTTGTTGGCAACATGCCAATACTTGCCCCGACATTCACGACGGTTTGGAAGCAGATCCAAATGCCAATGGCATAGGCTAGATAACCTTCAAAAGCTTTATCCATAACAAGGCAAAGGTTACCTAAACGAATCGCTCGCAATGCGACAAACAGTAATACGGCCAACACAGCTATAATGCCGATAAAACCTAACTCTTCACCAATAACGGCGAAGATAAAGTCGGTATGGGCTTCGGGTAAATATTCCAATTTTTGAATACTATTACCTAGACCTTGACCAAACCAATCACCACGCCCATAGGCCATTAAAGATTGAGTTAGCTGATAGCCACTACCAAAGGGATCCTGCCAAGGGTCCATAAATGAAGTGACCCGGCGCATACGGTAAGGTTCTAGCAATACCAACGCTACAAAGGCTAAAATCCCAGTAAAAATCAGTGCAAAGAAATCGAGTAACCGCGCACCGGCAAGGAACAATAACCCCACAGTTCCAACGAATAACACCACAACTGTACCTAAGTCTGGCTGCATTAAAATCAAAATGGCGTAAATCGCAAATACTGCAATCGGCTTGTAGAAGCCCTTGGAGTTTTCACGAACCTCTTGATGCCGACGCACAAGATAACCCGCCATATACACAGAGAAAGCAAACTTAGCCAGCTCTGCGACTTGAATGCGAATAGGGCCGATAGATAACCAACGCGTGGCACCATTGACCGTTGTTCCTACCAGCAGTACTGCAACCAACATCAAACCAACAACTAACAACATGATTGGACTTAAACGCTGCCAAGTTTGCATATCAACCCGTAGCACGAAAGCCGCAATGACAAAACAACCAATCAAATAACCCATATGGCGGGTCATAAAATGAAACGGGTTTCCGGTTAGTGTCTGAGCCTCAGGCATAGATGCCGACATCACCATCACAAAACCAAAACCGATTAAAGACAACACAGCAGTGAACAAAGCGCGGTCGTACAATTGCACGCCCGGCACTTCAGTATCACGTTGCCAGTTTGGCATTGCTGATAGCAAGCGACCAAACAGGCTGAGTTGTCTTGCATCACTCGCCATCGAGTTGCCCCACAAGGTTGCGGAAATCGTCACCCCGCGCCATAAAGTTACTGTACATATCTAAACTCGCACAGGCGGGTGATAATAAAACGATATCGCCGGAGGTTGCCAATTCAGCAGCTTTCGCCACTGCCGCCGCCATAGTGTCGACTCTAATCGCCCCCTCTTTTAACGCAGCGATCTTTTTGCCATCGCGACCTAGGGTGATAAGGTGTGTCACCTTGGTTAAAGCCACCGCTAGAGGGGAAAAATCGGCGCCTTTACCATCACCACCAGCAATTAAAATAATGTCACCTAAGTGATCACTTAATCCATCAAGTGCCGCAACTGTGGCACCTACGTTAGTCGCCTTAGAGTCGTTTACATAGGTCACGCCCGCTTTGACACCAACAACTTCACAGCGATGGGACAGGCCAGTAAAAGTACGCGCAACTTTTGCCATGGCATATTTATCCACGCCCACAGCATCGACAAGTGCCATTGCGGCCAGTAAGTTGGCATGGTTGTGGCTGCCTATCAGCGACACTTCGGTGATAGGCATAATTTCACTGCGACCGTGATAAATCTTACTATCGCCAATGCCCCATTCATCACCCTCTGGTGGCGCTAAACCAAAACTGTTTTGGTTCATAGGTTCATTGGGCTTAGTTAATGCGTCGTCACGATTAAACAGTACTGCGCGGCTCTGATGATACAGACGCAATTTGGCGTTGCGATAGGCATCGAGATCGCTATATCTGTCCATATGGTCTTCAGTTACGTTTAAACAGGTGGCAACGACACAATTCAGGCTATGGGTTGTTTCTAGCTGAAAACTAGAGAGTTCAAGCACAAACAAGTCGGCATTTTCAATCAGCAAATCCAAAGCTGGAACGCCAATATTGCCACCCACAGCTACGGCAATACCTGCTTCTTTTGCCATTTCGCCCACTAGGGTCGTAACGGTCGATTTACCATTTGAGCCAGTAATGCCAATCACGCAGGGTTTACGGTCAGCTATTTCACGGGCAAAGAGTTCAACGTCACCAATGACCTCAATCCCCATATCTACCGCCGCGCGCACTTCTGGCGTGTCGATGGCAATACCTGGGCTAATAATAATTTGGGTGGCTTGTACTAAATAACGACAATCAAATCCACCCGCAATTAACTGCACTTCGGGGAAAGATGCTGCGAGTGTATCTTTCCCCGGAGGTTGTCTACGGCTATCCATCACCAGTGGCGTAATGCCCTTTCCACACAAATAGCGCACTACGGACAAACCTGTTGCCCCCAAACCTAACACTATGTGTGAATACTGATTTTGCATAACCTATTACCTTAACTTCAATGTGGCTAAGCCGAGTAAGACCAAGAATATCGAGATAATCCAAAAGCGTACTATTACTCGAGGTTCAGGCCAGCCTTTCAATTCATAATGGTGATGGATAGGTGCCATACGGAAGATCCGTTGACCGCGTAATTTATAGGAACCAACCTGTAGGATCACAGACACAGTCTCCATCACAAACACGCCGCCCATAATCACAAGCAGGATCTCTTGGCGCACAAGCACTGCGATAGCACCTAAGGCAGCACCTAGCGATAATGAGCCAACATCGCCCATAAAGACTTGTGCAGGGTAAGTGTTAAACCACAGAAACCCTAAGCCAGCGCCAACAATGGCAGTACACACAATCACTAGCTCACCCGAACCCGGCAGATGTGGAATGTGCAAATAATTGGCAAACTGAGCGTGACCCGATAGGTAAGCAATCAGCGCAAATGCCGCAGCCACCATCACAGTCGGCATAATCGCCAAACCATCCAACCCATCGGTTAAGTTTACTGCGTTGCTCGAACCCACAATGGTGAAGTACGCCAGCACAATAAATACGCCGCCAAGCTGTGGCATCACGTCTTTAAAGAAAGGCACCACTAGCTGAGTTTCACCAGGATTGGATGCTGTTGCATATAAAAAGAAGGCGATTAACAGCGCAGCCAAGGATTGGAGAATGTACTTCCAGCGGGCAATCAAACCCTTAGTATCTTTACGCACCACTTTGCGATAATCGTCGATAAAACCGATCAAACCGAAACTGCCAAGCACAAACAACATCACCCAAACATAGCGGCTACCGAGGTCACCCCACAGCAATACGCTAATAAAGATAGCCGCCAATATCAGCAAGCCACCCATAGTCGGTGTGCCACGTTTACTAAAATGCGACTCTGGGCCATCGTTGCGCACAACTTGACCAATTTGCAGCAATTGCAAACGTTCAATCAGTTTTGGTCCCCACCATAAACTAAAAATCAATGCGGTTAATAAGCCTAAAATGGCTCGAAATGTCACATAGGAAAACACGTTAAACCCAGTATAAAAACGGGTTAAATACTCAGCCAGATATACCAGCATTTACACTAACTCCCCACGCCCGAAGGCTACTGTTAGGCCATCCACGACCCGCTCCATGGCGGCGCTACGTGAACCTTTGACTAAAACCGTCACCTGTCCCGGCAACTGGTTAATATGCTTTATAAGTTTTTCGACTAATATGCCCACGCTCTCATGGTGCTCCGCCCCGAAAGCTTGGCTCGTATGCTGACTCAACGTTCCGGTACAAAACAGCGCATCAATCCCCTGCTGTTTTGCCAGTTGTCCGAGTTCGGCGTGTAAAAGGGGCGCATTGTCGCCTAATTCGCCCAAATCTCCCAGTACCAAACAACGATTTTCAGAAATTTCCTTTAACCAAGTGATTGCAGCCCCAACGGATACAGGATTTGCATTATAGCTGTCGTCGATTAGACGAATTCGCCCTAATTGACTCGGCTGCATACGTCCCTTTACTGGCGTTAATTGGCTTAAGCCGTGGGCGATGTCAGTCAAACTTAATCCCAATGCAATACATACGCTTGCTGCGGCTAAAGCGTTACTGACCTGATGGCGCCCTGCAAGCGGTAACTTGACTTTGCAAGACTCACCTAAGTAGTTAAGGATAAAACGATAACAGCCATCTGCATTGGCTTTATGGCCCGTTGCGATCACGTCAATATGGCGTTTTGCCGCGCCCTCTTGTTGGGAGAAACGCAATTGTTTGTAAGGTCTTGCTTTAACACTCATCACATCGGCGAAGGCATCATCGGCGTTGATGATGGCAGTACCATCGGCCTGCAGATGGTTAAATATTTCCGATTTAGCCTGGGCGACACCGGCTTGCGATCCAAATCCTTCTAAATGCGCACTGCCGACGTTGTTAACTAATGCCACATTCGGACGCACCAGCCCAGAGGTGTAATCAATCTCACCTTTATGGTTAGCGCCAAGCTCAAACACCCCAAATTCATCCTCTGGTGTTAACCGCAATAAAGTGAGTGGTACGCCGATTTCATTGTTGAAGTTGCCAGCGGTGTACAAAACTTGATGCTTTGCCGACAGAATCGTCGCGATCATTTCCTTTACACTGGTTTTGCCGTTTGAGCCAGTTAAAGCCACACAAATAGGATTGATTTGGTCTCGAACATAGGCACCTATAGCCCCCATGGCCTTTTGACAATCTGACACTATCAGCTGGGGAATATCGAAGGCTAACTCACGCTCAACCATTAACGCCGCGGCGCCGTTCTCAATGGCTGTAGCAGCGAAATCATGGCCGTCGAAACGCTCACCCTTTAAGGCAACAAACAGGGTTGCAGCACCGACTTTACGGCTATCACTGCTTAAATCTTGGATGGTGACGTCGCCACCGACTCGATGCGCGCCTAAGTGTTGACTTAGCACCTCGAGTGAAAGAGGGATCATTTTGACTGCTCCAATAATCGGCGTGCTAAGGCGCGTTCATCATAGTGTTGACGAGAAAGAGGGATCATTTTGATTGCTCCGATAACTGGCGTGCCAAGGCGCGTTCATCATAGTCATGACGCACACCTGCCGCCTCTTGGTAAGTTTCGTGGCCTTTGCCCGCAAGTAAGATCAGATCGCCAGCTTTAGCCAATGCCACAACCTCTTTAATCGCTGTGATACGGTCAACCTGAGTCAATGCGCGCTCTGGGGTTGCGAGTCCTTGGATAATATCGGTAATAATTTGTGCGGGATCTTCACTACGCGCATTGTCGCTAGTCACCATAATACGGTCGGCAAACTGCTCTGCAGCTTGGCCCATTAAAGGGCGCTTACCCTTATCGCGGTCGCCACCACAGCCAAACACGCACCATAAGTCACCCGCACAATGGCGACGCAGCGCGTTTAAGGCCTGCTCAATTGCATCGGGCGTGTGGGCATAATCGACCACTAAGGTGATGTTATCTGCAGTGGTGAAACGCTCCATACGACCTGCGACGGGCGTTAAATATTGCACCTGCTCGGCTAAGGCTTTCATATCAAAACCTTGCAGATACAAGGCCGATAACGCCGCAAGCAAATTTGATAGGTTAAAAGCACCAAGAAGTGGCGAGTGGATATGAGTTTTGCCCTCGGGCCACACTAATGTTGCACTTACGCCTTGATCGTCAAACTTAGCATCTTGGGTATAAAAAGCCGCGGCTTGATGACCTTCGATACTAAAGCCCCAGATCTGTGCCAGTGTGCCTTTAAGCTCAATCAACCAAGCTTCGCCAACAGGGTCGTCGAGATTCAATAGACCGTGACCTAAGGTACTGAAACGAAATATGCTCTGCTTAGCGGCAGCATAGTTTTCCATGTCCCCGTGGTAATCGAGGTGATCCCGCGTCAGGTTAGTGAACACGGCGACATCGAATGGCACTGCATCGACGCGACCTTGCACTAGCCCGTGGCTCGACACTTCCATAGCACAAATGCTCGCGCCTTGGGCTTCAAATTCATGCAACTGACGCATTAGGGTAATCGCATCGGCAGTGGTATTACCGCTATCAACTAACTCACCCCACAGGCCATTTCCCAACGTGCCCATGACTGCAGCTTTTCGCCCCAGTGAAGTCATCAGCTGTGCAATCAATTGACTGGTCGAGGTTTTGCCATTGGTGCCGGTAATACCGATAACGCCAAGGGAGGGCGTAACGGCGGCGGACTTATGCACTAAGGGATAACGCTGAGCGGCTATCGCAGATACCTGACGACTTAGTTGGAAGAAATAAATCTGCACGCCGTGTTCGGCATTATCGTCCAACAACACTTTACCATGTTGCTCAGTATCATCCGTGTGGACTAATACGGCTGCGGCACCTAAGGCCAACGCTTTTTCAATAAACTGTCTGCCATCTACCTTGTGTCCTGGCAACGCCAAAAACACATCGCCGCGACGTATTGCGCGGCTATCTAAGGTCAACTCATTGAAGGACTGATTACCCGAATAGTTGAACCAAGGCGCTAACAGATCCCGTAACAACATTATTCTGCTCTCCCGGCAATTCCCGCCAATTGCACCTGTTCTTTATCGGAAATAGGTTCAACATTTAACATTTGCAGTGCGCCAGACATGACCTTAGCAAATGCCGGCCCTGCCACTGAACCACCATAATAGAGATCACCCTTAGGCTCGTTGACCACAACGACTATGGCTAACTTAGGATTATTCGCTGGCGCAACGCCAGCAAATAAAGCAACATAATCATCACCATAGCCACCAGCAACGGCTTTACGACTCGTGCCTGATTTACCCGCAACAGGATAACCATCGATATGGGCTAGAGTGCCTGTGCCGCCTTTTTCTGTGACAGTCACCATCATCTGTAATACATCGCGGGCAACATTAGCTGAAATAACACGCTCACCTTCGGGTGGCTTTTTCAATTTTAAAATCGAAACTGGATACAGAGTGCCACCATTACCTAAAGTGGCGTACATACGCGCAAGTTGTAGCGTCGTTGCCGTTAAACCATAACCAAAAGATAGCGTTGCACGCTCAAAGTCAGACCAACGGTGACGATCCTGAATCACGCCAGCGCTTTCACCCGTGAGATTAATCCCCGAAAAACTGCCTAGTCCCATGGATTGATAAGTACCAAGCAGTTGTTGTACCGGAATAGACAGCGCTAACTTACTGATCCCAACGTTGCTAGATTTAGCCAAAATGCGTGCAAGGCTCATATCACCATAATTATTGGGATCACGAACTTGGCGGCCACCTAAACGCATCCAGCCTGGAGATGTAGCAATAATATCGGTCGATTTAACTGTGCCAGCCTCAAGTGCCGCCGCCACCACAAAAGGTTTAATGGTCGAACCCGGTTCGAAAGTATCTGTCATAGCGCGATTGCGCATTCTGAAGGTTTGCAGATTATCGCGGGAATTTGGGTTGTAAGAAGGGGTGTTTACCATGGCAAGCACTTCACCCGTATGAATATCAAGTACCACAATCGAGCCCGAGGTGGCTTGGTTCATCTCTGTAGTACGTTTAAGCTCACGGTAGGCTAGCTGCTGAATACGATGATCAATACTCAGTACAAGATCATTTGGACTCTCGCCTTCTTGTACTATATCTAGGTGCTCGACTACATGGCCGTCGCGCGACTTACGCACTTTTTGTTTGGATGGTGTCCCTGTCAACCAGCTATTGTAAGCATTTTCAACGCCTTCAATACCAACATCATCTATGTTAGTGATGCCGATAAGCTGAGCGGTAATTTCACCGCCAGGATAGTAACGGCGGGATTCTGATTTTAAAAACACCCCAGGTAACTTCAACTGAGTAATGTAATCGGCCACTGCGGGAGTGATTTGGCGTTTAAGATAGGTAAAGCGTTTAGTTGGGTTACTACGAACCCTATCTAACACATCTTCAATTGGTTCATGTAACACATCGGCTAAGGCTTGCCAGCGACGCATATCGGCAAAACCATTGTTATCATTAACTTGCTTTGGATCAGCCCAAACTGCACGAACAGGAACACTCACAGCTAGCATGTCACCATTTCGATCTGTGATTAGACCCCGCTGAACTTCACGGCTCGTGGTACGCAAAGTACGCATATCGCTTTCATGGCGTAATTTATCGGGCTCGATAATTTGAATATAAGCAGCTCGCCCCACTAAGCTCGAAAATAGCGCAAACACAAACCCAACCACCACGTATAAACGCCAATGGATAAGTTGCGGTTTTTGCTTTTTGCTCGCCTGTTTGGTTTTTGCTTGCCTAATCATATCTTCCCTATACTCACGGCACCTTTACCACAATCTCTTCGCTGGGTAACGGGCGACTCATGTTGAGTTCTTTCGATGCAATGCGCGTAATACGGCTATGCTCTGTTTGCGTTTGTTCTTCCAACAATAAATTGCGCCATTCAATATCTAGCCTATCCCGTTCCTGCAACAGCTGATCCCACTGTGTTGTGAGATTACGGCTAGCGTGGCTGATATAGACAACAACAACCGCGTTACTGAGCACGAGTAAAGCCAGTAGCAAAATCCATTTGTGTGACCACAGGTCATGCAGTACCACTCGTGGTAAATTTAATGAGGGCTTACTCACAGTACGCCCCTTAGTAATCTAAACGCTCGGCAATGCGTAACACTGAGCTACGGGCTCTGGCATTGCGTTCAATTTCCTCATCGGACGGCATAATCGCCTTACCAATAGCTCGTAGCTTACGCGACTTATTAATTTGGTCTTCAGTGACCGGAAAACCGTGAGGCACACTTTCGCCTTGACTATGGCGGCGAATAAAGCGCTTAACAATTCGGTCTTCTAAGGAATGGAAGCTGATTATCGATAATCGCCCTTGGGGGGCAAGCACGGCTAACGAGCCTTCAAGCGCCTGATCAATTTGATCTAATTCACTATTGATATAAATGCGAATTGCCTGAAACACCCGAGTCGCGGGATGCTTATTGCGTTCTTTATGCTTAGTAATACGCGCAATTAAGTCGGCTAAATCCTTAGTGCGTAAGAATGGTGTTTTCTCACGATCTGCCACAATACAACGCGCAATATGGCGGGCATTTTTCTCTTCGCCATAGGTTTTAAATACCCACGCCATATCTTCAATTTCGGCGCGGGCCAACCATTGTGCGGCTGTTTGGCCTTGGCTGTTGTCCATACGCATATCGAGTGGGCCATCACGTAGAAAACTAAAACCGCGCTCGGCATCATCAAGTTGAGGTGAAGACACACCTAAATCGAGTAACACGCCATCGATTTTGCCAACTAGTCCAAGTTCTTCAACATAATCAGCTAATTGACCAAAACCACCGTGAACAATTTGAAAACGCGGATCATCACTAAATTGTTTTGCCGCCTCAATCGCTTGGGGATCGCGATCAATTGCAATCAATCGACCATTGTCACCGAGTCGTTGCAATATCTGTCTTGAATGACCACCGCGGCCAAACGTGCCATCGATATAGATGCCATCGTCTTTGATGTTTAAACCGCCAACCGTTTCTGCTAACAGAACGGATAAATGGGCAAATTCCTGACTCATACTCTCTTCTTAATATAATTATTGCGACTCGTTAGAGTGAAAAATCTGCCAGGCGCTCGTTATTAGCAAGCTCCTCACTTCGAATAGTTTCCTGACATTCATCAATTTGCTGCAGCCAAGCTTGCTCATCCCACAGCTCAAACTTATTCAGTTGTCCCACCAGCATAATGCGCTTATCTAAATTGGCGTATTGCCTCAGTGGTGGTGGCAGTAATATTCGCCCGTTGCCGTCAAGCTCCACTTCGTGGGCGTAACCCAGCAACATACGTTTTAAGGATCTTTGGGTCTTATCGGTATCGGAAAGCTTCAATAACTTAGCTTCAATCAATTCCCATTCATGGATTGGATACAAGAGTAAACAGGCGGATTGAATATCAACGGTAATCACGATGCGGCCTTGGTGCTCAAGCTGCAAAGGTTCGCGGTATCGCACTGGAATAGCGATCCGTCCCTTTGTATCTAAGTTGATAGCACTGGCTCCACGAAACACGCTAATTCATCCCATCCTGTGATTTTTGATCCACAAATATCCACTATTTCCCACAACTGCTAAGTTTAGGGACAGTAGACAAGCATTGTCAAGGGATGGAATCCTTTTATAAAGCCAGTCAGCAAGCGGGTTAGCAGCATGTCAGGCCTATGGCTTAGTGACAAAGTTTTGACAAAATATCAGCCTAGAATCAGCTAAACGATGGAAAGCATAGGGATAAATAGAGTTGAAAAAAGCAGCAACCTTTAGCTTTCAGGTAGTTGAAAGACAAAATTGAGTAATAATTTCTATTTTTTGATAAGGCAATCGGGTGATAAATAACACTGAATATTAAAAATTCAACAGAATTATGCCGGGATCTAACCCTGTTTGAGGGCTAAAAAAGAGTGAAACTTAGCATGAATACTTTCATTTCACTCAAACTAAAGACGATCATTTCTATTCATTTGTTGAATATTAATTTTATGGCTAAGGTAAAGACCAAAAATAACCGATGATAAAATGAGCTCCAATCACTAAAAACAACAAATCGTTATCTCCTAGGGAGGATAAACTTGGAGTAAATACTGAAACCAATCAATGTCGCTCCGGAGCACAAAATCACATATAGTCTAAATATTAACCAACTTCTGCCGATATAAGGTTAAGATGGATAAAACTAAGGAGGCGTTATGAGTGGACTAGATAGTATTTATGCCATGCTGGCACAACCAGTAAAAGCCGTATTGCACCCCAAGCGGGTCGTCGACCAAGTGCATAGTCCCACAGCAAATGCCCCTGACAGCCATGAAGCACCACAGTCGCAATTACCCCCAACGCTGGAACGCCGTGATGCAAAAGTGAGAGATAGGCGTAAAGAATCAGAAACCAGCCGGAATAAAAAACGTCGTGCATCAGATCAAGCTGAAGAGTTAAAAGAAGGCGCAGTGCTTGAGGTGACTGACGATAGTGCAGAAATCAAAAAACCACCGAGTCGACATATTATTGATGTTGAAGTATAAATAATTTACAGATATGCGTTTAAGTGTAATAACAAAGGCACTTTTCCTAACGGATAAATGCCTTTGCTGTTTTTATTCCTATAGTTTAAGAACGGGTTCTTGCGACGGCATCCTGCCATCCCGCATACAATTGCATACGAGTATTGGTATCAATATTGGGTAAAAAGTGTTTATCAATACCAGCCTTGTGCTCAAGTTCCGTCACGCTGATCCAAAAACCGACCGCAAGACCCGCTAAAAATGCCGCACCTAAAGCCGTAGTCTCACAGACACTCGGCCTTAACACTTCTACATCGGTAATATCGGCTTGAAACTGCATGAGGAAATCATTAGCGACCGCGCCGCCATCCACCTTTAAACGCTTAAGGCTTACACCACTGTCTTTGATCATGGCATCGAGTAAATCTTTACTCTGGTAAGCGACCGACTCCAGCGCCGCACGGATAATGTGATTACGGTTCGCACCACGGGTCAATCCAAATAGTGCACCGCGGGCATTCGGGTCCCAATATGGCGCACCGAGTCCCACAAAGGCGGGCACCAAATACACGCCATTGGTATCGGCGACCTTAGAAGCAAAATACTCGGTATCGCTAGCATCACGAATGAGCCCGAGCTCATCCCGCAACCATTGAATGGTCGCACCGCCCATAAATACTGAGCCTTCGAGGGCGTAATTCACCTCCCCCTTTGGCCCCACGGCAACTGTGGTCAGTAAACCATGGCGGGAACGCACCGCCTTTGTCCCCGTATTCATCAACAAGAAACAGCCTGTGCCATAGGTATTCTTCGCCATACCTGGCTCGACACATAATTGACCGAAAAGGGCCGCCTGCTGATCGCCCGCCATTCCCGCAACTTGAATCTCACTGCCTTCGCCCGCAATCCGTGTGCTGCCATAGACGCTGCAGGACGGTTTGACTTCGGGCAGCATAGACGCCGGAATATCTAAGGCTTGGAGTAACTTAGTATCCCAAGTCAAACTGTGGATATTAAATAACAGTGTACGGGCAGCATTAGTGGGATCGGTGACATGCACTTTGCCCTCGGTTAATTTCCACACGAGCCAAGTATCGATAGTGCCGAATAACAACTCGCCACGCTCAGCTTGCGCACGGGCGTTGGGCACATTATCTAGAATCCATTTGATCTTAGTGCCTGAAAAATAAGGGTCGAGTAATAAACCGGTATTCTCACGCACATATTCTTCTAACCATTGAGCTTTGAGTTGCTCACAAATCTCAACGCTACGACGACACTGCCATACAATCGCGTTGTAGATAGGTTTACCAGTGGCCTTCTCCCAAATAACGGTGGTTTCCCGCTGATTGGTAATCCCAATCGCGGCCACTTCATCACTGTGAATACCGGCTCTGGCCAGCACTTCAACCAATACCGAGCTCTGAGTTGCCCAAATCTCCATGGGATCATGCTCGACCCAACCGGGATTAGGGTACAACTGGGTAAATTCTCGCTGGGACACGCTGACAATGTTTGCGTCGTGATCGAACACTATTGCCCTTGAGCTTGTCGTGCCCTGATCTAAAGCCACTACGTATTTTTTCTGCACGTTGCTATCCTGCCTTTATGCTCTGATCGCCATTCTGCATGTGAAAAACATCTACCAGACTCAGAGATTATAATCTGAATATATTCAGATTTTGTCCCCTTGACCAGTAAGCTTGCATTGTGGAAGTATAGAAAAATAGCAGAACACCAACAAAAAAGCCCTGAAAATTCAGGGCTTTTTAAAATCTACGAAGAGCTTACATCCTATAGCTCATTTGAATACCCGCAAGCCACACATTACCGGTCGCTTCACCATTAAAATTAACTGTCGCGATACCCTGTAGGTTTTGCTGTTCGTTAATGGGTGCATCACCAGTGGCTTTAATATAAGTCACCGCAAAATCGACATTGAGGTTTTTAGTTGCTTGATAACCTGCGCCCAAAGAGAACCACAAACGGTCTGTATCCGGAATAGTGGTCGTACGCCACTCATCATTCGCAGCTGTTTTATCTAAAGCAATACCAGTGCGCACTAACCAGTCATTATTGAGTTGGTAAGTGGTGCCCAGTGCAAAACGCCAGTTATCTTTGAAGTGTTCTTCTTTCACTAGGTCTGACTCTAAGTCACCCTTTGGTTTAACTTCCCCAGGGAAGTATGTCACTAACTGGTCAAACACACTCCAATCTGTCCAATTTACACTAGAATGTATGGCCCAGTTATCGGTCAGTTGATGGTGTGATGCCAATTCAGCAAAAGCTGGTAGCTCTAATGGTATATAACCTTCGATAGATACATCTTCCCCACCCGTATAAATTACCCCTGAAGCATGACCATCAAGATCTAGCTTAACACCGCTATGGTAAGCAAAACCCAAACGGTGCGCAGGATTAATCTGCCAGCTCGCACCCAACTGCCAGCCATAGCCAATATCATCCCCCTTCAAGCTCTTAAGCTCAGTGCCACCCACAGGCAACTTACTCGCGACTTGTTCTGGAAGGGCCGGCTTTATACCATCAACCCACCCCGGTAATGAGGCACCAATTTCGCCCTCACCATAAACGATGCGAACGCCACCACCGACGCTGACTGCATCACTGATGCGATAGGCGATATTGGGGTTAAATTCAACGATTGTCACCGATGTATTGTTACCAAAAATAGCCGCTGCGTGGGTCGCAGGTAACTCAGTAGCTAGACCATAGTTAGAGTTAATCGCTAGGCCCCAAGTCCATTGTTCATTTAGTTGATTTGAATAATAAAAATTAGGCACTAGTGCATCATCGGCGACATCCAGCGCATCACCACCTTGCATCACTACAGGGTCTGGACCAATGAGTGACGAGCTTAAGCTAACTTCACCCGTCACATCGACATTTGGCATCACATAAATGCCACCCGCAGATAACTGGCGACCTTCTAAATAAGTGAGCATTGCAGGATTTCGGCCTTGGGCAGATGCGTTATCCGCCATGGCAGCTTCACCCGCAAAGGCGCGACCTAACCCAGTAGAAGAGTATTCAGCAAGTTGAAAACCCGCGGCATGAACTTGAGTTGTTATGTTTAATAAGGCCGCAGTAACAGCCAAAGTCAAAAGACGTTTTTCCATTGTGATTCTCTAAAATATTATTGCTCTCTGTACTATTCAGCTCAGTACTCAGGGTTCACACAAAATAGAGTAAACACTCCACATTGAATGCGGGGGCAGTTTACTGATGCAGAAGATGTTTGCAACCAAAGGAGATAAAACAGATAAAAGAACTAGAAAAATAGACATTTTAAAGGTGTTTAGTGATTTAAATCACTTTTCATATCAAAACAAACTAGAAAATCCGCCAACAAGATTCGCTTAATACATCTAAAAAAATGAAATTTAGACAGTAAAACACAATATAAATAATAAGTTAAACAAAAATAACAACCATACAAGTGTTTATGTTTTATCGCTGCCAACAGCAGCATAAATCACTACCAGTTCAAAGAATTTGACAGTCGCTACTGACAACACAAAAAATATACTTTAAATACAATAAATTAAAAATAAACGGCATGAGTACACCTAACAAAAACGCCTAGACTTTCGTCAAGGCGTTTTGTTATTACATCATCACAGGTACAAGTGTTCGCTGAAAAACTAACAACGCCAACCAGAGATCTGCAACTCGTACTGACTGATTTGTGCCTCATGGGACAAGGTCAGCCCAATAGCATCTAAACCATTGAGTAGCTTATGTTTCGCCGACTCTGCCAGCGTAAAACTAAACTCGGCGCCGGACGGTGAAATCACTTTACAGGCGGTGAGATCAACCGTGATTTGCGCGCCTTCTTGCGCCGCCACTTCGTCCATCAACTGACGTACCTCAGCGTGGGTTAACGCCACAGGCAATAGGCCGTTATTGATTGAGTTGCCGTAAAAAATGTCGGCAAAACTCGGTGCTATAATGGCGCGCAAACCGAAGTCTGCCAGCGCCCAAGGCGCATGCTCGCGGCTTGAACCACAACCAAAGTTTTCCTGCGACAAAAGAATTGAAGCGCCTTTATAACGAGGCTGGTTCAATGAAAACTCAGGATTGGGCACATCGCCCGCCTCATCTAAATAACGCCAGTCATGGAATAAGTGCACCCCAAAACCATCGCGCGTCACCTTAGATAAAAACTGCTTCGGAATGATCTGATCCGTATCGATATTGGTGCTGTCGATCATGACCGCAAGCCCGGTATGGGTAGTAAAAGGTTGCATTAACTTCTCCTCTTGGGTTTACGGTAATTAGTAAGGTTTACGAATATCGACAAAATGCCCAGCCACCGCAGCAGCGGCGGCCATTGCCGGGCTCACTAAATGGGTGCGACTGCCACGGCCTTGGCGACCTTCAAAGTTACGGTTACTGGTCGAGGCACAGCGATCGCCCGCCTCTAATCTGTCATCGTTCATCGCTAAACACATAGAGCAACCCGGTAAACGCCACTCAAACCCGGCTTCGATAAAGATTTTATCTAAACCTTCGGCTTCGGCTTGGGCTTTCACTTGGCCAGAACCAGGTACAACAATCGCGGTGACGCCACTCGCGACTTTACGGCCTTTGGCATGTACGGCAGCGCTACGTAAATCTTCAATACGTGAGTTAGTGCAAGAGCCGATAAATACTTTGTTGATACTGATGTCTGTCATAGGCGTACCCGCACTCAGGCCAATATATTCTAGGGCCTTTTCCATACTAGCTCGGGTACTTGGGTTGGCTTCATCAAGAGGATTAGGCACTTTGCCATCGATCGCTACGACTTGGCCTGGGTTAGTGCCCCAAGTCAATTGCGGCGCAATATCGGCGGCATCTAACTCAACTACAGCATCAAACACGGCGCCATCATCGGTCTTTATGGCTTGCCAGTAAGCGACAGCCTCTGCCCAATCTTCGCCCTTAGGCGCAAACTCGCGACCTGCTAAATAGTCAAAAGTGGTTTGATCCGGCGCGACCATGCCCGCCTTAGCACCCATCTCAATCGCCATATTGCACACTGTCATGCGGCCTTCCATCGACAGGGCTTCAATCGCCTCACCACAGAACTCCACCACATAACCCGTGCCGCCATCCATGCCGATTTTACCAATAATAGCGAGTACGATATCTTTGGCGGTCACGCCATCGGTGACATGACCACGCACTTCAATCTTCATGGTCTTAGCTTTTAGCTGACGCAGAGTTTGCGTCGCTAAAACGTGCTCAACCTCGGAAGTACCAATACCAAACGCCAGCGCCCCAAAGGCGCCATGGGTCGCGGTATGGGAATCACCACAGACAATCACAGTGCCCGGCAAGGTGATACCCAATTCAGGGCCCATTACATGCACAATCCCTTGATTAGGATGGTGAATGTCGTATAAACGCACGCCAAAGTCTTTACAGTTTTGCGCTAGGGTTTCAACCTGAGTGCGTGCCATCGGGCTTAAGGCATCTAAGCTGGCGCTACGGGTCGAAGTATTATGATCCATAGTGGCAAAGGTTTTTCCCGGCGCACGCAGTTTGCGGCCCGCTACCTTTAAACCACTGAATGCTTGAGGAGAAGTCACTTCATGGACTAAATGTCTGTCGACATAAATGATCGGCGCTTCGCCCTCAGGAGAGGCAACAATATGCGCATCCCATACTTTTTGATACAGCGTTTTTGCCACCGCGTTTTTTGGCACAGTCGTCATTACACACCTTCCTTTATAGCATTGGCGATAAAGTCACCCATCTCGCGAGTGGATTTAGCTTGGCTACGCTTGTCGCTGCTTAATAGTTCACCGGTTAAATAGCCAGAATTTAACGCTTTACTGACGGCGCGCTCAATCGCACAGGCGGCTTCTTCTTGCTTTAAGCTGTGGCGCAACATTAATGCCGCCGACAGAATTTGGGCGATAGGATTTGCAATGCCTTTGCCCGCGATATCTGGCGCACTGCCACCCGCAGGTTCGAATAAACCAAAGCCAGTGCTGTTCATGCTCGCCGATGACAACAAGCCCATAGAGCCCGTTAACATAGCAATTTCGTCGGATAAAATGTCGCCGAACAGGTTAGAACATAGCATCACATCGAACTCATCGGGGCGACGCAGCAGTTGCATGGTCGCATTATCGATATAGATGTGTTCAAGCTCGACATCAGGGAAATCCACCGCCACTTCTTCAACCACTTGGCGCCATAACACTGAACAGGCGAGCACATTGGCTTTATCCACTGAGGTCACTTTTTTACGACGACCACGGGCGGCTTCGAAGGCGATGCGGGCGATACGGCTAATTTCGCGGCGGCTATAACGCATGGTATCGAAGGCTTCTTCATTTTCGCCTTCGCCTTGACGACCCTTTGGCTTACCAAAATAAATGCCGCCGGTTAACTCGCGTACACATAAGACATCAAATCCACGGGCGGAAATATCGCTACGCAGCGGTGACATATGTTCTAAGCCATCATGCAATTTTGCTGGGCGCAGATTGCAAAACAATTCGAAGTGACCACGCAGAGGTAGTAGCGCGCCGCGCTCAGGTTGCTCATTTGGCGGTAACTTTTCCCACTTAGGACCGCCTACCGAGCCAAATAGGATCGCATCGGCCGCTTCACAGCCCTTTAGCGTGGGATCGGGTAGTGGGCAACCGTGGTTATCAATGGCAATACCGCCAACATCGAATTCAGTGTATTCGATATTCAAATCGAAACGCGCTTCAACCTCACGCAGCACTTTACGCGCCTCTGCCATCACTTCAGGACCGATCCCATCCCCTGCTAATACTGCTATTTGATAACTCATACGCCAGCCAACTCCTTTAAATGTGAATGCTTTATGCTCGACCTTGCTATTCTTTGGATGCTTTTAGCGACTAGACGCCGCCTAGCTCTCGATTTTTTTGCATGCTTTGTTTGTAATCGGCGACCTTGTCTGCGCGGCACGTTAAGTTCATCACATGCACTAAAGCGCGCGCCGAGGCTTCGACCACATCGGTCGCTAAACCTACGCCATGGAAGTTTTGCTCGTGGTAAACCGCGGTAATATCCACTTGGCCTAAGGCATTTTGACCGACGCCCTTAGCACCCAACTTATAGCTGATGATATCGATTCGACGATCGGTTGCGCGGGCAATCGCGTTATAGGCAGCATCGACCGGACCATTACCCGTTGCGGCTTCGGTTTTAATTTCGCCGCCCACTTCGATACGCACAGTCGCCGTAGCAACGCCTTCAGTTGAGTCGGACTGCACCACTAATTGCTGCAATTGATAGTGATTGTCTTCTTCGGCCTGTGCTTCCATAAAGGCTAAGGCTTCTAAATCATAATCAAATACTTGGCCTTTTTTATCTGCCAATTTTAGAAACTCTTCATACAGAGTATCCATATTGTAATCGTGCTCGCGATAGCCCATTTCCTCCATGCGATGCTTGATCACATGGCGACCCGAGCGCGAGGTCATATTCAAGTTGTTGCGATTCAAACCTATGCTTTCTGGCGTCATGATTTCATAGGTATTTTGTGCTTTTAACATGCCATCCTGATGGATGCCCGACGAATGGGTAAAGGCATTGGCACCGACAATCGCCTTGTTCGCCTGCACTGGCATATTGCATAACTGGCTGACTAAATTAGAAGTACGATGAATTTCCTTGGCATTAATGCCCGTTTCTAATTCCAACATCCCCTTACGCGTCGCTAAAATCATAGCGATCTCTTCCAGTGAACAGTTACCCGCACGCTCACCTATGCCATTAATCGTACATTCAATTTGACGCGCACCGTGCTGTACAGCGGTAATCGAGTTAGCCACAGATAAACCTAAGTCATCGTGGCAATGCACTGAGATCACCGCTTGGTCGATATTCGGCACCCGATTAAACAAAGTCTGAATGATATTGCCAAACTCGCTTGGTACTGTGTAACCGACCGTATCGGGAATATTAATGGTGCGTGCGCCCGCACGAATGGCGGCTTCCACCATGCGGCATAGATTATCGATGGGCGTACGCCCCGCATCCTCACAGGAAAATTCCACATCGTCGGTAAAACGGCGGGCATACTTCACCGCGCCTACGGCCATCTCTAACACTTGATCGAAAGAACGCTTCAACTTGCTCTCAACGTGAATAGTCGAGGTCGATATAAAGGTATGGATACGGAATTGGTCAGCAACGGACAAAGCCTGTGCCGCGGCATCGATGTCCTTTTCCAATGCACGGGATAAGGCACAAACGCGGCTATTTTTGATGGTGCGTGCTATGGTCTGCACTGACTCAAAATCACCGGGTGAAGAAACCGGAAAACCCACTTCCATCACATCCACACCGAGACGTTCCAGCGCCATGGCGATCTGTAGCTTTTCTTTGACCGACAAACTTGCGGCTAACGCCTGCTCACCATCACGCAAGGTAGTATCAAATATTATGACTCTGTTAGACATCTCGCTTCTCCATGGAACGTCACCGTTCGTTAGTTAATTTTTGCCGTATTCAGATACAAAAAACCCCGCAACATCGGTGCGGGGTTTGTGAATGCTTTGCCTCTTTATCGAGCGTGCAACACTAAGACCTCCGCGTATAAACCGCGAGAGAGAGAAGGAGGAGGTCGAGTTTGCGGCTAATAATATTCATTTAATCTGTATATTTATTCTGTTTGAATTATTGAGGACGGTTAATATTTAACTTGCCTAGCCGATAGTGTCAACCCCAATTTTTTCATGTTGATCACATATAAGGTGCCCACAGGGCAAATGACTCGAAGTTTTATCATTAGATAAGTGATCAAAACCACAAAATTAAGCCGCTGTTTGGATTCGGAAATTATCGAGATGTGTTAACTTATTCCTTCTTAGAAAAAATAGTTTTTATGCAAAAAATATTTAACAAAGTTATAATCCTTCCCTGCTATTACGGATATTGAATCAACGCATTTTATGGAGCAAAAAATGGATTTTCGCATCTTGGCACTGAGCATGCTCTTATGGCTCTTTTCTTTTAGTGCCAGTGCTAACAATCAACTCGATGAACTGACAGAAATCGTCTACCAATATCCCACTAAAGCTCTTACTCAAATAACGACACGTGAAAAACAACAAGTAGCTGAAAAAACATCAGATATTGATAAGCTTCGTCTAAGTATTTTGAAGTGCCAAAACCTGTTGCAATTAGGAGAAAATAAAGCCGCGATTAATCTCGCCCAGTTAGGTGAGGCAAAAGCAAAGCGGCTCAAGCTCGATCAGGCACGACCCTATTTTTTGACTTGCCAAGCCGAAGCAAATCTTAATAACAATAATATCCAGAATGCTCTGCCGTTACTCGACTCAGCCATTACACTCGCTAGACGCTACCAACAGCCTCAATCCTTAATTGATAGCTTAAGATTACGAGGGCAACTCGATACAGATACAGATAACTTCTCATCCGCCATCGAAGATTTACGGCTTGCTATCGATATTTATCCTGACATTCATACTCAAGCACAAAACTGGATTTGGCCACCGCAAGCTTACATATATGCCGCTATGGGCAATTTGCTCTATGCAACCCATGACTTTCCCCAAGCCATGTATTACACCAATTTAGCGCTGCAAAGTTCGGATGCAAAGGGAAAAGTACAGCATGTGATTCTTCGCAACGCCTCTCGCATTGCGTTTGATAACCAAGAATTTGACTACAGTGACCAACTCGAAAAACAAGCAAAAGCCTTACTTCCTGAAATAGGCTCCCCCTTAGAACTCGCGTACAGCTACGCAATTTTGGCCTCAATCTCCTTAGATAAAGGCCGCATAGATACGGCTGAAGAATATATTTCAATTAGTATCAATAGCTTTCAAAAGCAAAACCAACTAGTCGCAATGATGCGTTCGACTCGACTATTGGCACAGATCCGTTTCGCCCAATCTCAAGATGAGGCCGCATTAACCCTAATGCGATCCGCTATTGAACAGGGAGAAAGTTTAAAGCAATACTCAGATCTCAAAGAATTCTACCGAATTTTAAGTGACTATTACGTAGATAAAGGAGATTTTACACAGGCCTATGACTTTTTACTGAAACGCTATCAGGCTTCAGAATTTGCAAATCAGGCAATGAACAATACCCGTATCTTGCAGTTCAAAGCTCGCATCAATCAGCAAGATTTACAACAGGAACACGCGACTAACACGCTAAAAGATCCTACCATTCTTGATGAACTCAACCTTGATTGGGCATATAGCACACTTTTCTTGCTTGCGATGGCGATACTAGGTGGCACTATTTGGTATTTTATTGATAAACAAAATAATCTTGCTCCAGTAACTGACAATGACAGCCAGCTATTATCCCCTTTACAACAATTGGAGTCGGTACTAAACAGTGCTAAACAAGGGAACTACCCTCTGGCATTATTGCTCTTTAATGCCAGCCAGATCCGTCAAGTTGATCTGCCGCCACTACAAGATGAGCTACAACATAAATTACGCGAGCACGATAAACTAATCCGCTATTCCATGGATGAAATAGTGATTGTCTTACCCCACACCTCTGTCACGGGAGCACAGCGTGTTGTCAATCAGTTAACGGCGGCGATTCAGCCTTGGCAGGGGTCGAGCAGAGTCAATATTGGTATTGCAGCACTGCAACAATTTGACACCTTAGAATCTCTAATTAAGCGGGCGGGGATCAATCAGTTAGGTAAGATTAAGGTCAATGAAAATAGTCAGGCCTATCACTCTCCAGCTAAATAAGCCGCAATCTCATCGAGGAAATCGCCGCCAAAACGACTGAGTTTACGTTCGCCAACACCGTTAACGGCGAGCATTTCCCCTGGACTCGTTGGCATCATGGCCGCCATTTCCGCGAGGGTCGCATCGTTAAAGACTAAATACGGTGGCACGTCCTGCTGCTCAGCAATGGTTCTACGCAATAACTTAAGCCGCGCAAATAACTTACGATCGTAATTGAGTGGCACCTTCGACTGGCTCGTTTTGCGCTTAGTGGATGTCAACTGAATGCGAGGTTCAGCTAACATCAAAGCAACTTCACCTCTGAGAATGGGTCGTGCAGAAGGGTTTAAAGTAATAGACGAGCCTCGAGTCACATCTTGACTCGCTAAACCCAGATGGATCAATTGGCGGATCACACTCAGCCAATACTCATGGCTTTTATCTTTACCAATTCCCCAGGTCGTGAGTTTGTCATGCCCTCGATCGACTATCGGCGCTGCTTTAGAACCACGCAACACTTCAATTAAGTGATTGATCCCAAAACGTTGCCCTAAACGGAAAATACATGACAACACCTTCTGCGCATCTTCGGTGCCGTTATAACGCTTAGGCGGATCGAGGCAAATATCACAGTTACCACAGGGCTCTAATGCACTCTCATCAAAGTAATGCAGCAGCACTTGGCGGCGACAGGTTTGCGCCTCGGCAAAGGCGGCCATAGTATTAAGTTTATGGAATTCGACCTGTTGCTGTGGCCCAGGCTCGGACTGTTCAATCAAGTGTCGCACCCGGCCAATATCGGCGGGATCGAATAGCATAAAAGCTTCAGCATCGAGCCCATCACGCCCAGCTCGGCCGGTTTCCTGATAATAGGCTTCGATACTTTTCGGGATATCGTAATGCACCACAAAACGCACATTCGACTTATTGATCCCCATACCGAAGGCCACAGTGGCGACCACGATATCGATTTGATCTTTAAGGAAACTATCCTGCACTGCACCACGGTCTTCCTGCGTCATTCCCGCATGATAGGCCTTGGCATTAAAACCCTGCAGGCATAAACGGTCTGCCACTTCATCGACACGACGGCGACTGCTGCAATAAATAATGCCGTTAGTACCATTCTGCTGCGTTAAAAAGTGTCGTAACTGATTAGCTGCATTGAGTTTTTCGGCCACTGTATAGCGAATATTGGGCCGGTCGAAACTTGAAAGTAAACGGAATGGGTCAATGCCGAGTCGCTCACAAATACTCTGACGAGTCGCCTGATCCGCAGTAGCGGTTAAAGCCATCATGGGCACATAGGGGAAGAGTTGTTTTAACTGGCCGAGCGCCGCATATTCAGGGCGAAAATCATGGCCCCATTGACTGATACAGTGCGCCTCATCGATGGCAAACATCGCCAGCTGGAGCGACTGCATGCGCTCAATAAAATCTGTGGTTAATAAGCGCTCAGGCGACACATAAAGCAGTTTTAACTCACCGTGGCGCAACTGCCTTAATACTTCAGCACTCTGCTCGCGCGGCAAAGAAGAATTGAGATAAGCCGCGGCAACACCGGTTTGCAATAAGCTATCAACTTGATCTTTCATCAAAGAAATCAATGGAGAAACGACAATGGTGATGCCGTTCATCATCAGGGCGGGTAACTGATAACACAGACTCTTACCCCCACCCGTCGGCATGATCACTAGGCAATCTTGCCCGCCGCAGGCGCGTTCTATCACCTCCCGCTGACCGTCCCTAAAGTCGCGGTAACCAAACACCTGCGCTAGGCATTGCGAGAGCGGATCATCATGCGTATCGAGTACGAGCTTTTCCATGGATCTTCTATGTCAAAAGTGAGGGGGCCTATTCTAAAGGACTGTATCGCTCCTGTCTTGCGCCAATGTGAGATCATCTGTCCGAGTCTTTTAACAAGAGCCACTTAGGCAAAGTTACTTCGTTTGAATGGCAGAGTTGCATTCGCCGTTAGCTTCACTGTAGATTAATTGCTCTAAGCCGCACTTTCCGAATCTAAGTGTTGATAACAACGCCAATTACGCCTAATGCAGTCACTCAGTGACAAGGACGAGAAACCATGACAAACCCAATCCAAGCCGAAATATTAAGCCGAGTTGCAGAAGTATTTGATCAACATGTTCCTTTTCATAATCTGCTCGGGCTCGATATTAAACGCTACGATATCGACGGCGTCGAAGTGGTGATTAATATGAAACCTGAACTTATTGGCAATATCCATCAACAGATCCTCCACGGTGGTGTCACGGCGACGGTACTGGATGTGGTCGGCGGGCTCACCGCCTTTGCAGGACTCGTTGCCAGCCGAGAAGATTGGACTATCGAAGAATTACAACAACGCCTGCAAACTCTGGGGACGATTGATATGCGCGTCGATTATCTACGTCCGGGCCGCGGCCTCACCTTCACTGGCACGGGCAGCGTTATCCGAGCTGGTAACCGTGTTTCAGTATGCCGCATGGAATTACATAACGAGCAAGGTACACATATTGCTTTTGGAACAGGGACTTATATGGTTGGCTAGAGCAAGCACATCGACTAAAAATTACAAATTAATTGATTTATATGTTGTTTCTCAACTCCTATCGTTGAGACATTCTGTAACCAAAAAATCCCCACCGTAACTTGAGTCCATTCACGGACGCGCCTACAATCGGCCGTCCTGTTGTCCTTCTAAGATTTCCTATGTCCGATCGTGAATACCGTAAAGGGATCCTACTCGCCATCAGTGCTTACTGTATGTGGGGTTTTGCGCCTTTATATTTCAAATTACTTAACCAGGTTTCCGCAACCGAAATTTTGCTCCACCGTGTGATTTGGTCATTTGTATTTATGTTGATCATCATGCAGTTTATTGGCGGATTCTCTCGCTTACGTTTACTGTTTAAACAGCCTAAGCAGCTTATAGTACTCATCATCACCTCCATTCTGATCGCCGGAAACTGGCTATTATTTATTTGGGCGGTGAATAACGATCATATGCTCGATGCCAGCTTAGGCTACTTTATCAATCCTTTGCTTAACGTCTTACTCGGTATGTTATTTCTAGGCGAAAGGTTGCGTAAGCTGCAATGGTTTGCGGTCGCACTCGCAAGCGCTGGCGTGTTGATCCAATTAGTTTCCTTCGGCTCCATTCCCATCGTCTCACTGGCACTCGCGGGCACCTTTGGCTTCTATGCACTGCTGCGAAAAAAGGTCAATGTAGATGCCAAAGCTGGCTTATTGGTCGAAACAGCGGTACTGCTACCGGTTGCGCTGATTTACCTCGTCGCAACCTTAGATACAGCCACAGCGAGCATGCTGACTAACGATTGGCAATTAAATCTGATGCTGATGGCTGCGGGTATAGTGACCACCATTCCCTTGTTGTGTTTTGCGGGGGCCGCGGTGCGTATTCCACTGTCTATGCTCGGTTTTTTCCAATATATCGGCCCGAGTATTATGTTTATCTTAGCGGTGAGTCTGTTTAATGAGCCCTTTGACGCAGAAAAAGGCGTGACCTTCGGCTTTATCTGGAGTGCGCTGTTAGTCTTTACCTTAGATATGGCCTATAAACGCAAGAAGGTACAGGCGTAAAAGAATGTGAGACTTTAGGCGACACACTCTAGCTACATCGTTAAAGATAAAGACAAAAATGCCAGCACTTGGCTGGCATTCTTTATCCCCAAGCCCTCTATTACAGATCGAGGGCAAGAATTTTTGAGCGGCGTTGATAGTTATACAACTGCTTCTTCTTCTGTGGCAGCGCTTCAACATCTTCAATCACAAAACCATGCTCTAAGAACCAGTGAATGCTCCGAGTCGTCAGCGCAAACAAACGTGAATAACCGCGGTTTCTGGCCTGATTGATAATGTTCTTCAGCAGTAAGCTACCTCTGTCGGCATCGCGGTAATCGGGATGTACCACCAAACAGGCAAACTCACCCGCATTATCCTCTTCAAAAGGATAGAGCGCAGCGCAACCAATCACTAAACCATCACGCTCAATCAACATAAACTGTTCGATTTCAATCTCGAGCTGTTCACGGCTACGACGCACCAGAATGCCTTGCTCTTCCAATGGGCGAATAAGGTTCAATACACCACCAATATCGGCAATCGAGGCTCGGCGCAGACGCTCGGCACTCTCAGTCACTATCTGCGTGCCAATCCCTTCACGGGAGAACAACTCTTGCAGTAAGGCGCCATCTTCAAGGTAACTCACTAAATGACAACGTGGCACACCATTACGACAGGCGTCGATACTTGCCTTGAGAAACGCCATAGTACCAATACAGGCAGAACCCTGTTCGGCCAGCTTATTCATGATGTTTTGCGCGTCATTCGGCATCAACTCAGCAATCACATCGCCATTGCGATCGAGAATACCGTTCTGCGAACTAAATCCGATCATCTTGTCCGCTTTAAGTTTTATCGCTACCTGCGTCGCAATTTCTTCTGCGGTTAAATTAAAACTTTCGCCTGTTACAGAAGCTGCTATCGGCCCCATCAAGACGATACAATGATTATCGAGCTGGCGCTTTAAGCCTTGCACATCGATACGACGCACTCTGCCACTCAGGCAAAAATCGATACCATTATCCACACCCAGTGGTTGGGCAATCACAAAGTTGCCACTCACTAAGTTAATTTGCGCACCTTGCATCGGTGTATTGCTTAAACTCATGGATAAACGCGCAGTGATATCAAATTGCAGCGCACCCGCCACTTGCTTGATCACTTTAAGTGAATCTTCATCCGTAATACGCACGCCTTCGTGGTAGGCAGGCGCAATACCATTGGCGGCTAACGCAGCATCAATCTGCGGCCTAGCGCCATATACCAACACCACTTTGATCCCTAAACTGTGCAACAGGGCGACATCATTTAAGATGGCGCGGAATTGATTTTGAGCCAAAGCTTCACCGCCAAGCATGACCACAAAAGTTTTACCTCTGTGAGCATTAACATAGGGGGCAGAGTGACGAAATCCATCAACCAGTTCAGTGGTACGCACGCGTTATTTACACCTCATTTTTGAGCTGGCAATGTCTGTAGGACACACCAGGAATGAATAACTAAAACCCGCGTATAGTATTGCATTTTAATTCACATATAAAGAATTTATTCTCACTAAAATGCAGTTTTAATACATTAAAGTGCTTATATCTGCAAAATATTGCACTTTCAGCAAACATTCACATTTTTTTAACTCATATAGATAAAATTCAATGCACTAAATTTGCTGATTATTTGTAAAAGTAAGCAAAAAAAAAGCCCCTTAAATAAGGGGCTTTTCTCGAAACACTAACCAAGGATTACTTGATTTTGGCTTCTTTGTAGATAACGTGCTGGCGAATAACTGGATCAAATTTTTTGATTTCCATTTTTTCAGGCATGTTACGCTTGTTTTTTTCAGTTGTGTAGAAGTGACCAGTCTTAGCGCTTGAAACTAATTTGATCTTCTCACGATTACCTTTAGCTTTAGCCATGATCTATTATACCTTCTCGCCACGGGCACGAAGTTCAGCAACAACAACTTCAATACCTTTCTTATCGATCAGACGGATACCTTTAGTAGATACACGTAACTGTACGAAACGCTTTTCTTCTTCTAACCAAAAACGGTGGTTTTGTAGGTTAGGTAAAAAACGACGACGGGTCGCGTTTTTTGCGTGCGAACGGTTGTTACCAACCATCGGCTTCTTGCCAGTAACTTGGCATACTCTTGACATGTCAATCTTCTCCAAAAACAATTTTAACGCTCGAGCATTAATGTGCCTCGTATGGCCGTCGCCCGAGGCACAAAGAGGGCGCATTTTATACACGATCACAGAGTGAAGATCAAGTGTTAGATTAATTAATCCAGCCTCGTTCCGCAAAAGAAACTATCTCTCGATCACCTACAACCATATGATCCAATAAGGATACATCTATGGTTGCTAACGCATTTTTTAATCGCTCAGTTATTCGTCTGTCAGCCTGACTGGGCTCGGCAATACCAGACGGATGATTGTGACACACTATAACGGCAGCTGCCTTTTTTTCAAGCACTAAGCTCACCACTTCACGTGGATACACTGAGGCTGAATCTATTGTTCCGCGGAATAATTCGACAAACTGAATCACTCTATGCTGGCTATCTAGCAGCAAAATTGCGAACACTTCATAGGAGCGGTCAGCTAATTGTCTCATTAAATAGTCCCGAGTTAAATCGGGATTTGTCAAAACCTGACCCCTTTGCAGATTTTCTTGTGCTACACGCCTCGCTAATTCAGCCGCGGCCTGAAGCTGAGCGTATTTTACAGGCCCTACGCCTGGAAGTCGACACACCTGACTTTTAGGGGCACAAAGCAGGTTTCTTAACCCACCAAACTCACTGATAAGCGATCTGGCGAGGTCAACTGCGTTGAGCCCCACTAGGCCATTGCGCAGCAATACCGCCAGTAATTCTGCGTCAGATAAATGCGCCGCCCCTTTTTGTAGTAATTTATCTCTAGGGCCTTCTCCCTCTGGCCAATCCTTAATCCCCATACGACCTCCTTGTCATCTCACATATTTTCACTTTACTGAGTATGGACGAGATTTTTTGAACTGGGATAGTCACTAAAATTCACCGCGTTGTGGTATCGTTGGCGGCATTATTTCAATCTCGGATGATGTCTGTGAGTCTGACAAATAAAAACGTCCTACTGGGCATTGGTGGTGGCATTGCCGCCTATAAAAGTGCAGATTTAGTGCGGCGCTTAAAAGAGCGTGGTTTTGATGTGCGCGTCGTGATGAGCCAAAGTGCGATGGAGTTTATCACGCCGCTTACGCTGCAAGCGTTATCTGGACATCCCGTCGCATCGAGCTTACTCGACCCAGCAGCAGAAGCCGCCATGGGCCACATAGAGCTCGCTCGTTGGGCGGATTTAGTCATTATCGCCCCTGCAACGGCAAATTTATTGGCACGCATCAATGCGGGTATGGCCGACGAGCTAATCACCACCACCTGCCTTGCTACTGAAGCGCCAATCGCTCTGTGTCCCGCAATGAACCAACAGATGTACCGTAATCTGGCAACTCAAGCTAATTTGACTAGCCTAGCTTCACGGGGTTATACACTGTGGGGCCCTGCAAGCGGTAGTCAAGCCTGTGGAGAAGTGGGCCTTGGTCGCATGTTAGAACCAGTAGACATCGCCGAGCTGGCAATTCAATTTTTTGCGAGTAGTGATGCCGTTCAACTTAAGCCTCTCGCAGGACAGTCGATACTGATCACCGCAGGGCCGACCCGTGAAGCGATCGACCCCGTTAGATACATTTCGAATCACAGCTCAGGGAAAATGGGCTTTGCGCTCGCCAAAGCCGCGGCAGAGATGGGCGCAACAGTGACTTTAGTCTCTGGCCCGGTGAGTTTAAGCACTCCTAAAGGAGTGGTACGTATCGATGTTGAATCAGCGCAAAATATGCTCGATGCAGTAATGAATAATGTTGATAATAAAGATATTTTTATCGGCTGTGCTGCCGTTGCTGACTATCGAATTAATGATGTTGCCACCTGTAAGATCAAAAAATCGACTGAAGAAATGCAACTTGCGCTGGTAAGGAATCCTGATATCTTAGCCACGGTTGCAAGCTTACCTAATCGTCCTTTTGTGGTAGGATTTGCCGCCGAAACCCATGATGTTGAAACCTATGCCCGCGATAAACTCAAGCGTAAAAACTTGAATATGATCGCTGCAAATGACGTTTCCGTTGCTGGTCTAGGCTTTAATGCCGATGCCAATGCCCTGCGCGTATTCTGGCCGCAAGGCAATCAAGATTTGCCAGCGACTGACAAACTCTCTTTGGCTCGGCAATTACTTTCGTTGATAGTGAAAGAAAAAACAAATACATGAAAACGCCCATTGAATTAAAGATCCTCGATTCTCGTATTGGTTCTGAATTTCCCTTGCCCGCCTATGCCACCACTGGCAGTGCAGGCATGGATTTACGCGCCATGATAGATACCACAATGACGATAGCACCCGGTGAAACCCAGCTTATCCCTACGGGTATTGCCATCCATGTTGCCGACCCCGGACTCGCTGCTGTGATTTTACCGCGCTCAGGCCTAGGTCATAAGCACGGTATTGTACTTGGGAATTTAGTCGGGCTTATCGATTCCGACTACCAAGGGCCATTGATGGTATCTTGCTGGAATAGAAGCAATAATCCATTCACGTTAGAAATTGGCGATCGTCTCGCACAACTGGTGTTTGTCCCTGTGGTACAAGCACAATTCAAACTCGTTGATGAGTTTGACAGCTCAGATCGGGGTGACGGTGGATTTGGCCATTCAGGCACGAAATAACTACCCAGTCGTTATTGAGCGAAGGATACTGCAATGGCTGTAAGCCCAAAAATTAATCGTCGTGAACATATCTTGCAATGCCTAGCGCAAATGCTAGAAACCAGTCCAGGACAAAGGATCACCACAGCAAAACTTGCCTCGGAAGTAGGTGTTTCGGAGGCCGCGCTTTATCGCCACTTTCCAAGTAAGGCGCGGATGTTTGAGGGACTAATCGAGTTTATCGAAGAGTCGTTACTCTCACGCATCAACATCATCATGGATGATGAGAAAGACACCATGAAGCGCTGCCAGCTCATGCTACAACTGCTACTCATTTTTGCTGAACGTAACCCAGGCATTTCCCGCGTCCTCAATGGCGATGCTCTGTTAGGGGAAAATGAACGTCTGCGCAGCCGTGTCAGCAGCTTATTTGCCAAAATTGAAACTCAACTAAAGCAAATATTACGGGAAAAAACCCTACGGGAAGGTAAAGGCTTTAACCTAGATGAAGCCATATTGGCCAATTTACTATTAGCCTTTGCCGAAGGCAGAATCGCCCAATTTGTGCGAAGTGAATTCAAACTCAAACCGACTACACACTTCGATGAGCAATGGTGCTTTATCCAGCACCAATTACTCCAAAGCTAATGATTTTTCAATATAAAGGACGGTAACACCGTCCTTTATATTTAGCGTTCCCTTCTTGTCTCACTAGCACTTTTGTTTTATCCTCGAAAAACATTTTAAAAACCCAAAAATCACAATGTTTTTACAAGGATGTCTAATGAAACTCGTCCAATTAGCGACTTTGGCTGCGCTTTGCTTACCAATGCTGCCAATCTCAACATTTGCCGCAGATATTGCAAACCCTAACGCCTTGTCACAGGCACAATTGTTTAGTAAAGGTAGTGAATACTCAAACGTAAAGATATCTCCAACAGGCAAATACTTAAGTGCTATTACCAGTGTTGATGGCAAAAAAGTACTCCTTGTATTAGATGCACAAACTAAAAAACTCCTTAATGCCATACGCTTCCCGAGCAATGCTCAAGTCGGCGATTATGAGTGGGCCAATAGTGAGCGGATTGTATTGGCAAAAGAATATCTGAAAGGCTGGACTGATGTTCCTCAATATTACGGAGAGTTAATGGCAGTCAATGCCGACGGCTCGCGTCCTGCTTATCTATTTGGTTATAACAGTGGCGAACAACAAACGGGTTCAAATATTAAGAAAAACACAGCAATAAATGCCACAGCATTTATTCTCGACCCTCTACCCGATGATGAGCGCTATATGCTGGTTAACGCTATTCCTTGGAATAATGAGAGCAGCCTAAATATTGAGTTAAAGCAAGATGTCTATCGAGTGGACCTGTTTACTGGAGTTCGTAAGCGCATAACAGGAGCCCCAATAGGTCAAGCCCGCTTTATGACAGATCATGATGGGGAGGTTCGTTTTGCCACGGGTGAAGATGGTAAAAATACTACCAAAGTATTTTATCGCAAGGACGGTGACTGGATAAATACCGACAAGCTCAACATAGGCCTAACCGACTTTCAACCACTCTCCTTCGCCGATGATAAAAATACTATTTATGCCGCTGGTCGCTCCCAAGGTGAAACCTTATGCGTCTATAAAATCAACATTGAAACGGGTGATAAAAAAGAGATTATTCAGGATGAAAATGTCGATCCCAGCAACTTTTGGATTAACGGTACCAATAAACAGCTCTATGCCGTTGAATTTGAAAATGGCTATCCTAGCTATGCCTTCGTCGATAGTGAAGATTCCCATGCAAAATTACTAAAAGATCTCATAGGTGCCCTACCCGGCCATCAAGTGCGCATTGTCAGTGAAACCCGTGATGCGGAAAAGTTAGTTGTGCTTGCATTTAATGATCGCAACCCTGGCGATTACTATGTGTTTGATACCAAAAAGCTTAAACTTGAATACCTTGCTGCAGCTAAAAAATGGCTCGACCCAGAGCAAATGGCTGAAGTTAAACCCATCAGTTTTACGAGTCGCGACGGTAAAACACTCCATGGTTACTTAACGCTACCCTTTGGTAAAGAAGCTAAAAACCTGCCTCTAGTAGTCAACCCCCACGGCGGTCCGCATGGTGTCCGTGACTGGTGGGGGTTTGATTCACAAAACCAATATTTGGCAAGCCAAGGTATTGCGGTTTTACAGGTCAACTTTCGAGGCTCTGGTGGCTATGGTGATCAATTTGAACGTGCTGGCTACCAAAAATGGGGTTCCGACATCCAACATGACATTATAGATGCAACTCAATATGTCATTGACCAAGGTGTTGCCGATAAAGAACGCATCTGTATCTCTGGTGGTAGCTTCGGTGGTTACAGCGCCCTACAGAGTGCAGTGCTTGCACCGGATATGTTTAAATGCGCCATAGGTATGGCGGGGGTATACAATCTCGAGTTGATGTTTGATAAAGGCGACGTTGCCCGCAGAAATTCAGGAACTAGCTACCTCAAGGAAGTACTAGGCCAAGATAAAGCCGTGCTCAAAGCAATGTCTCCCTCTGAAAACGTCGATAAACTCAAAGCAAACATACTATTAGCACATGGGGGAGAAGATGAGCGTGCACCAATTGAGCAACTCGAATCCCTCGAGAAAGCTTTAAAAGCGCACAAGTATCCTTACCAAAAACTGGTGATGGATAATGAAGGCCACGGTTTTTATAACGATGAGCATAGGGCGAAATACTATGAACAAATGCTCGGTTTCTTAAAAACCAACCTAAAACTTTAGAATTTACTCAAACTTGCCGATACTGCGGGTCTAAACTCGATTAGCAGTATCTGGTTTAAAGCCGATATCCGATAAGGACTATCGGCTTTTTCATGTGGCCGATGAGCGTTTTTCGGTATGAATTATCCGCAATTCGCGCTATCCTCCTCCCCCTATTCTTGCCCGAGCGAGAATAACAATAATTTGTATCTGATGCTGAACAGCCAAAGTACCACTCAACGATCAGCATAGATTTTCTGTTATAGCCGCTACGACGTAGTGGAGGATAAGATGGCATTAAGTGAAGCAGCAGTAAAAGTGCAAGCCGCGTTATTAGAACGTGGACTTGAAACCCCAATGCTCCCAAGCGTTTACAGTAGTGAAGAACGTAAAGACAAGATTGAACATCATATGAAAGAAATTCTGACATTAATGTCATTGGATCTTTCAGATGATAGCCTTGCCGATACACCGCGCCGTATCGCTAAAATGTACGTCGATGAAATATTCTCAGGCTTAGACTATGAAAACTTCCCTAAAATCACGGTGATCGATAATAAGATGGGCTTCGATGAAATGGTGCGCGTGCAAGACATAAGCCTTACCAGCACCTGCGAGCATCATTTAGTGACGATTGATGGCACTGCAACAATTGCTTATCTGCCACGAAAAAAAATCATCGGTTTATCAAAGATTAATCGTATCGTGCGTTTTTTTGCCCAACGTCCACAGGTGCAAGAGCGTTTGACTCAACAAGTGTTAGTCGCGTTGCAAACCTTGCTTGAAACTAAAGATGTTGCGGTAAAAATGGATGCGGTGCATTACTGCGTAAAATCCCGCGGCGTGATGGACTCCACTAGTTCAACCACCACCACAGCACTGGGCGGTATTTTTAAATCTAACCCAGCAACTCGCGCCGAGTTTTTGCATCAATCTAAATAACCTCGGTTTGTAGATCGGCTACGTCATTGTGAGTGAATGCTTAGCCGCGCTGTAGCGGCTAAGACTATAAGCACAGCTTTATAAACACAGCCCGTAAATCCAGCATATAAACATTGCCCACATGCACACCAATAAAAACGCTGCGATTTCTTCTATAAAGAAACGCAGCGTTTTTGTTTTCATACCTTGCCAAATCAAACCATTCTCAGCCTAACCAATTTCATTACCGAGTGATTAAATGATTTCGCAAAGCAATGATGTCCGCCTGATGAATCAAACGGCCAAGCGCTAGGCTTAAATTCCGTATTGCTCGCGATACTGACTCACAGCGGCAAGTTGCGCTTCCATCCCTGGTTTTTCAGACAGATAACTAATTAAGTCGGCTAATTTAATGATAGCCACAATGCCGCAGCCAAAATCACGCTCAACCTCTTGGATAGCCGATAACTCGCCCTTACCTTTCTCTTGCCTGTCTAAGGCAATCAACACGCCGGCTAATTGCGCTTTATGGGCCTCAATGATTTCCATCGACTCACGAATCGCCGTACCAGCGGTGATCACATCATCCACCAACATCACACGACCTTTGAGTTCGCTACCGACTAAACTGCCACCTTCGCCGTGGTCTTTTTTCTCTTTGCGGTTAAAGCAGTAAGGAATGTCGATATCGTGGTGTTCACACAGGGCAACCGCCGTAGTCGTCGCAATCGGAATGCCTTTGTAAGCTGGGCCAAACAGCAAGTCGTACTCAATGCCAGAATCCACTAACGCAGCGGCATAGAAACGGCCCAGACGCGCTAAATCACGGCCAGTATTGAACAAACCCGCATTGAAGAAATAAGGACTGATACGGCCCGATTTAAGGGTAAATTCGCCAAATCGCAACACCTGACGTTCTAAGGCAAATTCAATAAACTCACGTTGATAGGCTTTCACAATATCTCCTTAACGACTTTGTATTTTATTGGTCTTTTATTATGGGGAATTTTTTATTCGGTACAGGGCTTACTTTACACTAGCATCTTGCTGCAGATAAAAAGTTGCAGCTAATAAAAAGCCCCGCACTCTATAACATGACGGGGCCTTTTCATCACCACAATATTAGTTCAATGCAGTTTTCTGCACATCGACAATTTCACGAATGCTGTTCTTCGCTAAGCCTAAAAGCTCAATCAGTTCTTCATGGCTGAATGGCTCGCCTTCAGCAGTGCCTTGAATTTCAATGATCTTGCCCGTTTCTGTCATCACCACATTCATGTCAGTTTCAGCGGCGCTGTCTTCGATATATTCTAGATCGCTTATCGCTTCACCCTTGTAAATACCTACGCTAACGGCAGCGATAAGGAATTTCAAAGGGTTAGATTTAATGATGCCTTTACCTCGGGCCCAGTTCAGCGCATCCACTAAGGCCACACAAGCACCAGTGATAGAGGCTGTGCGCGTGCCACCATCGGCTTGGATCACATCACAATCGATAACGATAGTGTTTTCGCCTAGGGCTTTCATATCCACACAGGCGCGCAGAGCACGACCGATAAGACGTTGAATTTCTTGAGTACGGCCAGATTGCTTACCGCGAGCGGCTTCACGATCCATACGGCTATGGGTCGAACGTGGCAACATGCCGTATTCCGCCGTCACCCAACCTTGACCCTGACCTTTAAGGAAACGTGGCACACCTTCAGTAAAACTGGCGGTACAAAGCACTTTCGTTTCGCCAAATTCCACTAACACAGAACCTTCGGCATGGGCCGTAAACTGGCGAGTGATAGTGATGGGGCGCGTTTGTGCTGGCGTTCTGTTACTTGGACGCATGCGAGATTCCTGTATTCTGAGTCATTGACCGATTTTGGCTGCATATTATAGGGGCTTGTGCCTTAGGATGCCATGCTTAGGGTGATTCTCTGGCAAACTCATCACACTCAATCGCCTAATCCGTGTCCTTATACCCAAACAACCTGAAGATGCAGAATTCAGCGGGAGTTTAACGCACTTTAGGCAAGGCGGTTATTTGCGGACCTAGTGGACTAAGTTAAAAATAACCAACGCAGCATAAAGTGCGTTAAAACCCGCCGGGACGGAACGCCTAGGGCACTTCACTTCCGTGTTGCATCAATTCAAAAGGTAGCCGACATTCTGTCATTGCTGCGCCTTGAATTGAAGCACCCTAGGCGCTCTGAAACTCGTATCTTCAGGTAGCTTGGGTATATTTACTGTATGCCTTTAATCCTAAAGCCATTGACTCTATAATCGCCTCTCATTATGACGATTACACCATTAGGACAACCCATGATCCAAAGCATGACAGCCTACGCTCGCATCGAGCACAAAGCACAATGGGGCACTGCCTCCTGGGAAATTCGCTCAGTCAATCAACGTTATCTCGAAACCTATCTACGTTTACCCGAGCAATTTCGCAGCTTTGAACCCGTACTTCGCGACCGCCTACGCAAACGCTTAAGCCGTGGTAAAGTGGAAGTGAATCTGCGCTATGAACTTGCCGACAACAGCAACAACGAACTGCAATTGAATCAAGCACTGGCAAAACAGCTATTAGATGCCGCCACTTGGCTCAAGCAAGAAGCGGGACAAGGCGATGTCAATCTGACCGACATCCTGCGCTGGCCGGGCGTGCTAGCGAGCGGTGAACAAGATATGGATGCAATCGGTGCAGACTTAATGACAGCCTTCGATTCTGCCATAGATCAATTCATCGAAGCCCGTGGCCGCGAAGGCGAAGCCATCAAAGACATGCTGTTAAGCCGCTTAGACGGAGTCAGCGAGCAAATCGCCGTGGTACGCGAGCACATGCCAACGGTGATGCTGTATCAACGCGAAAAGCTCACCAACCGCCTTGCGGAAATCAAAGGTGAACTCGACCCAGCCCGCATCGAGCAAGAAATGGTGCTTCTGGCTCAGAAACAAGATGTCGCCGAAGAAATGGATCGCCTCGAAGCCCATGTAGCCGAAGCTCGCCGCATCCTCAAAAAAGGCGGCAGCGAAGGTCGCCGTCTCGATTTTATGATGCAGGAATTCAACCGCGAATCGAACACGCTCGCCTCTAAATCCATCAGCACTGAAATCACCTCAGCCGCAGTGGAACTTAAAGTGCTCATCGAGCAAATGCGCGAGCAGATCCAGAACGTGGAATAGTTTCCATTAGGCGACTAACTGCTTAAAAGCTTTAATTAACTACCGCAGCCTTCATTATTTATCCATGGAGGTTGGGTAGTAATGAGTAATTGATTAGGGAGTAGTTGCTCGCTATGGTCGGATATACCAAAGTCCTCGTGCTACAGAATATCAATAAAGAAATTGGTAGTTATAACCGCTATTTCAATGAGTTTGGTTATCAGATGTTAATCTTAAAAAATCTAAACAAGCCAATCATCTTTAGCAAATAGCAAAAGCTATTGGGGCTGTGGCCTAGGCATCTCCACCGCTTGAAAGTTCATAGCCTGATATCCACCTGCATTTTTATCGTATTACGCCCTAAGATTGCCTTACGCTTATTCTCTGTTAATATATGTATAAATTCACAGTGATTGAGTGCTAACGACTTGCAGCAATTGGATCTTGTTCCGATCACCGACCTCAAAGGCGTCGCCAAAAAGGTCGCGGAGAAACTCGCAAAGCTCGGCATCACAACAGTACAAGATCTACTGTTTCACTTACCCCTGCGCTACGAAGACAGAACCCAAATCTATCCGATTGCCGCCCTAAGCCTAGGCGGTTACGGCACTATAGAAGCCGAAATCCAATCGACACAAATCATCCAAGGCCGCAAGCGCATGCTGGTCTGCAATGTGCGCGACGATACTGGCAGCTTAAGCCTGCGCTTCTTTAACTTTTCCGTCGCTCAGCGTAATGCCATGCAAAATGGTTTGATAATCCGCGCCTACGGTGAAGTGCGCCGTGGTAGTCATCAAGCTGAGATAGTACATCCAGAATATAAAGTGGTGTATCCCGGTGAAGATGTTCACCTGAGTGATACCCTAACGCCGATTTACCCCACGACTGAGGGCTTAAAACAGGCGAGTTGGATAAAACTGACGGAGCAAGCTTTGGTACTGCTGGAAGATGGTGGCTTAACTGAGCTTCTGCCACCGCAATTGCAACCTAACAACATCAGCCTTAAACAGGCGCTGCAGACGCTACATCGCCCTCCTGCGGGGATCTCTCAGTTCGATTTAGAGCTAGGTCAACACCCTGCCCAGCAACGACTCGTGCAAGAAGAATTACTCGCTCACAATCTCAGTATGTTGCGCCTACGGCAGCGCAGTAATTTAGATGCCGCTGTCACCATGCAGGCCACGGGGCAGTTGCTCAATCCCTTCCTTGCCGCTTTACCCTTTAAGCCGACTGGCGCCCAGCAAAGAGTCGTGGCTGATATAGGAAAAGATTTAGAAAAACCGCACCCTATGATGCGCCTAGTGCAAGGGGATGTTGGCTCGGGCAAAACCTTGGTCGCGGCTATGGCGGCATTGCAAGCGATTGAAAACGGTTATCAAGTTGCCATGATGGCACCAACCGAGTTATTGGCCGAGCAACATGCAACTAACTTTACCGCTTGGTTCGAACCACTCGGACTTAAGGTAGGTTGGCTGGCGGGGAAACTTAAAGGCAAGGCCAGAACCCAATCCCTTGCGGACATTGAATCTGGCGCAGCCCAGATGGTAATTGGCACCCATGCCATATTCCAGCAGCATGTGGTCTTTAGCAAACTCGCGTTAATTATTATCGATGAGCAACACAGATTCGGTGTTCACCAACGCTTAGGTCTGCGGGAAAAAGGCATGAGCCAAGGCTTCCATCCACATCAGTTAATCATGACTGCAACCCCCATTCCACGCACATTGGCGATGACAGCCTATGCGGATCTCGACACCTCCATTATTGATGAGCTCCCACCGGGGCGTACACCCGTAACCACAGTGGCAATTGCCGATTCCCGCCGTACCGAAGTGCTTGAACGGGTGCGCAACGCCGTCATCACCGACCAACGTCAAGCCTATTGGGTGTGTACTCTGATTGAAGAATCCGAAGTACTCGAATGCCAAGCCGCGGAAGATACAGCCGAGGAACTGCGCCTCGCCCTACCCGAACTCAATATCGGCCTAGTGCATGGCAGATTAAAGAGCGCAGAGAAACAGCAAATTATGGCCGACTTTAAGGCGGGCATTATTCATCTACTGGTGGCGACGACCGTGATTGAAGTGGGTGTCGACGTGCCCAATGCCAGCCTGATGATCATTGAAAACCCCGAACGTTTAGGTCTAGCGCAACTACATCAACTACGCGGACGAGTCGGTCGAGGCGCCATCGCAAGCCATTGTGTGTTACTCTACAAGGCGCCGTTGAGCCATACCGCCACCCAAAGACTGAGTATACTCAGACAAAGCAATGATGGTTTCATCATAGCGCAAAAGGATTTAGAAATTCGTGGCCCGGGTGAAGTGCTTGGCACTAAGCAAACGGGACTGGCTGAGCTCAAAATTGCCGATCTGGTGCGCGATCAAGCTTTGATCCCACACATTCAGAAGCTGGCAAATCATGTGATGACGCAGGCACCTGAAAAGGTCGATGCGATTATCTTACGTTGGCTCGGGCACAGGCAGCACTATGTGCAGGCTTAAATGGTGGAGCTAACCCCTTCACAGTAAAATAAATCATGTATGTTCAGCTCAGTGCTATAGACAAGCGCATGGAAACTTGCACAATAAACCTGCGGCCCTCGAATAAGTCCGTTATTGCACTTTAATGTTAGCTGCATGTATTCACCACGTTACCTTGACACTCAAGCGAAGGATGTAAAATGCAAGTTAATCAAGACGATAGAATAAACCCTCAAGAGACTTCTTCTAGCAGCAATCGCTTTGCCCTTTTTGCGATAGTGCTCGTCGTGCTACTTTCTGCCGGAGGATATTATTACTACAGCAGTGATTCAGACTCACCCAAACTCATCCCTAACGCCCCAATTGTATTGCCTGAAACACCACCATCTGAGCCAATGACGCTCGAAAGTACGCCAGAGCCAGAAGCAACAGAGACGACACCAGCCAGCCCTGAAACGAACACCAATAGCACAGAAACCCCTGCGGGGACTGAGCCTGAAGTGGTCGCTGAACCCGTACCTCCGCTGGCTGAAAGTGATACATTCGTTCAGCAGAAAGCCCTCGCCATTATCAATAACAATGTGCTTAGTTCTTCCTTAGTGCAACAAGATCTCGCGCGTCAATTCGTGGTGTTTGTGGATAACCTAGCTCAGGGTGAATTAACCCGTAAAGTCAGCCCAATTAAAGGGCCTGAAAAACTGTTCACAGTGTCTGAGATCACTAATAAAGTCTATTTAAATCCAGATAGTTACCACAGATACGATGCCTATGTTGACTCGATAGCCAAAATGGACGAACAGAGCTTAATAACCACCTATAAGCAACTGACCCCCCTGTTAGAAGAAGCATTTAATGAGTTGGGTTACAGTAATGCGAAATTTAATGACAGAATGCTGCAGGCAATTAAAGTACTACTCGCAGCACCTATCGTTGAAGATCCTATTGAACTGAGCTCAATCAGTGTTAATTACCAATTTGTTGACCCTAATTTAGAAGCACTACCCAGTGCACAAAAATTGCTGATCCGCATGGGGCCAGAAAACACCCGTAAGCTCAAAATTGCGCTACGTAAACTTGAAAATCAATTAGCACAATAATCTTGAACTAAGCTATCAAAAGGCGCCCAGTGCCTATCTCTTGATCACATCTCGTGCTCAAGAGATAGTGCCAATTCGTAGCCTTCAAGGATGGTTTGCAGTTTGAACCATCCTTCCCATAACCGCTCCCAACCTACTACACCCGTTCCTTTACTATCGTGCCAACCCGCTAATTTTCCTAAACTTAGGTAAGCCCAATGCACACTGGGTGCTTGCTTGGGTGGTTTGCATTGTTCAACTTTCAGCCACAGTAATTTCCACGCTTTGCAACCCAACAATGTCTCACAA
>NZ_JAKILG010000032.1 GCF_023283765.1 Shewanella profunda | reverse complement strand
TTCCACTAATTTATGCATAGGCCCTCCGGTGTGATGGGGTTTCTCTTGGTCGAAAGATCCGATCACTTGGAGGGCTATTAGTTCAAATTTTCTTATCCCGAGTTCAGGTTATTTAGGATAAATATGAGTTGAAGGCGAAGTTTTGAGTAGATTAAGCAAAGGTATGAGGTTCTAGTGGCGGCGGTTTAGATAGTATCACTTTACCCACAGCCTTTTAATTTACGCTATTCACCGCCTTTAAAATCATAGCAATATTTTCGCTATTGATATCAATAGTTTTTATGCCATATTGAGCAGTTTTTTCACCCTGACTAACGTTGAATACCTGGACCTAATTAGAGGACTTTGCAGCGGATAACTGGAAAAGTAACCCAGGTTCCATTCTTTGCGCCAAAAGTAACCAACCATGTGTGAGTGCTATTTCCTTGCATATAGATAAACCTAAACCGGCCCCTAAATCGCGACGATGCTCTCCACGCCAAAAGCGTGTAAACAATAGCGAGAACTGCTCTTCTGTAACACCAGAACCCCTATCTCTAACCGTAATATCATGGGGGTAAAGTCGTATAAGAATGTCAGTATTAGGCGGGGCGTGCTGTATCGCGTTTTCTAACAAGTTCTTCAGTAAAGTAAATAACGCACCTTTATCCGCGAACCACTGACTCCCTGCACTATAATCTTCAACAATTAAGTTGACCTTCGCAGTCTCAGCCATACGTTGTAAATATGCGCCAGTCTCTTCAGCGATAGACTTTATATCAACAACCGTAAAACTGTAGTTATGCGGTTCGCTGGTTTCTGCCAACAGTAATAATTGCTGAACCTGTCGCGACATATAGCTGACATCATGCAGTAGCCAATTGCGCTCTTCTGTTTCAGTCATCAACTCGAGTTGAGCACGGATCAGTGCCAATGGCGTCTTTAATTCATGTGCCGCTGTGGCAAGAAACTCCTGCTGCACACGGTAGCCATGTTCCAGCCGCTCCAGAGCTTGATTAAAACTGTTTACCAAAGGTGCAATTTCTGCTGGCACATTGTCATTACTCAAGCGAGCTTGTAAAGAACGGGGAGAAATCAACGCTGCCGACTCAGATAGCTGACGCAGCGGCTTAAGGGTATGTTTGAGAGTAAAATGCGCACAGGCGCCAAACACGATAAACAGCACCACAGATAATACCGTCAGCCCACTCTCTAAAAAGGTAAAACCAAAGGCATCGTGGGCAAAATAGATAAACCGCCTGCTAACGGCGATCTGAATAAACCAACGCTGACCACCATGATCTATCCACCCGGTAGAGGCATCCATCAAGATGCCATCGCGCTCAAACTCAAAAGAGCCGGTGACTAAAGGAAGGTTAATTTCAGCAGCCGACCAGAAAGATGCTCCGGCTGCAGAATAAAATACTACCGTTCCTGATTGATCCAGCACTCGGTAAGCGACTTCCTGTGCGAGGCTTTCGAACAGCCAGTTGTAATCGTCATCTAAGCCAATTTTTACCGGAATGCCTTCTGCATTAAACAGCAGATCTTCAGCTAAATCCTGAGAAGCATCGTTTACTTCAAGTTCTGAAAAAATATTGTTTTTAAACAATAATGTAGTGACCAGTACCAAAGTGATAAGACTGACACTCAGCACCATACCAACCACAAAAGCCAGTAAGACTTTAATACTGATACTATTTAGTTGGTCCGCGAGCCTGAAGCGCATAACCTATACCCCTAATATTTACTATCCGCTGCTGCGAACCAATAGCCAACAATTTACGCCGGATACGATGTAAAGCAACATCTAGCGCGTTGGGAGTAACTGCCTCACTAAAACCCCAACCTGCGGTCTCAAGAGCACTATGGCGTACCGACTCTTTATACTTGCGCACCAGCAACAACATAATTTGCAGCTCTGCCTGAGCCAGAGTTTCGCTTTTATCTCCGCAACAAATAAGACTGTCTGTTGGGCGCAGCACTAAGTCACCACATTGAGGCTCCAGCGAACGGGTTTCAGCTGGGCGGCGTAGCAGTGCCCGTACCCGTGCGATCATTTCTTCCATTGCAAATGGCTTGGCAAGATAATCATCAGCGCCAGCATCAAGTCCCTCAACCCGGTCATGCAGAGCATTACGCGCAGTCAGCACCAGACAGGGGATATTGTTGTTAGCAGCCCGTAAACGCCGCAACAACGATAAGCCATCACCGTCCGGTACGCCGCGATCAATCACTAGTGCCTGATACGGCATTTGCTGAAGCGCGACCAGCGCATAATCAATACGGCTAAACACATCTGCCATAATACCCGCAGATGCAAGCCCCTCGCATATCAGCCGAGCTAAGCGTTCATGATCTTCAAGTAAGAGTATGCGATTCATCAGAAGTTGTAGATGTAACCGAGAAACACTCGGTTTTCAGTTGAGCTGTCTACCAGAGGGCTGTCTTTAATTTCTGATGCTAGGCTGGTAACGCTAACATCCAAAAACATAAAATGCTTTTGCTTAAACATATAGCCTCCACGCGCGCCTATCTCAAAATTTACCGCGGCCTCACCTTGATAGTAAGCCCGGCTGGTATTGACTTCATTTTCACGCACCCCGTAGTAATAATCGACATATTTATCGTCGAACCAACTCACTACAACACGTGGCGTAAACATAAATTGCTCTTTAAAATGCCAAGTTCTTTCTATTCCAAAATTAAACATACTGCCTTCGCTGTCACCAGAAACTTCAGTAATGTATTCAGCACTGATATCAGCAAAGCTGTTTTGCCATTCTGCTTTTAAACCTGCCCAGACACCGCCATCACGATCTTCCATGCCATTCAATATCTTGGCATCATCTTGTTCATACCCAGTAAATTCGTATTTACCGATAATACTGAAATTAAGTCTATTGGAATCACTAAACGCATAACTCGGCAATTTAAATGCTAACTCTGGCCCTGATAACCGGAAATAGCTGTTTTCATAGGTCAGTATCGGCAATACATTATGGTCACGGTCAATATCAATATAGGCTTTCTGGCTGCTGATAGCTGCCACGCCAAGCCCCCAAGATGACGAAGATGAATCGTCCTCCTCCAGCCCCGCTGCAACCGCTGACAAAGGTGAAGCCAAACCAAAAACTATTATCGAAGCTACCACACCACGTATAGCTACTGCACCAAAATGACATTCAGTTGAGAATAAAGACCGCATAGATAAATTCCTTTCAGGTGATGTTATTGAACCTCCATCTTCAATCCCCCTGACTTACATAGAACTTACCAAAACATTTTTTGCCACTGCTCGTCGGTAAGTTTCCTGAAAGGCTCCTTGTCTGATAGTGCCATCCGGTTTCAGATACTGATGAGAGTTTCAGATGCTTCCCTTACCCAAAATAAATTTTGCCTTTATAAGGCGGTACCAAGGCTTAGTCACGCCAGTACATGCGGGGCTCATTATTGTGTCGACGCTATGGCTATCAGGTTGTGCATCCACAGTATCCAGACAGGTAACCGCCGATATCGACTCCCGCATGGCTACACAGTGGCATGCGCCACTCCCCCACAACGGCCAGCTTTTTGACCTTAATCAATGGTGGGCTCAATTTGATGATCCGCTTTTGCTTCAGCTTATAACTGCAGCTCAAGCAGCAGTATGGCTGCCCATACCGAGGTTGAAGGTTTTGAACTGTCATTTCAGGCGATGCAATCCCGCTATCTGCGGGTATTGCTAGTTTGTTTGAACTCGAAGATGCCCGCCGGAGCATGACAGCTCACGCTAAATATAAGGAACTAGATAATGAGAAGGTCACACCAGGTTATTTTAATTACCACGGTGTTCGTGATGGCCGTGACAGCTGTAATCGTCGCCGCTGATAGCGCCAATACGCCCGCGGATAACACTGCTATTGCAACGGCTAAGCCCACGCTGACAGTTAACGTCACGACACCACAACTTATCGTGCTACCAATGACGATATCGGCCAATGGCAATATCAGCGCCTGGCAGGAAGCGAGTATCGGCAATGAAACCGATGGTTTAAGGTTGGCACAGGTGGAGGTGAATGTGGGTGATATTGTCCAGCGCGGCCAAGTGCTGGCTAGCTTTGCCGCCGAGACGGTCAAGGCTGAGCTGGCACAAAGCCAGGCTGCAGTGGCAGAAGCCGAAGCGGTACTCTCTGAAGCTGCCGCCGACGTAAAGCGTACTATTGAATTGCAAGCTGGCGGAGCGCTGTCAGCACAGCAAATTCAGCAATACTCCACGACCGAAAAAACCGCACTAGCCCGGCTTAAATCGGCACAAGCCAACCTGGATACACAACAACTACGCCTGAAACAAACTCAGGTGCTCGCACCGGACAATGGCATTATTTCAGCCAGAACTGCCACTGTCGGCGCAGTCTTGCCAGTAGGACAGGAACTGTTTCGGCTGATCCTAGGCAGCCGGCTTGAATGGCGGGCTGAAGTGTCAGCACAAGATCTGACAAAACTGCACCCAGGGCAAGTGGTACAAGTTACCCCCGTTGGCGGCAAGACCATCACAGGTTCGCTACGCATGGTCGCGCCGGTAGTGGATACCCAAACCCGCAACGCTTTGGTCTATGTTGACCTGCCTGTGGATAACACCACCCGCGCAGGTACTTTCGCACGCGGCCAGTTTGAACTAGGTAGTACCGAAGTCATAACCCTGCCACAAAGCGCCGTACAACTGCGCGACGGTTTTAGCTATGTGATGCGTGTCAGTGCAGATTCCAGAATAATCCAAACCAAAGTCAGTACAGGATGGCGCACTGACAACCTGATAGAAATCGTCAGCGGTATTGAACTATCCGACCAAGTAGTTACCACGGGTGGAAGTTTTCTTGGCGATGGGGATCTGGTGCGAATTATTGGAAATCTGCCACCTGCAAAATCCAGTGCAACACCAGCGGCTTCTGCCACTCAGTTAGACGAAGTGATGTAAGCCGGAGTACAAAATGAATTTAAATATCTCGACTTGGGCAATACGCAACCCCACACCAGCTATCCTGCTGTTTATTCTGCTGACATTTGTTGGACTTATCAGTTTTCGTGCGATGAAAATCCAAGATTTGCCTGATCTTGATCTACCCACGGTTACCGTAGCAATCGAGCTGCCGGGGGCTTCACCTTCACAGCTTGAAACCGATGTAGTACGTAAAATAGAAAGTGCTTTGGCGACGGTGCAAGGCGTTAAACACATTTACAGCAACCTGACCGATGGTGAAGCCAGCATTTCGGTGGAGTTCCGTTTGGAACGCTCGATACAAGATGCGATTGATGATGTGCGGGATGCGGTATCGCGCATTCGCTCTGATCTACCATCTGACCTACGCGATCCAGTAATTAAAAAGGAGGAATTGTCCGGCTCGCCCATTCTGACTTACAGCCTTAGCTCAGAACGGATGGATAACGAAGCCTTGTCCTGGTTTGTCGACAACGATATAAGCAAAGCCCTGCTAGCCGTGAAAGGCGTGGGCGCTATCGGCAGAGTGGGTGGAGTTAACCGCGAAATACGCGTTGATCTGGATTTTGCCGCACTGCTGGCATTCAATACCACTGCCGCCGATATATCACGCCAGTTACGTTTGGTGCAGCAAGAGGCCGCTGGTGGCCGTGCCCATTTTGGTGGTATGGAGCAATCGGTAAGGACCATTGCGACCGTGCAGTCTGCTGAAGAATTCGCCAGTATGGAGATTACCCTAACCGATGGTCGCCGGCTCCGGCTGGACCAGATAGCCACAGTGTCTGACACAGTTGCAGAGCAACGTTCAGCAGCTTTTCTTAACGGCGAGCCTGTGGTGGGTTTTGAGATAACCCGCGCCATAGGTTACGGCGAAATTGAAGTTGCTGAGGGGGTGCATACTGCACTCGAGCAGCTTAAACAACAGCGGCCAGATATTACCATAACGGAAGTATTCAACCTGATTGACCCGGTAGCGGAGAACTATGCCGGTTCCATGCAACTACTATATGAAGGTGCCTTGCTGGCGGTACTGGTGGTATTTCTGTTTCTGCGCGACTGGCGCGCCACCTTTATTTCTGCGGTGGCACTGCCACTATCGATCATTCCCACCTTTATGGTGATCCATATGATGGACTTTTCGCTAAATACAGTGACGCTGTTGTCGCTATCCTTAGTGATTGGCGTGTTGGTTGATGATGCTATCGTTGAAATAGAAAATATCGAGCGCCACTTGCTCATGGGTAAACCGCCGTATCAGGCTGCCATGGAAGCCGCAGATGAAATTGGTCTGGCGGTGGTTGCTACCACCTTTACCCTGATAGCGGTATTCTTGCCCACCGCCTTTATGAGCGGCGTAATAGGTAAGTTTTTTGTCCAGTTTGGCTGGACAGCCGCCATAGCAGTACTGTTCTCCTTGTTAGTTGCCCGCCTGCTTACGCCAATGATGGCAGCCTACCTACTGCGCTCCCCCCAGCAACAGCATAATAAGCAGCAGATTAAACCAGAGCCGGGCTGGATCCGCTACTACCTGAATCTGGTGACTTGGTGCTTACAACACAAAGGCACAACTATTACCGCTGCTACCGTATTCTTCGCTGGTGGCATTATGCTGGCGATGGCACTGCCCGGTGCTTTTATGCCAGCAAACAACGACCAGCAAACCCAAGTAACTATCACATTGCAACCTGGGACTAAGCTGCAGGACACTATCGCCCTCGCCGAACAGGCGCGGCAAATGCTGCAGCAAAATGAATATGTAAAGCAGGTTTACACAGCTATCGGCAGCGGTAGCTCTGGTGCATCAGATGACGCTGGTAGCGCAACAGCCAGTGTGCGCTCTGCAGTGCTGACACTTAGCCTGACCCATCGTAACGAGCGTGCTGGTTTTGAGAAGCAACAAATTGAACAGCAATTACGTGAAACGTTAGGCACACTGCCCGGTGCTAGGATTAAAGTAGGAATGGGTGGTTCCAGTGAAAGCTATACACTGGTGCTGGCTGGCGAAGACAGCCGCATACTGCAACAACATGCACTGCAAGTTGAACGCGAGTTACGTGCTATCCCGGGCATTGGCGCCGTGACCTCCAGCGCCAGCCTAGTCAGGCCTGAGCTGATTGTCACCCCAGATTTTGCGCGGGCTGCCGACCTTGGCGTTACCTCATCGGCCATTGCCGATACCCTGCGGGTTGCCACGGCCGGAGACTATGATCAGGATCTGCCCAAACTTAACCTGAGTGAACGCCAAGTACCAGTGGTGGTGCGCCTGAGCGATATCGCCCGCGAAGATTTTGACACCTTTAAACGCTTACCAGTACCCGGCGCCCGCGGCCCGGTAGCACTAGAGAATGTCGCCAGCCTAGAAATAAGCAGCGGCCCGGCAGAAATCGCCCGCTTTGACCGGATGCGCAATATCAACTTCGACGTAGAGCTGAATAACCTACCGTTGGGTGTGGTTGAACAAGCCGTATTGGCACTGCCCAGCCTGCAAACCCTGCCACCGGGTGTGTCACAAACTACATTGGGCGATGCCGAAATGATGGGCGAATTAGCTAGCGGCTTTGCCGTAGCGATGCTAACTGGCGTGCTCTGTATTTATATGGTGTTGGTATTGCTGCTAAAAGATTTTGTTCAGCCAGTCACCATTCTTGCTGCGCTGGTGTTATCGGTGCCGGGCGCCTTTCTGGCGCTGTTTTTAACCAATGCCGCGCTATCGCTACCGGCGATGATTGGCTTAATCATGTTAATGGGCATCGCCACCAAAAACTCCATCCTGCTGATTGATTACATCATCATTGCCAGACGTGATCACCAGTTAAACCGATGGGATGCCACTATCGACGCCTGCCGCAAACGGGCACGGCCAATAGTGATGACAACGATTGCCATGGGCGCAGGCATGATGCCTATCGCCTTAGGTATGGGTGGTGATCCGAGTTTTCGCGCACCCATGGCGATAGTGGTGATTGGTGGCCTGATCACCTCAACTTTCCTTAGCTTGCTGGTAATACCTGTGGTGTACAGTTGTGTAGATGATATCGTGCAATGGCTAAAACCACGCTTACGCCGTTTTTCTCCGCTTAATCATTAAGCCTTGCCGCTCATTTAACTAAAGATCCGGCATAAGGCATAAATAGAACTGCAAACTCAGGGTTAGCCGCTCTTTTGGCAAAAGAGAGAAAATTAGTGCTGGATCACCAGATCGTCCTCTGAACGACGCCACTGCGCCTCGATTCGGGCATCTGTTGAACGATAGCCCAGCGCTATCACCAAAGGGATGACTGTGCCACGGGGTAAATCTAAAAGTGTGGCTATTTTTGATGCTGAAAATCCTTCCATTGGACAGGAATCAATACCTTTGGCTGCAGCGGCCAGCATCAGCGTTTGCGCTGCAAAAACTGCATTGCGGGCAGCCCAGTGTTTACTGCCTAAATGGCCTACAGGCAGCAGTGACAGGCTGGGACGAACCAAGGCAGCAATAGAGACCAGCGGTGTCCAAATAGGGAAAGCCCCCAGCTTTAACAGGCGTTCAAACATATTCAATTGTTTATGGTAGTAGGCCTTGGATTTCTGCTCAAAGGCTGCAGAACTATCAACATAGGCCCGCTGCTCCGTTGCAGTCTTTAAGCCAAATGCCGGATTGGCCGCCACCACAATTAGCGTAGCTGCAGTCTTAGCCGCTTTCTGACCATTACAGGCCTGTGCAATTGTCGCTTTCGTCTCGGCATTACTAATCCAATGTAATTGATACGGTTGCAAATTACCGCTAGATGGCGCGAGTACTGCCTCTGCCAATATTGCGGCTATGTCATCATCACTGATCTGAGCGCCATTAAAATCGCGGATGGCACGACGTTGGCGATTTGTTGCTTGGAAATCAGCCCAGTTAGCCGCTGTTGTTGAGTTTTTCATTGTAATTTTTCCTAAAAAGTAACTTACGGCGACACTGCATCATGGACATCGCCTTGTGAGTAAAACCACAATATAGTAAGCTTTTACTTTAATTTTTAATACTTACGTTAAGGCATGTCGTGTGAGCCGAATTAGTACTACACAAAAATCAAGGAAAATGCCCTCTCAGGAGCGTTCGCGTTTAACCGTAGATGCGATTATTCAAGCTTCTACTTACATTTTGACCGAGGTAGGTTGGAAGGGATTCACAACAAATGCCATTGCTGAGCGGGCAGGAGTAAATATCAGCTCTCTTTATCAATTTTTCCCAAATAAGGAGGCTATAGTTGCAGAACTGCAAAAACGACACGCGGCAGAGATGAGTGATGAGTTGCATAAAATACTGCAGCTTGTTTCACTACAAGGCTCACTAAAACAAGTACTAACATTACTGGTTCATATGATCGTTGAAAAGCATAAGGTGGCACCTGCAGTACACAAAGCCGTGCTCGAGGAGGTCCCGCTAACCTTAAAAACCAGTTGCTCCGATGCCGACAGCCAATTGAGGATATTATTTTTAGAGGCGTTAAAACCTTTTATGCAAAACGTGCCGAACCCAGAACTGGCTATTCACATCATCACAGTAACGGCGCAGGCGTTGATTAATAACATTATCGTAGAGCGGCCAAAGCTGTTACAGGGTACAGAAATCGTGACTGAACTGGTCGCCTTGTATGAATATTATCTTGAACGACCCACAGCGACCACCTTGCCCTGAGCGGTTCCTATATATGTGGAATGTTCCAGATACAGTACTGCTAGCTTCAACTACTGATCATGTGAGGTATTAGTCAAATCCATATGCCATTCCTTAAAAATATTAATGAACCATCCCATCTATTCATTTGCAATTGTCGCTGAGAAAACGATACGGATTTGTACTATTTTTTTGCACGGTACTATAGTTAAAGTATCAGAAGTACAGATTGAGCTTTCATTTTGATAGGTGGGACAAACATGAATATCCATCGAGAGAAGAACCTAGCTCGCGAAGGAGTATCTATTAATTTTCTTTGGATTTTAAAATTGTGTGAACCTCTTAATATTAGCTTTAAAGCTAACGCTATTAAATCCAAATATTCTAAAATTAACCTTAAGTTGTTATGTACCACCCTAATGAAAATAAATATTTTTATTTTGCTTATCGCTATTTCAACAAACTCAATTTCAAATGAAAATAATATTAAAATCGCAACATTAGACTACCCCCCATTCATATATCAAGATGGTGGTATAGAAAAGGGAATCGTACTTGATATTGTAGTTGCGGCCTTTCACAAACTGAATGTTAATGTTGAAATTGAGTTTTATCCTGTAAAACGAGGACTGGAGATGGTTAAGGATGGTAGAGTTGACGCTTACTTTTCTTTAAAGAAAACACCTGAAAGAATTGAAACTTTGTTATTCACCACCAAACCACTAGTCCAACAAAAATTTGTCGTATTCACATTGATTGACAAAGAGATAAATTACACTGGGAAAATTGAAGATCTTTCAACTTATAGTATTGGAGTAGAATGTAATACATCATATGGGAATATAGTTGACAACGCCATTAAAGGTGGGATATTAAAAAATGTCGATTGTGCTCAAAGTTTTGAATTTTGTATCAAAAAATTACTAGCTGGTCGCACTGATATCATTATAAATAGTCTTGATGTTGGCAATGAACTTATTGCCAAAATGAATAAGACTGGTTTAGTTAAATCGTTAAATCCACCAATAGAGACTTTAAGCAGTTATCTTGCATTCACTAAAGTTAGAGATTATTCAACCCTAGCAGAATCCTTTGATAATGTTTTAAGCGAGATGATTAAGGATGGAACCGTCGAAAAAATTAAATCTAAGTATACTGATAAGGTTTCAATCGGATACTAATTAAAGGTTTAAATTAGTCCACATTCACCACACTAAATACATGCTCCTAGTTAGGTTACGACCTTCCACATCAATAAGCCGATCCTTCACCCCATAGATGAAATTATGCGTGCCTGGGTTTGAGATCGGCTTAAGTGTCTATAATTCTTAACGGCTATTTAGCCATAAATTATTATGGCTAACTCACCATTCATTATGGCTTAAAGCCAAACAAAGACTGCAGTTAATAAATTCCTCGTTAATAAACGAATTAGCTTTCATCGCCATCAGTTGTCATTCAAAAACCAAATGACCAGAGTGCGGGAATGAGGCTCACCAGAGTGACCCCGGCCAGCAGTCGTTCGCGACCACTGAGCCGCTGATGGTCACCAAGCTGTCGGCGGCTGTAGAGAAACAGCAGCAGGCCCGGCCCGTACAGCAGCAAGGAGAGCAGCAGGTATTCCACACCGGCGGCATAGAGCAGCCAGAGGCCATAACCGCTCGACACCAGTGCCACTGTCCGCATCAGGCCATTGCCCTCGCCACTCAAGGAAAGTTTGAGCAGGAACAGGCCGATCAGCAGATAGGGCACCAGTATCATGGAGGTGGAGATGAGCAGCAGGTTGGTATACCCCTTGCCGAGCAGCCATACCAGCAGCAGGCAGCCCTGCACCGTTAGGCTGGTGAGCCACAGCGACGCTATAGGGGTGCCGTTGCGATTCTGGCGCCGGAAGATGGCCGGGAAGGCGCCGTGGCGCGCCGCGCTGAAGGGCACCTCGGCCGAGAACAGGGTCCAACTTACGTAAGAAGCGAGCACAGAGACAACGAGGCCGACACTGATCAGCACCTTGCCCCAGGATCCCGTCATCTGGGCCATCAGCCCCGCCATGGAGGGATTGGGCAGGGCTGACAGCTCAGGGCGACTCAATATCCCCAGCGCCAGTACCGAGATGAGCACATAGAGCAGCAGCGCCAGCACCACCCCCAGCACTGTGGCCGTGCCCACGTCCCGCTTGTTCCTGGCGCGGGCCGACAAAACGGCGGCCCCTTCGATGCCGGTAAAGACCCAGAGGGTGATCAGCATGGTGTTGCGCACCTGTTCGGAGACCGGCACAGCAAGCGTGCTGCCCCCCTGATCCGTCGCGAAGGTCACAGGGTCGAACCAGTAGCAGGCGAACAGGATGAACAGCAGCAGCGGCAGGCTCTTGGCCAGGGTTGCCACCAGATTGAACAGGGCCGCCTGCTGCACGCCACGGGCCACCAGCAGATGCACGGCCCAGAGGATGCAGGACTCGCCGATAAAGGCCGCCAGGGTATTGCCATCGCCAAACCAAATCTGTTCAGGGGTATCGACGAAGCTGCCAAGGGCGGCGAACGCGATCACCAGGTAACCCACCACACCTATGGTGGCGCACAGCCAGTAGCCCCAGGCGGAGAAAAAGCCCACCAGCTCCCCAAAGCCTGCGCGGGCATAGCTGTAGATGCCGCCATCGAGATCCGGTCTTAGCCGCGACAGGTAGAGAAAACTCGCGGCGAGCGCCAGTATGCCCACCCCGGTCACACCCCAGCCAATCAGCACGGCGCGAGCACCGGCCACCTCGGCCATGTTCTGGGGCAAGCTGAAGATGCCCGCCCCCACCATGGAGCTGAACACCAGCGCAGTGAGGGACCAGAGGCCTATTTTGCTCTCTTTCATGTGCTTTCCTTAGCGCAGCCGGCTGGCCAGTGCCTGAATATGCTCGGGGCCTATGCCGCAGCAGCCGCCGATGAGAGAGGCCCCCACGGCGCGCCAGCGCTCGGCCCAGCCGAGATAATCCAGCGGCCCCAGATCGGCGCGGATCTCGTCCAACCCGTCGTTGGCGGTCGCCTCCTTGGGCTGGGGCGGAAACGCATTGGCATAGGCGCCGAGGCGAATATCCCCTCGACCCAGCGCCTGCAAGCTGTCACCGGCCACCGTCAGCGCGGCCTCGATCACCTCGGGCTGACAGCAGTTGAACAGGATGGCATCCACCCCGACCGCGGCCAGTGCGGTGACGGCATCCGCCACCCGCTCACCGGAACGAAGCGCAGGCTCGCTGCCCGGTGCCTCATCTTCCAGGGTGAAGGAGACCCAGAACGGCTTGCCATCCTGTGGCAACAGCGCCTTGAGGGCCAGCGGCTCGGCAATCAGGCTCATGGTTTCGGCCAGCCAAATGTCCACATGGGGCGTCAGCGCCCGAATGAGCGGTGTGGCCAGCTCGCCCACTCTGTCCGCCTCGAACAGGTCGGCGCGGTAGGAGCCAAACAGTGGCGGCAGGGATCCTGCGACCTGCACCGAGCCCGGTTGCTCATTGGCAACCTCACGCGCCAGCTGGCCAGCCAGCGCGGCCAGCGCTTCCCCTTCGGCGGCAAATCGCTCGGCACCGATATGAAACGGCACCAGGGCATAACTGTTGGTGGTGATGACACGGGCACCGCTCGCCACATAGGCCTGATGCACTTCGCGCACCGTCTGTGGCGCCTCCATCAGCGCGAGCGCCGACCATTCAGGTTGGCGAAATGGCGCCCCTCGCCGTGCCAGCTCGCGTCCCATGCCACCATCCAGTACCCACAATGCCTGCTTCTTCATCAGCGTAATCTCTACCTTTTTTGTACAACGTCATCTATCAAGGTACTGATTATTACAATAAAAACCTTAATAGCCACAAAAACATCTAGATGTTTAGATGGCTATATAAGTTAAAGGAATGCGGATGCTAGTGCAATTGGTATTGCTATAAATGGATCTAAACAAAACAGACAAATTCGTAAGACATTGTTATTAAATGAAATACACTATTTAGTATATTTATCGTGAAAGGTTTTAATCTGATTAATGATGGAAATAGTAAGCCTTAGCTCCCTATAAATTTAAGCAATAGGAGAAAGCATAATTTCAAGGCCACACTGAAAGGCGTGTATTGCGATATGATTGGGCTTAGCAAAAACGAGCTTAAATTAATCCTCACCACACTGGGACTTGCCAGTTTGATAGCAACTGGGTTGGCGAGGACACACTGCGCCGCGAGAGCAAATTAAGCGGGCATCATTTATAATCCCGCGCTCAATCCAATTGATATTTAAGATCTTAGCTACGCTGACTAAATCACTTTTAATGTGTTTGGGGATCTTAACTGAACCACCGCTGGCAACGCAGGCATCCTTTAAATCGTGGGCAATAGACAAGGCATCCTTACCTTGGGCTTCAATTGCAGGATTTAAATCAATGCCGGCGCAGAGCACATGGGGATTACCCGCCGAATCTTCGACCTTAATCGACTCACAGCAGTAAATTCGCGGCTCATTGCCGACATTCAAAATTGAAATCTGTGCCGAAGTGCCCACCGTCGGCTCGCTGATCATCCTAAATACTGCCCAATGCTGGCAGGGGTCTTCCACTAAACGCATATTGCCCCAAGGCAATGGAATACCATTGCCACGGTAAACCGCCTTTAGTTTTCCTGGTGCATAAGCGTCGAAATAATGCCAATGGGGATAAGGAGAAACGACTGTCATGCGCCGCATGGCAACCGAAGCAGACACTTGTAGTTGCTTATGTACTTCAATCTCATAACCGTGGCGGTCGAGCAATTGGCGATAAGGTACTTTAGGGCACAATAGTGCACCCGCGAAAAAGCTCGATTCAAAATCGCGCCACGCATGCAAAATATCCTGCGCATTGAGGGTATTGGACTGCATTCCGACCTCTTCATCGACCTCCAGTTTGCGACCGGAAATCATCACACTCTTTAAGCCGTCCTTATTGTGCAACACACAATGGCCTATATGGGCGGCGAGATCATACTTGAGCCGACTGGGGCGATTTTTAAGCACTTTATTGACGTAAATTGTACTGGGCGGCTCGATATAGGAAGTCACTAATTGGCGTGAACTTCCGCCCACTTCATCAATCACCTCCTGTGGAGCGCTATCTATCCATTTGATTTTTAGCCCCATTCCTTTAGCGATATCCAACATATCCTCAAGGGATAATGGCATACGCTTAAGACCAATCTCTTCGGCGGCCCGCTCAAGATCGGGAAAATGGTTTTGATGATGTTCCTGATGGGCACGGATCAGTAAATGGGCAAACTGCCGACCTGATATCCCCGTTTGTGACAACATCTCAGGAATCGCAATTTGTAAAATATCATTGGAAAACAAAAAGCTGGGTTCTAGCGCAATACCGCTAATACCACCTCGTCGGCCTTTGTCTGGCGTGATGGCGCTTTCTTCAGGCGCATCGTCAAGAAACCAATCGACCTCTTTTTGGAAAACCGCGGCAATCACAGCCAACATGCCTGCACTCGGCACACGCTTGCCACGTTCGATCATCGACAAATATGACACAGAAGGTGCACTACCCGCATCGACACGAATACAACGTGCCGATAAATCTTCCATCGTTAAGTTATTACGTTTCCGTAGGTTACGTATTTTGGTCCCGAGGAAGTGTGACTTTCTTATTAAGCTCTGGTCATTGCGCATTTTGTAAAATTCACAGTGTAAAATTTTTATTGTGAAATTGTAGTCAAAAAAGGACTAGACTACAAATTAAGCAATCAAGGAAAGGCTCAAGTAAGTCACCTTAGTCATCCTAACTGTGAAAACCATTTAGTAATGCAAACGTTAACCGGACAAACCAAGTTGAAGATAAACTTTGATAAATCAAAAGTTAAATCAAAACCCTGAATTTTTAAACTGAAAGAGTGAGAGGAACGAGCGATGAATATGTCAATTATCAAGAGCAACCAGATCCTAAACAGTCTCATCGCAGAAGAAGTATTTGCCGTGGCCCAAGTGAATGTTACAGAGCACGAGAAGATCGCCAACGCAAAACAATTTCTTGACCGAGTCTTTCCACTCAACTCTGGCTCACATCAAGATGTCAGCAGCTATGTAGTTTACTACCAACATTTATTAGCATTTTTTGCCGATGGTAGTCACAGTGGTCTGCGCCAGCCAAAGCAATTTGTCGCTTTTGGCGGTACTAAAGACTCGCCCAGCGCCATAGTGTTACAGGATCAAGGTTGCCATGTAGAGTTAAACTTCGATCGCAACGGCATGATAGGTGCGAGAGACGTTGCCAATTTGGAAGATATCCAAATAGAAACGCCATTAAACATGGTAGGAATACCAGAGTCACGTTCAGCAGCATCGCGCCATTGGCTAAGCCTGTTACATGCGGGTATGCCCAGTGCAAATGATACCCAAGATAAGCTGTTTACTGGGAAGGATGGCAGTGATTACAATTTGAAAAGTATCGTGAATTTATAATCTACTATTCATAATCTAGCCATTTATTATCTACTGAAGGAGATGAACTGAGCACAGTTCATCTCCGCTGATTTACCTCTTGATTTATCTCTTAAGTCCCGCAATATCCTCCTAGAGTCAATAAAACTGACTAACAAGATAAGTTTAATTGATTTTATTGAAGATAGTACTCGTAGCTATAATGCCCTCTCGCATCTGTCTCCATGATCAATCCAAATTGATAGCCATTTTGTATGCGTCGCTTAATGTGACGATCTGTGGTGGGAACGATAAAACCGAATCGCTCGAGCCTAAGGCGTTATGAATTCATTCTCGACATTACAGCGGCTTAATAAGCGCCATAACATTATTTTCATCTGTACTGGTCTGTTATGCCTCGCGCCTTTTATCTCATCCCCGATGGCGCTAGTGTTAGGCTTTACCTTAGCCAGCCTAGGCTGGGTGCCAGTGCAATGGAATATTGCCGCACTCACCAAAAAACTCCTGTCTTATTCGATCATTGGCTTAGGGTTTGGGATTAACTTAAACGCGGCGATAGAGGCGAGCACCCACAACTTTGGCCTGATTGTAGGCTCAATCTTTTTTACCCTCAGCCTTGGTTTTTTGCTCACCCGTGCGCTGAAATTTGATCATGTCACTGGCCACTTAATTGCCTCTGGTACCGCTATTTGCGGTGGCAGCGCTATTGCCGCAGTGGCGCCGGCCATCAATGCGCGTAACGATCAAACCGCCACTGCGTTAGCCTGCGTGTTTGTGCTCAATTCAGTCGCGCTGTTTTTATTCCCCGCACTGGGCCATTTGCTCAATATGAGCCAATACGATTTTGGCGTGTGGAGCGCCATCGCCATCCACGATACTTCATCGGTTGTCGGCGCGGCTTCGGCCTACGGCGACGAAGCTTTAAAAACCGCAACGACCATAAAACTCGCCCGCGCCCTGTGGATTATCCCAATCGCCCTTGTCAGCGCTATGCTGTTTGGTGGCGATAGTCGCAAACTTAACCTGCCGTATTTTATCGGTTTTTATTGCTTAGCCATTGGTGTGGCGCATTGGTTGCCACAATTCCATGCCATTTATGACACCTTGTTTGTGGTGTCGAAACGGGCATTAGTGCTGTGTTTGTTTTTGATTGGCGCAGGAATTACCGTGCAGAAAATGCGGGCGAGTGGTCCTAAACCTCTGTTGCTTGGGCTGATGCTGTGGACAGCAATTGGCATAACATCTTTAGTGTATATTCTGTATTTTCAATAATTAAGATTCAGTCTAAAGCCAGTCTACTCTGCCGTCGGTTTCATTCGCCAAGCCCAGCAGAGGACACCTACAAAGGCGGAAAATTCGATAAGTGAGCGCACGAGTCCAGTGGTTTGCGTCGAAACGACCAAAGCAATTAGGCAAAACACGATAATCAGCCAGTTTTTCAATTGCATCTTCCTGCAAACTTAGGGGATACTCATTATTGTTTAGAACTAAAAACTCAGCCAATATCGATTTTCAATAACAAATAGCTATAACAACTAAGGCAAACCAGCACCTATTAAGCTGCCTTATGGCTTGATGCCGTCTCATTCGCAGCAAGATCTTGATTATGTTCTTGAATAAAGTCTTCCATAAACCAAGCACAAAAGGTATGCCGTCCATCCACTGCCGCTTTGCTATAAATGGTCGATGCCTGTTGTCTGACGGTTTTCTCTTTAGTTTGGCGAACTTCGGCAATTTCTTTAAAACTTAAGCCCTTAAGCAATAGAAATGCGACCTGCTGCTCACTCTTAGTAAAACCCCACGTCTCGAATTGATGCGACACGGCTTGACTGTATTCCTGTCTGGCTGAACGCATTTGAGTCGACATATTGTCAATTTTCTTATCCGCATGCTCGAGACGTTTGGCCAACGCTTTCACCTCGCGGGAGCGACGAATAAGGTCATAACTTAAGTAAATAGCACCAACGGCCGTTAGCACTAAAAGTATGCCTTCCTGTGCTATGTGCCATTGGGGAATACCCAATTGAATGTCGGATGAGATGTCAAAAAGCTTAAAGCACATGATCACGGCTAGTAGACCAATAATGACAAGTTCCTTCATCAAAAACTCCTAAAGAAAAGCAAAATCAACCAATTAATTTATGGGACATATGTACCATAGGCGGTTTTATGATACATGTCCCCCACGACTTTCGCCCACCAATCCCTACACTGATAGCACACTTTAATACCACAGAATCGTCCTATGTCTGTCAGTACGTCTTGTATCAAGTTATGTCTGTTGAGCACCTTCGTCAGCAGCAGTTTCCTGTGCCACGCCGCGCATTCCGAGCTATCTCAAGCACTCACCACCAGCCAAGCAAGATTACATTCTCTATCTCAATCGGGCGGCCAGTTACCGCAATCACAAATAAGCTTAAGCAGCTCATCTTGGCTCAATGGCCTGCCGAGCATTAGCCTCAGCCACTTAGGTAGCCTTGATAATGGTAACAGCTACGAGCAGGAACTCTCACTCAATTTGCCAATAAAATCCCCTGCTTTGCACAGCAGCGATAAGCAAATTAAACAACTCACCCAAGGCATTCAGTCACAACAAGTCGCACTGCAAGGCCTGTATTTATCGGGATTATTGCGGCAAAGCCTGTGGGAGCATCGTCTTGCCGCAGTCAAGCTGACTCAATTAACTCGCAAGAGCCAATTACTCGAAAAACTCCATAGCCAGCAGAAGCAACTCACAGATGCGGGCGAGCTGCCAATTGCCAACATACTGTTGTTAGAACGCGAATTGGTAGATATTGGACTGGAGCGGGTTGACCTTAATCAGCAACAGGCTGAAGCGCTTGCCCTCTACCAACAACTGACCGGACAAGAGCAAATACCGCAGGAAATCGCCGAAACCGCACGGCCAATCACTACTAGTACCCATGGTAGCGATGCCCTAGTGCAGCATCCATTATGGCAACTATTGAGCCTGCAGAAGCAACAACAAATGCTAATAATCCAGAGTCAGCAAGCTGGAGATAAAGATCCCTGGACTGTCTCACTCACGGCCAAAAATACCGCCAATAACCAAGTCGATGACCAACAGCTTGGCATCGCAGTCTCTGTGCCACTGACCTTTGGTTCAGCACTATCACAAACTGAGTTATCCCAATGGCAACAGGCGAATACCGAGCAAACGCTCAATCTCGACCGCACCTATATCGAGCTAAAAACCCAGCTCAAAAAGCTAGAGCAACAGCAACAAAACCTGCTCGACCAACAGATATTACTGACCGAAGCCTTACAGCTTAGCCGCACGATCACAGAAGAGCTGGCCAAGGTCAAAGACCAAAATCAAGTCAGTTACGAAGTCTGGCTGCGCCGTTATGTGGATGCCCTCGATACCGAATCCCGCTTGGCACTGAACCAAGTCGCACAGCAAAAACTACATTCCCAACAACTGCAAGCCTTAGGAATTTTATTATGATGGCCAAGTACGGCGCATGCCTTTTATGTTTATCCGCCAGTGTTGCCACTTCAGTGCAGGCTGAATCCTTAACGATTAGCTCCCTCGGTAATTTAGACCTGAGTTATGTGCAGCCGCAAAAAGTCGCCAGCTACGAGGGCAGCCATTTGCCCGCACAGGTTGAGATCCTCCCCGGTAACGATTACTGGATTAGTACGCCTGAGAATATCCAACAGATTAGCTTCCTCGTCGGTCAAGGACAGCGCGTCACTAAGGGTCAAGCGATAGTAAAACTGACAGGGCCAGAAGTATTCCACTATCTCGCCCAAGTCGAAGCTGCTGGCAGTTTGTATAAACTGGCAAAAAGCCGTTATGAGCGCAATAAACCCTTATTAAACAATGGCAGTATCAGCTCTGAAAAATGGCGTGAGATCAGCCAAGACTACTTCAGCACTCATCTCGAATACGAGCATATGCAGCATTTTATGGAGATAGTCAAAAGCACTGATGCCGCCACCGGCTCCTTAGTTGTAGGCACGCCGGTAGATGGAATCGTCAAACTAAACCAAGTGAATGGGCCTTATATGGCGGGTTCACAGCTATTTTCGCTGGTGCCCAGCGACAGCATTCGCGTCAAAGTCAGCGTGCCTATGAGCCAGTCGCACTCGCTCTCGGCGGTAAATATCAATCAGTGCCATATCGCCATTGAGTCCATGTCGGCTATCGCCGAAGGTGCCTTTGTGACTGCTTGGTCATTACCTGTACCGCAGGACTGTAACTTACTGCTAGGACAACAGATCACTGTGATCCCCGAGTACCAAAAAGCCGTGTATCTGCTACCTAAAAATAGCGTCTTTAGCTGGGAGCAAGGCAGCCAAGTCTTCACTAAAAATGCCGACACGCTCACCTCGATCAATATCGAGATCCTGGGCTCAACACCTGAGCAATATATTGTTGAAAGCGATCAAGATCTCAGCCAAATTCAAGTGTTATCCCAGTCGGTTGCCGCAGTCAAAGGCATAATGCTTGGCCTAGGAGGCGAATAAGATGTTGACCTCAGTCATCCGCTTTTCGCTTACGCAGCGCTTATTTGTGCTGATCGTGGCGCTGATTATCATGTTAGCGGGAGCGCGAGCCTGGTTTTCCATTCCCTTGGATGCCTTTCCCGATATTTCGCCCACCCAAGTGAAGATCATCCTCAAGGCACCCGGCATGACGCCGGAGGAAATTGAAGCGCAAATCACCGTGCCGATTGAAACCGAACTGTTAGGTATTCCCCATCAATCGATTCTGCGCTCGACCACTAAATATGCCATCAGCGATATCACCCTCGATTTCGACGAAGGCACGGATATTTATTGGGCTCGCCAACAGGTCAGCGAGCGCATCGCCGCCGTGTGGGACAGTTTCCCTGAAGGTGTAACGGGCGGCGTGGCACCTATGAGTACGCCACTCAGTGAAATCTTTATGTTTTCACTCGAAAACCCCAATCTTTCCCTGATGGAAAGGCGCCAATTACTCGAATGGGAAATCCGTCCGCTGCTGCGTACGGTCGCAGGTGTCGCCGATGTCAATATTCTCGGTGGCTACGCCAAAAGCTTTAGCGTGACGCCAAAACCTGCGGCGATGGCAGCTGCGGGCGTCAGCTTTGCGGCGCTGCAACAGGCGATAGTTGAGAATAATCACAACGAAGGTGCGGGTAAGCTCACTATTGGTACAGATACCATCATAGTGCGCGCCGAAGGTCGCATCGATGATATCGACGAACTCAAACAATTAGTGCTCAAGGCCGATGATGCCAGAGTGTATCGCCTACAGGATTTGGCCGATATTCAAATTGGTCACTTAGCCCGTTATGGCGCAGTCACTAAAGACGGCAACGAAACCGCCGAAGCCTTAATCATCGCCCTCAAAGACGCCAATACTGCACAAGTGGTCAAAAATATTAAGGAAAAGCTCGAGCAAATCAGCCTAACCTTGCCAGAAGGTAGCCAGATCAATACCTTTTACGACCGCGCTAATCTGATCAATACCGCGATTGATACCATCTCCAATGCCTTGTTCGAAGCCGTAGTGCTAGTGATCATCTTGCTGGCGCTATTTTTAGGTAATGTGCGCGCCGCATTAGTAGTATCACTCTCGCTGCCACTCGCCGCACTGATGACGTTTTTGATGATGGATTACTTTAATCTTTCTGCGAACTTAATGAGTCTAGGCGGTCTGGTTATCGCCATCGGCATGTTAGTGGATTCATCCGTGGTCGTGGTCGAAAACATGGTGAATCTTATCGCCACTAAGCAGAGATTACCGCGGCTGCATTTAATTTTTCGCGCAACTAAGGACGTTGCCATTCCCGTTGTGTCGGGCACAGTGATCGTCATGATAGTGTTCTCGCCTCTGCTGACCTTGAGCGGGCTCGAAGGCAAACTCTTCACTCCGGTTGCGGTCACTATCGTATTTGCCATGCTGTCGGCGTTGGTGTTGTCGTTAACTGTTATTCCGGTTATTGCTTCTTATCTCGTCAACGAAAAAGCCGCCAAGGAACCTAAGGCGATTGAAAAGCTTAAGCACCTTTATCTGGGTAGCCTTAAGGGCACTTTTAGCCATCAAAAACGTTTTATAGTGATCGCCTTTAGCTTGCTTATCGTCAGCCTAGGGCTGTTCGGATTAGTGGGCAAAACCTTTATGCCGACCTTAGATGAAGGCGACATTATCCTACAGCTTGAGAAATCCCCGTCGATTTCACTCGAAGCTTCGATTGCCATCGACAAGCAGATTCAGCAAACCTTGTTGGCTAAAGTGCCTGAAATTAAACAGATGGTAGCGCGCACTGGCGCGGATGAAATTGGCTTAGATCCCATGGGACTCAATGAAACCGATGTGTTCTTAGAGCTTTTTCCCCGCAATGAATGGCGCTTCGAGAATAAAGAAGCACTTATCGACGCGATCCGCACTGTGTTATTGGACTATCCCGGTGTTAATTTTAACTTCACTCAACCGATACAAATGCGCGTGTCCGAAATGCTCACCGGCAGCATTGGCGACGTGGCGATTAAAGTCTTTGGTAACGATATCGACACCTTAGGTCAGCTCACTAGCCAGATCCAGCAGCTAGTTAATGCCACCAGCGGCAGCGTCGATGTGAAAATGGCAATGATCGAAGGCAGTCCTTTTATCAACCTCACCTTAGATAACGAGCTCGCCCGTGGCTTTGGCATGAGCACCATGGAGTTTGCCCGCTACCTGAAAAGCCAGCTCGAAGGCGTGATCGTGACCGAAGTGCTGCAGGGTAAGAAGCGCACGCCCGTGCTGATTGCTAACAATCAGAGCCACTTAAGCAGTATCAATGAGCTGAAAAATCAGTTACTGGTGATGCCAGATAACTCATTAAAACGCCTAAGTGATGTCGCTACCTTAAGCTATAAGCAAGGCCCAATCCTTATCGAACGTGAGCAAGGCAATCGTTTTTCAGTGATCACCACTAACGTACAAGGCCGCGATATCGTGAGTTTTGTAGAAGAGATTAACGCTAAAATCGCACAGGAAATCAAACTCCCTAGCGGTTATAGCGTCAGTTTTGGTGGTGAGTTTGAAAACCAACAACGGGCCACCAGCAATCTACTATTAGTGATCCCCATTGCTATCGCGCTGATCACACTGATTTTATTCACCACATTTGGCTCACTGGCCAAAGCTGGCTTGATCCTCGCCAACGTTCCCTTCGCTATGATGGGCGGCATAGTTAGTTTGTATCTGTCGGGGGAATATTTGTCTGTACCCGCCTCAGTTGGCTTTATCGCCCTGCTCGGTGTCGCTGTGCTCAATGGCGTGGTGATGGTCAGTTATTACGAACAAACCAAGCACATGTTCAGTAATCTGCGCGAACGGGTAGAACAAGGTGCGGCGAGGCGTTTACGCCCCATTTTAATGACGGCGACAACGGCCATGTTTGGTCTGATCCCGCTGGTATTTGCCTCAGGTCCTGGGGCTGAAATTCAAAAACCCTTAGCGATTGTGGTGATTGGCGGACTGCTCACTTCAACCATCACCACACTGTATTTACTGCCAATTCTGTATTTTTGGCTGGAGAAACGTAAATGAGCACGGAACAACTGTTAGTACTGATCGCCCAAAATGATATTAAGGACGACATAGTCGATACCCTGATAGAACTGGAGTTTCTCTCCGGTTTTAGCCTAGGCAATATTTGTGGTTTTAGCCGTGAACACAGCCATTTTAATATCAAGGAACAAGTGGAAGGTTATCGGGAGTTTTGTAAATTCGAGATCATGCACCCCGCTGCACAACAAGCGGCGCTGCTCGATGCGCTGGCGTTGGTCTGTAAACATAATCCCTGCCGCTATTGGATTATGCCCATCTATCAGAATGGTACTCTGTCTTGATCTAGATTGATGTTGATCTCACTGAGCAAGGCATACTCACTTTGTTACTAAAGTCAGTATGCCTTTAAAATAGCTACAAAATTGGCGTTGGGCGACGCACTAGAAACCCACTCAGAATAGATAAAATGCAGTAAGCGGTAAAGAAGTAAAAACCGTTTTCAAATTGCGCCTGAGTTTTTAACATTTCCCCCATGCCGCCAGAAGCATTTCCCGCCATAAACGTAATGATCAGCGCCACCACAAACACATCGGCCATCGACCACTTGGCGAGCGCATTAACGAGGGCATTAATCCTAAGTTTCAGCCCAATCGAGCTAACACATTGCTGTGCTAACATTAAACTCAACTTCAACGCAGGAATGACCACGCTAAACAACATGACTAATGCTGCGACCAATCCATTGCCAGTGGTGTAAAGCTCGGTCACTGTCCCCCATATACTGCGGGTTTTCTGCAGCACTTCGACTTCACCCTTAAGGCTGTTGAGCCCAAGTAAACTACTGACCATGCTTAGCATGCCGCGGGCATGGCCACGCCCCGAGTCTTCATCAAACCTTTGGGCAACTTGCTCTATGCCTTGCTCGGCAAGTTTAGCTTTATCGATACTGCCGCTGATGCTCAAAATAGGTTGAGTCACCCCAGGAACGAGCAATGCCAAGGATAAGAGAATAATGAAAATAGAGAATAACGGTTTCATAATACTGCCCAACAAGAGAGATGGGTTCAGTTTACGGTTTTTAACTCGATAACCACAACGCCAATCATAGGTATGATTGGCAAGACATGATTAGCTTGGGTGATTTAATAGAAAGGAGTCGGATCGATATCCAAGGAGCTAGGGGAAATTCCACGCTCAATATTAAGCTCAGATTTTAGCAAATCCACCATAATGATATCGGTATAGCGCTTTGCTTTTAAAGAATAAAAACATTTAACTATCGGATGTAACGCATCTCTATCTTTGGACGTCCAAACAATACCAACGCGACCGTCCGACAACTCAACCAAGGAACCCACAGGGTATACGCCAATACAACGGATAAACTCATAAACCAATTCTTGATCTAAGTGAAATGGCGTGAGACTGAGCAAAATCTTAAAGGCGGCGGCTGGGCTCATGGCTTCTTTGTAGCAACGTGTTGCCGTTAAAGCATCAAAAATATCGACGATACAACTCATGCGGCCATGCAGTGGAATTTGATCCTCTTTTAAGCCTAGTGGATAACCCCGACCATCTAACTTTTCGTGATGCATTAAACCGATGTCTTTGCTCATTTGCGATAATCCTTTAGCTTCGTTCAGAATATCGATTGCAAACACTTGATGCAGCTTCATATGCTCGAACTCTTCTGGCGTCAGCTTGCCCGGTTTATGCAACACTTTATTATCGACCTTAATTTTGCCGATATCATGCAAAATACCGCCAATGGCCATTTCTCGCAGCATAGAACGGTCGAGCTTTAAATATTTGCCAAACGTCACGAGTAAAAAAGCAACATTGACTGAATGCTCGAGTAAATACGCATCCTTTGAACGCAGAGCAGACATACATTTGAGCGCATCGGCATCCAATAGAGCCGACTCAATCATGCTGTCGGCAAGCGCGCCAAAGGGAGCAACTTCAATCGCTTTACCCTCAAAGGTTTCTGACAATACTTTACGAATTAAATCTTTGGCTTGGGTAAGAATCTCCTTAGCTTGCGCTTGTTGTTTCTCACGCGTTAGTGACGACTTTTTGGATTCTAACTGACTATTATTAGATGCTTTTTTCTTAAAACCACAATGGTCGGCCGAGCGTTCGGTATCGACCCAAACATACTTAATACCACTTTGAGTTAATCGAGAAATCGCATCCCTGTGCTTGATTTGTCCTGCGTTGGCGATAGCAAGTTGACCTTGGTCATGTTTGTCTATTGCACTAACAAACATACCTAATGTCAGTTGTGATACTGGCAACTTGATTAGGTCAACTGATTCTACCGACTCACTCATATCTGCAACCCCAGGGATAAGTTAATAAAAGTACTGTAATGTCCATTCGATTCGGACAGGCTTGGCTCACTTCCTTTGGTAGTATAGAGCAAGCCTAGAATTCATTCTAAGCTGTGCATTAGAAAATCACCATGCACTCTTATAGGAGTAGACTGTTGAGCTGTTCGGCTACAATATTAGCCGCTTAGTGCTGCAGTATTAAATATCCGCGGGCGTAAGCATCTGCAACTACCCCACATATCGCTCATCCAACGCCATGTATTCTGCGACCAATTGTCCATTACGCAAACTCAATTGCCGTGAAACTGCGCCATGTTCAATATTTCTATGGCTACTAAGTAAAACGGTGCAACCTTGAGAGCTTAAACCTGTAAGCAAATGCCAGACTTTACCGCAGTAATCTTTATCCATACCCGCTAAGGGATTATCCAATAACAAAACCCGAGGACGCAAACAAGCGAGGGATGCTAAGGCGATCAAATGTTGTTGGCCGTAGGACAGTCTATGGGGGGATAATTCGGCTAAAGAGGATAAGGCTAGCTCATCTAATATTTGGACGGCGCGCTCCTTCGGAAGCTTAAATCGCTTTAAGCTAAATTGCATCTCGGCTAGTACACTGGTTTCAAATAACTGTCGGCTCGGCCTTTGCATTAATAACCCAAGCTCTGCCCCATAAACGCCGAGTTTCGGCCTTCTTCCTAAGACTTTGATAGGCAGTCTTTGTCTTATATTAAGTACCCCTGCAAGGATTTTCAGTAGACTCGTTTTGCCAGAACCGTTATCTCCAACTAACGTCACGATTTCCCCTGCCTGTAATTGGAATCCCTGCGGACACCTAAATAAAACAGGGTTACTATCGAAACCAAAATCAAACGCATCAGCCTTCACAAGCACTTTACCTAAGTGCTCTCGTTTACTGTGGTTTTTGCATTTAAATACCTCTATTTGAGGTGAGTCATTGACGGTATAAATCCCTTCGGAGAGCTTGCCTCGCTCTAGCTGCCAGTAATACTGAATAATATCGGCAAAGGCAGGGGAGTTATGTTCAACCAGCACCAGCGCCATACCCTCTTGGAGTAAATTTCCCATCACCCCCAATAGCTCACTCACACCATGATCATCAAGCTGCGCCCAAGGCTCATCGAGTAACAGTAAATGCGGCTCACATACCAGTTGGGCGGCCATCATCAGCCGGTATTTTTGACCGAGGGAAAGCGTACTCACTTGAGTGTCAAGGCGTAGAAATAATCCGACTCGTCGTAATGCTAGCTGCACTTTTGGCAGCATTTTTTCAACGGGTATGCCTAGATTTTCTAACGCAAAGGCAACCTCAGCTCCCACAGTTTGGCGCAGTAATTGAGTTTGAGGATCCTGCATAACCAAACCCGTTACGAGTTGATGAGTGCGCCAAATCTCACCTTCATGTGGACGATTAAGCACACCCGCGAGCAGGTTTAATAAGCTCGACTTGCCAGAGCCCGTTGGACCGCTTATGCAGTGGCATTGGCCCGAGCCAATTCTTAGGTTAACCTCCTGTAATATGGAGGGTAACTGGCAGTCATAGTTAAAGCTAACACCTTGTAGCTCTAGGAGTTTCATCTTAAGTTTGCCAATTAATGTCAATAAAGATCTGACGTCCCGCCTGCGGCAGAGCCTCACTCTGATAGTCGTTTTCATCCAACAGATTAGTGACACGCAGGTAAACGTCACGAATGAGCGGTTGCGTGAGATTAACATCCACGAGATGTTTAGATCCTTCAGCGTCTAAATCGCTACCACCAGATGATTGTGGATATCGGTACCATCTGCTGTATCTAAAAAAGGGTAAGCACCGGCTAAATCTGTACCTCTGCAAGTTAGCCACCAGCGCCATTATTAACACCTTTACCCGCAGTAAAAGTAGACATTCTAGAGAGGGAATTAGTGATCATCATATTATTGTTGTCATGTATAAAAATTAAGATGTATCACCTATTGTGGGCAGAGATTGTTCAGCCTCAACTGAAAAATAATCAAAAGCCAACCCAGATCGACTAATTAAAACAAAAGGGGGAAGTTACCAAGGAAATAAAAGACAAAATGTCCAGACAACTTGGTTTTAACGACAAAAAGACCCATTTTAATCACATTTTTTATCGTCATAAAATGAGACTATGGTAAAAGTCACATGCTTAGGGCTTATATCTTGACACCTGCGGCAACGGCCTTTAATTTGAGCGAAAGATTCTTATTTACATACTCGAATCCTCAAGCTGTAAAGTACTTGAAAAGAATGCAATAACTTGATTCAAATTCACCGTTGCTAACAGAGTTACATTAGCCTGCACCTTTACTATCGATTACCTTTGGAGTTCTATTTGCCCGTTCATGCGCTGTCTGAAGACCTCAAGTCTCTTATCGACAAACTCATTCAATTGAAGCAGGTTCCTCCGATAGAACCGATAGTGCAGTTGTCCATGACGACTGTATCTATGCCTTTAATCTCATGGCTTGCCTCCCAGACTCAGTACCCACGCATCTACTGGCATGGGCGCGATAGAGTTGAAGAAGTCGCAACAATCGGTGCCTGCAAAGATTTTAGATTTGAAACAGGTGTCGATGATCAACAGCTCGCCATGGCATACCAGCAACAACGGGCCTTATCGACAAATCAAGATATTCGTTACTATGGTGGTGTGGCCTTTGATCGCACCATCGAATCTTGGCCTGAGTTTGGTAATAGTCGTTTTGTGTTACCTCGCATCGAATTTAGGCGTAGTGGCACACATTTCAGTTTGAGAGTGAATCTGAACTTTGCCGATAATGCTCCCCATACTGAAATCGACAATGCCATTGCCGCTATCGAAGCAGTGCTACCCGCAAAACCGCTTGCACCACCAACGAAACTTACTTTGTTAGGACGTAGCGACAGACCCGATTTTCAGCGCTGGAAAACATTAGTCGAACAAGTGGTTGACCCTAAATTTAATCGTGATACTCCAAAGGTGGTGTTATCTCGATTAACGCAACTTGAAGTTAATGAACCCGTTGATCCTTGGATGGTGCTTGCCTGCTGGCAAGGTCGTAACCCCAACAGTTTCCAATTTGGATTTCAATTTAGTCCTGAACGCACCTTTATCTCATGTTCGCCAGAGCGTTTATTTCGCCGTCGCCAACAGGAGTTGTTTACCGAAGCGCTGGCAGGAACAACAGTACGTGGCTTAAACCAAGAAGAAGATATAGCGCTGGCAAATGCCCTGCTAGAAGACAATAAAAATAGTGTCGAAAACCAACTTGTCCGCAGCCATATTGTTAATATGCTCACGCCGTTGAGCCATTATGTGGGTGCCGATGAACTGGCTACTATTTTTAAACTTAATCATATCCAACACTTACATAGAGCTATTCGTGCCGAATTAAAGGCCGGAGTCAATGATTTTCAACTGTTACAAGCACTGCATCCCACACCCGCAGTAGGAGGATTACCTCGACATTCAGCAATGAACTTTATTCGGCAACGTGAAGGCTATATGCGCGGTTGGTATGCAGGCGCCTGTGGCTATTTCAATAAGTACGAGAGTGAATTTTCGGTCGCAATTCGTTGCACACTGATTGAACCGGGTCGGATTAACCTATTTGCTGGTGCGGGAATTATCGCTGGCTCAGATCCTGAAGCCGAATGGCAGGAGCTTGAAAATAAACTCGCAACCATTATGTCAATTCTCATCGAGCTATAGCGCTTAATAAAAGGTTTTAATAGTTGTTCGCCTTCAATTTGTCGATGGTTTCAAGGTAAAGCCTCTCTTGCTCCCCCGAATCAATTAAGCGCTTATGCTCACGATCAAAATGCTGTTTAAGCATAATGCCTTTGTCTGTATCAGCAAAAGCAAAATAGGCTTCTGCTTTAATAACACCTTGAATAATATTAAAGTTTTGAGGTGATTTGAGTCTTGGTACTAAGGCAAGAATATCTTTTTGGTAATCCAATACCGCATCAATACGTCCCGCATTTAAACTGTTAAGCATAGAGAGCATATTACTGCTTTCTTCGTAGTACATAGGTACTGGCGTTAGCATGTTATACCGATAGGCAAGCATAGCTTGGACTTTTCTATGGGATAAACTTTCAATCCCAACCCAGTTTGCCGCTATCTGGGGCGTAACGGCTGCATCGATAGAGTCTACCTCCACAGCATTGTCACTTAATAAACTCTGCTTAATATCGCCCGGATAAACACTGAGAGCCATATCGGCACGCTGGTGCTCGATAAGATAGAGTGTTCGAGCAAAGGGCATAAACTCTACATTAAGCTGCCATTCTGATGCGGGGAAAACACGCTGGAGTATATCAAAGTAGTAACCTGTTTCATCGGGATTAGCATAACCTTCCCATGTCGAAGTCACCACATTGACCATCACCGGACTCGCGGCCGCAGTAGATGATAATGCAGCCAGACATAGGTAAAATACTGCAAGGAATCGTTTCATCGTTTTCCTCCTTTGGCGTCTTAAAAGTGTAGGATAGTTTGGCATAGATAGCTCAAAACGTCCCGAGTCTCGATTTCATCTTCCAAATTGGTGCGAGAATAAACAGTAAGCTTGCATCTTAATAAACGGTCACTATAATGGCGGCCCCGATTTCAGTAAGCTGTGATCGGTAACAGCGTCAAATATAATAAATGAATATTAGCGGGTTCCCTCACCCCGCCCTACACAACTAAAAAGGCCACAAATGTTAATGTTAACCACAGCGCAGCTCCGCCGCGCCTTACTCCTATTAGTAGGATTCCATATACTGATTATTTGCGTCAGCAATTACTTAGTACAATTACCATTTCAGCTGTTTGGCTACCATACCACTTGGGGCGCATTTAGCTTTCCATTTGTGTATTTAGCGACAGATCTCACAGTACGCATTTTTGGCCAACAGGCCGCCCGTAACATTATTCTCAAAGCGATGATCCCTGCGTTGATGATTTCCTATGTAATGGGGGTGCTATTCCATCAAGGTAGTTTCCAAGGTGCTGATTCACTTGCACAATGGAACACATTTGTTTTTCGTATCGCCTTTGCGAGCTTTGCCGCCTACTTGATAGGTCAACTGATGGATATCACAGTGTTTGCTCGCCTGCGAACAAGCCGCTCTTGGTGGGTTGCGCCTGCTGCGTCTACACTAGTGGGTAATTTTGTCGACACTTTAGTCTTCTTTAGCGTTGCCTTTTACGCTTCATCCGATAGTTTTATGGCGGCTCACTGGCCTGAAATTGCCACCGTCGATTACAGTTTTAAACTGCTCGTCAGCTTAGGCCTATTTCTACCCGCCTATGGTGTTTTGCTAAAAGTCTTACAAGATAAGATTTTGCAAACCAGTCCGCAAAAATCACTTTCCTGATTAACCCAACTGGCCAGACCTGTTATAGTTTGACCCGTTAATAGCGCTACCCTACTCAGGTTAACACTTGAATAGGGCTGATTTTCATGAGAGATCATTATGTATTCTATTGAAATTAAAGCCGAGACAAAACTAACGTCCGAGCTAGCCACGCAACTTATTGAACTCAGTCAACAAATTCCTGAACTAGATCGCTCCCTTACAAATGAAACGTTAGCTGAACGACTAGATGGCAAAACCAGCTTAATTTTATTAGCTTTTGTTGAAGGGGAACTTGCAGGCTTCAAACTGGGTTATGAACAAGAAGAAACCATATTTTACAGCTGGCTAGGAGGCGTTGCTTCCGACTTTCGACGCCTAGGCCTAGCTCAGAGCCTCCTTGAATATCAAGAAACATGGGCACGCCGCCAAGGCTACAACCACATTCAAGTTAAGACGATGAACCGTTTCCCTGGGATGCTTAATTTATTGATCAATAATCAATACATGATTACAGAACTCAAAGCCGATCCTAAGAGTCTTGTCGATCATAAATTACACCTCTGTAAAACGATCTAAATCGGCATGAATAGATGCAATGTCTATTTTGTAAAGATCTGCACTTTTTGTAATAAATAGCTTGCAAACACAATTGAGAATGATTATCGTTAACGTGCGTTCCAAAACTCATCTTTAACACCGATGACTGGTAATCTGAAGTTGTTAAAGTGCTCCTGAGTTTGCAAGCACGACATTGCTCACACACACTCTTTTGTGGCCGGACTCATCATCCGGCTTTTTTTTGCTTAAATTTCAGTGGCGCTTCCCGAGAAATGTAATCCGTCATAGGGATTATTCTCCTGCTCTTCTTTCGCCTCATGGTATAAACCAATTGTGAATACAGTACCTTTACCTAAGGTTGAACTCACTTCTATCACGCCACCAATTCGCTTAATAATGCCGTAACTGAGTGAAAGACCTAGACCCGTGCCATCCTTGCGTGTGGTATAAAATGGGTCAAAAATTCGGCCTAATAACTCTGGTGCAATCCCAGAACCTTCATCTTCGACCTCGATTTTAACGCCTATAGGCATATCTTGTTGCAACCAGTCATAGGTTCTCACCCAAATGCGACCTTTACCGTCCATTGCATGTGCTGCGTTTACTACCAAATTAATCAATACCTGCAGCAGCTGCGGTCGATTGACTTGCACAGGGCTAGTGGCACTAAGCTCTGTGATCAAGATAACTTCTTGCTTTTTAATCGAATGGCGAACCAGCACCATCATCTCTTCAATAATGGGCGTAATAGATTGCATTTCTAGCGGAGCATTAAATTCACCAGGCCTGCTGTACTGTAATAAGCTGCGAATAATGGTGCTTATGCGCATAACCTGCTGGATCACGAGATCAATTTCTTCTTTCACAACTTCCGCATTATCACCCAGCTCGTAGCGCATCAACTCCATATTACCGAGGATAACCGCGGTAGGATTATTAATTTCATGGGCTATGCCTGCGGTTAGCTCACCCAGTGCGGTCAGCTTTTCGTTGGTCACAAGCTGTTGGCGAGTTTCGTTCAGTAGTGCAACGTTGCGCTCTAGCTCTAAGGTCTTGTCCTGAAGGCTACGGGTACGTTCTTCGACCTTCATCTCAAGCTGCTCGGCAGCGGATTGGATCTGTGCATTACGGCGTTGCAATAAGTCGAGCATACGATCAAACTGCTCTGCCAAATTCGATAATTCGTTTTCTCTATCCAAGCCTAAGGCGCCGATCCGAATATTGCGCCCAGACTGCACCGCCTGCACAACATGATGGATACGTTCTATGGGTTGCAGCAGGCTATAGGCTCCGCGATAAACAAGTAGGCCTGATACGAGTAGCACTAGCATCAAAATTGTGCCTAGTTCAATGATATTCAAAAGATAATTATGAATAAAGGGTGACTCAGAGAATCCAGTGTAGATCATGCCAACTCGCTGACCACGAATATCCTCCAAAGGCGCATAGGCAGAAATAAACCAATCATTGAACACAAAGGCACGATCCACCCATAGTTCACCACGATTGAGTACTTTTTCACGTACTTCCTCTGACACTAAGCTACCTAAAGCTCGGCCTTGAGTTTCATTACCTTTAGGAAAAAAGTGCAACGGCACGTTAGTAGAAATACGAATATTATCTAAAAAAATGGTGACCGTACCAATTGAACGCTCTGGGAGTGTCCCTTTGTCGTATACCAAATCGCGAATATGATCGACGATACGAATATCGCGGTTAAATAAGATGCCACCATCCAAATACCAAGCAACCTTACCCTCTAAATCAGGTACTGGCAGTAAACTACGACTGAGTAGACCACGCTCTTCCACTTCCTTGCTCGGATTTTGGGCTCGCAAGGTTGCAACAATGGGAATACTCGCGGTAACGGGCAACTCAGGATCGATCCGCGCTAAACGCTCAGGCGATAACACCATCAAGCCAGAATAAGGTAATAGGCCGCCCATTTTAGGTAAAATAAACCGTAAATCTGGATCTGTCGCAGCCTCTGCGACACTGACTAAGCGTAGATAATCAAGATTAAGCAGTTGTTTTTGTTGGCTCAGAAAGGCATCAATATTAGCTCTATGATCAATTTCACCATTTAATATGGGTCGAAAATCATTTTGAAAAGCCCAAGAAGTCATCACCTTCTCGAGCTGCTTCTCCTGACGAAATTGTACCTGTTGCAAGGTATTCTCAGCCACCGCCAAGTCAGCTTTTACCTTCATAAACAGCTGCTTACCTGTATAACTGATATTCCAGTAGATAGTGATAAAGACTAAACTCACCAGCGTCAGCAAGATAGGCAGCAAGGTGAGGATTAATATGCGATAACGCACCTTGGCCTGCATTTGCTGCCAACTGACACCAAAAAAGTGAGTAAAGAAAGACACCCTAAGACTCCTGTTCGTCGCTTAAGCCAAACCACTCTTTATATTTACGATCTAAGGTCTTACGGGAAACACCTAAGTCCCTTGCTGCCGCAGATTTATTACCAGAATGTAAATCTACCACGCTGGTGACATGGTGTTTTTCTACATCTTTTAAGGGCCAATCTAAGGGATAACCTTGGGAAGCTGAAGATTCACTCTTTACCTGTTGTTTCCAATATTCCGCGGGTGGCTTACCGAGTAAAATACAACGCTCGATCATATTACGCAGTTCACGGATATTACCCGGCCATTCATGCTGTTGTAGCTTAACCATATCTTCATGGCTCCAGACGACTTCCCTCACGCCAAGTTCAGCGGCAAGTTGGCGAGTAAAGTGATGGGTTAGCTCCACTATATCTTCCGGACGATCCCTTAGTGGCGGAATTAAGATATCGAGCACATTGAGTCGATAATACAAATCTCGACGGAAGTTCCCAGCATCGACCTCTTCCAAGAGGGTTCGGTTGGTTGCAGCAATAACCCGCACATCAATATTGACTTCTTTTTCACTGCCTACAGGACGGATCGCTTTCTGCTCTAACACCCTTAGCAGAGCAGTTTGCATTTTCAGTGGCATTTCGCCTATTTCATCGAGAAAAATAGTGCCGCCAGAGGCAAAACTAAACAAACCCTCTCGGTTCCCCTTTGCACCCGTAAATGCACCAGCAACATGGCCAAAGAGCTCACTTTCGAGCAACTCAGGGGCAATAGAGCCGCAGTTGACTGGCACAAATGGTCCTTGTCGGCCACTCAGTAAATGCAGTTGTCTTGCGACCAGTTCTTTACCTGTACCAGATTCACCTTGGATAAGCACAACGGCATTAGTTGGGGCCACACGTTCTATCACATGTTTTACCGACTTCATAGCTTCGCTGCTGCCAATAATGGTCGATGAATAACCAATAGAAACCTCACGGCGAAGCATCAGGTTTTCACGCTTTAGCAGACGACGCTCAATGCAGCGATCCACTGCCGACATCATCTGATCAAGATGGAAAGGCTTCATAATAAAATCAGAGGCTCCCGCACGCAGCGCAGTGATTGCCACTTCCATATCGGCATAGCCCGTCATAAAGATAATATCCGAGCGGCGACCCTGCTCATCTAAAGCTTCATGCCATTCAATCCCGGAACGACCGGGCAAACGGATATCGACAATCAGTAAGTCAAAGTGGCAGCGGCTGCGTAATTGCTCCGCATCCTCAATACTGCCAGCGGTTTCAACTAAGGCAAACTTCTTCGAAAGTGCTTTATTTAAAAAACTCCGCATTCCGGGTTCATCATCGACGATAAGTACTGATACGGCTAAAGGGAGAGGCTTGAGGTTATTATCTATCTGGCTCATAGGGTTCGCTTCTGGACATTTTGACTCAATTGCGAGTAATTCTAGCACTGAAACTAAGTAAGTAGGTCACTATGAACCATGAGAAGCATGAGCTGCGACAATTTGTCTGCAGAATATTTGTTAAGGCTGAGACGGAGTTCACAGTTTAGATCGGCTTGTGATGCAAAAAGTACAATTATCGGTTTGGCATCTAATTTGCTTTCAATCGAACGCATTACCATTTATGGAACCATCAACTCAGTAGGCATTTGAGTTGGAATTCTATTTTTTTCGCCAAGGAGTACCCATGCTAAACATGAAGTCACTATTGGGCCTGGTTGTTACCGCCAGTTTGCTCACTGTTTTACCCGCTCAATCGACAGAAATTATTAAACTAGCCACCACTACAAGTACCGAAAACTCAGGTTTGTTAAAGGAATTATTACCTAAATTCGAAACTGAATCAGGTTATAAAGTACAAGTTATCGCAACTGGTACGGGTAAAGCACTAAAACTAGGTGAGCAAGGGGACGTAGATTTAGTGATGACCCATGCCCCAAGTGCTGAGGCAAAATTTGTGGCAGATGGCTTTGGTGTTGAGCCCCGTGGCATCATGGAAAATGATTTTGTGGTATTAGGCCCTAAAAACGACCCCGCAAAACTGCGTGAAAGTAAAACCGCCGAAGAAGCTTTTACGAAAATTGCAAAATCAGGTTTACCTTTTATCTCTCGTGGTGATAATTCAGGCACTCACATTAAAGAGCTAGAAGTATGGAAAGCAGCAGGTGTCACGCCTGATTTCAAAGGTTATACTTCCGTTGGTCAAGGTATGGGTAAAACCCTGCTAATGGCAAACGAGCTACAAGGTTATACTCTGTCTGACCGTGGCACATTCGTAGCTTATAAAACTAAACTGGATCTCAGTGTCGATTTCGATGGTGGAAAAACCTTAGCAAACCCATACCAAGTGATCCTAATCAACCCAGCTAAATACCCAGATCTGAACCACAAAGGCGCTAAAGCTTTCAGTGACTGGTTAAGTAGCAAAGAAGGCCAAACCATGATCAACAACTTCAAAGTTGAAGGCGAACAATTGTTCAAGGCAACCTATAGCGAATGAACGACGGTTGGCTAGCACTGTTACAGCAGGCCCTAAGCCTGCTGTTTTCATTGGACCCCGAAGTCTGGTCCATCATTTATGTCTCGTTTTCAGTATCTTTCGCGGCACTACTGATCACCTTGATTCCGTCTATGGTGCTCGGCTTTGTGCTGGCATTTGCGCCATTTCGTGGCAAGTGGTTAATTACCAACTTGGTTCAAACTCTGCAATCTATCCCCACTGTGGTTATCGGTCTACTGGTTTATTTGCTACTCACCCGAAATGGCCCTCTCGGTGATTTAAGGTGGTTATTTACTCAGGAGGGGATGATCCTCGGGCAAATGTTGATCTGCGCCCCCGTGCTTATCGCCATGAGCCAAGCAGCATTTACCAGCGTTGATCGCAGAGCTTGGGAAACCTCTCAGACCTTAGGAGCATCATGGGTGCGTGCCGTATGGACGGTATGTCGCGAGTTACGCATGCCGCTACTCTTGGCGATTGTTGCGGCTTTTAGCCGGATCCTCACTGAAGTTGGCTGTTCAATGATGGTCGGTGGCAATATTTTGAACATTACTCGCAATATCCCAACAGCCATTGCCCTCGAAACCAGTAAAGGCGATTTCGCCCAAGCTATCGCCCTTGGACTCGTGCTGCTAATCTTAGCCTTGATCCTTAACTTTGCCTTAGGTAGTTTACGCGGCAAAGCTATGCCAAGGAGCCATTAAGCTATGACTAAAGTCAAACTCGTTGCCCGTGACTTAGAGATGTCCTTTGGTTCACGCCGACTCTTTAACGCCGAGTTACTCGAACTACGTCAAGGAGATGTGATTTATCTACAAGGCGATAATGGCTCAGGTAAATCAACATTAATGAAGATTCTGGCGGGCTTAATGCCCCCAACAAAGGGACAAATTGACGCTCTTGGTTTTGCAAAAAACAAATGGTGGCAGCGTAATCCCTTGTTAGGTAAAGCCGTATACCTGCACCAGCATCCTTATTTGTTTGATGGCACGGTGGAATATAATCTCACCTATGGTCTAAATTTCAGTTCTGAAACGAAAGCCAAGGCGAAACAACGCATAGGTCAAGCTACTGAGATGGCGCAGCTAGGCTCGCTCTTAAATGCAAGGGCTAGCAACCTTTCCGGCGGAGAAAGGCAAAGACTCGCGATTGCGCGAGCTTGGATCCTACAACCTAAGCTGTTAATGCTGGACGAACCCACCTCCAATATGGACAAGGACTCCCAAGCTTTAGTACTGCAAATGATCCAACAATTAAAACAGGAAGGTGCAGGCATGTTACTCAGTAGCCACCAGAACTGCGCTTTGACAGCCATCTGTGAACAGCAATGGCACATAGAAAACAAACAGGTGCTTATCTCTCATCAACAGACCCATTCTCACTCTGCACAGGGAGCTCTATATGTCATTGCAAATTGATGCCGTTATTCTCGCAGGAGGCATGGCCCGCCGTATGGGGGGAGACGATAAAGGCTTAGTCGAATTAAACGGCCAAGCCATGATTAAACACACTATTGACAGGATAAAACCTCAGGTTAAGGAGATCCTGATCAACGCAAATCGTAATCAAACACGTTATGCTGAGTTCGGTTTTAGGGTAATAAGTGATGAGCATAGCGGTTTTCTCGGTCCTTTAGCGGGTATGCTAACCGCATTGGGTCATACTAAAGCTGATTATCTGCTTACCGTTCCCTGTGACAGCCCTCAACTGCCGACGGATCTTGTTGAACGCATGTTAAATGCGATTGAAACTAAGGGAGCTGACATGGCGGTTGCCAGCGACGGCGAGCGAGAGCAACCCGTAGTGCTGCTGATGAAACCAAGCCTTCGTGATTCGATGGAAGCATTCCTCAAAGCAGGGGATCGCAAAATTTTCCTTTGGTATGCTGAGCAAAACTACGCTGTTGCGACATTTGCTGATCAGCCAAATGCATTTATGAACATCAATACACCAGAAGAAAAACAGCAATTTGCCTTAGACAACCCATAGTTAAGGCTTACATAACTCAAATTAGAGGTGCAAATGAGTAACCCCTTCGTCAATCCGCTCGCTATTCCCGTTCTCGGATTTTGTGCCTACAGCGGCACGGGGAAAACCACCTTACTCAAGCAATTGATCCCTGAATTAAATCAACGTGGTTTACGTTTAGCCGTAATCAAGCATGCTCACCATAATTTCGATGTAGATATTCCCGGCAAAGATAGCTATGAGATGCGTAAAGCCGGTGCGCGACAAATGCTGGTCGCCTCCCATGTGCGCTGGGCATTGATGACTGAAGATGCGCGCGATGGCGATCCTGAGCTAGTCCATTTGCTCAAACAAATTGAAGCCGACAAAGTGGATATTGTATTGGTCGAAGGCTTTAAAAAACTCACACTCCCTAAAATTGAATTACACCGCGCAGCCCACGGCAAACCTTTTATCTATACCCATGACGAGGATATTCTCGCCATCGCCTGTTGTGATGAAACCCAGTTACCCAGTGAACTACAGCGCCTCGATATCAATAATGTCAGTAAGATAGCTGATTTTGTGGTGGAATATACCCAAAACTGGCAAGCCCCTAGCGTTAAACTTCCTATCGTTCAAGTCGATAACTGTGCCATTGGCAATAACAACAACCTCACAGTAAGCCAAGGTTTAGCGCAGATTTTATCCCATGTATCACCCGTGATAGACGTTGAAGAGGTTGACTTAGACGCTTTAGACAACCGCGTACTCGCTATCGATAGTATTTCTCCCGTCGATGTGCCACAGCAAACCAATTCAGCAATGGATGGTTACGCCTTTGTCTATCAAGAACCCATGCCAACCGCTTTAACATTAGTGGGCGAAGTGCTTGCCGGTCATCAATATTCAAGTACGCTTAACGTCGGCGAAACTGTGCGGATTATGACAGGCGCCACTGTGCCCGCAGGCGCTAATACAGTGCAACCGCGGGAACTGGCAAAAGAAGTCGATGGTATCGTTAGCTTAGAAGGCAGTATTCAATTGGGTCAGCACGTTCGCCTTGCGGGTGAAGATATTGCTAAGGGCCAAATCGCCCTACCCAAAGCCACTCGTCTTAGCGCAGCGGAGCAAGGTTTACTGGCTTCACTTGGCTTAAATCGTGTCAGCGTTTATCGCCGTCCAATCGTTGCCGTATTCTCCACGGGTGATGAAGTCAGCCAACCCGGTGAAACACTCAAAGCCAACTGCATCTATGATTCAAACCGCTTCACCATCAAAGCGATGGCGAAGCGTTTAGGTTGTGATGTAGTAGATTTAGGGATTATTGAAGATTCTGAAGCAGCCCTAGAAGCCACACTTGCCAAGGCTGCGACACTGGCCGATGTTGTGATTAGCTCAGGTGGGGTATCTGTGGGTGATGCGGATTACATTAAAACTGTACTCGCCCGCTTAGGCAATATCGATTTCTGGCGGATCAACATGCGTCCTGGTCGCCCACTCGCCTTTGGTAAGGTGGGTTCCAGTCTATTCTTCGGCCTGCCGGGAAACCCTGTCGCAGTGATGGTCTCCTTCCTGCAATTTGTGCAACCTGCCCTACGTAAGTTAGCTGGTGAGGTAAACTGGCAAGCTGCATTATTCCCCGCCATTAGCGACGAAACGCTACGTAGCCGTGAAGGCCGTACCGAATTTATTCGCGGAATTTATCAGCTTGGTAAAGATGGGCGACTGCACGTTCGCAGCACGGGTAACCAAGGCTCTGGCATGCTCAATTCTATGGTTAATGGAAACTGCCTTATCCTCATTGGCGATGAAGTAGAAACTGTGAATGCAGGCGAAACTGTGTTTATTCAGCCCTTTGCGGATCTGCTTTAGGAGCGAGTGAGCGCTTATGAGTTTAATAGTGGATTCCTTTGGCCGTAAGGTCGAATACCTGCGTCTTTCTGTCACCGACCGCTGCGATTTTCGCTGCGTATATTGTATGACAGAAAATCCCTGCTTTCTGCCAAGGGAGCACGTGCTTCACCTCGAAGAATTAGCTTGGATTGCCCAAGCATTCACTGAACTCGGAGTGACCAAAATCCGCCTAACGGGTGGCGAACCTTTAGTGCGAACCGACTGCGATCAGCTTGTCAGCCTGCTTGGCAAACTCCCTGGGCTGAACGATCTATCTATGACGACGAATGGCTCAAGACTGTCAAAATTTGCAAAACCTATGCGCGATGCGGGCCTAAAACGTCTCAACATCAGCTTAGACACACTTAATCCTGAACTTTTCACGCAATTAACCCGCAATGGAAAGTTGGAGCGCGTAATAGAAGGAATTGATGCGGCTATTGCCGCAGGCTTTGAACGTATCAAGATCAATGCCGTTATTTTAAAAGAACAAAATGACCATGAAGTGCTTGATTTAGTTGATTTCTGCCGTGAACGTGGGTTAGATATTGCCTTTATCGAAGAAATGCCTTTAGGCGAAATGGATGAGCGCAAACGAGCGCGTCACTGTAGTAGCGATGAAGTGAAATCCATAATTGACACTCGCTATCCGCTGCAACTCTCAAATAAACGCACAGGTGGCCCAGCACGTTATTACACTATGGCCGACAGCCACATTCATATCGGTTTTATCTCACCCCATAGTCATAACTTTTGCCATGAATGTAACCGCGTACGAGTCACAGTCGAAGGCCAGCTATTACTCTGTTTAGGAAATGAACACGCCATTGATCTTAAAAGCATCGTCCGCGAATACCCTGGTGATATTGAGAGGCTTAAAGCCGCTATTCTTGCAGGAATAAACCTTAAACCTAAACAGCATTATTTTGACAATAACGAAGTACAAATCCTCCGTTTTATGAATGCTACGGGCGGTTAAAAGTAAGCGATAACATTGCTGACTCACCACAGGGCTAGCATCTCAATTCGAGCGTGATAAACTCAAGTCATCGCCCAATATCCTTATGCTCGCTTGCTATGGCCTTAACCCGTAAACAATGGAATAACATCATTATTGCCGCCTGTGTTTTTATGGTGGCCATACTCACATTTCTGGATAATAAAACCCGTCATATCCCGAGTGATGCCCAGCGATTATTTGATGAAAATGCGCAGCTTTCACAGTTACAAATCGATGGTCTTTGGCTGCATAAACAAACATCTGACTGGCAATGTGATACAAAAGTACTCAACTGCAACGAATGGGCAAACGCGTGGCAAAATATACGAGTTTCACCTTTAGATATCACACCAGAACCCACTGATATACCGCAGGAGTTAATCATTCAGATAGCCGATATTAACCAAACCCAACACTGGTTTTATTTCGCAAATGATGGCTTATTAAAATCCCCCGCGGATAATTGGTATCAAATACCGCCGAGTTTGAGAGCCAAACTACAACCTATTCTCGATGCAAAACCTGCGTCTTAATTTATTCCTATTTAACGATAAAGACAGAATCCATGCCGGAATTACCAGAAGTTGAAGTCACCCGTCAGGGTATTGCACCCTTTCTCATCGGGCAAACAGTAGCAGATCTTGTGATACGCAATGGCTCGCTACGCTGGCCAGTGCCTGAAATCGCTAAACAAATTATTGGCCAAACCATACGCCAAGTGCGCCGACGTGCTAAGTACCTGTTAATTGATACAGATGCAGGCACAACCATAGTGCATTTAGGCATGTCGGGCAGTTTGCGGATCTTGCCCCGCGATACTCCTGTTGAAAAGCATGACCATATCGACTTAGTGCTCGCCAATGGTCGCATGCTACGCTTCAATGACCCTAGACGCTTTGGTGCTTGGCTATGGTGTGAACTACCTGAAGAAGCCCATCCATTGCTCGCTAAACTTGGGCCAGAACCCTTAACTAATGCCTTTAATGTTAATCAATTAGCCGCAGCATTAGCGGGGAAAAAGAAGGCGATTAAACTCTGCCTAATGGATAACCATATCGTCGTTGGCGTGGGGAATATCTATGCTAACGAGGCGCTATTTGCCGCAGGTATTCACCCAGAAGCCGAAGCGGGAAAAATCGATACAGAGCGTTTGACTCTATTAGTTACCGAGGTGAAGCAAATCTTAGCCCACGCGATTAAACAGGGTGGCACCACGCTTAAAGACTTCACCAATGCCGATGGTAAGCCGGGGTATTTTGCTCAAAAACTCCATGTTTATGGCCGCGGTGGTGAAATCTGCACCCATTGTGGTCACCTCCTGAGTGAAATCCGTTTAGGCCAACGCACCACAGTTTTTTGTAGTATTTGCCAGACACGCTAAGCATGACCACCCGCTAACAACCATAAAAAAATGCCTGCAATTTGCAGGCATTTTTACATTTACTCTTTTAACCAACGCCCCGGATGATCGGTAAAATAGCTGCGTTCTCGTTTTGGCGGTGCACATTGGGCTTTAAGTTCAGAGGCCGATAATAAAATCCACTCTTCGCGATGGGCAATCCCCATGCTCTTGCCATCGTTAATATCGAAGCAGTTGAGCTCTATCCCGCTTGGCACTAACAGATAACGCTGTTTGCTGGTTTGCATCCATTGCCACGCGTTTCGCTCTTGCTCTTCAACTGGCGCCAAATAACTAAAGTGCGTCACACTCATAGGCGAGAATAAAATAAACTGCTCTTTAAAGTTAACTAACCCTAGCTCCGCATCTTCGCCAATGACTTCTGACGTATGCAACATCAAGCTTCTTGGGGTGCGCATTTCATCGAGCATAGAGTATCCCCAAGTGCTGACCAGCGCCCAGCCCAATGCAGAGACAATGCCAACTCTCACAAGAGCAAACTGCTTACGTGCGAGCCAAAGCAGCAATAACCATAACCCCCCAAGCAGGATAAAGAGATAACCAATCCCAGTTAAATCATCTGAATAGTCGGCAAGAGCTTTAACTAAGGCAGGATGATGAATAAGAGCAAGTACCCCCGCCATCAAGACCACGCCACCTAAAAACCACAATAAGCCACTGACGAGTTTTTCAAACCAAGCCTTAGGAGAAACGCCTGTTAATACTGCCGAGGTAGCAAGTGCCAACATAGGCAGAGCAGGTAAAATATACACGTTGCGCTTACCCGGACTGATGCTAAAAAACACCACAACCAGTGCCACCCAAATCAACAGAATCGCAATAGTCGGATCGGCCTTAACCTTCTGTATCCATTGCTTCCAGTATGCAATCACCAGCAGCGAAATCGGGAACCACATCCAAGGGATCACGCTCAAAATGAAGAAATACCAAGGCTTAATATGATGCCAAGCGTTGACATAACGCTCACCGGTTTGCTTAAACAAGATGTTGTTTTGATAGGCGACAAGCTCAGGCGTACCATGGGCTTGAACTGTTAGCACCATAGGCACTAACCAGCAGGCAATCACGGCAAGCATAGCCAAAGGCCCAGCAAGACACAGCCAAGTCAAACGGCCCTGAAAACGGCTTCTGTCTTTAACGGCATAAAGACTAATAGGGATCAGCATCAGCAAAGGTAAGAATCCCACTCCCTTAGTGATCACACCTAGCCCCATAAAACCCCAGCCAATAAAATACCAACGCCAATGGGGGCCAAGCATAAAGTGGCGGATCAAACCGTAACATCCCACAGTGATCCAACACATCACCATGGCATCAATCTGGGCATTCTTAGCCTGCATTAAAAACTGCGGCACTATCAAGAGTAACAAGGCTGCATTGCGGCCAACACGCACATTCCATAGTCTTGCGCCAAGATCGTAAACGAGGAATACCGTCAACAGACCACATAAAGCATTCGGCAGCAGAAAGGCAAGTTTAAGTGAGCTTGTTAGTTGGTAAAACAGCGCGATAGTCCACATAAACACTGGTGGCTTATCGGGATAGTATTCGCCCCCACGGGTTGGAAATAACCACTGGCCTGAAGACACCATTTCCCGCGCGACCTCCACGAAACGCGGCTCATCTGCGGGCCAAGGGGAGCGAAAACCAACCCCCACCAGCAAAATCAGCAAGCTCATCAAGAGTAAAGGCCAAAGTACTTGGTAATAGTCTTCACTATTGAAACGACGACTAAGTGCTTCCATTCTGAATCCTTATTCTTCAGTTTCTAATGCATCCACCTGTTTACGCAGGTTAGAACGGTACAAATACGCGCCAATTATGCTTGAGATAATAAATAATCCGATGCTGATCCCGAGCTGATAATGATCCGATAACCCTATGCCCGCGCCCGCGAAACTAAAAATCAGCATTTGCGGTAAATATCCTAATACGCTGCCCAGCATAAAGCCCCCCAAGGGAACATGGGTCGATCCGGCAAACAGATTAGTGAGTAAATTACTGCCGACGGGCAGTAAACGGATCATCAGCACTTTCAGCCAAGTTTTATCGATAATCAGCGCTTCAAACTTTTGCAACCTACGTCCAAAGCGGTGCTGCAAACTGCTGCGGATGGTTAATCTCGCCACATAAAAAGCTAACACGCAGCCCAACAAGGCAGCCAGAGTCGAAAATAAACCACCATAAATGCCGCCCAAGGCAAAACCAAAGACAAAAGCAATGACTTGTCTTGGGCCTCCCACAGCAGTAAATAAAGCGCCCACGGCCAGTAACACTAAGAGGGAAAATGTACCTCCATCGGCAATAAAACGTGCGACCCAGTTGCTATCAGTAACATGCTCGAATAACCCTTGCTGGGCAGCAAACATCAATACCAGCAAAATACAGACAATCAATACCGCCTTATAGACTCGCTGCATGCTAGTCACGCCAGCTCGTTTCGCTTCGAACAACCTTAGCTACTTTGGCTCTACGCCCTAGCCACATTACGCCCATAATATCGACGATACCGACCCATACTCGATTCCAAGCCGTATACTTGGACACCCCCACTTGACGATCCCTATGATTCACCACTGAAATGAAAATTTCACCGCCCATACGGCGCACTAAAGCAGGAATGTATCTGTGCATATGATCGAAATAGGGCAATCGAAGGAAGGTTTCTCGGGGAAATAACTTAAGACCGCAACCGGTATCTGGCACACCATCGTGCAAAAGAGTATCGCGAACCTTATTGGCAAAGCGAGATTGAAATCGCTTCCAAGCCGTATCCTTACGGTTTTTACGGTAGCCCGCAATACAGAAATGCTCGGCATGGATCCGCGGCAATAGGGCTAACATGGCTGGAATATCGGCGGGATCATTTTGGCCGTCGGCATCTAAAGTCACAATATATTTGCCGCGGGCATGTAAAATGCCAGTCGATATTGCGGTACTCTGCCCAGTGCTATGCTCATGGCGAATCGCCTTCGCATCACATTGCTTTTCAACAGCTGTGCGCATCACTTCACCAAAGGTATCATCTTGGCTGCCGTCATCGACGACAAGGATTTCAAACTCAGTCAAACCCTCAAAGGCTTGGCATATCTCTTTCATTAGTGGGCCAATATTGCCCACCTCATCTTTAGCGGGGATCACGATAGAGATCAATTCAACGCTCCACAACTTTATGACCACAAATACGGTATCACATAATTATTGCAAAACTAACATCTGCAATAATAGCGGGCAAACAGTATGCCATATTGGTATTATAAACTAGACAAAAGACAAGAAAGCTATTTAATTTGGAACTGAGGATTTCATAGAATGGTCATACTTCCAATAAAATAGTGTTAATTCATGAAGCGAAACGCGTAACACAAGTTAAAGAGCATGAGTGCATTATAGTCGATAAATCACTCGAAGATTGCCTGCAAAACAAGCCACTGAATTTAACCGCAACATGCAAAAAGGTCTGCGAGAATGCAGACCTTTGCTTAGATTTAGCTTAATTAAAAACGATACTCAAAACTGCTAAAGAGTGTGGTATTAGTATCATTGTCTTGAACTTCAAATTCCGATCTCGATACTGTTCCACCCAAGCTCAGCATACCTTTCCATACTGGCATTCGATAGGAAAGCTCAAGCATCAATAAATCCTCTTTGGCCGGCTGTGGCGCCCACGTATTGACCACATTGGTGCCATCTTTATTCAGTTGAGCGTAACGCAGCAGTGAGGTAAAACCTCGGCTATTATTGAACTGCCCCACCAAGCCCAACACAAACACTTGGGCATCACTGTCATAGGTAGAACCTATTGCACGACCATAATAGCGAGAACCGCTCAAATAGACGGGATCTTCATAGAAGCAATTTGCACTGTCGCCATCACACTTAACATAGGTGTCAGAGTATTCCATAAACAGCTTAAACTGCTGACTCGAAGTACCAAAATGAGTATCTATTCCCCAAAGGGAACCACAGTCGCTACCATTCTCACAACTACGCTCTAGATATAAACCCACTGGAATATCCTGCCAAGTATCGGCATAGCGCATATCGATACTTTGGGTTCTGTGCCCGGCATCGCGGCGCTGGTCGAACGCGCAATCATTCGAACCATCAATGCAAACAGAGTCACTTACTACCGCATCCCACCAAGAACTTACGTCACACTCTTGGCCTTCACCACAAAATAGTGTCGACCAAGACAATCCCACTTCAACCTGTTTAATCGGCCTTGCACTGAAGCGCATATCCCACTCTGCTGTCTTAGACACGGCGCGGTCAACTTCAGCTAAGCTGAACCCCGTTTTAAATGTCCAAGGGCCAATCCAAGATAACCAAGGGGTTTCAAAGGCCGAAGCATTGTTACGACTTAAGGTTAAGGATTGCATAGGGCGAGCATTGTTGGATCGGTGAAGTGCAGAGTCAAATCCCGCTCCCCACCACTGTTCAACCGAACCTAAGGTTGCAATCCAGTTACCAAAGATAATCGCGAAATAGGACTCATCAAGACGGAAGTTTTTATCATCTTGGGGATCATAGGTTTCAGCTACAGTGGTCTTATAGGCTATGCGTGAACCAAGATACTCATAAGAACCCAGCACCTTACCTTTCTCACGGTAGCCAGAGCCATAATGTTGAAACCTTGCAGGATCCGTTGCCACCGACAGTTTTATCCGTGCATTACCACGATTCTCAACTGCATTGTGGTAGTAAAAATTAACCCGCGCAAAAGCTTGTACTAATGATGCTGAAAGTAGCTCTGGTTCGACTTCCGCTAAATCACCACCAATCCCTGACCACATCAAGGGATAAGTATTGACTGGTACAGTGATAACACCCGCATCGGCCAGCGCCTGAATATCGGCTCTAAGATAAATATCTGAGGCATCAACCCAAGGCGCAGCGGCAAGCATTGAAGAAAATAATAGGCCAGAGGCAACGCTAGTAGCGAGGATAGTGGGGGTTAAAAAAGCCTTCATAACATCCTTTTAGGTATCGTCGCGAGGTCACAATGCCTCAAGAATAACACAACTTATCTAGGTAAAAACTAAATAGGTTAGCAGCAAAAATCTAGGAATTAACCGACTTAAGCTTTGCCGCTAAGGCAGCCGCCACCTCAGGGTGCACAAATTGGCTGACATCGCCACCGTGCAGAGCCACTTCTTTTACTAAGGTCGAAGAAATAAAAGAGTTTTCCTCTGCAGGTGTTAAAAATACGCTTTCAAGATCTGGGCTCAATCTACGATTCATATTCGCCAACTGGAATTCATATTCAAAATCAGACACAGCACGTAAACCACGCACGAGTACGCTGGCCTTTTGCTCCTTGGCAAAATCCACCAAGAGACCAGAAAAACCAACCACGTCAACATTATTCAGATGAGCGGTAACACGATTAACCAGTTCAACACGCTCTGCCAAGGTAAATCTTGGCTGCTTAGAGGGATTGGCCGCAATGCCAATAGTCACGTGCTTAAATAGCTTAGCCGCACGCTCAATCAAGTCGGTATGACCATTGGTAATAGGGTCGAAAGTCCCAGGATAAATAGCTCTTGTATGCATAGTAAAAGTACATCCCCGCTTTCATCTATTAAGTAAGGGGACCAAAGTAATCCCTCTTAGTACGTTGTTGACTCAATGAGCTGATTAAATGCAATCAATTTGTTGCAGTAATTATTTATCTTATAAAATCAATGAAATATAGATAAAACCCTTTAATACTCAGACGCATTATATACGAATTTAATACAGATATCTGACAATCATAATTCAAACCTAAACAGTTAAAAAATGGCTTTCGGCATAATCCGAGCCTAGGCTCGTAGCAAACTTTAGAAAAAAAGTTTAAAATATATGGAATTTAAATGAGATACAAAGAGTTACAATTTGACTTTGCTATGCGTAACTGAGTCATCTTAAAAATCCGCAGTAAATTACTAAAAAATGCTGAGAGCCACAAACTGCAATAAAATCTATAAACCAATCACCCAATAAGATGCTTTAATTTTCTTGGCTAATGCCTAACAGCATTAACCAATAAGCATTTTGTATAATTATATTTTTAGTAAAAGGTGTTCAAGTGATAGACCATTCCTTTAAATTAAAACTTCATACTCATGGAGGGATAATACTATTTAATTCACTCATCGCGATGGCCATTGCTAGCCGCTATTTTGCTTTTTTACCTGAACTCCCTAGCGACAGCCTTGGGATTTTTTTCATGCTTGTCAGTACTTTCTCACAAATGGCACTACTCGCGGGGATTTTGGGGTTAGTGACACTGCCCTTACTTTATTTCCCCAAGGTATTAAGACAACTTCTCCAATCAGGAACGGCGGCATTAGGCATAAGCGTATTAGTCATTGACACCTTCGTCTTCGCCCAATATCGTTTTCATATCAATGCAGTCGTACTCGATCTAATTCTAGCGGGCCAAATTGTCAGCTTCCCGTGGTCAACTTGGGTAATGGTCAGTGTTGGGGTAGGACTCTTATGGATTGGTGAATGGTTATTTATTCGTTGGCTAGAAACCGCTCCTTTGCAACAAAAATTATTAAACCGCTATTTTTTATCATTAACTATCACAGCATTACTCTCAACTCATGTAGTGCATATCTGGGCTGCAGCTAATGCATACCAGCCTGTCACCCAGCTAAAACGTTACTTGCCACTGTTTTATCCTGCAACAGCAAACAGTCTAATGCGCAAATATGGCTATATTAACGAACCAGCAATCGCCCAACAAAAGGCACTAACCTTAAAAAGTAAAAGTGACTTACGTTACCCAATTGAACAACTGAGTTTTGCAGAAGTATCGAAACCTACCAATATCCTGCTGATCGTGATTGACTCTTGGCGAGCGGATACTTTTAACGCAGATAATACGCCTAACCTGTGGGAGATCGCACAATCTGGTGTCATATTTAACCAGCACATTGCTTCTGGCAACTCAACAAGGGCGGGTATTTTTGGTATCTTTTACGGTATACCTGGTACTTACTGGCACGCCATGTTGGCCAATCAACAAAGCCCCTTAATAATAGACCGATTACAACAACTCAATTACCAGATGGGAATTTTTACTGCTGCGCAATTGCACCAACCTGAATTTGACCAAACAGTGTTTGCAAATATTGATAATTTACGTATCGGTTCATCAGGCGCAAGCCCATCAGCACTGGATGCTAACCTAGTTAAAGATTGGACAGCATGGTATGCACAACGTGATAAACAGAGGCCAGTATTCTCATTTTTATTTTTTGATTCTCCGCACGGTTACGATTTCCCCAGTGATTACCCTCATCGCTATGAACCCATGCTAAGTGAAATTAACTACTTACAATTGAATAATAACTCAGATCCAGTCCCATTCTTTAATCGCTACAAAACCAGTGTTCATTATGTTGATAGCTTAGCCAAACAGGTATTAGAAACACTTAAGTCATCTGGTGAACTCGATAACACTCTAGTAATTATAACGGGTGATCATGCTCAAGAAATCAATGACAATAAACTAAATTTCTGGGGTCATAATAGTAATTATACTGACGCTCAAGTTAAAGTACCATTTGCAATAGTGGGGCCTAAAGTTAATGTTGAAATGATATCAAAGAGTAATAATAAACTCACAAGTCACCAAGATGTAGTACCGACATTAATGGAAAACTATTTGGGTGTAAAAAGCCCAATAAACCATTACTCTGTAGGTAAAAATCTTCTCAATCAAATAATGGAACGTCCCTGGATCATATCCACGGATTATAATGGTTTCGCTATAATAACTGACAAGTCAATTTTAGAAGTGGGAGCCAGTGGTCAATATGAGCTATTGGACAAAACTAATCGACCACTTAAAAACCAACAACCTAACTTTGACTATTTACAACAAGCATTGGAACAATTAAGTCGTTTCAACAAGTAACAATAAATAAAAAGGTTAAGGTTTTTAGCATATGCAGTAGATAAGATAAACACTCAATTACGTTCAGATTGCTAGGATCAGCGGTTACAATATTCCCAATTAACCGCTGTTCTAGGCTGACTTACCTAGGTTGTTTTGAAGGATACGCCCCGTTACCCATGATCCAATTTTTAAAATAACGTAGCCTCACACTCGGTTAAATCGGCACAACCATAAGGCATCAAAGCGCCTAAATCACTGCCCTAAATAAGCTTGACGTTGTGGGTTGTGGCTAATTTGGGGAACACTCAGCTCCTGACTAGGAATCCAAAATTGAGGCTCATAAGCCTAATGCGCCCCTTCTTTATGCGGTTTACAGCAGATGTTGCGCTATTTTGAACAGTTGTTTAGGGCAAGATACTCTTGTATCCACTTTGCTAACTCAACTTACATAAATACCATAAATTTATTGCTCGCCAGTCTACTCGTTTTAACCTAATGAGTGAATAATCAGAGCTAAACCCCCTTCAAATACCCTCCAAAACTTAAACAGAGCTAACAATTCCGGCGATTAACCCCACGTAAAGGCCTTAACTGATATAATGTCGCCACTCAGTATATTGAATTAACACAGATCAAAGACAGCCGCGGTTTCACTCAAGTTCATTGTTTAGCCAAGCTTGATTGAAAGTAGCGAGATCCAGATCCACGCATTAGAGCACTTATATGAAGAAAATCGCGATTTTTTGTCATAACTTTTTCTCCAACGGCACTGTCAAAGTAGCCTTATCCCAAGCTGAAGTGTTACAGCAAGCTGGGCAAGATGTATATTTGTTTGTGTTCCACAAAGAAGGTGATTTTATGCCACCGCAAAATGTAACGATTCATTATCTGTTTGAAGCGGGCCAGAAACCTTCGTTACATGAACAGAGACAACAGCTGAAAGCGAAAGTAACTGAGGTCGAGAAAACAGGTAAATTCTCACTCTTTTTAAGTAATTCAACTGACTGTGATATCGTGGTTTCCGGTTGTGATTTCGAACCTTGTTACTATTTCTGTCACTGCGCTTTAAAACAAGAACTACTGATGGAGCTAAAGCGCGGCCCAGTACATTTCTGGCGCAGATGGAAAAAAGCCAAGGCTCTAATTGGCAAAAAAATCATTACTGTATCAAATGGTATCGCAGACGAGCTCCGAACCACCTCTTGGTTAAAGCCAAAGAGCGTGCAAACTATTTACAATCCTTTTCGCTTAGAGGAAATACAAAAGAAAGCTAAAGAAGTGATCGCAGACATTCCGACCGAACCTTATATGATCCATGTAGGTCGAGTCACTCGTCAAAAGCGCCATGACATCCTCTTTAAAGCACTTAGGGACATGCCGACAGCGCCTAAGTTAGTACTACTGTGCAATAGACCAAACAAGGCTCGTAAATTAGCCAAAAAATATGGTGTTGAACACCGGATTATCACCCCAGGTTTTCAGCATAATCCCTATGCTTGGATTGCCAGAGCAGAATTGATGCTATTGAGTTCCGACTTTGAAGGCTTGCCCACTGTAATTATTGAAGCTTTGGTCTGTGGCACGCCAGTTGTTAGTACTGACTGTCCCCACGGACCGAATGAAATCCTTACAGGACACTTAGCCAAATATTTAGTACCCGTTCGCCAACCAGCGCTACTAGCGCAAAGGGCTCTTGAATGCCTAACATCGCCCCCATCACTTGAAGATCTTGAGATTCTTAAAGCCGTAGATAGCCAATTTATTGCCCAGCAATATATTGAGTTAAGTAGGGATTAAACCAAACTATGACTTCGTAACTCACCTGAACTGTACATAAAAAGATCACAAAAACCCCAAGCCTCGATCTGCAGGGCGGGATTAAGCTTTGTTAAATCTCTTAACCAAAGAAAATCTCGCTCCTAAAATCACCATTCCATGCTGCCTTTCTTATTTTGGTTGGTTTACTGGCTTTTAGC
>NZ_JAKILG010000031.1 GCF_023283765.1 Shewanella profunda | reverse complement strand
TGTGAAGCGGTTGGCGCTGTAACACTCAACCCAGATAAGGCACCAGAAGAAGGCGTAATAAATGCAGCTTAATATTTAAACAAAGAGTGACAACTATCTTGAAAAACACCGATTGTTCAGCGCAGCTACTCTTATTGCTGATCCATTGATTCCAAACCTCCATCGCACTTTTATCTGTTAGCGGTAGGATATGAGCTTTATCTTCATCGGTCACAGGTAAGTCTTGGTGGTTGAAAATCCACTTACGGCGATAGGTCTCTAAAGGTACATAGGTATGAGCCAAACAAAATCTCCTAGATGTGGCAGTAAGATCATATAAAAACGAGGCCGATTATACGGGCTTACGGAGTATTTGTGAAATCACCGAACCCTGAGAGTTGAGTCCGGTGGTCTTGAGTTCATTATTGTTTGGACGCCATTAACCTTGTGAGTTCAGATAAGTAATCGCGTGCTACTTGATTATTGGGATCGGCATTTAGTGCATTGGAGAATGCTGTGTATGAAGCCTCTACTTGATTGATTTCAAACATGAATAATCCAAGTTTTATCCATGTCTGCGTATCTGATGGATACTTCTCTAGGTAATCTAGGTAGACATTGACTGATTCTTGAACCTTGCCTTGGAGTTTCAAAATATGCGCATACTGAGGCATATACTCGTCACTATGAGCCAAAATTTTGACGAGTGTTGCTGCCGCAAGTTCAAGGTTGCCCAACTTGAGTGCCAGCAAAATAATATGCTTTAACTCCATCTCAGTGCAGAGTTCTTCGGGGAGGGCAAGTAAAGCTTCTAATGCCTGTTTTGGCTGTTGCTCAAGGCTAAGTTGGAATGACAAAGCGAGGTGATACAGCCTTTTAGCCTCAGTATCAGTTTCAATTAAGGGAAGTAAGTTTTGGACTGTAAGTGATAATCCATAACTATTTTTATTAGAGTTGAGTCCCATAATTTTTTTATAGACGCGTTCCATTGCAGAGGCTTTATTTAGAGTATCAATATAAGCTTTTCGCACTTGAGTGATATCTTCCTCAAATTTTTCTTTCAATTGTGAAAAGATAACATTTTCATGCGAGTCAGATAATGAAATTTTATGGTTTTTACACCATAAAAAAACTCTACCTGGTTGGCGGTTTTCTAACCAGGTAGGGGCGAGCGGTACTAATGAGTTTGAATCAATTTCTAGTTTTCTAAATACTATTTTTTCGTAGGATTTTACCACTAGCTTAAGAATATTATGGCAAGTTGTATTAAATGCGTCATAGTAACGTATAGTCATTTCGTTAATGTGTGACTGAGTCCAGCTTTCTGTCTCTCTTGTGGTTAGAAATTTGGAAAACTCAAAATAGCCATAGGTTTTAATTAATCTTGTCAGCTCTGGGTACTTTGAGTTTATACTTTTTTCTATTTTATTGATTTCACTAAGTATGACATCGGATTTTAATGAGTTTAAATTAAGTTTCTTCGATAGAGTTAAAGATTTTTTTGTCAGTTTTAATAGCTCTGTGAGGTCATCCTTGGCTTTTTTACATTCATCTAATGACTGAGCTAAATCTAATTTTTTATTTTCGGCGTTACACATTTCTAGGCTAGAAATTATTTTACTGCCAAGTTCATCAAGAATAATTTCTTCTGCCGCAACATAAGATATGCCTTCGATTTTTGCGGCACGGTCTGACAAATTTATAAAATCAACATTAGGATATTTTTTCGCCTCAGATGCTAGTGACTCCATCGCATGAACAAGCTGTATTGGGGCTTCAGCTTGGTAGCCTGCATAGGTTTCAATCCATTTGTTGTTATGTCCTAAATTAGGACCTAGATTAGCTTCAACCGTTCCGTTAGCATGGGTATATCCAGATCTTGAGTAACAATAATCAACACCGCTTAATAGTATTTTTTTGAACCCCATCTCAATAGCTAGGCGAATCGAACTATTAGTCACAGTCGGTCCAACTGTGATGATGTTATCGTGATCATTTTTGCCACTCCATGGATATCGTTGGCCTAGATATAAACTTCGTCCTTGCCATTGTGAAAGTACTTTTGGACTAACGTGGTAAGAGTTTACTAGAAGTGTATTTTCACTCAATGCAAAAATTTCTCGACTAACATCAAAGCTAAACTCTTGTGGATCAACACAAGTGATAATATCTGCTGAAATAGAATTTTTAGCTAGCTTCCCTGCTATGCGTGACACTGCAATAATAAAAAGATTCTCATTATTTTTTATTATCCAATCAATATGATCATCCAGTGATGGACCGCCTGCAACGACCAAGCAAGTCTTCTCTTTAAACTTATTTCTAAGAAGCTTTGCAGGTGTGTGATTGTCTGGGATATTCTCTAGTTGAGTCTGAAAGAATATTTTTTGGGTGAATGAAACCCTATGATTAAAATATTCATCTTGGACTTTGTTTTCTATTCTGCTAAATAGTGAGTTATAGGCTTCTAGGTGTTGGGATGTGACACCAAGAGAAGCATAAATCTCATACTCTCCTTTAGCGAGATATATTTTTATATCCTCTTGCTCTAACTGCTCTAAAAAATCAGTTTCATTTACTATTTTAAAGCTTTTTTGCTTAGCTGTCGGGATATCTATAATTAATAATGGTAGTACTTCATCTAATTCGATAAATATAAATTTAGACCCTAAAGCGATTTCCTGTTCTAATGCATAACTTGCTAGCAGTCCTGAGTCCATTCCAATAATAATATTAAGCTTATCTTTAAGCGAAAATGCCTTTTTAAACCTATGGTTATAAATTGTTTTTGAGTCAAGATTTTCAAAAGTATGGCGATTTATGCTAGGTAAATAGTATTCATTAAATCGACTTATTGCGAAACTATTCAATATTTTGTTCATTAGTTATACATTCCTATTGGTCGGCAAGTAAGTCAATACGAGCTCTTATCTTATATGCCAAGGCAAAAATTTGCTCAGGTAGAAAACAGCAATAAATGCGCCATGTTATTTTTTTGACAGTTTATATTGACATTTAGCCCTCAGGTGTTAATTGACTACTTAGAAAGGGCTGACTTGATGCAATAAAGTCGAAATTAGTCTATAAAATCATGTAAATTTTACGAGTAACTACCTATACTAATGGAGCTTTATAGGTGAGTAAACTACGTTCTAGCATTGATTTTGTGCCATGTTGGCTTGTTTTTTGCTTTGGTTTGATTGCGTTAGCAGTAAATCGTCAATTGTATCGGTTGCTACAGTTACATTATCTAGATGGAAAGCTAAATTGAGCCACTGGGGAGGCCCTATGTTTGATAACAAAACAATTTTAATTACAGGTGGCACTGGGTCATTTGGGCAAAAATACACAAAAACAATTTTAGAAAGGTATAAGCCTAAACGGTTGATCATTTTTTCTAGAGATGAATTGAAGCAGTTTGAAATGCAGCAGATATTTAATGACCCCTGCATGCGTTATTTCATCGGCGATGTGCGCGATGCAGATCGCTTAATGCAAGCATTGCAAGATGTTGATTATGTTATTCATGCAGCAGCACTAAAACAGGTGCCTGCTGCTGAGTATAATCCTATGGAATGTATCAAGACAAACATTTATGGAGCTGAGAATGTTATCAAGGCTGCTATTGCCAATAAAGTAAAAAAGGTGATTGCCTTATCTACTGATAAAGCTGCAAGTCCTATTAATCTTTATGGTGCGACAAAGTTGGCTTCTGATAAGTTATTTGTAGCAGCTAATAACATCGTTGGTTCAGGGAAAACACGTTTTGCTGCCGTGAGATATGGGAATGTCGTTGGTTCTCGTGGCTCTGTTGTTCCTTATTTTAAGCAGTTAATTGCTAATGGCGCTTCATCTCTTCCGATTACCCATCCTGATATGACTCGTTTTTGGATTACACTCCAAGATGGTGTTGATTTTGTTCTTAAAAATTTTTCTAGAATGCAAGGTGGAGAGATTTTCGTACCTAAAATCCCTTCAATACGAATTTCCGATTTAGCGGATGCTTATGGTAATGGATTACCACATGAGATCGTTGGTATTCGTCCTGGGGAAAAAATGCATGAAGTTATGTGTCCAGGTGATGATTCTCATCATACGATAGAATTCAATGATCATTTTGTTATCACACCATCAATTAAGTTTTTTGGTCGTGAAAGTGATTTTACAGTTAATGCTTTAAATGAAGTTGGCACTTTAGTTAATTCTGGCTTCGAATATAACTCTGGTAGTAATGTTCATTTTTTGACAGTCGAAGAAATATTAAAACTAGATGAGGAGTCATGTTCATGATTCCATATGGAAGGCATGATATTGTTGCCGATGATATTGCAGCCGTTGTTGAAGTATTACAATCCGATTTTTTAACTCAAGGTCCTAAAGTTCCTGAGTTTGAAAAGGCCATTTGTGATTACACGGGAGCCTCATTCTCTGTTGTCGTTAATAGTGCAACTTCTGCTCTACATATTGCTTGTCTTGCCTTGGGTGTTGGTCCTGGAGATTTAGTCTGGACATCACCGATTACCTTTGTTGCATCGGCAAATTGTGCTTTGTATTGCGGTGCTGAAATTGACTTCGTCGATGTCGACTCCAAAACAGGTAACATGTGTCCTGTAGCCCTTGCCAATAAATTACGTAATGCTGAACGTTTACCTAAAGTTATTATTCCTGTTCATTTAGCAGGCCATAGCTGCGATATGCAAGCAATTGGCGATTTAGCTAAGCAGTATGCTGTGAGTGTTTTAGAGGATGCTTCCCATGCTATAGGAGGAAGCTATCAAGACCAGAAGATAGGCGCATGTCAGCATTCCGATATTTGTGTATTTAGTTTTCATCCGGTAAAAATAATCACTAGTGCAGAGGGAGGCGTTGTTACTACTCAACAATCCGACTTAGCTAAACGTATGGTTCAGCTTCGTAGCCATGGGATCGTTAGAGATTCTACTATTATGCTTAGGGCGGATGAAGGTGATTGGTATTATGAGCAGCATGAGTTGGGATTTAACTATCGCATGACCGAGTTACAGGCAGCGCTCGGGGTGTCGCAAATGAAGCGACTCGATACCTTTGTTTTGAAAAGAAATGAACTAGCGGCACAGTATCGTAAACAGCTAATCGGTTTACCCTTTAGCTGGGTTGAGCCCTTACCTAATACTCAAAGTGCTAGACATCTACAAATTATCCGCCTAAATGATGCCTCTGTAAGAAAGCAGTTATTCAACGATATGCGAGCTGCAGGTATACAAGTACATGTGCACTATTTTCCTGTACACCTTCAGCCGTTTTATCTGCAAAAAGGTTTCCAACGAGGAGATTTCCCGTCAGCGGAGCATTTTTATGAGCAGATTTTGAGCCTGCCCTTATACCCTGAACTAGAACGAGATGCACTTAATTTGGTAATAACACAGCTCAGGATTAAGCTATCAAACCAATGATAGTTTTTATTTATATGCAGTTAGCCAGTAGTATGATTCAATTCTGTCATCAGTGAAATTTTCGTCAGTGACTTTCCCTATTGACTGAATGGTTAATCCTGCGTGTTCAATTAACTGACGTATTTCATTTTCATCATAATAGCTCTTCACTGTATCAACAGTTTTTCTGCGATCTTCCTTCGCACTAAAGGAGATGATTAGATTTGCACCTGACTTAAGAACATGGCTAATTGCCTGAAGAGTAACTTCAGGTTGCTTCAGATAATGCATCAGCCCCCAACAGAGGATCATATCAAAGTGTTGTGCCGAGAATGGGGTTAACACATCCGGTACCGAACCACATAAAAGTTGTTGTTGTGGTAATTGGTAACGTGATTTGACTATTTCGAGTGCTGATATACTCTGATCTACGCCGTACACTTGTCTAAATCCCAGTTCTAACAGCGCTCTGATATTACGTCCTTCGCCACATCCAAGATCTAAAACTAACGCGTCCGGTTTCAGATTCAGTCTCGAAATTTGTCTAATGACATTGATGTCCGGCCAAACAAAAGGTTTTTTTGCTCGGACATCCCGATAATGTGTGTCCCAGTTCATACGTAAACTCCTGTGTTAAATGAGAATGATTTTCCGGTATTTTTTGATAAAAAATCATTTAATTGCCATTGATAAGTGAATGAGAGCATTAAACAGTCGTCGATCTCTGAATACACTTTGTATCCTGAGTCTGGTAATTTGATGCTATATTGTTCAAGTTTCTGTTTAAATAGCAATAGCATGGGGACTGTTTGTTTTATCGGTTCCGGAAATTTTCCGAGGGCGAGGTGAATGTTATTTTCAAATACATCATAGCCGTTGCTTATCGTCGGGATAAACACATCATTGACTTTGTCGCCGCCAATTTCAGCATGTACTTCATAAATTTTGCATTGCTCATTTACGGGATTAAATTTCATTGCAGTTTGAAAAAAACCATGGTGAATCGACAAAGCATTTTTCATGTGTGAAAACTGGCTTTTTGCTACTTCGTCTAATTTTTGAGAGACAGTATACCAGCCGATCCCGTCAAAACTAGGCGGTCCGTTAGATATTTCTCCTATGGTACATAGGTGAAATATCTGACTGTTACAAACAAAGTCTATTGATACTATGTCTTGACCAAGCAAGTATTCTTCAATATTGACCGAGCCATCCAAGGATACGGAGGCTGCATTCGAGTAAGCTTGCTCTAAGTCTTTGCTTGAATTACACAGACTCATTGCTGCGTGAGACTTTACTGTATTGGAAGGCTTTACAAAAACAGGATAATCAATAGGACTATTAATATCGAATATTCTCGGTGCCGCAATATCATGCTGCCTGAGAGCGTGTAATAATTTTTGTTTGTGGGTGAAGATTTTACTATTATCTATGTCTAGTCCAGGGAGTTTAAAATGTTTAGCAATCTTTGCGCAGCTAACCACTGGCTTGCCTGTTGATCTTGTTAACACTGCGATTAATTTGACATCTTTTGCAACAATGGCGTCAATGATAGATTTAGCTTCATAGGTACTCACATTGATAAATAGGTCAGAAATCATCTTTCCTGGCGCTTGTGCGTCGGCATCACAAGATATGACTTTCCAGCCCATCTCCTTAATTTTTAGGATCAAAGGAACTTGACTCTGCCCAGCTCCTACGCTGAGAATGTATTCATCATTGCTTGACATGAATTTCCTCGATTATATGGTTAACTAATTGGCACAATTTGTTACCCCCATCAATTTGAAGGGAGTGTTGGTAAGCATTACTTAGACATAGCTCTCTAAATTTTTGGTTTTCCGCTGTAAATAGCGCTTGAATATCCTGAGTTATGGTCTCTCGTGAGTGACTAATGAGGCAACATTCTGCCTTCTCTAGCGCATCAAGTTCTTGTAGCTCGCAGAGTGAGTCGGTTGGCAGTAGAAGTGTGATCGTCCCAGATGCTATCGCCTCAAACAGAGAAATGCCATAGCAGCAAATGACAATTTCTGATTTTGCCATAAGTTCTGGTAAGTTCTCAGGGTTGATGACATGAGTCCATCTTTCTTGGTTAGGCAATTTTGGCTTGTCAGCATAGGGTCCCTGCACCCAAGTTATGTCATAAGTGGGTGGAACCTGTGTTTCTATTATTGCTGGTAACCAAGAACCATATTGCAATGCATCGCTGCCGCCAGTGGTGACCAGTACTCGCTTTTCCTTGGACACTATTTTCTGGGGTGTGAACAGGTAATGCGACCAGCCATATGTTGTTTTATCTGAGGCTGACTGACAAAAAAATGCAGGTACAAATATGGCATCCACTAAGGAATCTATATCTGCATCGGTTTTGTCTATGGCCAGCAGTTTAGTGTTTGCTGATTTTGCCTTGGTAAGGGCTGAATTTAAAAGAACCTTGTCTATGTACTGTGGATGAATGTCTACTATCCAGAGTGCGGTGCTATTTTCCAGCATTTGGGAAAGCGCCGATTGTTCGTTTTTGTACCATATTGCAGTACTTTGCAGCCAAGGTAAGTCGGTGCGTTTGTCACCAACTATGTGTACTGTAACTCCTAACGATAAATGTTCTTGCAGTAAGTTAGCGATAAAAGCACTTCTTTTGAGATGTCCCATACCGATATCTTTCCCGACATGACAGAGTATATGTACTCTTTTATAGTGTGTATCTGGACGTTTTTGGCGCACATGACTATTGATGCCACGCAGTACTGGATCAGCCTGAAGTTGTAGCTGAACCCATTTCAAGTTCACAATAGAATCGCTAGCGTTCTCTTGGAACCAACGTTGGTATACCTTATCCATGAAAAGGTAGTCGGCATAGGTATCGACTGAGATCCTATGTTTTATCGCAGAAAAATCGTCACTGTCGATGATGCTTAGTTTTTCTAATACAGGTGTCAGTTTATCAGCATAGCCAACATGTTCACGAGACATGTCACTTTGACTCGCCGCTAACAGTTTCTTCCAGCCAGTGAAGCTGTAAAATGCCATACCTTCGTGAATACTCATCACCCCCTCAGCAAGAACAATACTGTCTTTGAGTGGATGGAGTTTTAATTCTTTGATTGCATGATCGATAAAACCTGGATCGACCAAGGGGCAATCGCCGCATATGTAGACAATATATTGAGGTTGAAATGTATTTATGACTGCATCTAGGCGCCCCATTAGATCATTAACATCACCTTCGAAAGTAAAACAACTTACATTTTTATCTTGGGCCCAATTCACCAGTGGGCGGTTGTAATCATCTGCCGTGGTGGCAAGTATGATGTCATCGATTTCCTTGCAGCGGGTTAACCTACGCCATAGATGCTCAATCATAGGCTTACCGGCTAGGTGCAACATATGCTTTCCAGACAGGCGGCTAGAATTTAATCGAGCACCAACAATGGCAATGGTCTTCATTTGTGGGTCTCACATTGGAGTGAACACGGACTTATACTGTATTCGAAACTTGGTAAGTAACCATCTTCTTTAAGCGTTTCATCGGCTTCTATGAGTGAAAACCACAGTCTATTAAGATAATTGTTATTAATTTTTTGGCTAGAAATCATAGGTAAGGCTGCACAGAGTGCTGGATCCCATTTAAGTTTTACGCCAGAAGGCCCTGAACCGAAACGCACTTCTCCAGCCGTAGCGCCAAGTGCACTGGTAGCAGAGACAATAGATGATATTGGATTACCATGATTAAAATCATTTTTGGCCTGAAAGGTTTCCAAGGTATCGCTACCCAAGTGAGTTTGGTACCAGTTTCTTTGGCTGCAATCGAGTAATGTGACATACCCAAGCCGCAGTGATGCTTCAGGCCGAGTATGGTTATCAAAAGTGAAACCACAGGTTAGGTTTTCGCCACTTAATCTATACCACTTGCTTAATCCACCCGAGCGTAATGATTGATGACTGAGTATAAGTAAGCCATCTACATTATTTAAAATCTGATATTCAACTTTATTGAGATCTGTAATTCTGTCTCTATGTCTGAATCTTTCCATCAATAAGTGATTACTAAAAAAATCAACTCCATAGCTGATGTGGTCAAAGTAGCCATGTGAGAGTGTACCTAAAATGGGCTGAAATCCTTGCGACATAAAACTCAACTTCTCTATACACAATCCTCTGTTTGCATTGAGTATTAGATGGATTTCTGGCGTCTGTATGCTGAGTTTTCGTCTTGCTTCGTCAAATTCAATATGGACATTATTAGGCAGAATATTTGTCAGCTGCGTATTTTGTCTAATTAAAGTCGATGGCTTAGGTGTCGGTTTTTGAACTGCCAACACATCAAATCGTTTTTGGGTTAAATGAGTTCGCAGATCGCTAGCCCAACGTCGGCACAATTGCCGCCATTCATGATCGGTTGCTGTGTCTTTATTCAGTTTTTGGAAGTCAGCAAAGCATTGACTGTTGAGTTGTAAGTCATTGCGCCCACTTAATGCCCAACGATTAATGTTATATTTTGCCTGTTTCTTTACTGAGACAGGATGTTCGGCGTTAGTCAGTGTTAACGCAGGAGATGGACGCCATAATTTCATTACGTCACTGGGGGGACGCCATAAAAATGCAGCATTGCTATTTAATGATTTAAATAGCACGTCAATGCGCTGCCACTCTTTTTCTGCTTGAACAGCTTCAGTGTTGTAACGTCCTGGGCGGTAATCGAAAACTTCCGCATCACTGCCATAGAGAGGAAAAGCAAGGCATCCAGGTTGTATGACTTTATTGAGGTATTGCAGATAGTCTTCGAGTAATAACTCCCCATGCACATAGCGCTGAAACTTTTGGAATGCGATTGCATGGTTCCAGATAACCTTAATTTCATTACCTGAAGCGGTTACTAAGGACTGGGGACGTTTCAATAAATCAGTATGCCAATCAGGATTATGCGAATATGGGTTATCCCATTCCACAACAACAGCATCAAAGCCAACTTCAAGGTAAATATCCAGTAGCCCTGCTGAAACAGCTTGTTCATTGAGATAAGCTATTGTTGGTTTGTAACCTAGAATGCTTTTATAGGATACTTGCCCAAGTCGAAGATTATGACGATTAACCTCGGCTGGAACTAGCGGGCCTATTATCTGGCTGTCGCCACTAGCAATAAGTTCACAACGATTTTCACTCAATAACGTTTTGAAGCACTTAATCCAATCGGGGTCTACAGATTGAATTGCTTCAAGCGTGTAGGCCGTCATTTCCAATCCGAGCGGAATCCCACTTTCTATCAGGTGCAGCAAAGGCCAATAGCATCGCTGTACTACCTCAAGATGTGATTCTTGCTCTATGGATGAGAATGCCAAATTCATATGAAAAATAGCGTAAATTTTTACTGGCGCCATGCCGTTATCCTATTCATACGTCACTTTGACAAGTGATAGCGCTGCTTGAGCTAGCTCAATTGCTTCATGTTTGTTGGTTGCTGTGGTAATGACAAAACCGCTTCGTTGAGTATGATTTGACAGCGGAGCTATGATGGAACCCGGAGTAATGAATATTTTGAGTAACTGAACTCCAGGTGCTGTGGAAGCAACATCATGATTGAGAATAGATTTGACTTTACCTTCAGGAAGATCCAAGTAACGAATAGCCACCGCCTGTTGTTTCGAAGGTGTGACTTCTTCAACCGATAGACTTTGCCCCAGAGCGAGTTTGATGGCCTTCTCGACAAAGTTTACTCCACACGCAAGCGGAATTTGAGTAGTCGAGAAGTAGCCACCAGAGAGGCGGCCAGCTATCTCAATCACCTTAGGGCCTGTATTGGTAAATACCATATCGCCTTTTGCTACTCCGGAACTGATCCCTAACGCTAACGCCGCTTGCTCTACACATGAAATGACTGCAGAGCGAACACTCACACTTGATGCTGTCGGAGCATCGCCACCATTCTCTATGATGAAGGGCTTAGTACGTTCAAGCCATTCATAGTTACGGTCGGCAAAACCTAAGGTATAACATTGGCTATTGTCTACTAGGGTTTCGGTACTAAATTGTGGACCCTGGAGATATTCTTCCAGCATCACACTGCCAGTCGGTGATTCATGGTGGGCGAGTATCCAAGCAGCATCAAGTTGCGACGCCTGCTCAATGAGTTGCACTCCTCGAGCGCCTCGACTGTCTACGGGTTTTATCACCAAAGGGAAGCCAATTTCATCGGCGCGTGCATGAAGTGAGGCTCGATTAGGCACGGCGCAAAAACGAGGAATCGGGATCCCCATTTTTTGGAGTTGTTGTTTCATCGCGAGCTTGTCCGAGACCCAGAATGCAGACTCGAGTGATAACCCCGCTAGTCCCAGAGCATTACAGACGGTTGCTACGCTTAATGGCACATCGGCACACATGGCTATAACGCCATCCACTCGAACACCAGAGGTTATCAGTGCCAGAGTCTTAGCCAGAATGGCATTTCCATCGTAGGTGCTTTCTATAATGGTCCAATCGGCCATAGCTAAACCTGGTGCAGCCGGATTACCGTCTGCAATTATGAGCTTAAGACCCATAGTTTTGGCAATTCTTATGCCTTCACAGGCTTCAATGCCTGCCCCTATGATAAGTAGGTGTTTATCTGTATTTGGCATCAGCGTGCTCTTATATTGTCAATGCTATGCAACTTTAAGGTTTCGACACCTTTATCCCTAAGCCACGACAAGGCATTAAAAATTTCCTTTTCCGATGCATAGGAAGAAATCAACACAGTGTCTCCTTCCTGCCAATTGATACTTGCAGGATCCTGACAGATCCACTCACCTTGTTTTAGTCCCCATTTCAGGGACGAAGTGTCGGTTAGACCATCAACTTTGCAGTACTCAAGCAGGTTGGTGTTTGCGACCAATTGACAGGTGTGGATCCCCGCACCCCAGAGGAATATACGTTTACTTTGTTGCAGTTTGCTCATTACAACATCTAAGCAGCCTTGCCAGTAATTAATCTCTTTACTGTGGTAATCTTTGAGAATTCGGCGATTGCCCTCAACATCAGCACGGAAACAAACATAGTTGTTCTGCTTTTTTGTACTAGCGAGTACCCCAATAATCGGTGACAGATTACTGTTAAAGTGTTCTATTAGTGAAACGGGCGAATAGCCTGCTAGCTTTAAGCTTTGAAGTAGGTTCTCTTTGGTATAGTAATTGATGTGTTCAAAAGAGAAAAAACCAGGGCATAAACTGTCTGGGTTTGTCATCAATGGCACTTCAATATAGATAAAGCCTTCATCAATATTTGACTGTATTTTTCGGCACTTAGCTAAGATTTCTTGAGGCTGGTAGAGGTGTTCCAGTACATGAGTTAAGAGCAAAAGTTCGAATCTCTCATCAGTCTGGAAATCTTCAGCGCTGCTATCAATACAATCTATTTGATAGAGCCGCTTGGCTAATTCTACCGAGGCAGAGCTAGGTTCGACGCCTAATACTCGTTCAACGCCAGCGTCACGAAAACGGGATAAGGTGTATCCATCAGAACTTCCGATTTGTAACGCGGAGCTTGGCAAGTGACCTATACCACGTTTGATGAATTGGATCTGTTCGTCGAGATCTCTTACCTTCGCATCAGAGGGGTTTTCTTGTCTTCCTGGATTAGTATAAACAGCCATGGAACTGTAGAAAGTCATCATTTCATCGAAATTTACAGATGGACTTTGACATACTGACCCACAGTCAGGACACACCGAAAAACCAATTTCTGTAGTGGACAGCCCTGGAAGGGGCCATGTTGTGGAGAATATACGTTCAATAGCATCACTGTTACATAAAAAACATTTTCTGATCATATTACTTATCTACCTTTGCATAAATCACTGACTCAAAAAGATGTTGTGAATGATGAACAAACCAGAAATGATAGTCGGAATTTGAATTAGCAATTTGCTCAATCAGTTGCCATAGATGATTGGGTTCATGGTAGGCACTGATAGCGAGTTTTGGAGGTGCTTCTCGCATTAACATAGCTGCACCTTTAAGTGCTTGAGGTTCAGCGCCTTCAATATCTAACTTGATATAGGTTGGCTTACGCGGGAGCGTTTTAGCGTAACAGTCTATAGTTGTCGCAGATACTTCTGTAACTTGTTCATGAGCCGAAACATCGGTACTTACTCTCGATTGCATGGTGTGAACCGCTTCGATAGAGGTAACGAATTTTAATGTAGCCTCTTGATCCCAAAGCGCCTTGTCTAGCACATAGCTATGAGGGATACTTTGTTTGGCGATGAGATCCGTAAGAATTTTCCTGTTGTCATCATCAGGTTCGAAGCTGTGAACTTCGATAGCGTTACCACAAAGCGTTTTTAATTCTAATAACGTATCACCTTGCCATGCGCCACCATCTATATAAACATCATCGCTGCAAGGAGCGACAGTGCTACTCATATAATGTTCGTGACATGGAGTAGAAAGTTGCAATGGGTCATAGGTTTGACGGTATCGAATACAACCGAGAAAACTATACAAGTCTTCTCCAGCTAGGTGTTTTTGTCCCATTGCAACCGCTTTTGTTGCATCAAATATTTCGCAATTAAAGTGATCTTTCCAGCGTGGGAAATCGACACAAAAACTAAAGTCTAGATATTTACAGTCAAGTTGAAGAAGCTGCAGGGCAATGTCTCTGGCCCATAAACTCGCAATGAGCACTAGGTGAGTAGAATTTTGTAACTGATCTGGGGAAATAACTGGCTTACCATGAAATAACTGCTGCTGTCTTGACGGATCGTTATCTACATAACAAAGAATGTTAACCTGATATTGTGTTAATACTTGAGTAACGCGTTCACCAGCTCCACCTGTACCAAATACAATCACTTCGTCTAACTGAGAAAGAATCTGCTCAGGAGATAACCACTGTAAGTTAGCCAGAATGTCTTGGCGTAATAATTCATTTTTTGTTTGATTACCCAAAATACATACCTCCATTCATATTAATCGTCTGTCCTGTCAGATAAAATGAGTCCTCTTGGCAAAGGTGCAGTACTTGTTTAGCGACTTCATCAGCACAAGCAAGGCGTCCAGCAGGAATATTTCTGACTTTTTCTTTACCCGCTTCCGATGCCAGCTCTTTAGCTGACATGTCAGTAGCGACTAAGCCTATTGCTACAGCCATACTGGCAATTCCATCTTTGGAATAGATCTTAGATATAGATTGAGTAAAATTAATTAGTCCAGCCTTAGATGCGGCATAATGAACTTGGTTGAAACCACCCCATTGACCACCAATACTTGTGATATTGATCACTCGGCCCCATTGCTGTTGCCTCATATCGTTTAATGTCTCTTGCACAGCGATAAAAGGACCTTGAAGGTTCACTTTCAACATCCGTTCCCAATCGTCGTCAGTAATAGTCTCAAATTGTTTTTCTTGAGCTAATGCACCATTGTTGATCAGGATTGAGACTGGTAGCTGGAAGTGTTCAGTGACTTTAGCAATCGCTTTTTTAATACTGTCTCGACAGCTATAGTCCATAGCAACAGCTAACGCTTGGGCTCCTTGGGCATTAAGTTGCAAGGCAAGCTCTTCAGCTTTTTGACGGTTGTTGCTGTAACCAATGGCTACTGCATAACCCTGTTGACAGAAAAGGGTACTTAAAGATGTACCAACGCCTCCTGCACCACCGGAAATGATCACCAAGCGCTTATTGCTCATGTTTATTTACCTTCTTGATAACTTGCCTGGCTTTTTCTTTTATTGATGGTGTATCTAATCCATAAAAAGCAGCCAATTCATCAGGTTCACCTGAACGACCAATCACATCATTTAGTCCCATTCTAAATAGTGGTGCGCTAGGGTTTTCAGCTAAAACTTCAGCAATCGCTGAACCTAGTCCACCGATCACATTGTGATCTTCACAACTAATCAAAGCTGAAGTTTCCTGTGCGGCTTTAATTATCATATTTTCATCGATAGGTTTAATGGTTGGCAAATGAATAACACGCACACTTATTCCTTCAGTCATCAATTCTTGTGCCGCAGATAGGGCTCTGTGTGTCATAACGCCACAACTTAATATTGTGATATCATTACCATAATGTAGTTCATACCCTTTACCTATTGTAAACTCTGGCTCTTCGGTAAACACGTTAGGGCAGGGACTGCGTCCGGTGCGCATATAAGCTGGGCCCGAATAGTTTACTAATGCTTTGGTGGCGGCTCTCACTTCCCATGCATCACAAGGAGACAGTACCACCATGCCTGGTAAAGAACGCATACAAGCGATATCCTCAATACACTGAGCTGACGCGCCATCTGGGCCAACATCTAAACCGGGATGGCTAGCGACTAATTTGACATTTTTATTTGAGTAAGCAACAGATAAACGGATCTGCTCAAACCCTCGTAGCATAAAAGTAGCAAATGTTGTTACGAATGGTTTGTAACCAGAAATAGCTAATCCAGCGGCAACACCAACCATATTTTGCTCAGCAATACCACACTGAATAAAACGTTGTCTATGCTGACTACGGAAGTGATGAGCCCCCGTACCTCCAGCAACATCAGCATCTAATACAAGAATTGTTGGATCTGTGTTTGCACATTCAGAGAGCGCAGAACCGAAAGCTTCTCGCAGCGAGTTAGATTGTTGACCTACTAGTGTTGGGGCATTAGACATTTTGGTATTCCTCTAATTCGGTTGAGCTACATCCTAAGGAGGTCATGGCATCTATATATTGTTGTTCTGATAAGGTGACACTGCCGTGCCACAAAGGCATATTTTCCATGAAGTCTATGCCTTTCCCTTTTATTGTATGAGCAATCAAAACCTTAGGTTGAGATGATGCATTATCGGCTAATAATGCTGCCAATAATTGTTGATGATCATGACCGTCAATATTAATCACTTGCCACCCAAATGATTGCCACTTGTCCATTAATGGTTCTAAGTTGCAGATTTCACTATTGCTCGCATCGCTTTGTAACTTGTTATAATCCACAATTGCCGTCAGTTGAGATAAGCCATGATGTCCGCTGAACATAGCAGCTTCCCATACCTGACCTTCCTGTAGTTCACCGTCCCCAAGTAAGGTAAATACTCTATTAGAACTATTTTTTAATTGCAGTCCTTTCGCAATACCAACAGCGACAGAAAAGCCTTGTCCCAGCGAGCCTGTACTTACATCGACCCATGGTAAGTGTTTGACATCAGGATGACCCTGCAAAGGAGAATTTATACTTCTAAGGGTTTTTAGTTCTGCGGTGGTTAATAACCCTTTTGTAGCGGCCGCAGCATATAACGTAGGGGCAGCATGCCCCTTTGATAGAATAAAAGAGTCTTCACTTAGTCTGTTTTTAGTCCTCGGTGCAGACATGACTTTGTGAAAGAGAATAGTCATAATATCACTGCAGGATAAAGAGCCGCCTGGATGGCCTGATTTAGCATGATAAATAGACCAGATAATATTTTTACGCACTTTTTGTGCAATTAATTCAGTTGGAGTCATGACGTTTACTCATTGATATCTCAAGTTGAAAATGATTAGCCATTAAAGCTGTGGCGTATGTGTTTTAATGGTCGTAAGCCATCCTGTGGGTCAGCGCGCCACTCTCTATCTGAGGCTTCGCTCGCAACAAATTGTTTTTCTGGATGTCCATCAATCACATCAGCAAGTTTTATGCCTTGGATGACGGGGGCAATCTGAAATGGTAACCAGCAGTGTCCAGAAGTATATTCATCGCCTTTTTCATCTAAATCTAAATGAAACTCTATGACATCGGCTTGCCATTTGTGCATAGCTCGGTTAAGTACAGCACTCGAAACCGTATGATCAGACCATCCAACTTTGACGTGATAGCGATTTCTAAAACTTTCTAAAACAGCTAAGTTGCATTCATGTTCTGGGGTTGGATATGCAGAAACACAGTGGAGCAATGTAATGTCACTGGTGCCATTTTCTTTCAAGGTTTTTACTGCATGATCGATTTCTTCTATCGTCGCCATACCCGTTGAGAGCACGACTGGCTTTCCCGTTTTTGCACAGGCTACAAGTAACGCATCCCACAGTAATTCGTAGGATGCGATCTTGTAGAAATCCACAAAGGGTTCAAGCTCTGCTACCGCGTCTAGGTAAAACGGTGTGCAAGAAAACTGAATACCGTATTCATCGCACGATTGCTTGAGCTGGGGCAGAAAACTGACGGGAAGCTCCCAATCTTTACGTTTACGATGAGTCTCACTTTTTGCAAGGATTTCAGGAGCAAAAAGTTCGTCTATTTTAAAAAGTTGAAACTTTACTGCATCACAACCTATGTCAGCTGCTGTTTTGATAAACTCGATACAGCGCTGCAAGTCTCTATGATGGTTACTGGAGACTTCGGCGATAAAAACAGGTGAATGTTTAGTCATAGTTGCTCACAAATGGCTTTGATAGTTTATTAACGGCAAATTACCTAAAAGCTTTATGCCTGTGCATTTTCCTATTTCAGATTAATGCCATCAGCTCGTACTCTAAGTAATCGGCTAGGTTTAGCCAATCATGTTGCTCTTGAGCCTGAAGCATTAAGGGTAAAATTTGCCGAAAAGTTGAATTTTGAATAATCTCTGGGCAATGTTTTTCTATTAGATCTAGACATAGGCGTAACTCTACCGAAGCCTGAGCCTCTTGACCCAACCTAAATAAATGTGCCGTTTGACTAAGTGAATCCTGTAGATTTAAGGGCATTATATAAGCTCCTTATACTGCGAACCGCGAATTTTGGCACCAGATAAACTTGCTTGGTAAAATTTCACATCGGGGTGTTTAGCTATATAGCGTTCTAAATAGCGGAGGTATGCTCTTAAATTTAAATCGGTAGGAACTCTTTGGCCCTTACCATTGATTAACCAATGTTTAGCTTCCTTTATTTTCTGAACGATAGCCTTGACCCATATTTGTTCTTTTATATCATTCTCATCGAAGGGATGATCATTCCAAAAGGCATGACTTTTGTTATTGCAGTAACAAAAGTCACACCCTAACAGGGTAATTTCTTTGGCATTTAATTTTACAGCTAAATCAATAGCCGGATGAATAACACTGCCATTTGTGAAAAGCCGTAGTTTGGGGGTTTGATAAGCAAGTGAATCGTAAATCTTGCTATTCCCATAGGCAATGAATCTCTCACCTAACCAATGAGTCAGTACATCAGGATCAACTCTCGGAAAATATACGAGATTTATATCATGGGTTTCTGATAATGGTAAGTGATACGATGCAATTAAACCGTCTATACAGACTACGATATCCGGCTTAATTTTATGATGAAGTAATCCACGCAATGCCGTATCCGCAGCAATAATTAAGGGTCTGGATGTGCTCAAGCTGATTTGTTGTAGATACGGATAATGTTCTTCTAAAGATGGGCCTGAACCTATAACTATTGCTTTGTATCTATGGTGTCTTTTTACTAAGTCGGCAGCATCGGGATCATTAGCAATGAATACCCGATTATCAGCAAAACGCTGAAGTATCTGTGGATCATCGGTTTTATGGCGTCTATTCGAAAAGTCACGATTAAGCTCCATAACCAACAAGTCTCTGAGAGTGGCGTTTTCATCACTGACAAGAGTGAGATCCGGCGTGATTGCAATATTGGGAAAATGTAACTCTGAGCTTGGAAGGGCAATTAAATTAATGTTCGGATGACTTAACCATTCACTTTGATCTGTATAACAAAGAAGCAGTGCAAAAACACTCAGATTTAAAATGCAAACATCAATTGAGGTGTATTTGGGATTATCAATAAGTAAACTGGGTACATCTCCCATACCTACACCGTAGACAGTAACTTTAGTGGTATCTGCTGGCAGTGTACTGATAAATAGCCGTGCTTCTGCAAGGCGATCGTGACGGCTACTGAGTTGGATACCATTGACACTGATTGTTTGATTACGGCCGTTAACGAGATGTGCGTCTAGGTGAACGATGGATTGACTTTTTACTGCCGCTGCTACAATTGGCCAGCGCTTAGCGATGATATTGAGATTGGATGCAAATAGTTCAGTCATTCCGTATCTCCGGAAGATTTTTGTTATTCGATATTACCGACATCACTATCTGGTCTCTCCACAGGGACTCGAACCAGACCTATGTTTATCAAGTGCATAATTATCAAAACTCGACAAATCATTGTTTTTATGGGTTTTTATTATATAATGATACAACTTGACATCACTTGTAATCACTTTGAAACCCTCCGCAAAGTAGGATAGAGTAGGATAACTCAAAAAAGTAGGATTATTTGTATCATGGCAAAACTCAAAAGCGACAAAGATTTTACCATTGAAAAGCTAAAAAGCTTACCCTCGGTTTCTAAACGCATTCGCTACAATGATCCGAAAGTTGAAGGATTAGTTGCCCGAAAATCACCATCAGGCCAGATCGTTTTTGCAGTTTACCGCAAGTTTAAAGGTAAGCCCATAGAAGTTGATATTTGCAAAATTACTGATGATGTTTCCATTGAAATGATCAGAAACAAGGCGAGAGCTATAAACGGTCAAATCGCTATGGGCATCGACCCTCGGATCGAAAAACATGCTCACAAACAAGTCGAAATACCGAAAAGTGAAAGTGGAAGTGAAGATGACGGTGTTCTGACATTTAGTAAAATTGTTGACTATTACATAACTGATTTTGAAAATTGCGTTCGAATGGAACTTAAGACAAAAATATCGCTTAAAGATGCAAAAGCTACATTTAAAAACCATGTTTTGCCAGTTTACGCAGATAAAAAAATTGAAGATATAGACGCAACCGAATTTGAAGAAACCTTTCAAAAGGATAAATCGGTTGCTGTCTATAATAAAATTTTGACGTTTTCTAAAGCCGCCTTAAATTTCGCTGTTAAAAAAAGAAAAATACCTTTTAATCAATTATTTGCATTGGAAAAGCTGACGGCTCCCAGCGGTAGGGCAAGAGTATTAAAAAAAGATGAAAAATTCAGACTTTTCAAGGCTATAGAAGAAGAGGAGAAAATTATACATTCTGATGTTGTTTGGATGATCATCGAAACTGGCGCAAGAAAACAAAATGTTATATCGATGGTTTGGTCTGATGTAGATCTTCTTGGTAGTACATGGACTCTAAAAATAAAAAATGATGAAAATCAGCAAATTTCGTTATCAAAGAGAGCTACTGAAATTTTGGCGAGACGGATTTTAACAAAGACTTCTAAATTCGTTTTTCCATCAGATTCACCAATATCAAAAACTGGTCATATTTCTGAGAAAACGAGCGAAGGGGCGTTTTGGCGAAGGATTTGTAGGAGGGCTGGGGTTTACTCTAAGGATAGAAAAGAAAATCTTACTATTCATGATCTTAGGCGGACATTGGCTACAGAGATATATAATAATACATCTGATTTAGGTTTAACACAGGGTGCTTTGGGGCATAGAAATTTGCAAACAACGAAAAAACACTATGCACACTTAAATAATTCAAAAATCGTGAAAGCCGTACAGGATGTTAGTGATGAAAATTCTGATATTTTAGAGAAGGTTAGAGCTGATTTAGAAAATAAAACAATAACTTAAAAGATGCTATTAAATACTGTAGTGGTAATAATAGATTTTTAATGTTGGGTACATATCAGAATTTAGCTCGCTAGCGATACTGCGCAACATGAGGCTAGCGTCTGTACTAACTTTAGTGAAGCGAAAAATAATTGAAAAATCATATTTTTAGAGGCAGGATTACGGTCCAATATGATATCGCATGCTAATTATTTTGTGCTTTGAAACTTTGCTCCAATAGTTATGCTATATGCCTCTACAATATGCAACTAGATATTCAGATTATTGCACGCATGGTCTTAGGAGGGCGGCATTTGGTAACAGTTACCGCCTATCCGACAGAAAAGTGCCACGGTGTGTAAATCATTTATGCCCCAAAATCGTTTAGGGTCTGTACTCTATGCTACTGATGCTCCATGTGTTTACCCTACCAAAAGTAATTCACTTTACTCCCACCAAAATCCAAAAAATATGCCATCTGTTTGACATGAGCATCAGTTGCACATATTCGATTGTGCTAGCATCCAAAAAGTCAGCATTACACCACTTCAAAGGAGAAACCATTGGCTAGACGAGGTAGTGGTTTACGAACGGCTATAAAGATTGTTAAAGCAATAGATAGAGCTAACAAACAAGCAGCTCGTGAATCCCAGCGTAGGCAAAAAGCTAGTGAGCGAGCACATGCTCAGGCAATGAGAGAGCACGAAAGAGAAGTGCGAGAAGCTCAGCGCGAATTACAAAGGCAAGCAAGACTAAATAAGTCAGCAGCAAAGCAAGCTTTTAAAGATGCAGTAGCTAACGCCGCAGAAGAATACCAGGAGCGATGTGAAGAGCGAGCCGCTCTTAGGAAACAATTCATACAAGAGGTTCTAAAGTAATCAATGGATAATAATTTACTGATGTTGGCAGGTTTATCATTAATAGCTATCGTATTAACTTATATTCTAACAAAACGCTCAGCGGATAAGAAAATCGAGCAATACAAGTCGCTAGATGAAGCACTAGCAAAAACAAAAGAGCAATATGATTCAGTGTGTATAAGCCGAGAATCAATAATCGCTGCCACTGAAACCGCAAAGCTAGAGCTAGATAAAATCAATGAGGAAACTGCCGAACTTCAAGCTTTGAAAGGACAAGATAATGTACTAAAACAGAGCATTCAAGAGCAGCAAGCGACCTTAGAATCGACTACATCAACATTAGATGAACTTAACTCAAGTATTGAAAAAGGTGAGCTTGAGCTAGAAGAGTTAATGGGTGATCTCGACTTATATTCAAGGCTTGATGAATACACTGCTCATGGTCATTTTGAAATGCCTAAGTACCTTTACGAAACATCTACTCGATTTGCGGAAGAGATCAAGGATGTTAGGCAGCAGCAAAAAGACATGATCAAAGATAAAACAGCGATCACTTTCCCAGAGTCAACGGTGATATCTAACGACAAGTCATTCAATAATTCAATTCTAAATGGTCAAATTAAGCTCATGCTTACTGCTTTTAATATTGAATGTGATCTTCTTATCGGTAAGGTGTCGCCGAGTTCGTTTGGGCGTACTCTAGAACGTATAGAAAAACTTGCCAACACACTTGAAAAGTCAGCAGCAACATTAGAGTGCGGATTTAATATAGATTACATCGAACTTAAGTTCGAAGAGTGTAAGCTTCAATATCAATACACACTTAAAAAGCAAGAAGAGGTCGCTGAGCAGCAGCTTATCAAAGAACAGATCCGTGAAGAACAACGAGCTATTAAAGAATTTGAGAAAGCGATAGCCGATGCCGAAAAAGAAGAAAAAATGTACCGAAATCTTCTTGATAAAGCGCAGCGCGAACTTGCTAACGCTACTGAGCAGGAGCGCTCTGAAATGGAGCAACGGATAGCAATGCTAGAGCAGCAGCTCGCCGAAGCAGAAGCCAAAGAAGAACGAGCTAAGAGTATGGCGGAACAAACCCGTAAGGGGCATGTTTACGTCATCAGTAATATTGGTTCGTTTGGTGAAGATGTTTACAAGATAGGACTTACTCGCCGTCTAGAGCCAATGGACAGGGTTAAAGAACTAGGCGATGCAAGTGTACCATTCCCATTTGACGTACATGCCATGATTTACACCGATGATGCTCCAGCTCTTGAAACAGCGTTACACCGCGAATTCAATTCTAAACGTGTAAACGCTGTAAACCTTCGCAAAGAGTTCTTTAATGTCGACCTTGCATCTATCCAAGAAGCCGTAGAAAAGATAGCTGGAATAGATGCCGAATTTAAAATGACTGCTTTAGCTGAGGATTACTATGAAAGCTTAAGATTAAGTGAAGCAGCATAATGTGGAAATGTACTGAGCTAGCTGCTGTAGCTAGCTCAATTCTGCCCTAAAGCTTGTTAGCACACGTTTGAAGATGCTTCTAAAACCATAAATTAACGCAAAATAACAGGGCGTTACATAGCGACTGAGATTTTATGAAAAGACATACATTTATAGATAGGTATTTTGAAAGTCAGCGAGCCCTCTTAAGGCTCGATACCATAGAAGAACATGATGTAAATAGCTTGTTTACTTATCTTAATAATCTTCATTCTACGGCTGATAAACTGAAAGAGCTATTTGACTGTAACATAAAAGATCACCCAGACTTCAAGTTACTCAGAACTATTCGAAACTATTTTCACCATGTTGGTGATGTCGATCATATTAGAATGTTTGTTTCTATCGAAGAGAATGTACAATTTGATCGTGTGCAGCATCTAATAATCCCCCTAGAAACTTTTGCCAAAAGTGTTAAGTCTTTTATCGATAATGCAATGGTTCCTCAAAACGACAGGCAATATCAGAAGAAACTTAAATTTGTTTCTAAAGAGATGGCTTCAATATCTGAATGCTACTCTTACAATAACGATTTACTAACTAATATGGAGGTATTTTGCAACAAGCCATCTTTGAAGTTAGATGGTGTAGTTCATGAGCTTGGCTTTGATATGTATAGATTTATCTTTAACATAACGAACCTTATTGCTGAACGCTGTCGAGCTATTGAGGAATTGGCAGGTAAGCCTACCATCATTGAGTTAGGTGATGAGTATTCAGTTTCGAATAACATTGATCGAATAGACATGTTTTGTACACCAGACAAAAAGCCTATAACAACAACTAAAGGTATGATTTACGCTAGACATGTCGAACTGGCAATATAACGAACAATCTAAGATTGATTCACCACACTTGACGGTTTGTTTTTGAGTTTAGTAATAGCGGCAGTGTTCAAATTGAGTCGTATAATTCAAACCTTAATTGGACATTTATCCATAGAAATTTCAATCCGAAACTTATGAGTTAAAGCTAATAACCTAACTAATTTATGTCCAGAAATGAGCCTAGGCGGGTAAAGTATTTATGCCCCAAAACGAGTTTGAAGTAAGGTTAGATTAATCGCTCCTTCAAGAAATTTCCCATACTAAAACTTATGACTAGGATAGCGGCAAGACTCGATCTAATACTTTCATCAATTGAGGAGAGACTTTATCTGTCTAATGTCGATATTTTTGTATAGCTAGCATTTGATAAAGAAGAAGTCTTCGCAGAATGATGAGCATTAATCCGTGACGTAGCTAAGTGTTATGCTAATATTAGTCATTGATTTTATCGCATAAAATTCTCGGTGGAAAACTATGACTGGCGAATATGTTGACGCTTTTAAGGCATTAAAGTGGGATGAAAAGATCTCCATTATTCCTGAAGATGGTCACTCCTATGAACTTCATCTTCGAACCGTCATAGGAAAAGAAGTTAGTTATTCAAAAAAAACCACCTTGTCTATGCTTGAGAGGGTTGTCAGTTTGAAGCTTAGGCACCCCGATAATATCTATAACCCGTTCACATTAGTCTTACCTTCAGAAACGAATATTTTGAAAGATTTTACTAAAGAAGACCTAGAGTTTTATGAAGCCATCATTCCTTTTACTGACGATAATTACCTAAAAGCTCGGCTGGCTGAGATTCTTTTTTATAGTACTAAATACCAAATTAAAGATTGGGCTAAACTTGCAATTGATTGTTACACCAGAAAGAAAATCAAGCTTGACTCAAGTTTTTTGTATAAAGTCAACGAATGGGAAAGAGCTTTAGTACTATGCAGAAAAATCAATGACTTAAATAGATTGACTGAGTTAAAAGATAGAATATTAGAAGCTATTCATCTAGATCATGGAAAATATAATTTCATAGTTCAAAAACTCTGCTCATTACTATTTAAAACAAGTAGTAAGGCTGATAATTTTGACAATATTTTTTTACGCTTAACTGAACTAGCCAGAGAGTCTAACGAGCAAGGCGAGTATCATGTAGTCAGAGAATATATGAAACTTGCAATTGAAATTTCTACACTATTTAAAGATAAAGCACCATGGGTGAACTCAAGGGTTTTTTATGCTAACAGTTATGAGCTTGAAGGGGATAAAAGATTAACGGACTCGGCTGTAGTTGCAAAATTATTTTATTGTGATGCATTAAAAGCATACCGAGATATTGAAATTAAATATCGTACTGATCAAAACAAAATAGAAGAAATAATAAGTAGGCTAAAGCATAAAATTGAGCATTCAGGTAAACAGATGATTGATGAAATGGTCACGATAGAACTCCCAATGCCAGATGTATCTGATATTGTAGTTAACGCAAAAAAACATGTATCAGGTAAAACAGATGCAAAAACGGCTCTTCTCTATTACTGTGGTTTGATTGTTAGTTCTGATTTAGAAACTATGTCCGCTGATGCTGAAAAAAGCTTAAGAAATGTAAATTATAAATCGATGGTAAGTACGATCAATATTTCACGAAATGGGCGAGTTATTGGTAAATCACCAGCTCATAATAAAGATGATGCTAAAGATGTTGAACGTGCAATACATGAACAATGTATTGAAAATTATCTCTTCTACATGAATTTCGATGTAAAAACTAAATTATTGCCTGCTTTAGACCAACTACGTGAAGAGCATTCTTTCTCTAGAGAGTTTTTTGAGTTGATATGCTTACACTCTCCATTAGTACCTGATGGCCGAGAAAAAACCTTAGGCTTGGCACTTTGGTTTGGTTTTGAGCATGATTTTTCTGCTGCTATACATTTATTGTGTCCACAGATAGAACATATTGTTCGAATGAAACTAAAGGATGCAGGTGAACATAGCACAACAATAAATGATAGTAAGGGTAGTATTGAGGATGAAATTTCATTGAGCTCTTTAGTACTGAAAAATAATTTCGAAACAATGTTCGGTGAAAAAGTAGCATTTGAACTTAAGACGATCTTTACCGAGAGTCTGGGTTGTAATTTTAGAAACCAAGTGGCCCACGGATTATTGGATGATAATGATGGTCAAAGCCATCATTCGGTTTACGCTTGGTGGTATGTACTTCGAATGATTTGTCACTCTCTTGTTAGGGATTGATATGCAGTGGTATAACTGATTTTGTTACAAAACAAGTTATACCACTATACAGAACTAATTTTATCATTAATGTGAGTAAGATTATGAGCTCGATTTCCTTATGACCCCCTACAAAATCTTATGAGTATTACCTGCGGGTAGTGAATAACTCTAACAAACTTTTGTCCAAAACTGAGTTAGTGTGAACACAGTATTCCATAGAATAATTAGTTAAAGTTATTTATTTGGAGTGTCTAAAAATACACTTTTTAAAATGACTTTCACGAACTATCTTTTACTGAGCTGAACTAAATAGTCGCCTAACTCTGGATTATTTCCCACTTCAACGACAGGTTCGTTCATTGATCGAGTCCAGCCTTCTATAATAAAGCTTCCATCATCGCTAGTAATGGCAAAAATATCCGTATCACCAGATGTGAGTGTCAACTTCCATCTCGAATCGCCTTTAGAATTTTGATAATGTTCGATATCGATAAAGTGTTGCTCATCTTTGATGAACTGTTCCATTTTGTTTTTTGTAAGGTATTCATTTTGAATTAGTACTTCTCTAATTAAGTTTTGATCTATATACATGTGTATCTCCTTTGATTTTGTGATTATTTATTTTTACGATTTAAAATGCATAATTTGTAGCGCGTATATCTTTCTCCTTATTGTTGTTATTGTTTATCTGTAACTATCATATCAATCGAATAAGTGTTTGTAACCTTCCGTTTTTTACATTTTTGTGATAATTAATATTAAGTATGTGATAAATTAAAATAATTATTTTTAATTATTTTTAATTTATTTTAATTTATTTTTAATTTGTCGTAAGGGTTGAAATTAACTTTCCTTATGTAAGGATGTAAGTGTAGTGAATATTTTATTATTTAAAGTGAATTATATTTAAGTTTTAGATTGGCACTTTTATTTCTGAGGTGTCATATGAAAAATTATAATGTTGAAATAGTAGAAAAAATTAAGGAAAAGTTTGTATCATTAAACAGGGTGATTAAATCTATTAAGCAGTTAGACTTCTATATTAATCGAGAAAAAACGCCTGCTGATATAATAACCAAAAAAAAGTTTGACAGTTTTATTAAAGACAATGGCTTTACCAGCCTTTACATGCACGCCTGCTTGGATAGAACAGTATTGAGTGAAAATGATTTTAAATCAGTACAGCAGCGACTATCTACTATAGCTAACGAATCGATATCGCCAAAATCCTTAACGGTGCTTGAGCAAGTTGAAACGATGTATCGCAAATATATTGAAGCATTTGAAAGCACGGATACAGAGTATCAGTTTAAGCTGCCGTGGAGTGAACATGTGATTTACGGGAACCCTAAAAATGCGAAAACAGGTCAACTTTATACAGGTAATAATGCTATGTTGTTGTCGATGCTTCAGCAGGAAATGGGGCTAGAAACACCGATTTTCCTTAATAAGCACAATCTAGATGAACTGGGCTTGGTTGAGCCAGAAACGCCTTTATGCATTGGTCAAAAGGTGGTTGAGCTTTACGTGAATGACAGTTTGCAAAGCGATGACCCGAAAAAATGGCTCAGCTATAAACGATATATGACTCTGGCTGATTCAGAACAGGAGCATTACCGAGATCAAAAGGTATTGAGGTTATTTGAGCTATACCATGCTTCTCAATTTGACGCAGGTTTGGATGATAATGATCTATATAAAAATTGGGTTAAGGACTTCAGAGAAACAGTGTTATTGGCCGAGTTGAAAGCCTGCCGTACTGAAGATGAAAGAGAGAAGCTGTTTAAGCCGAGAATCCTCGCAGCAAAGGCGTTGTTACAAGGTGCATTAATCCAAATGGGTGTGCCGCTTATATCTCATCCGAAATCCTGTTACTACAATATTGAGAGAGATGAAATTGCTATGGTCGATGAGGCTCGCTTTACAGGTGAACATTGTCTGTTAGCTTATACTGGAGTTTTGGCGCATGAAATGAGTCACTCAACTGGTCATCAAAGTCGTTTAGCTCGTAAATTCGGCCACACCTTTGGCTCAACTCAATACGCTTTTGAGGAAGTGATCGCAGAATCATCATCCCAGCAGTTGATGAAGCGATTTAACTTGCCTGGCGTGTTAGATAAAGCGTCAGCTAAATACATTCATGCTTGGTTGAAGCGTCAGAAGACAGATTCGAATAAAGACTTTTTGAGCATTGCCTGTAGTAAGGGGAAACTTGCCGCTGACTACATTGTTGTTAAAGGGCGAGAATATCAAGCTGCACTGGTTGAACAATTTGATTCAGATGCTTTCAGACTTTCTATTCAAACTAATGACTCTGAGCCGTCAGTTAAGACTCTTTTTATTGCTGAGTATGTGAATACCACTGCGAGTAAAGCATTAGATAGTTATTTGGTGAAGCGATATGGTCAATTGGAGTTGTTTGAATTGCTAGAAACTGCACATGAAGTAAATGAGTTTGATGAGCAGCGTTTTATATTAGAAGAAGATTTTTATCACTTTTTACAGCAGCACTATGGGATCTCTGCATTAGCAGCATATGACGCAGGTACTTTGTGTGATAAGTTCGGTTTGGTGGATATCTTTGATAACGATGTGGATCAGTGTTTCTCATCAGATACAGTGATTGACCGCTTTAATCGTTGTTATGGGCAAGAGAAAGTTCCTTATTATATAAATAAGCTACAAGAGCAAGGAATTGACCCAAATGAAAATTCAATACTGACTGGCTCAAACTATAATCAGTTGAATAATAAAATTATTGGTAGATCTATGAGGATATGATTTTACAGCTGAAATACATGTATATGGTTCAAGGTTTTCTGGATGTTTTTCTGCGAGGGGAGTATAGACGTTGATCTAATGCTTTATTTACTAGTTTAATAACTACAGCATCGATGTATTTTATAATGCTATTTTGAAATGTTGGGTTGACTTGTAGTTTCTCAAATTGTTCATCTGATAAATTGAAAATATTTTTTATCTTTTTCATCAAAATTATATGATAAAAATGCATAAAGTAAATTAGATCAAAATTAATATTAGAATCATGATGATTAATTTGCTCACTATGAATAGAATAAAAATGGTCTATAAGATTTTTTGCTTGGTCGATTTTATTTTCTAAATCCATTATCTGCACCTTTAGCTTTCCCTTTCCCTTTACTAGTATTGTCCTTATGTTTATTTAAGAAACGCTGTTTTAATAGCCAGTCGTGAATATTCTTTTCATATTGTGGATCATAAGTGATATTGACTCTTGAAATATCTTTATTACTGCTTTTTCTATTGTTATCCATATTCCCCTCATTTAAATACTATAAATTAAATTATTGCATGAAATAAATATTTTTCAAGTCAAAATTTTGCTTATTTTTACAAAAAAATCACCTCTCGCAGAGCACACCTTTGGAACAAAGTTTTAGTGTGTTAAAATTTTATTCTAAATCGCTATTGAAATAATATATTTTTCTGAGATGTTTAAAGTATATATAATAATAAAGGTGGTTATTAATGAGTGATTTTATATCTGTTAGAACTGCATATTATAAAGATCAACAATGTGAACTATCTAAAAAAAGGAAAATATGGGCTAAAGACGAAAAGGGACTGTTACTAAAGAATAAAGATGGTAGATCTTATAAAGTTTTTGAAACAAAAACTGAAAAGCATAAAGGAACTATTGAGCTTTTAGATCATATACTTAGATTTAAAAATACTAACTCATTAAATCCAAATGAAGATCTTTCTCATTTAAATACAAATTTTGTCGGATCTGATTTTGAAAATTTAGATCTAATCGATGCTTATAATAAAGTTAAAGTTGATTTTGAAGCTGAAACAGGAAAAAAATCAAGAAAAGACATGAATACAACACTTGAAATGATAGTTGTTTTTTCTGAAGAACAAATTGAGTTTTTAGAAAAACAGCTTAAATTGAAATATCCTAATTTAAGTCAATCGGACATACAAATTAAATTAGCAAAAGGTCTTGAGAAAAGATTAAAAACACATTGCCAAGGTGAAGAAAGTGTACATGGCATGAAATTTATGGGTGGAGCTTTACATATGGACGAAGGACACGTTGATCAAGCAACTGGTAAATGGAAAAGAAACATTCATTCACACTGCTTGTTCTTCAATTATGATTTTAAGTTCAAGAGACAGCCTTTAAAGCCACTTTCTTCACATCAACCATACATACGTCAGTCTTTAGCAGATTCGAAGCGTGATGATGATTTGAGAGCTTCAAATGACGAAGAACTGACCAAGTATAAACTCAATCAAAATTTTGTAGCTATGCAAGACCGAGTTGCAGAAAGTTTCAAACATTTGGGTTTTAGGCGCGGAATATCTAAACAGATTACGAATGCAGAGCATAAAGATAAATCTGTTTATGTTCGAGAAGAAAAAATAAAAAGAGAAATTAGGCAGAAAAAACTTGAAGAAAATATCAATACAGTTTTAGAAAGGCAAAAAATTGAAATTGAATCTAATGAAAGTATAATAAAATCACAGAGAAAAGAAGTGACTAACTTAGAGAAAACACTAGAATCAATTAGAAATGTTTATAATAAATTCCAATTATGGTTTAAAGAAATTAGTTCTGGAGGTTTGTCAAATATTATTGAAAAAACTGCTGATGAAGTTGTAACAGCGTCTATACATGCAAATATTGTTTATAATGAAGAACAAATTAACGCAATAAATAATACTGAAGTTTCTGCTGAAATTGATAAAAAACAAAGATTATCTACTAAATTTAAAAAACTTAATCAGATTTTTAATAGTTAAAGTTCAATTAAATATAATCAAGCTTTTCATCAGATAAAAAGTGAACGAAACGAAACAAACCCTGTTTGTGTAGTGAAGTGAATTAAATAGTGATCAATATACAAAAGTTAGTTAACGATAATGTAATCTCAAAATAAGTTAACAAGCAGGTTTAAAAAGGTTAAAAACGGTTACAGACTTTGAAAACCATGCACAACAAGGGCTACATCAATGTTTTGTGGCTACTTTTTTATGATTCGTGGCTGCTTTTTTATGATTTGTGTGCTCCTTCTTTATCTTTACGATGAAATCAATCATGATTTTCGTGTGTTTCTTTTTTACTTGTCTAGTTGTTAAAATAATAATTCAAGCTACTACTTATATTTATTAGCTCAATAAAATGTTTAAAATAATTATAAATTTATTGTGTGCTACTGTTGACAACGTATTTAAATGTGATATCTATTACTTATAACTATGGAACATTAATATGAAAAAAATAAAAAAAAGCACAGAATCTATGCAGTTATCATCAATTATACATGCGCCAATTTTCGCGACATCAAATTACAAAGTTGATGAAAATTCAAGAGGGTTAGTTAGTTATGATATTTCAAGAACTAAAAATGAAAGAGTTGTTTATAACGGTTTAGAGTTGAATGCATCGGATGACTTTCCTTTATTTGCTATTATAATTAGCAAATATCAACAGTATAGAAAATTTAGTATTTCATTAACTGATAAAGAATTGTTTGAAGCATTGAAACTATCAAAAGCTTCAAGAACTGAAGCTAAGAGAAAAGTATTAGTAAAGAGAATAAAGCGATTAGAATTTTGTCATGTTGAATTATTCTTTTATAAAGACGGATGTGATGATGTGGATAAATATACAACTAGATTGTCATTTCCACTTTTTCAAAGCACTTTTTATGATACTGAATCTAAAGAGATTAAAATTGAATTGAGCAGGAAATTAGGCGCAATAGCTACTGCTGATTTTTCTTAAGAATTGATCGATTTGACTGTGTATTACAAAATAAAAACGCAGTACGCAAAAGCTGTATATCTTTATCTTCAGACTAAAAAATTCAAAAGACAGAGCTGTTTCTATGTCGATTTATATAAGTTTTTAGAGCGTTTGGGTCATTCAAAAATGGAAAATAGAGAAAAAAAGAGAAAGTTAAAATTTGCTCTTGAGCAGCTCGTATCTTTAAATCATATTAGTGGTTTCGAGTTTGAAAAAATCAATGATATTGATAAAGTTAAAATTATAAATAAAAAGAAAAAGGAGACGGAGAAGAAGAACAAAAAAATCAATGATGCAGTTGTTCTTGCCGATGAAATAAATTCCGATGATATATAGCGAAAGTAGAAGTCTAGTAAGTCTTAAATTTTTACTGATACTGATTTTTAATATAGATTTAAAAGCCGCTATTTAACGGCTTTTTATTGTTCAATGTAAAGTAAAAGTACATATTTTTGACTCTTTTTTATTGATTGACTATGAGATTTGTTTGGTGTTCGAATTGACAAAATCAACTAGATCTTGCTGATTGTATCTTACACCTCGACCAACTTTCGAAAATGGGATTCTCGCGTTTCTGGCTGATCGCCAATTGGTAAGCGTTCTCGGTGAAATTTTTAAAAAAGTTGCGGCTTCTTCGTTCGTTAATAACATCATTTCCATCATAACCCCTTATTTTTTTGTTTGTTTTTTTATAATCAAATTGACATTTGATTTAAAGTAATATAACAAAAAACCATAAAAAAGTCAAATAACATAATGCTTTAACAAAATCAAGTATTTATTTTCAATTTAGGAAGAAAAAAAATATATAAAGATATAAAGTAGGATATGAGTAGGATAAAACGAAAATTTTCTTGTAACTGATTGATTTATATAGGCTACTGGTCTCTCCACAGGGACTCGAACCCCGATCGGCCGCTTAGGAGGCGGCTGCTCTATCCTGTTGAGCTATGAAGAGACGAGGGTGATTATACTGGTTTTATCTCTGATTAAAAGGCTTATGATTTAGTTGCTTAAATCTTAAGCGCGATGTCGTTTATCTGTACATTGTAGACAGCATTTTTGTCTACAAGCACTGCGGTTGAGCTTTCTTCACTCACCTGTTCAATTTTGACTGTGGCACGACTCTTCGTTGCGACAGGACGCATTTCATTGAGTCTATCGGGTAAGTTTTGCTGCAGTACCACTTGGAATTTATCGTTAACGCGAATGCCATGTTTTCTCCCTAGATTCAGTATGATCCTATCCGTTTGGCGACTAACTACTTGCCCGAGTAAGGGGCGACAGTTGAGTGTGCTATCCAAATCTTGAGTGGCTTGTTGAATTAATTGATTGATATTTCTGCCATAGGCCGAGCGCCAAAATCTGTCACTGTTAGGGGATATGATGGCTTGTTCTTCAAATTCCCATGGGGCAGAGGTGCTATAACTCTTGCTCCATACTTCCTCTCCACTGATCCCATGGTAGAGATTAAGCTTAAGTTGAAACTGTCTAAGCGGCGCCTCATCCCATATGCCGAGAAAGGTTGATTCCACTGACTCTGTTGAAATATCGATAATTTGTGGTTGTAGAATATATTGACTGTCGGTGATCTCGCTCAGCCAGCTTGGCAGTCTATATCCACGGGTGTCTGCTAATTCTTGGGTAATATCGAGTCGTTCTTTAGCATGTAGGTGACTAAAACTTGTAGATGAATAGCTATCGATACTATTACCCAGTTTTTCGGAGATAATTTCTTCAAATCCTGAAAGTTGGCCGTATCTGAGTTGAGTGCGATCTTTAATTTGCGCCTGAGGTATTAAAATAGCAGCTTTTAATTGTCCATTCGGACATTGCTGCGTAGGATCTTCATTTAGATCGAGCCGAAGAGAGACATATATTCTCTGACCTTGAATACGTTCATTTACCAGTTGAATGCTGATTGCTTGGGCATTCCGATTTATCGCAAAGCTGTTTTGGGTGAGATTACCATTAGTTGTTTGTTGTTCGCTGGATATTCTAATGCCCGTACTAAGCGTTGCATAACTTACTGCTTGATTGATGGCCTCCTCCCTAGCTTGAGCTATGTTGCCATTAACAATCATGGCTTCGCCGCTGGCCTCTATCCATTCAGCCTGTACAGGCATTGAAAGCAAGGCAAGACTCAAACTAATGAGTGAAGCTGTTCTTAATATGTGCATCAATTCAGTCCTTAACGCTATGCCGTCGCAAATGGCGAGATTGGTAATGGAGCCAGTTTACTGACATACAACTTTATTTAGGGATAAAAGCAAGTTTCATGCCTTATTCAATTGGAGTTTTAGATAAAGTTTTACCGCTGTCCGTCGATAAAGTGCGTATGAGTATAATATCTTCGGCCAAAGTCCTGTTTTGGTCTGGTATTTGCGATATTTGATGGCAGTGGCTTTATTGCCACCTAATGGCCAAAAACCCTTATAGACGAGGTCTGCCCAATGCTAAAACGTGTGATTATTCCCTTAACCCTAGTGGTGTTAGGTGGATGCGTTGCTAAACCCGCTGCGTCACCGAAACCTAGCTTAGATGATGGTAATGGTCTGCCGCCGACGTCGATGATTAATCATTTAGCCCAGCGAATTGTCACTGAATTGGTAAAGCAAAATGATGCGTTGCGTTCAGATCAACCCATAGTTGTTGCAACCCCTGTGTTAGTGGGGGATATGAACAGCACTCATGCAATGGCGCAGCAGTTACAGCAGGGATTAATGGCATCACTGCATCACTTTCAATTTAATGTAGTGGATTTAAACCTAGGTGATGGTTTGAGAGTGACGGCAGATGGCGATTTTATTTTGACGCGGGATTGGCAAAAGTTATCAACCAATCTTCCCGTCGAGCATTTAGTGGTATCGACTATGAGCCCTACAACTAATGGCATGGCAATCAACACACGTATTGTTAATGTAAGTAACAATCGCGTGGTTTCGGCTTCTCAGACATATGTGACTCAAAAAGAAATGCCCAACTACATGCAACCATCTGAAAAAGTAGTATCCCAAAATGGCATTTTATATAGGCAAACAGGTTCAGGTATGAATGAAGTACGTGTGTTAGGAGATGGAAAATGAAACGATACCTCTTACTTGTCGCAGTGCTTTTGTTAAGCGGCTGTGCAACGAAAGACCGATACGTACAGTGGGAAGATGTGCCGCCACCGAGTTTTCCTAAACTCACTGCAATTGGCTACGCGCCCTTAGCGACACAACCCGCTAAAGAGCAATCGCAAAAAGTGTTGATGGCTATGCAGGCATCAAAAATTGTGGCTTACCGCGAATTAGCCGAACAAGTTTATGGGCAAAAAATTACGGCAAATAGCAGTGTGAGTGAGTGGATGTTAACGGACGATAATGTAAAAGCTTCGGTTTCTGGAGTCATACGCGGGGCTAAAGTTGTAAAAAGTTATCCCGCTGGTGAGCATTATGTTACTGAATTAGAACTCGATTTCGCACAGGTTTGGGCGCTTTATCAGCAGCAAAGCCGTCCTCAAAGAGTTAAAGAAGTGACTTATTTTTAAGGCGTATTGATGTTTAATATTAACTTTTGTTCGCTCTGGCAAGTCATCTCACGAAATGAGAAATGATGTTTAGTTATTCTAAATAGTGTTTAGCTGCTCGTTGGTTGCAAAGCCAGAGTAAGAGCTGGCCAGAGAGGCTCTTTGCGAAAGTATTTGGTCAGTATTTATGCTGTGCATTATCGCCAGTTTATGTCGAGTAGCTACATCACATGCGCTCTGTGTTGCATAAAATAGCGCAGAATCGCTGAAAAAATAACCGTAAAATGTCAATCATCTAGTGTTTTATCCACTTTTTACAAACACATTGGCCGCGCATTTGCGTGGTTTTTTTGCTAGTTTGGTGGTTTTGTAACGCTTATTTTAAAGAGGAATATACAAGCTGAGAGGCGACTAGGCTTTTAAATCATTACCTAAACTTGAGATTGTTGAGGTTTTACCTTTATCGTTATAGGTAAGGCTAGTGGCATTGCGACTGGCTTGCAGGGCTTGAGCAAAGCGATTTAGACTCGCTAAGTTCATCTCGATCAAACTGGCATTTTGTTCATTCAGTTCTTTGCATTCGGTTAACGCTCGTTTAACCTCTGCCATTTTATCGTTAAGATCAGGTTGTTGTGTTAGCTGAGATTTATCGTTGTGATTGGCCAACAGCTCATCAGTTGCCTTAAGCTGTTTTAGACATTGTGATTTTTCATTTGCAAGCGACAACAACAAATCGGCGTTTTGGTCTACCAAAGCGCCTTTTTCCTTGAGTATAATTTGCTTAAGAACAGCCAAATGGGCGTGTTGCAGATCTACCAGTTTAGCTATTTCTGTCATAGTTACTCTCTATTGAGATCATTTAATTCGGCTTCAAAACTGGCGATATTGGCAGCCAATTTTTCCGGATCAATTTTATAGCGACCTTCGGCGATGGCTTGCTTAATTTCAGCCACTTTCTTTTGGTCAACTTCGGGTAGACTCGCCATTTTAGTCTGAGCTCCTTGTAGCTGCTGAGCTTGAGCCGTAATGACTACTGAGTCGCTTCTTTGCGATGGAGCTGATTTTGTCGCTACTTGAGCAGATTGTTCACTGCTGACTTTAGTCGCGCCAGAACGTGTTTGAGAAGTCGTTCCGGTGTTGAGCTTGCTTATATCAATTGCCATTTTAGGCTCCAGCGTCGTGTATACGGGATTTCTTAACTGGGGTATCGGCAGCTTATAGAAAAGCTTTAGATTATTTTACATTCTAACTTCGACTTCGCCAATGCCTATGACTATTGCATCTAGTTGTTTGTTTGAACTGCTATTTTTAACTCTAATTTGCTCCCCCACATTCCCGTCTTGTAAGGCTTCTCCTGCTGTTTTTAACACAAATGAAGGCGATCGTACATAAATAGAAATGGCATCACCCTTACAAACAAAGCACAGGTTGTTAGCAACAATAGGAGATTCCTTTGCTATTCGACGTTTTACTCGTGTGCCCGTGAGCTTACTTGGATCGTCAAATTGTTGTCCGCGTAAACTATTTTGTTCGATATATCTTATCTCGATTTGGTTCGCATTTATTCGATCGCCTGGTGCCAAAATTTCTGTGGTAACCACGACAGGGAATAAAATATCGACTCGTACCGAGATAAATATTTGCCAAGGATAGGCCAGCTCAGGGGTATTACAACTCACTTTAATCGTATTGTTGCGACTAATTTCTCGTTCGCTGGCCATTTCTACCTTTATCGGTGATATGCACTGTGACGGGAGCATGCGAGCATCGACGGCCTGAGGGGTTATTTCTACTTTAGCCTTCTCGGGTAGGGATATCTTTTCACTAATAAGGGCTTTAGCTAATTCGGATATCGCCGATATGGTGGGAGCAACAGGCTCTGTACTCGCAGTAGCGGGTATCAGTAGGGCGAAAATACTCAAAAAACAGACTAAATTTACTTTCATAATGAAGAGACTAGCTTGTAACGCCAGAATGCACCTATACTTTTATCAAGTTTGAAGCTGATGACCAAAATCAACAGAAATATCAGTGTCAGAAGATTGACTCAGTTTCAACTATGTTTATCGATAGTAAGACGTAAGCAATTAATATGCCTATACTCATACGAGTCTTAGGGCCGTACATAAACAGAACAACAAGGCAGAGTTATGTCGAGTATTCTTGATTCAGTCAACAAACGAACCCAGCTCGTTGGTCAGAACCGTTTAGAACTTTTACTATTTAAGTTAAATGGCCGTCAGCGATTTGGGATAAACGTGTTTAAGGTGAAAGAGGTACTGCAGTGTCCACCGCTGACGACTTTGCCTAAACTCAACCCAAATGTGAAGGGTGTTGCCCATATCCGAGGCACAACGATTTCGGTCATTGATCTCAGTGCGGCAACTGGCGGGCGTCCATTAACCAATATTGAAAATTGCTTTATTATTATTTCTGAATATAACCGTAGTGTGCAGGGTTTTTTGGTTAGTTCTGTTGAGCGGATTATCAATATGAACTGGGAGGCAATTATGCCTCCACCTCAAGGAGCTGGTCGATACTCTTATCTCACTGCAGTCACAGAAATAGAGGGTGAATTGGTTGAGATTTTAGATGTTGAAAAAATCTTAGATGAAATTTCTCCAGTAAAAACTGCGATTAGTGAAGAGGTCAATGAGCAGCTTACCATCGACCGGACACAGCATTACCATATTATGGTTATCGATGATTCTGCCGTCGCACGTAAGCAAATTATTCGGTCATTAGAGTCTTTAAATTTGCAGATAGATACGGCAAAAGATGGCCGTGAAGCCCTCGATAAGTTAAAGGCAATTGCAACTGAAATGGATAATGTTGCAGATGAAATTCCATTAATTATCTCTGATATTGAAATGCCTGAAATGGATGGTTATACCTTAACGGCTGAAATACGCGATGATCCAAAACTTAAACATATCAAAGTAGTGTTGCATACTTCGCTCAGTGGGGTCTTTAACCAAGCTATGGTACAGAAAGTGGGGGCCAATGATTTTATTGCAAAGTTTAACCCGGATGAATTAGCTGCGGCAGTGAACAAGCATTTAAGTTTATAAATGATAAAGTGAGGGTTAGTGCCTAGTTGAGCTTTGCGCTATAATCTGGCCCTTATAACATTTTAGTTTTGCACTGTTTTTGGTGCTCGCTAGCGATAGGATCTAGGACGTGAATGTGCCAAATAAGTCACTTGCAGAAGCTGAGTATAATCAATTTAGGTTGTTCCTAGAGCAACACAGCGGCATCGTACTAGGTGAGAATAAACAATACCTAGTGCGTAGCCGTCTTGCCCCTTTGATGGGAAAATATAACCTTCCATCATTATCCGACGTGGTTAAGCATTCGATGAAGCCCACCGAGCGCGCTTTGAGGGCTGAAGTCATCGATGCGATGACAACTAATGAGACTTTATGGTTTCGTGACCGTTATCCTTTCGAGCTGCTTAACAATGTCCTGCTACCTGAGTACAACCGTTTAGGTCGCCCATTGAAAATTTGGTCTGCGGCTTGTTCATCAGGGCAAGAGCCTTACTCATTGGCTATGACTATTTTGGAATATCAGCAGAAAAAGCCAGGAGCCCTAGCTGGAGGCGCGACAATTCAAGCGACTGATTTATCCCCTTCGATGCTAGAGCGTTGTAAAAATGCTGAATATGATAGTTTGGCTTTAGCCCGAGGTTTATCGGAGGAGCGTAAGCGTCAGTTTTTTGATGCATTACCCTCTGGCAATATGAAGTTAAAGGAGAATGTTAAACGGCTAGTGAATTTTAGAGCCCATAACCTACTTGAAAGTTATACGTTGCTAGGTAAATTTGACATTATTTTTTGCCGGAACGTGTTAATTTATTTTGCGCCTGAGGCAAAGGCCAAAATTTTGCGGCAATTTGCTGCCGCTCTTAACCCAAAAGGGATTTTGTTTTTAGGTGCTTCGGAATCGATTGCGGGCTTAACCGACGAGTTCGATATGGTGCGTTGTAATCCTGGGATCTATTACCAGAAAAAGACTTAACTTGCCGATTTCATTAAAAATTACCGACAAATGTCGGTAATTTTTTATATCTATTTTTACCTGCCTTTGCTGTTTATCATTATTTCCTTCTTTTTGGCACATGAATTGCTTTAATCCTGCGAGTGACACGATGGAGGCAATTTTATGGCGATCAATTTTGATAAGGCACTGGGTGTGCATCAATACACTTTAGGCATACGTGCAGAACGGGCCGAAGTGATTTCAAGTAATATCGCAAATGCCGATACGCCACACTATAAAGCCCGTGATGTCGATTTCTCTGCCGCTATGCAAGCTGCTCATAGTCAACAGCAACAGCGTAATCACCTCGATACGGCAGATAATGAACGGCACTTTGGTTTAGCTGAATTAACTGGCCAATACGTTAAGTTTCGTGTTCCAAATCAACCTGATACCGGTGATGGGAATACTGTTGATATTCAACAGGAACAGTCTGCCTTTATGCAAAATGCCCTCGAATATCAAATGTCACTGGGTTTTTTGGATAGTAAGTTTAGTGGCATGAAAAAAGCGCTAAGAGGGGATTAATCATGAGTTTATTTAGCATTTTTGATGTGGCTGGCTCTGGGATGTCAGCACAGTCGGTAAGGCTCAACACTACGGCCAGTAATATTGCTAATGCTGATTCCGTCTCAAGCAGTATCGATAAAACTTACCGCTCTCGTCATCCTATTTTTGAAGCTGAAATGGCTAAAGCACAGAGCCAACAGCAATCCTCTCAAGGGGTAACAGTTAAGGGGATCGTGGAAAGTGATAAACCCTTACTCAAAGAGTATTCGCCGGATCATCCTATGGCGGATGGTGATGGCTTTATTTATAAACCGAACGTAAATGTCATGGAAGAAATGGCAGATATGATTTCTGCCTCTCGCTCATATCAAATGAATGTTCAAGTCGCTGAAGCTGCAAAATCTATGCTGCAACAAACACTTGGGATGGGTAAATAATATGCGTCACTTAGGAGGTAAGCTGTGAGCCTCATTAATCAAGTCAATCAAGCGTCAGCGCAAACGACGAACTCGACAACGAGTACGACTGGAAATCCATTTTTGGATGGTCTTCGTTTACCCAGTGAGTCGATAGTACCTGAGGCGAAAAGTCAGCAACTGACACAGGAAGATTTTTTCTCGTTATTAAGTCAACAATTGTCCATGCAGGATCCGTTTAAGCCTGTTGACAATGATCAGATGATTGCTCAAATGGCCTCTTTCTCTACTGTGGATGGTATTTCTAATCTTAATAAAGAAATTGTTAATTTAAACAGTGTCATGACATCGAGCCAAGCCTTACAGGCATCGGGGCTTGTGGGACGAAAAGTACTGCTTCCAACCGATACTGGCTATATCTCGGCTGAAAATCCAGCAATGAAAGGGATTATCAGTACGAGTGAGAAAATTTCTGCCATAAATGTGCGTGTTGAAGATGAACAAGGGCAGGTTATTTCCACGTTTACCGTTGACGGTAGTGATGGCGGTAATATTGATGTTAATTGGGATGGATTGGATAAGAATGGCCAACCCGTTGCTGCAGGTAATTACTCGATTAAAGCCAGCGGATTAGTCGACGGTACTTCCCAAGAATTAGCTGTATCCACCTATGCACATGTAAGTAGCGTTTCTTTAGGTACTGCCAGTACAGGGGCAATTTTGAATCTAAGGGGGGGGATGTCCTTTAAGCTATCCGATGTGTTGGCTGTATCCGAAACTTAATATTATCAGTATATGAATTGGACGTTACTCGTCCACAATTGAATTGAGTCAAATGTAGAGGTGAATTATGTCGTTTAACATTGCATTGAGTGGCATATCTGCCGCGCAGAAAGATTTGAACACGACTGCGAACAACATTGCTAACGCAAATACTGTTGGTTTTAAAGAGTCACGTGCTGAATTTGCGGATGTTTACGCTAATTCGATTTTCTCTAACTCTAAAACTGCTGTCGGTGGTGGTGTAGCAACGAGTCAAGTGGCGCAGCAATTCCACCAAGGTAGTTTACAGTTAACCAACAACTCTCTGGATATGGCGATAAAGGGAGGTGGTTTTTTTGTAACATCTTCAGAACTTGGCACTTTAGACTTTTCTTATACCAGGGCGGGTGCATTTAAAGTTGACTCAAATAACTACATGGTCGATTCAGCCGGTAACTATTTACAAACTTTTCCTGTAGATAAAGAGGGGAATTCAACTTCTGTTAGTTTAACTACGGCTAAACCCGTTCAAATCCCTGATACCGCGGGGAGCCCTGTAAAGACAGAGAACGTCAGTCTTCAGATGAATTTAAACGCAAAAGAGAGTTCACTCGATCCCGCGGCATTTGATCCACTCGATCCTAAAACTTACAATAGTGTTACCTCGATGACGATTTATGACTCACTCGGTGAGCCACATATTATGACCTCCTACTTTGTTAAGCCCACTGATGGGGCATACAACGGTGAAAACAACTGGGTTGCCTACTATGCGGTTGATGGTAAGCAAGTAGATGTTGATGGAGCTGCTGGTACTTATCAAACAGATACAGATGGTGACGGTGTACCCGATGGAACGGCTACCGCAGAAACTACTGGTGGTTGGAGAGGCTCGGTACTGAAGTTTAACTCAGTTGGTGTTTATACGGGGAGCGATCCTGCAATAGTGACAACAGAAACCCTTGGTGTGGGTGGTGCAGGAGTATTGGGGCCTGGTGCCGATGGTACTCAAAATTTAACAATTAAGTTTAATGCCCCTACCCAGTATGCAGCTCCCTTTGCGGCGACAGAATTAACTCAAGACGGCACAACGGTTGGCCGCCTAACAAACGTTGAAATTGGTGCAGATGGTCTAATCACGGCCAGCTACTCTAACGGTTCAACGGTCCCCTTAGCGCGTGTTGCTTTGGTTCGTTTTGCTAACGAACAAGGCTTAACCCAAGTCGGTAATACCTCTTGGAAGGCGAGCTTAAATTCGGGCCCTGCACTAGCAGGTGAGGCAAATAGTGGCACATTCGGTAGTATTAGTTCTTCTGCGTTAGAGCAATCGAATATCGATTTGACCACTGAGCTGGTGGATCTTATTTCCGCTCAGCGTAACTTCCAAGCAAACTCTCGTACACTGGAAGTCAATAACACCCTGCAACAAACTGTGCTACAGATCCGCTAGTTTTTGACGTTACCGTAAGTGTTGCCGCCAGCGGCAACACTTAGCCTCTTTACCGTATTCCCCTATAATCCCTTCTAATTTTTCTAATTAATCAACATATTAGGTATCGTTTTTGTTGGCACGATGCTTGCTTTGCTATTGTCAGGTAGAAAATTTGACGGAGCAGTCTTGTGGACAAATTCCTGTATATCTCCATGAGTGGGGCTAAGCAAAATATGAATGAGTTGGCCTTACGAGGCAACAACTTAGCCAATGCGAATACTGATGGTTTCAAGTCTGATATGGCGCAGGCGAGATCGATGCAAGCCTTTGGAGAAGGGTTACCATCACGGGTATTTGCCATGATTGAAACTCCGTCTACAAATTTTCGTTCGGGCCCGATTAAAACTACGGGACGGGATCTTGACGTTGCCATTAAAGGCGATGGCTGGTTTGCTGTGCAGGCAAAGGATGGCAGTGAGGCCTATACCCGCTCAGGCAGTTTGAGTTTTGACTCAACAGGTCTTTTACATAACGACAGAGGTAATCCTGTTATGGGAGATGCGGGACCGATTGTACTGCCATTACCTATAGATAAAGTCACTATTTCCCAGGATGGGATTATTTCTGTGCGTCCTCAAGGCGCTACGGCAGAGGTCATCGAAGAGGTTGGCAGACTTAAACTGGTTAATCCCGGTAATGCCCAAATGATGCGTGGCGAAGATGGTTTATTCCGACTGGTATCAGGCAATGATGCCCCAGCAGACCCTAATGTGGCTGTAGAAAGTGGTGCAGTAGAAGGAAGTAACGTCAATCCAGTCGATGAGATGGTGTCTCTGATTGAGTTACAGCGCCAGTTTGAAATGCAAGTCAAGATGATGAAAACCGCGGAAGAAATTGATCGCGCCTCATCTTCATTAATGCGTATTAGTTAGGAGATAGATTATGCATCCGGCGTTATGGATTAGTAAAACTGGCTTAGACGCACAGCAAACTGATATTTCGGTGATCTCAAACAACGTTGCCAACGCGAGTACTGTTGGCTACAAGAAGAGCCGCGCTGTATTTGAAGATTTGTTATATCAAACCGTTAACCAAGCGGGTGGGATTAGTGCGTCAAACACTAAGCTACCCAATGGCTTAAACATTGGTGCGGGTACAAAAGTGGTCGCAACACAGAAAATGTTTACCCAAGGCAATATGTTAACTACGGATAACTCACTGGATTTGATGATTGAGGGGCCGGGATTTTTTGAAGTGCAGTTACCCGATGGCACGACCGCTTATACCCGCAATGGTCAATTTACATTAGATGATACTGGGCAAATTGTAACACCGGGATCAGGTTATGTACTGCAACCTGCGATTACAATTCCTGAAGATGCGACCAGTATTACTGTTTCTGCCGAAGGTGAAGTGTCAGTAAAAACTCCTGGCGCAGCTGAAAACCAAGTGGTGGGCCAACTCAGCATGACGGATTTTATTAATCCATCGGGGCTCGATCCTATGGGACAAAACCTATACACAGAAACTGGGGCAAGTGGTACGCCTATTCAAGGCACGGCTTCATTGGATGGAATGGGGGCCATTCGGCAGGGAGCATTAGAGACCTCCAACGTCAATGTGACCGAAGAGCTTGTTAATCTTATCGAAAGCCAGCGTATCTACGAGATGAACTCCAAAGTGATTTCAGCGGTAGATCAAATGTTGGCCTATGTGAATCAGAACCTATAGAGGCACATATCATGGCTAGATATTTTATATTGGCCGCAGCCCTCCTGCTTAGTGCTTGCAGCTCGACACAAAAAAAGCCTATTGCTGACGATCCTTTTTATGCGCCAGTTTACCCAGAAGCCCCACCGACAAAAATTGCGGCCACTGGGTCAATTTATCAGGATAGCCAAGCGGCGAGTTTGTATTCTGATATTAGAGCCCACAAGATTGGTGACATTATTACCATAGTGTTAAAGGAAGCGACTCAGGCTAAAAAGAGTGCAGGCAATCAGATTAAGAAAGCGTCAGATATTAGCTTAGATCCTATCTATGCTGGTGGCAGTAATATTTCAGTGGCGGGTGTACCTTTGGATTTGCGCTACAAAGACAGTATGGACACTAAGCGTGAGTCAGACGCTGATCAGAGTAATAGCCTCGATGGCAGTATCTCCGCAAATGTCATGCAAGTGCTTAATAACGGTAACTTAGTGGTACGCGGTGAGAAATGGATTTCAATTAATAATGGCGATGAGTTTATCCGTGTTACAGGTATTGTTCGTTCACAGGACATTAAACCTGATAACACAATCGATTCAACACGTATGGCTAATGCCCGTATCCAATATAGTGGCACTGGCTCTTTTGCAGACGCTCAAAAAGTCGGTTGGCTGAGCCAATTCTTTATGAGCGATTGGTGGCCTTTCTGAGGAGTCAAATCATGAAATATAGACTGATTGTCGCACTTGCCATGTTAGTGCTTTCTCTACCTAGTCAGGCCGAAAGAATTAAAGATATTGCTAATGTTCAGGGTGTCCGTAGCAACCAGTTAATTGGTTATGGCTTGGTTGTTGGTTTACCCGGTACTGGCGAGAAAACCAAGTATACCGAGCAAACCTTTACAACGATGTTGAAAAATTTCGGGATCAATTTACCAGATAATTTTAGACCTAAAATCAAAAACGTAGCCGTAGTGGCTATTCACGCCGATATGCCTGCGTTTATAAAACCTGGGCAACAATTAGATGTTACTGTATCGAGTCTAGGCGAGGCAAAAAGCCTGCGTGGTGGCACTCTATTGCAAACGTTCCTCAAAGGGGTCGATGGTAATGTGTACGCTATTGCCCAAGGGAGTTTAGTGGTTAGTGGTTTTAGTGCAGAAGGTTTGGATGGCTCTAAAGTCATTCAAAATACCCCTACAGTAGGCCGCATTCCAAACGGCGCTATTGTTGAGCGTAGTGTTGCAACGCCATTTTCAACTGGCGATTATTTGACGTTTAATCTGCGCCGCGCCGATTTTTCAACGGCTCAACGGATGGCTGATGCTATTAATGATTTACTCGGTCCTGATATGGCGCGCCCACTGGATGCAACATCAGTTCAAGTGAGTGCCCCACGAGATGTATCACAACGCGTATCCTTCCTCGCAACCCTAGAAAATCTGGATGTTATTCCTGCAGAAGAGTCGGCCAAGGTGATTGTTAATTCTCGAACTGGAACCATAGTAGTGGGTCAACACGTTAAATTATTGCCTGCTGCTGTAACCCATGGTGGTTTAACCGTGACAATTGCTGAAGCGACACAAGTCTCTCAACCTAATGCATTGGCTAATGGTGAAACCGTAGTGACTGCCAACACCACTATAGGTGTCAATGAAAGTGATCGCCGCATGTTTATGTTTAGCCCGGGAACCACTCTGGATGAGTTGGTCAGAGCCGTCAACTTAGTGGGTGCAGCACCTTCAGATGTACTTGCTATCCTAGAAGCATTAAAAGTGGCAGGTGCTTTGCATGGTGAGCTTATCATCATCTAATTTCTGTCGGGAAAATTATGGAAAAGCTTTCAAGTTCATCACATTTTCTTGACCTGGGCGGGCTAGATTCACTTCGCGCCCAGGCACAGAAGGATGAGAAGGGCACTTTAAAACAAGTTGCCCAACAATTTGAAGGCATTTTCGTGCAAATGTTGATGAAAAGCATGCGCGATGCTAATGCGGTATTTGAATCGGATAGTCCCCTCAATAGCCAATACACTAAGTTTTATGAGCAAATGCGTGATCAGCAATTGTCGGTCGATTTGTCGGATAAAGGTGTGTTAGGTCTTGCCGACATGATGGTGCAACAGTTATCACCTGAGTCTAGCCAGCATATTCCTGCCTCTGTATTACGTAGTGATGGCGGCGAAAAATTGCTGCAAGGCGATAAAGCATTGAGTGTTCCAGCGCAAAATACGGCAACCCAAGATGTGCTTAATGCTTCAGCAACGACTGCAAGCACTTCTGCAGGCATCCCAGCCTATATTGCTCGTCCAACCTTTGAGTCAGATAGGCCAGATGATGTGGCCTCATCATTGGATATCGACACGCCAGCACCTTCATTAGCGGTTAGTACACCCAAGCCAACCTGGTCAGAGCAACCACTATCGCCCATTGAGCCTGTAATTAGCGGCCAGATTTTGCCGACAGTGGCATTTAGAGAAACCCAAAAGACACTCAAATTTGGTAGTCGGGAAGAGTTTTTGGCAACTTTGTATCCCCATGCAGAAAAAGCGGCTAAGGCTTTGGGTACCCAGCCTGAAGTGCTACTGGCGCAGTCGGCGCTCGAAACCGGTTGGGGACAGAAAATTGTACGAGGTAACAATGGTGCACCTAGTCACAACCTATTCAATATTAAGGCTGATCGCCGTTGGCTTGGGGATAAAGCTAACGTGAGTACCTTGGAATTTGAGCAGGGTATTGCCGTTAGACAAAAAGCCGATTTTCGCGTTTACACTGATTTTGAACATAGTTTTAACGATTTTGTCACCTTTATTGCTGAAGGTGAGCGTTATCAAGATGCTAAAAAAGTCGCCGCTTCACCAACCCAATTTATTCGTGCATTGCAGGATGCGGGCTATGCCACCGATCCAAAATATGCTGAGAAAGTCATTAAAGTGATGCAGACAATAAGCCAAGAGCTTAAGTCGATACTGCCAGGAGAAGACAAATGATAAATCTTCATAGGTTATTAGTTCTGAGGAGTGTCGGCTAATGGCGATTGACCTATTAAATATTGCTCGTACTGGGGTGCTAGCCTCGCAGTCGCAACTTGGGGTTACCAGTAATAACATTGCCAACGCGAATACCGCAGGTTATCACAGGCAGGTGGCAACCCAGTCGACGCTAGAGTCACAACGGCTTGGTAATAGTTTTTATGGCACGGGGACTTACGTTGATGATGTAAAACGTATTTACAACGACTATGCGGCAAGAGAATTACGTATTGGACAAACAACCCTAAGTGGTGCTGAAGCGAGTTATGGCAAACTCAGTGAGCTCGATCAACTGTTTTCTCAAATCGGTAAAATGGTACCTCAGAGCTTAAACTCTCTTTTTACTGGATTAAACAGTCTCGCGGATTTGCCCGCTGACTTAGGTATTCGTAGTTCAACCCTAAACGATGCTAAACAATTGGCTAATAGTTTGAATCAGATGCAATCGAGCTTAAATGGCCAGATGACGCAAACTAATGATCAGATCACAGGTATGACTAAGCGTATCAACGAGATTAGTAAGGAGTTGGCTAATTTAAATCTCGAGCTGATGAAATCGCCAAATCAAGATGCCATGTTACTCGATAAACAAGATGCGCTCGTTCAAGAGCTAAGCCAATATGCTCAAGTGAATGTTATTCCTCAAGAGAATGGTGCCAAAAGCATTATGTTGGGCGGCTCGGTGATGTTGGTTTCCGGTGAAATCGCCATGACGATGGATACTAAAACTGGAGATCCATTTCCCAATGAATTGCAATTGACGTCAAGTATTGGCTCACAAAGTGTTGCTGCCGATCCGAGTAAATTAGGCGGGCAATTAGGTGCGCTGTTTGAGTACCGTGATCAAACATTAATTCCGGCAAGTCACGAGCTCGATCAGTTAGCCCTAGGGATTGCTGATAACTTCAATAAAATGCAAGCTCAAGGATTTGATCTCAATGGTCAAGTTGGATCGAATATCTTTAGGGATATTAATGATCCTTTAATGTCATTGGGTCGTGTTGGTGGCTATTCAAACAATACTGGTAACGCAACTTTAGGTGTCACGATTGATGACACCAGTTTGTTAACCGGTGGCGCCTATGAATTATCTTTTACCGCACCTGCAACCTATGAATTAAGGGATACAGAAACCGGGGTAATTACACCACTGACCTTAAATGGGTCGACCTTAGAAGGTGGTGCTGGATTTTCAATCGATATTAAAGCTGGGGCGATGGCTTCAGGTGATCGCTTTGTTATTCGCCCTACTGCGGGCGCCGCTAACGGCATTACCGTTGAAATGACGGATCCAAAAGGCATTGCCGCCGCTTCGCCTAAAATAACCGCTGATGCAGCGAACTCAGGTAATACCCAAGTTAAGTTAACGCAAATTACGAATCGCAGTGCAGCTAATTTTCCTATTACTGGCAGTGAATTGACGATCCAGCTCGATACCACCGCTATACCTCCAACCTATGAAGCATTTGATGCCTCAGGAAGCTCTCTTGGTGCCGCTGCTCCTTATACTCCCCCAAGTATCAGCGCCTTTGGTTTTACCTTTGAAGTTGATAGTACTGCAGCCGCTAGCAATGACAGATTTACCTTCGATTTATCCTTCGCCGAGGGTGATAACTCTAATGCTGTCGCTATGGCTAAGTTGAGCGAAAGTAAAGTGATGAATGGGGGGAAGTCAACCTTAGCGGATGTATTTGAAAATACAAAAATTGACATAGGCAGTAAGACAAAAGCGGCCGAAGTGCGTGTAGGGTCTGCAGAGGCTATTTACCAACAAGCCTATGCCAGAGTAGAAAGCGAATCGGGCGTCAACTTAGATGAAGAAGCCGCCAATTTGATGCGTTTTCAACAAGCTTATCAAGCCTCTGCTCGGATAATGACTACGGCACAAGAAATTTTTGACACCTTATTAACCTCAGTGCGTTAGGAGATTTAATCATGCGACTATCATCCGCGCAGATCTTTAATCAAAGCATTACGAGTGTACTGCAAAAGCAAACGGCAACTAGCAAGATCCTCGAACAGCTCAGTAGCGGCAAAAAAGTCAATACTGCGGGTGATGATCCCGTTGCGGCGCTAGGTATCGATAACCTGAATCAACGCAATGCCTTAGTCGATCAATTTATGAAGAATATTGACTACGCGACTAATCGATTAGCAGTAACTGAAAGTAAGTTGGGGAGTGCCGAAAATCTGGCATCTTCCATACGTGAACAAGTTATGCGAGCGGTAAACGGCACACTAGCGGATTCTGAGCGGCAAATGATTGCCGATGAAATGAAAGGAAGCTTAGAAGAGTTACTGTCTATTGCCAATAGTAAGGATGAATCTGGCAACTATATGTTCTCTGGTTACAGCACGGATAAAGAGCCATTTGCTTTCGACAACTCAACACCTCCCCAAATAGTTTACAGCGGTGATTCTGGCGTCAGAAATAGCTTAGTACAAACGGGTGTAGCCCTAGGGACTAATGTACCTGGCGATACTGCTTTTATGAAAGCACCAAATGGACTTGGCGATTATAGCGTCAATTATTTGGCCAGTCAGCAGGGAGAATTTAGTGTTAAAGCGGCAAAAATTGCTGATCCAGCAACTTATCTAGCTGATACATATACATTTAATTTTTCAGATAATGGTTCTGGTGGAACCAATTTACAAGTACTTGATTCAGCCAATAATCCAGTGGCGAACATTGCTAATTTTGATGCGGCAACCCCTGTAAGTTTTAATGGTATTGAAGTCAACATTTCTGGAAAACCCAGCGCTGGCGATAGTTTCACCATGGAGCCACAGTCTGAAGTCAGCATTTTCGATACAATCAGTCGTGCGATCGCATTAATTGAAGATCCTAATTCAGCTAACACACCTCAAGGTCGATCTCAGTTGGCACAGATATTGAATGACATCGATAGTGGTGTCAATCAGATCAGTTCTGCCAGAAGTGTGGCGGGGAATAATCTGAAAGCCGTTGAAAGCTACAAAGATACTCACATCGAGGAGAAAGTGGTGAATACATCTGCTCTTTCTCTACTTGAGGATCTTGATTACGCGTCAGCGATTACGGAATTTGAAAAGCAGCAGCTTGCATTGAACGCAGTCTCTAGCGTGTTTAGTAAGGTGGGTTCTGTTTCCCTGTTTGATTATATTTAATCGTGATTTTTAGGTGTAATAGCCTAAATGCACTGGTAGTTTCAAGATTGGAAATGGCCAAGCTTCGAAGTCTTGGCAAGATACTTAGAAGAGGAAAATACTATGGCTATTACAGTTAATACCAACGTGACTTCGATGAAGGCACAGAAAAATTTAAATACATCCAGTAGTGGCTTAGCAACCTCTATGGAACGTCTATCGAGTGGTCTGCGTATTAATAGCGCCAAAGATGACGCTGCGGGTTTAGCAATCTCAAACCGTTTAAATAGTCAAGTGCGGGGCTTAGATGTGGGTATGCGTAATGCAAACGATGCCATTTCTATTGCCCAGATTGCTGAAGGCGCAATGCAAGAGCAGACTAATATGTTGCAACGTATGCGTGATTTGACCATCCAAGCAGAAAACGGTGCGAATAGTACCGATGACTTAATCGCATTACAAAGTGAAATTAACGAATTAGCATTAGAAATCACTGCGATTGGTGATAGTACCGCATTTGGTAATACTAAGTTGCTTGATGGTGATTTCGCTGGTGGCAAGACTTTCCAAGTCGGTCATCAAAGAACTGAAGATATTACCATTTCTGTTGCCGCCACTAATGCGGCTACTCTGGCAGTAAATACATTAATAATAGGTACAGATACTGGTCGTTCAACTGCACTTGTTGCAATTGATGCAGCAATTAAAACGATTGATAGTCAACGCGCAAACTTAGGCGCTAAGCAAAACCGTTTAGCCTATAACATTAGCAATAGCGCTAATACTCAGGCTAACGTTGCTGATGCTAAGAGTCGTATCGTAGATGTGGATTTTGCCAAAGAAACCTCAGTGATGACGAAGAACCAAGTATTGCAACAAACGGGTTCTGCGATGCTTGCTCAAGCAAACCAGTTACCTCAAGTTGCCTTATCGTTATTGGGATAATTTCGCAGGCAAGTGTCAATATAGAAGTGCTTTTGCCTACTTTTCTTAGGAAACTGTAGAAAGTAGGCAAAGTTTTTTATTAGGTTTTGAATGGTATTTATATGAAAAATAGGTATTTTTAAAAAAGTGAATATTTTTTAAAAATAATCCTAAAGATAAAAAAAGTGCTGCCGTTAAATATACTGTAACCACTAAGACCCGCCTGGCTTAAGTAGACAGGCAAGTGAAGTTAACAAGCCAGGTATTAAAGAGGAAACGAATCATGGCCATTACAGTAAACACTAACGTCACATCTTTAAAAGCACAGAAAAACTTAAACTCTTCAGCGAGCGGTTTGGCCACATCAATGGAACGTTTGTCCAGTGGTCTACGTATTAACAGCGCAAAAGATGATGCTGCTGGTTTAGCAATATCTAACCGTTTAGACAGCCAAGTACGTGGCCTCGATGTAGGTATGCGTAACGCTAACGATGCTATCTCTATCGCCCAAATTGCTGAAGGTGCGATGCAAGAACAGACTAACATGCTACAGCGTATGCGAGATCTAACTGTTCAAGCGGAAAACGGTGCCAACAGTTCTGATGACTTAGCGGCATTACAAAGTGAAATTAGCGAATTAGCACTAGAAATCACTGCAATTGGTGATACCACAGCATTTGGTAGTACCAAATTGATGATGGGAGAATTTGCTAATGGCAAAACTTTCCAAGTCGGTCATCAAAGAACTGAAAATATTACCATTTCTGTAGCTGCCACTAATGCGACTGCTTTGGCAGTAAATGCACTAGAAATAGGTACTGACACTGGTCGTTCAACTGCACTTGCTGCAATTGATGCAGCAATCAAAACGATTGATGGTCAGCGTGCTAACTTAGGTGCTAAACAAAACCGCTTAGCTTATAACATCAGTAACAGTGCTAATACTCAAGCCAACATTGCTGATGCTAAGAGCCGTATTGTGGATGTTGACTTTGCTAAAGAAACATCACAAATGACTAAGAGCCAAGTACTACAACAAACGGGTTCTGCTATGTTAGCCCAAGCTAACCAATTACCTCAAGTGGCCCTATCACTACTGTAATAATCTACACTAAAGTGAAAAGGTGATGAGGGAGGTTCGGCAACGGATCTCCCTTTGCCACATTAAAGGTTGACAAAGCTTTTAATGTAGACTTGTTTTATGCTAAATAAAACAAGGGGTTAATATGGTGAGGTGTGGCTATGGATATCAATATAGCAAATTCAGCTACTATGGTTCACAATAAAGTCGATTTAGCTCAAGTGTCTCCAAAGACTCCAGCTTCGGGAGTTGAGTTAAAGGGAGATGCCGCAGTATCGACAATTGAACAAACCATTGCACAAGATGGTGTCGATAACGAATTTAATCCGGCTAAACTTACGCAAATTGCTACTGAGCTGTCGGATATGATGTCTATGATGCGTAAGGGGCTTGCATTTAAGGTTGATGAGAAGTCAGGTCAAGCCGTTGTGACTGTTTTAGACAAAGATACGGGTGATGTTATCAGGCAAATGCCTAGTGAAGAAGCACTAGCATTAGCTGAAAAGCTATCTGAAGTGACAGGGCTTTTGATGAAAACAGAGGCTTAAAATACTGACATTACTAAATATAGTGATAGTTGATGAGTAAGAGGTTTGTATGGCATTAACAGCGACAGGTATCGGCTCAGGCTTAGATATTGCTAACATTGTAAAAGTGTTAGTGGATGCCGAAAAAACACCGAAAGAGGCAATGTTTAATAAAACAGAAGACAGCATTAAAGCTAAGGTTTCTGCTATGGGAACCTTAAAAAGCGCACTGACGACATTTCAGGATGCCGTAAAAAAATTACAAACCGGTGAGGCTTTAAATCAACGCAAAATATCCGTTAGTAATAGTACATATTTAACTGCAACTGCTGATAAAACAGCTCAAACAGGTAGTTATGCTATTAAAGTTGAACAGCTCGCTGTCAATCATAAAATTGCTGGAACGAATGTAACTGATCCTGCATTAGGTGTCGGTGAGGGGAGTCTAGCTTTTGGGGTCAATGGTAATAATTTTTCCGTGGACGTATCGGCAACGGATTCTCTTGATGCGATAGCGAAAAAAGTCAATGAAGCACCCGATAATGTCGGTGTCACTGCCACCGTTATAACCAGTGACGCCGGAAGTCGATTAGTTTTTAGTTCCGATAAATCTGGCGAAGATAACCAAATCAGCATCACGGCTACAGATACCACAGGCTCTGGCCTTAGCAATATGTTTGATGCAATGAATACCACAACGCTTCAAGATGCAAAAAATGCTGTCCTCTACATTGATAATCAAAAAGTCACCTCGCAAACTAATGAAGTTAAGAATGCGATTACAGGTGTGACTTTACAGTTAACAGATGCTGATCTTACTAAAACCACTTCACTCAAAATAGAACAAGATAACGATGCAGTTAAAACAAACGTTAAGGCATTTGTTGATGCCTACAATAGCTTAGTTACAACGGTCGATAAGCTGTCATCCTACGATCAAGATACAAATACTGCAGCGGCATTGCAGGGCGACTCGATGATCCGTTCGATTGAATCACAACTCCGTAGTATTGCGAGCGAACGAGTGCCTACCGAAGATGGTGGTTCTATAGCTTTGTATGATATAGGTATCACAACAGATAGATATGGTAAGTTATCTATTGATGATACTAAGCTTGATAAAGTGCTTTCTGAGGATATGTCTAGTGTTGAAGCTCTCTTTGCTACACCAGAAAAAGGCTTAGCTAATCGGTTTTACGATGTTTCTGAAAGCTATGTTAAATCCCGAGGCGTGATTGCAGATAGAGAGACAAGTTATACTAATCAGCAAAGTAGGTTAGCAGAACAAAGAGAAGCTTTTACTCTTAAAATGGACCAGTTAACTGCCCGTTTAACAAAACAGTTTAATGCAATGGATCTTGTCGTAGGACAACTTAACCAGCAGAGTAGTGGTTTACTTGCTAGTTTAAACTCGCTTCCTGGAGCAGTTAAAAAGAGTTAGTAAGTAAGGAAACGTCTAGTGAAACAACTTAATGAACTTAATGAACTTAATATAACGCTCAGCGACACATTGAATCAGTTAACTCGCATCCCCGCAGAATATCCTCAAACTGACGAGTTGGTGTCAAATTTGCAGGTACTCGTTGGAGAGCGTCAACTTTTACTCAATGTATTAGTGGCTGATGCTAGCATGACGGACGCTGATTATCTTCAGTGTCAGCTTGACCTCACTAAAGAGTTCACTATTAAGGCAAATCACATCATGGCGGACAGGCAAGCATTATTACATGCGGGCAGTAAGAATAAGCGCCAGATTAGTGTTTACGAGACAATAGATTCAAACAGGTAGGTATTTATGAGAGGATCGCTGCAATCATATCGTAAGGTTTCGTTAGAAAGTGAGATCACTGTAGCTTCACCACATCGAATCATTCAGTTAATGTTTGCTGGAGCGCTGCAACGTTTGGCACAAAGCCGTTATGCTATTGAGCAAAATGATTTGGCTAATAAAGGTATTTATATTAATAAAGCTATCGGTATTATTACTGGTTTAAGTAATAGTTTGAACATGGATGCCGGTGGGCAAATAGCAAAGAATTTAAGCGAGCTCTATGATTTCATGTTGCGCAAAATTTCAGAAGCTAACTTGAATAATGATGTGAAAGCAATAGATGATGTGTGCGATATTCTGCGTACCATTAAAGAAGGCTGGGATGCGATTCCTGCCGATAAACATAATTTATCTTCCCATTCCGACGCGGGTTAAGGTTGTTAAAGGCCAAATAAAAAAGCGCACTTTGTGCGCTTTTTTTATGGCGATTGACCCGTCCTAAATAGCGTTGACACTTTTCAAACTCATTTTGGAGAGTGTAATGACTTCAACAATTAAACGAACTCAACGTGATTATTCCCTCGCTTTTAAATTGGC
>NZ_JAKILG010000030.1 GCF_023283765.1 Shewanella profunda | reverse complement strand
AAGATGTGACTGATTATATCATTGGTTATTACTGTGAAGTCAGGCCACATCATTACAATGCAGGATTGAGCCCAAATGAATCAGAGCGACGATTTTGGTTAGATTCTAAAGTTGTGGCCAAATTTAGTTGACCACTACACTATAGCTCACTAGCTAAAGCAATAATTGCGCCCATAAATTGTCATCAATTGGTTATTGAAAGCTATGTAACATCAACGCCAACAGGTGAGCTCTATTTGTTTTATCCGGTGATCACCGTCTTTGATAAGCAAAAAAAGCCGATTACATTAGTAAGACCCCGCTACGAATTTGAGTTTAATGACAACGTCCTTAGTAATCATTTTATCTTGCCCGCTGATACCGCATACATCCTTATCCATACCACCCCAGAATTCACTGGCATGACCTTTACGGAATCAAATATACAATATAAGTCTCCGTTAATAGATCCTGCGGCAATTGCTATTGGCACTACGGTTGTAACAGGCATAGTTTTTCCCACTACAGGTGAACCTACCAGATTTACCCCTATCTATACAGATTTCACCCTTTCTACCATAGGAAATATAAAAATAGTACCTCTCAAAAATGGATAGTTTCCATACACAGTAATGAAACTCGGTGACAATATTGCCAACAAGTACTACCTCCCCAGTAAGCTGAACTCAATAAACAACGATTGCTGTGGGTAGATCGGTGTAAATCTATAGATGGATTGATGCGTACCTACATTTGATATCGGCTTGGTGACCTACTATCCGGAAGCAGCTATTGAGTTTTGAGAGTCTTTTTCAACACGGCGCAGCTCGGTACGATCTGGAACTGTTAGTGCTAGCACCATAGCACTCGGTTTTTATGTAGTCTGGGTTTATTTGGCAACAATTCACATAGCAAACAAAAAGCCAAGTTCCCTTTCTATCTCAAAATTCAGTGGCCTACGATTAGGAATCGCTATTTAGAATGATCAAGTTATTTATCTGAAAGAAAAAACGCGATACAACAATAAATTGAGGGGGCCACTATTCAAATGTTCAGATAAACGAGAAGAAATCGTCGAATTAGTCATACATTTATATCGAGTTCATCTAAGCTGATAGAGTGTGATCCTGATTGCGGCGGTTAAGTAACTTTTCGACTAGTCTTAAAACGTGCCACGACTTACTGGCTTAGACTCAAAAGAGGACAAACTCAGGCATGAACGTCAATTTTATTAATCCTTTCCTGCAATCTCTGCTCAATGTCATTTCAACTATGGCGAGTATGGATTTGACGCCAGGTAAGCCCCAAGTTAAAACCGATAACTTAGCAAAAGGAGATGTTTCTGGGCTGATAGGGATGGTTGGACCACAGACGAAGGGATCGTTGTCTATTACTTTTGAGCAAAAGCTCGTATTGCAGATCATGCAAAATATGTTAGGAGAAAACCCAGGCACAATTAATGAGGAAGTGACCGATCTCGTCGGAGAGATCACCAATATGGTCACGGGTGGCGCTAAAAATCTCTTAGGGCAAAAAGGTTATGATTTCGAAATGGCAACCCCTATGGTCGTATCAGGAAAAGGCCACACCATTTCCCATAAAGCCAATGGCACCAAAATTATTATGCCTTTTACTAGCCCACATGGTGCTGCATTTATTGAAATCTGTTTTGAAAACTAATTGCTTTAAATCGCTTATTAGATGAAAAGAAAACGGCACTTACGTGCCGTTGAATAAACTCGGAAAAAACCTCAATCTAGGCTAAACATACCGCCACCCTTGGCGTTAGTTTTGTGACTAATTCATACGCGATAGTACCGATCCGCTCTGCCACTTCTTCAACAGGTAAGGCTTGGCCCCAAAGTAAAACATCATCCCCGACGTTATCCTTAGCATCTTGACCTAAATCAACGGTCAGCATATCCATAGATACACGGCCAACAATCGGCACTCGACGGCCATTAACCCATACAGGCGTGCCCTCAGGAGCATTGCGAGGATAACCATCGCCATAACCAATAGCGACTACACCTAAGCGAGTATCTTGTTTAGCCGTCCAATAACAGCCATAGCCTACGGGTTGATTGGCCTTATGATCGCGTACCGCTATCAAGCGGGAGACTAAATTCATTGCAGGCACTAACCCATGATTTGCGCCACAATCTCCAGCGACGGGTGACACACCATAGAGCGCAATACCTGGCCTGATCCAATCCCCTTGGCTTTTTGGCCAGTAAAGCGCTCCAGCAGAATTCGCTAAGGTTCTAAAACCAGGTAAGCCAGCCGTTAATTCATTAAAAGCCGCCATTTGCACTGCAGTGTAATGGTTATCCGGCTCATCGGCACAGGCAAAATGAGTCATTAGATGAATAGGTTTAGCGACATTATGACAAGCCATCAACCTTACGTAAACTGCTGCAAATTGCTCAGGCGTTACCCCTAACCTATGCATGCCTGAATCCACTTTAAGCCATACTGTGACAGGTTTGGTGAGCTTGACCTGCTCTAACATCTCTATTTGCGAGTCATGGTGAACCACAGTGTCAATATCATGGGCAACGAGCAAAGGTAAATCTGTACTGCGAAAGAACCCCTCGAGCAACAACAGTCGAGCCTTTACACCACCCGCTCGTAGTTCTAACGCTTCTTCTAAGCGCGCTAAACCAAAACCATCGGCGTTCACTAGGCAATTCGCCACATTGAGTAATCCATGACCGTAGCCATTGGCTTTAACAACGGCCATAACTTGACTCGCACTCGCCTGCTGGCGCAGCACAGCGAGATTGTTTTGCAGTGCACTACTGCTAATTTCTGCACGGGGAAAAGGTTTCAAAAATTTACCTTGCTTACTCATGAAATAAAAAGTCAGGGAAATAAAAAGAATACATAAGCTTTGCTTATCTTCTATCACCACAAACTTGTTCTTGTAAAACTCTCTATTTTAAGAGCTTAATCTTCTTCAAACTGTGGACCCGCATAATTATCAAAACGAGAATACTGACCTTGGAAGGTTAAGCGCACGCGTCCAATAGGGCCGTTACGCTGCTTACCGATAATGATTTCGGCCGTGCCTTTGTCTGGAGAATCGTTGTTATACACTTCATCGCGGTAAATAAACATGATGAGATCCGCATCCTGCTCGATAGATCCAGATTCACGTAAGTCAGAGTTTACGGGGCGTTTATCGGCCCTTTGTTCGAGTGAGCGGTTAAGCTGGGAAAGTGCAATAACAGGGATCTCAAGCTCTTTAGCTAAGGCTTTAAGGGAGCGAGAAATTTCGGCAATTTCAAGCGTCCGGTTTTCTGTTAAAGCAGGCACTTGCATCAGCTGTAAGTAGTCGACCATGATCATCGACAGGCCACCATATTCACGGGCAATACGGCGCGCACGACTACGAACTTCAGTCGGGGTTAAACCGGAACCGTCGTCGATATACATCTTACCTTGTTCAAGCATAATGCCCATGGTTGATGACACCCGCGCCCAATCTTCATCATCGAGCTGACCTGTACGGATTTTAGTTTGATCGACGCGGCCCAAGGAGGCCAACATACGCATCATAATCTGTTCGGATGGCATCTCGAGACTGAAAATAAGCACGGGCTTATCTTCATTCATCGCCGCCTGTTCGCAGAGGTTCATCGCAAAGGTGGTTTTCCCCATAGATGGACGCGCTGCAACAATAATTAAGTCTCCCGACTGAAAACCTGCGGTCATTTTATCGAGATCACTAAAACCACTCGATACCCCAGTTACACCGTTGTGCGGGTTGTTATAGAGCTTCTCAATCTTATCGACGGTTTTTTCAAGAATGGTTTTGATGCCTTCAGGGCCTTCGTTGGCATTGGTGCGCTGCTCGGCAATCTTAAAGACTTTGCTTTCGGCTAAATCGAGCAAAGCACTGGAGTCTCGGCCTTCTGGGTTATAACCCGCATCGGCAATTTCATGGGCGACTCGGATCATCTCTCTGACTACTGCACGTTCGCGAACAATCTCAGCATAGGAAATAATATTACCCGCACTCGGGGTATTCTTAGCAATTTCACCTAAATAGGCAAAACCACCCGCTTCTTCGAGCTGATTTTCCAACTCAAGTTGCTCAGAAACCGTGATCAAATCGATGGGCTGACTCGTTTCCACTAAACGATGCATTGCCGCAAAAATCATCCGGTGCGAACGCGAGTAAAAGTCTTCTTTTACGACCGTTTCAGCCACTTTATCCCAAGCATCGGCGTCCAACATTAGGCCACCTAATACCGATTGTTCAGCCTCAATAGAATGCGGTGGCAGCTTGAGTCCATCTAGCTGCAAATCTCTTGGCTTACTTTTAGGCTTAAAAGCACCTTGTTGTGACATTAACACTCCCGATTTCCAACAACTTGACAAAATATGATATAAAACCCGCGTTAAGCAAACAGGTGGTTTACTATTCCAACGGATACACTAACAATCAATAAGGAAAAGACATGCGTATTGCACTGGTTGCGACCTTAGTACTGACATCCGGCATAGCGAATGCCGACGAAGGGCAATGGCAACCTTATCAAATGCCTTCAATTGCAGACAAACTCAGTGAACGCGGAATCGACATTCCTGCCGAAAAACTGGCCGATCTTACAAGCTATCCAATGAATGCCGTTGTAGGGCTGGGCTATTGTACAGCCAGTTTTGTCTCCCCCCAAGGGCTAGTTGTGACAAACCATCATTGTGCCTACAAGGCGATACAATATAACACTAAGCAAGAACATAACTATCTAGAACAAGGCTTTTTAGCCACATCAATGGACAAAGAACCTTCGGCCGGCCCTAACGAGCGTTTATATATCACCGAAGCCGTAACCGATGTAACCAAGGATGTCACCAAAGATTTAAGCCAAGATCCCCTAACCCGCTATGAAGAAATCCAAAACCACAGTAAAGCGCTCATAAAAAACTGTGAAGTGGATGATAACTATCGTTGTAATGTTCGCAGCTTCCATAACGGTTTGGAATATTACTTAATCAAGCAATTGATGATCCGTGATGTTCGCTTAGTCTATGCGCCGCCCGAAAGTGTTGGCGGTTATGGTGGTGATATCGATAATTACGAATATCCACGTCATTCGGGGGATTTTGCCTTCCTACGGGCTTATGTTGGTAAAGATGGTAAGCCCGCGGCTTACGCTGAGGATAACATTCCCTACAAACCGAAAAGCTACCTTAAAGTGAATGCCGATGGCGTTAAGGCCGGAGATGGTGTGTTTGTTGCGGGTTATCCTGGAACCACTAGCCGCTATAATCTCACTAGCGAGCTTAAATTTGCCAGTGATTGGCTCTATCCAACCCAAGCAAAACGCTATCAATTACAGATTGATACCATAGAAGCTATGGGGCAAGAAGATGCGGATATTGCCATTAAGTATGCGGGTAATATGGCCTCAATGGCCAACAGAATGAAGAAACTTAATGGTTTGTTAGCGGGCTTTAAAGCCACGGATATCATTGGCATTAAACAAAGCCGCGAGAATGATTTTTTAGCTTGGCTAAAACAAAATCCTAAGTTAAATCAAAATCTCATTAGCGAACTTGAGCTGTTATTGACCGAGCAACAACAGCAAACTCAGGCGAATTACTATTTCACAAATGCACAATCGAGCACACTGTTAACCGCAGCAAACAGCCTTTATCGTCTCGCGAAGGAAAAACAAAAGAGCGATGCTGAGCGTGAAATTGGCTATCAGGAGCGTGATTTGGCGATGTTTAACTCACGCTTAAAACGTATCGATTCCAGTTTTCACGTTAAAGTAGATAAAACCCTATGGTTACAAGATCTCACTGCCTATCTTGCTCAACCTAATCGTGTAGCGGCCCTTGATGATGTACTAAATCTGAGCAATAAAGATGCGGACCTAGCAGCCAAACTTGATGGTTTGTATTCACTCACTACGCTCACGGACCAAGCTAAGCGTCTCGCGTGGATGGAGGCCGATGCGACAGCTTTTGAAACCAGTGCCGATCCCTTTATTCGTTTAGCCGTTGCCCTCTACGACACCAATATGACGCAGGAAAAAGCGGAAAAAATACTCGATGGTAAGTTATCTACCGCGCGTCCTGACTATATGACTGCGGTTATCGAGTATTACAAAGCCAATAACTGGCCTGTCTATCCTGATGCCAACGGTACGCTACGTATTAGCTACGGCATGGTCGATGGTTATCAGTCGCGTGATGCGCTCTACAAACAGCCCTTCACTCGCCTTGATGGCATTGTTGCCAAGCACACGGGAGTCGAACCCTACAATGCGCCGAAAAAATTACTCGATGCCATTAGCGAACAGCGCTTTGGCGATCATCTCGTGAAGTCCGTTTACCAAGACCCCCGCGGATGGATATGCAGACTTTTTTCCTGCTTAGACAAACCTGAGAAGTTTAACTCTGTGCCGGTTAACTTCTTATCCAGTGTCGATACTACGGGCGGTAATTCAGGCTCGCCCGTATTCAATGGTAAAGGTGAGTTAGTCGGCCTTAACTTCGACTCAACCTATGAGGCCATCACTAAAGATTGGTTCTTCAATCCAACTATCACCCGCGCCGTACACGTGGATATCCGCTATATTCTGTGGATGATGGACGAAGTCGATCATGCAAATAACCTGATAAAAGAATTGGATCTAGTCAGAAATTAATACTCTGAGCTAAACACTTAGTCAGCCACTCTAGATAAAAGCCGCTAACTGCCAGTGCAGTTAGCGGCTTTTATTTTAGAAGCAATCTACCCCTTGTGATTGACTGAACACACATATATCACATGCAGTATCAAAGCTTATTTGCAGAGCTCAAAGACTAAATTTCAACCATAAAAAAACACCGCCGAAGCGGTGTTTCTCTTAATACAAGCTAAGATTAAAGCACAGTGTAATTAAGCTTCTGCAACGATAGAAACTTTAACAACCGCTTTAACTTCAGTGTGTAACTGAACTTCAACTTCGAAGTCGCCAGTAGTACGCAGAGCGCCTAATGGTAAACGAACTTCTGATTTAGCCAGCTCAACACCAGCAGCAGTCACTGCATCAGCGATGTCACGGTTGCCAACTGAACCAAACAGTTTGCCTTCATCACCGGCTTTAGAAGCGATTACAACCGCTTCCAATGCAGTGATTTTCTCAGCACGCAGGTTAGCAGCAGCTAATTCAGCAGCTAATTTAGCTTCTAATTCAGCGCGACGAGCTTCAAATACTTTAACGTTGCTTTCATTAGCAACAACAGCTTTACCTTGTGGCAAAAGGAAGTTACGTGCGTAACCAGCCTTAACTGAAACTTGGTCACCCAAGTTGCCTAGGTTAGCGATTTTATCAAGCAGAATAACGTTCATTATCAAATCCTCTATATTCGATTAGGAATACTGCAATTACTGATGTAAATCAGTGTATGGCAGTAGAGAAAGATAACGAGCACGCTTGATAGCGCGAGCTAGTTGGCGCTGATATTTAGCACTAGTACCAGTGATACGGCTAGGAACGATCTTGCCGCTTTCAGTGATGTAGTTCTTTAAAGTAACGATATCTTTATAATCAATTTCTGCAACACCTTCAGCGGTGAAACGGCAGAACTTGCGACGACGGAAATAACGTGCCATGTTGACAGTCTCCTAAGTTTTCAATTCGACATTTTCGGCATGGATGACTAAGCGATTCTGCCCATTACGCCCCTGTTGAAGCGTCATAAAGCCTTGCACTTGGACTTCCACACCAGCTTTCAGATTTTCTGCGACGCTATCAAAGCGCGGGCCACTCAATATCACTTGAATTTGTACGTAGACATTGCGAAGCATATCTGCTTCATAACGCTGCGATTTGTGTTCCAACATCATCACACTATGTGCAATACCTGCTGGGCTTTTAAAGCGTCTGGAACGGGTTATGGTTCCTGACAACACCAAGTTATTGGTGGTCACAGATAAACTTACTCACCGATTTCTTCAGCGTGAGCTTCATCATATGAGCGTTCGCCAGCTGGGCCACGACGTGAATCGCGCTCATCTCTCGCTTTAGCCATTGGAGATGCTTCAGTAACGGCAACTTTAGTACGCATTACCATGTTACGCAGAACTGCGTCGTTGAAACGGAAAGCTGTTTCTAGCTCTTCGATCGTCTCTGCAGGTGCTTCAACGTTCATCAGAACGTAGTGAGCTTTATGCAGATCTTGGATTGGGTAAGCCAGTTGACGACGACCCCAATCTTCTAAACGGTGGACTGTGCCGTTAGCTTCGGTGATAACACCTGTGTAACGCTCAATCATACCTGGTACTTGTTCACTTTGATCTGGGTGAACCATAAATACGATTTCGTAATGACGCATTTATTGCTCCTTACGGTTATGTAGCCTCGGTATTGGCTCAGTCAAACCAAATAGAGGCAAGGAACGAAAAATAGTGACTGATTTGAGCGCGAGATAGTACAGAAAGAAAGCCAGAAACTCAAGCAATAACTTTGCCTCGCCTGCCAATACAGGTATGATGACGCCTCACCTCTGTTCGGACATCTGAAATCAGCCAACCAAGAATAAAATATAATGCTAAAAGTTATCGCCCCTATCTGTTTATTTTGCCTCTCAATGCCAGCATTTGCGCTCGTCCCTCCCGATTATCAGGAACCTCCTAGCGATTTTACGGCTGAGGTCGAAGCGGGATTACAGCTGAATACGGGTAATACTGAATCGAGCAGTTTTAATGGCCGAACCCAACTGATTTACGACGCGAAACAAACTAAACAAGAAGCAACACTGAAAGCCTACTTTGCTTCTGAAAAAAGCCAGACCACTTCAGAAAAATACGAATTACAATTACAGTCAAACTATAAGCTTACTAAGGGTTATGTTTTTGGCCGTGGAGACTTTACGTGGGATCAATTTGGTAGCTATACCCAGATATCAACATTTTCAAGTGGTTACGGTTTTAATGCTATTAGCAACTATACAACAAAACTGAGTCTCGAAATTGGTCCAGGTTACCGTTATAACTTACCGGCAGAGTCTGTTTCTGTACCGGATCCAGCCGCAGAGAAAGATGCAATTTTACGTACAGCAGCTAAGTTTTCTCAAAAGCTACAGGAATACACGAGTATCAATGCCGATCTCACCGCCGAAGTAGGTGAAAATAACAATACCCTCACTTTAGATATGAGTTACAAAAACCTCGTATTTCAGGATTGGGCATTTAAAATCGGAATGAACATTAGATACACAGAAGTGGTTCCCGAAGGAAGTCAGCAAACCGATACGATAACGACATTTAATCTACTCTATACCTTTAGGTAAATTGGTTGCATTAGCGATCCATCGATTAACCTTGATTAAACCCAAACACCTCGCGCAGATACATCCGTTATTTCACTTTAATCTTAAGTGCCTTTTATGTTTCTATGGTCACAATTAGTGACCCATACACAAAAACGAAAAATTAATCGATAATTCCCAACAATTTGCCACACTCCACAAACACCAACCCCTGGTATACTAGCCAAGAATTATCTTGTTTACGTTCTTAGCTGTGTTGACGTTTAAGGGTTATTTTTGCAGTGATTTAGCACGTTGCAAGGCGGACAAAATTCAATCTCGGAACGTTAACATGCCTTAGGAGTAGTATATGGCAAACCCGCTACGCACTTTCGCCTCTTTATATAGCACAACTCTCTTAACTGTGCTGGCTGGTGGCTTACTTACCACTTATTTAGGGCTTAGGCTCTCTGTTGCCAATGTTCCACAACTCTGGATTGGTAGCATGATGTCGGCCTATTACGTCGGCCTTGTCGCGGGCTCCAAGATAGGGCATAAACTTATTGCTCAGGTTGGCCATATTCGAGCCTTTGTGGCAAGTGCAGGTATCGTTGCGGCATCGGCACTGTGCCATGCACTTGTCGATGATCTATTTATATGGATACTACTTAGGCTTATCGTTGGCATGGGCATGATGTGCCAATATATGGTGCTTGAAAGCTGGTTGAATGAACAAGCGGACAATAGCCAACGTGGCACAGTATTCGCGAGCTACATGATAGTCTCTTACTTTGGCTTGATCCTCGGACAAGGCGCCATCAGTATTTACCCCGAACTGGGTTTAGAGCCATTACTGCTTATCGCAATTTGTTTTGCCCTGTGTATTGTACCGATTTCACTCACTCGCCGAATTCATCCCGCGCCTCTGATCCCTGCGCCACTGCAAATTACCCATTATTGGAAAAAAGCCCCACAAGCCCTCACTACAATTGCAATAGGCAGCATGATTGTCGGCTCCTTTTATGGCCTAGCTCCCGCCTATGCCAGTAATTTGGGATTACCACCAGAGAAAGTCGCAACCTACATGACTGCCACTATTCTCGCCGGACTTTTGGCACAATGGCCCATGGGGAAACTATCCGACATTATGTCCCGCAGTCGCCTTATTCGGATCAACTGCGTGCTACTCGGTATTCTAGCCTTAGGTATTGCACTCACGCCCTATCATCCCGTCATTTCACTGGTGATGACTTTCCTTTTTGGGATCCTTGGCTTTACCTTTTACCCGTTGGCAACTGCCTTAGCTAACTCTCGGGTGGAACAAAGTGAACGGGTGGGTTTGTCAGCCACAATCTTACTCACCTTTGGTCTGGGTGCCAGTATCGGTCCACTTATCGCATCAACCCTAATGCAGTGGTTAGGCAACAACATGCTGTATGGTTTTATGTCTGCCTGCACCTTAGTGCTCTTTTTACGCTTACGTTATGTCAATTCACTGCAAAAAACGGAAACGAATGTCACCCAAGACTACATTATGGCAACGGGGGATTTAGTCTCTTCTCCACTGGCTGCAGCACTCGATCCACGGGTTGATGTCGAGTCGATTCAGGAACACATGACTCCGAATCCAGAGGAGAATGATGAGGATCAACAAGATTTAGGTGCCGATGCAGTAAACAGTGATGAGCACGAAGAGGAGGGTGAGCAACAACTTGCTTTTAGTTTCGATATTGAGCCAACCCAAACCTTCGCCTCACAAATGGAGGCGATAGAGCCGCTTGATGAGCAAGTCAGCGAGACAAATGATTTAGCTAAAACCACTTAAATCAGCCAATAAAAAGACGGAAAATATCCGTCTTTTTATTGGCTTATAACGAGCAATTTGAATTAGCTGCGGCGTTGACGCACAGCTTCAAATAAGCAAATCCCCGTCGCAACCGATACGTTCAGGCTCGACACACTGCCCGCCATAGGGATAGAGATCAGTGAATCGCAAGACTCACGGCTTAAACGGCGTAAGCCTTTATCTTCGGCCCCCATGGCAATCGCCAGTGGCCCTTTAAGATCGGCTTGATAAAGCTCGCAATCCGCCTCGCCCGCCGTGCCCACAATCCACACACCTTTATCCTGCAGGTGGCGCATAGTGCGCGCTAGGTTAGTGACTTGGAATAAGGGCACGGTTTCTGCTGCACCACAGGCTACTTTGCTCACTGTCGCCGTTAAGCCGACCGAGTTATCCTTAGGGACGATAATACCTTGCACGCCAGCCGCATCGGCATTACGTAGGCAAGCGCCTAAGTTATGGGGATCCGTCACGCCATCCAAGATCAACAGGAATGGTTGTTCAGTGCTAGCAAGCAGCACATCTAAATCTTGCTCGTTCAACACTTTTGCCGCTTTAACGCGCGCGACTATACCTTGATGTTGGCTGCTTTCTGCTTTGTCATCCAAGGCTTTACGAGAAGACACTTGAATCGTCGTGCCAAAGGCCTTAGCCTGATTGGCCAGCACAGTTAAGCGCTCATCATCCCGACCTTGTAGTAGCCATAATTCGATAATGCGCTCAGGACTGTGTTTTAATAGCGCTTCAACCGCGTGGATCCCAAAAATAATATCTTGTTTTTTCATTTACTTCTTTCTCGTGCTCCGCTTCGCGGCCTTTGGCTTTTTAGCCGGATCTTTTACTGCTGCTTTTTTGGCTTTAGCCTTAGGTTTGGATTTGCCAGCTTCAGCCTTGGTGCTGGATGTCGCAGTTTTACCCGCTTTACCTTGCTTAGCACCTTCACGATTAACGCGCTCACGGGCAGTCATCGGCTTATCACGGCTGGTCGACGCTTTACGTTTACCACCTTTGGCGTCGTCGCCAAGCATGACCAAATCAATCTGTCTGTCATCTAAGTTGACTGCCGCGACCTTAACGGTCACCGGATCGCCCACTTGATACACTTGCCCAGTGTGCTCACCGATAAGACGCTGACGCATTGGATCGAACTGGTAATAATCGCTACCTAGGCTTGAGATATGCACTAAGCCATCGATAAACAGCTCATTTAGGCGGACGAACAAACCAAAACTGGTCACTGAGGCAATCACGGCTTCGAAGGTATCGCCGACGTGATCTTGCATAAACTCGCACTTGAGCCAATCGCTGACATCGCGAGTTGCTTCATCGGCACGACGTTCTGTGGTCGAACACTCTTCGCCTAATTGATCGAGCTCATCAAGCTGATAGTGATAGCCACCATCTTGAGTCCATTTTTCGGTAGCTTCACCGCGCTCTTTCGCCAGTAAATAGCGGATCACACGATGTAAGACCAAATCCGGATAGCGACGAATAGGCGAGGTAAAATGCGCGTATTCTTCTAAGGCCAGACCAAAGTGACCTTCGTTATCCGGCGTGTAAATCGCCTGACGCATAGAGCGCAGCAACATCACTTGGATAAGCTCAGCATCGGGACGGTCGGCAATTTGCAACATTACACCTTGATAATCAGACGGCGTTGGCTCTAGGCCACCGGTCATAGTCAAACCGCGCTCTGCTAAAAACTCTTTAAAATTCGCTAACTTCTGCTCAGAAGGAGCCTCGTGAACACGATACAGCACTTCACCTTTGTGTTTTTTCACAAATTTAGCAGCTGAAACGTTAGCCAAGATCATACATTCTTCAATAATTTTATGGGCTTGATTGCGGCCACGCGGCACGATTTTTTCAATCTTGCGCTGCTCATTGAAAATGAACTGGGTTTCCATGGTCTCAAAGGCTATCGCCCCACGCTCGGCTCTTTGTTCATCCAGCGCTAAGTACAATGACTGTAAACATTGTAGATGCGGGAACAGGGCCTCATGCTCAGGCGCAATCGGGCCGCCTTCTAACATAGCCGCCACTTGGGTATAAGTGAAACGGGCATGGGAATACATCACTGCGGGATAAAACTTATAACCCGACAACTTACCTTTAGCCGATACCATCATCTCGGCGACCATACATAAACGGTCGACCTGAGGATTAAGCGAACATAGGCCATTGGAGATTTTCTCCGGTAGCATAGGGATCACTTGCGACGGGAAATACACTGAGTTACCACGGGCACGCGCTTCGGTATCTAAGGCTGAATCGGTGCGAACATAATAACTGACGTCCGCAATCGCGACCCATAAACGCCAGCCACCACCCGCTTTTTTCTCCGCATACACGGCATCGTCAAAATCGCGGGCGTCTTCACCGTCGATAGTCACTAATGGCAGATGACGTAAATCAACACGACCAACTTTATCGGCGTCGGTCACTTCATCGGGGATACGACGCAGTTTCTTCTCGATCACAGGTGACCAAGTATGGGGCAAGTCATAGTTACGCAGGGCGATTTCGATTTCCATCCCCGGCGCCATTTGCTTACCGAGCACTTCAGTTACTTTACCTGCGGCCTTAACGAAACGACCTGGGCGGCGAGTAAGTTCTACAACCACCACATCACCTTGACGGGCACCGTTGCGATCTTCATTCGCGACTAAAATCTCTTGGGTAATGCGTTTATCATCGGCAATCACAAATGCCATACCGCTATCCACATGGTAACGGCCAACAATAGCAGCACTCCGTGGCTGGATTAGACGCACGATACGTGCTTCGCGGCGACCACGACGATCCAGACCCGCCTTTTGTGCCAGTACTTTATCACCGTGGAAATACATCAGCATATCGCGGTTGGAGATAAATAAATCATCGCCACCTTCATCGGGTTTGAAAAAACCGTAGCCTTCCCTATGCCCAAGAACGATGCCGGAAATTAAGTCCATCTTCTCTGGTAAACCATAGCTTTGTCCGCGGGTGAACACCAGTTCGCCATCGCGTTCCATCGCACGTAAGCGACGGCGCAAGGCTTCTAGCTGCTCTTCCTCGTGAATGTTTAACGCTGCGGCAATGCTGTCACGAGTGATGGGTGATTTTTGAGAACGCAAGTACTCGATAATATACTCACGGCTTGGGATAGGGTTTTCGTACTTATCCTGTTCACGCTCAAAATGAGGGTCTTTTATCATTCAATATCCAAATAGTGTGTCTCTGCTTTCAGAGACCATCTTAACGGTTTCGCAACTGCTCTTGCTGGGCCCGCGCCACTGAACTGGGGGGCATTTTAGCTGCTAACACCTGCAGTAAAGATAAGGCTGTTTTCTTGGTAGCCTCATCCACAAATACATCGTTATATAACCAGTGATAGGCCATTTCGTAATCCCGAGGACTACCATAACCTTCACCATATAAACGGACTAACATCATACGAGCAGGTAAATCACCGCTTGCGGCCGCAGGTAACAAATAGTTGACTGCTCGGTCCTTATTGCGAATAACAAATTTACCACTCTGATAATACTCGGCAAGTTTTACCATAGCCTCAGGGCTACCTTGTTCAACCGACTCATGTAACAAGCGCATTCCCTTAGTAGGATTTGCCTTAACACAAGTTCCATGGTTAAGCATTTCGCCCCATAGAAATTGATACAGAGGCTGTTTCAAAACCTCAGCACGCGCCTCAATATCTTGAACTAACTGGCAATCATCACGCTTCACTTTAGCTAAGTATTGATTGCTACGGATCAACTCAAGCAATTGATCTTGGCTGTAAATATCCACAGCCTGCGTTTGCGCAAAACACATTGAAGATACTAAGGGTAGTAGCGCAACTAAGGCAACACGTAGCATAAAGACTCTCAATGACAATAGGGTGAATACTTGCATCGGCAGTATAACCTATTTCTTGAGCTTGAGACGAATTTCAACCGCAAACATGGACAGGGAAAAGAGGACTGTGGGAGAAAAAGGCCGTGAAACACGGCCTTTTAAATCTTAATTGAACGGACTGACTAAAATCATCGTCTCGTTACGATCAGGACCCGTAGAGATAATGTCGATAGGTGTTTCTAACAACTCTTCAATACGCTTGATGTAATTGATTGCCGCCTGTGGCAGTTGATCAATTGACGTCGCGCCAAAAGTTGACTCACTCCAACCCGGCATAGTCTCATAAACAGGGGTAACCTGCTCATAGCCTTCTGCGGCAAGCGGTGTCACTTTCGCTATAGTGCCATCAGGGTGTTGATAACCCACACAGATCTTCACTTCTTTCAGACCATCAAGTACATCTAACTTAGTCAAACAGAAGCCACTGACACTGTTGATTTGAACTGCGCGGCGCATTGCCACTGCATCCAACCAACCTGGACGGCGTTTGCGACCCGTCGTTGCACCAAACTCATGGCCTTTAGTGCCTAAATGATCACCCACTTCACATAAAAGCTCAGTTGGGAAAGGACCCGCACCCACTCGAGTGGTGTAAGCCTTCATGATACCTAAGACATAATCTAAGTGGCGTGGACCAAAACCGGAACCTGTTGCAACACCACCAGCAGTGGTATTTGAAGAGGTTACAAATGGATAAGTTCCGTGGTCGATGTCGAGTAATGTACCTTGTGCGCCTTCGAACAAAATGGGCTCACCCGCTTTACGCGCGCTGTCCAACAATTCAGCCACATCAACACACATACTCTTCAGATAATCAGCCATAGCCAATGCATCTGCGAGTGTCTGTTCGTAATCAACCGCTTCAACTTGATAGTACTCAGTCAGCATAAAGTTATGGTATTTCATAACTTCTTTCAGCTTTTCGGCAAATAGCTGCGCATTGAACAGGTCGCCTACTCGCAAGCCGCGACGGGAAACCTTATCTTCATACGCAGGTCCGATACCACGGCCAGTTGTACCAATAGCTTTATTGCCACGCGCTTTTTCACGGGCAATATCTAAGGCACAATGGAATGGAAGGATCAGCGGACACGCTTCAGAGATCAGCAGGCGTTCCTCGACGGGAATACCACGATCTTTGAGCATGGTGATCTCTTTCATCAAGGCGTCGGGTGCAAGCACCACACCGTTACCAATAATGCATTTCACATTAGTGCGTAGGATGCCCGATGGGATCAGATGAAGAACGGTTTTGTCACCATCAATAACTAGAGTATGACCAGCATTGTGGCCACCTTGATAGCGAACTACATATTTTGCCTGTTCTGTTAGAAGGTCGACAATTTTACCTTTTCCTTCGTCACCCCATTGGGTGCCGAGAACAACTACGTTTTTGCCCATTGTTTGCTGCAAGGTTGTGGTTAAAAAGGAATTCTAGCAGATTTTTGGGGCCAAGTTGCAAGCCATTTATGAAAAAACAATCAAGATGACCACGCCAGCAGTAACCAAAGCACCGCCCATTCTGCGTAAAACTTGCTGATTTTGATTAGAAAGCTCGCTCAAATAACGACGCCATTTATTGGGAAATAATAGTGGGCCTGCGCCTTCTAAAATTAACACCAATGCAATCGCAAGCATAAATAATTGAAATGTCATTTTTCCCTCTCAAATTCAACCTAACTCTTTATTTTTATGAGCATAGCCAATTTCAAGCAATAAAAAACCCAGCATAGGCTGGGTTTTTTGATATTCCGAAAACGAATTAACGTTTAGAGAATTGTGGCTTACGACGTGCTTTACGTAGACCCACTTTCTTACGCTCAACTTTACGAGCGTCACGGGTAACGAAACCAGCAGAACGTAACGATGGACGCAGCGCTTCATCTAATTGCATCAGAGCACGAGTAATACCGTGACGGATTGCGCCTGCTTGGCCAGTGATACCACCGCCTTTAACAGTTACATAGATGTCCAGCTTATCAGTCATTTCAACTAACTCTAAAGGTTGACGAACAACCATACGAGCAGTTTCACGACCAAAATACTGATCCAAAGGACGTTGATTTACAACGATGTTGCCACTACCAGCTTTAGCGAATACGCGAGCTGTAGAGGTTTTGCGACGGCCAGTGCCGTAGTACTGAGTTGCAGCCATTTGCTTAATCCCGTTTAGATATCAAGAACTTGAGGTTGTTGTGCAGCGTGGTTATGTTCTGCGCCAGCGTAAACTTTCAGTTTACGGAACATGGCACGGCCCAGAGGACCTTTTGGTAACATACCCTTAACTGCCTTCTCGATGATCATTTCTGGCTTATGCGCTTGCAGCTTTTCAAAGCTGATTTGCTTAATGCCACCAGGGAAGCCTGAATGCGAGTAGTACGTTTTGCCTTTCGCTTTGTTACCAGTAACAGTCACTTTTTCAGCGTTGATAACGATGATGTAATCACCGGTGTCAACATGAGGAGTGTATTCTGGCTTATGCTTTCCACGTAAACGGGTAGCAATTTCAGTAGCGATACGACCTAAAGTTTTGCCGTCGGCATCAACGACGAACCAGTCACGAGTTACAGTTTCTGGTGTAGCAGTAAAAGTCTTCATTATTACAAAAACCCAAAGTTAATTTCTGTCTCACATGCCGCTTGCATTTGCAAACAACACAAAATTGCCTTTCGGTACCCCTTCGAGTACTTAATTCGGCTTACAACTTCCGCCCAATTGGCGGAGTAACGTGGGCAGGTGGCGGAGTATAGACAAAGCTGAGTTAAAAATCACCTGATATTTTGACAAAAATCATAAAATTTCGCTCAACATGGCTCATCATCCTAAGGATTAACAAGCCTCTGTTGATTTAAGGCGAAAATGATCGCAAAACACTTGCCCACAGGGTTACGGCAAGTGTTCTGTTTTTAAATAATCGTGGGATTGCATCTCAATAAGGCGTGATCGGCAGCGTCTAAATTCGAAAGTAAGCAAACCATCGGCGTAGATATCTTCGAGTGGCACTTGAGCGGATACAATGAGCTTCACATTGCGCTCGTAAAACTCATCCACCATAGCTAAAAAACGTCTAGCGATATCATCACCCGTTAAAAATGCACCCATTTGTTCTATGCCACTCACAAGCACAGTATGATAAATCCGTGCCAGTTCCATATAATCGCGTTGACTACGCGGTCCATCACAAAGAGCTCTGAAATCAATAAATAACACGCTTTGTGCTTGTTGGCGAATAGGAATGACACGCCCTTCAATTTCAATTGCTTCAGTGGATACCACAGCCTCAGGGGCTAGTTGGGAAAAGTAATGCAGCAGATTTTTATCTGCCTGTGCATCTAACGGGTAATGATAAATTTCCGCTTGCTCTAACGTGCGTAAACGATAGTCAATCCCAGAATCCACATTAAGCACTTCACAATGTTGATTGATCAAGGCGATTGCCGGCAGGAAACGGGCACGCTGTAAGCCATTTTTATATAGATCATCGGGAATAATATTCGACGTCGCGACTAATACAACTCCTTCTTTAAATAATGCTTGGAATAAAGTGCCTAGTAGCATAGCGTCGGTAATATCGGAAACGAAAAACTCGTCAAAACAAATCACTCGATATTTAGCGGCCATCTGTTTGGCAATGACGATCAATGGATCACGAACGCCCTTAAGCTCATCCAGATCTAAATGCAACTGGTGCATAAAACGGTGGAAGTGAGCTCGGAGTTTTTTATCGCTAGGCAGTGCATCAAAAAACGTGTCCATCAAATAGGTTTTACCACGGCCAACGCCGCCCCAAAGATAGAGTCCTTTTGTGCCCACAGGAGCGGATTTTAGACCTAAAGCCGTAAACAATTTACCGACGATAGAAGTATCTGCTTCGGCTGTGGTTAAGTCCTCATATACACGTTGCAATGCCTTAACCGCCACTTCTTGGGCCGGATCATGGGAAAAACCATCACGAGTAAGATCTTTTTGGTAATGCTGCCAAGGGCTTAACTGAGGCACTGTTTGATTCTCTTCTATCCTTTAATAAAACTGTGACGATATTAGCACGGCAAATATGACCCAGGATATATTTAAACTGGGTGTGATATAGTCTTCAATGCGTAAAACAGCAAGGGAGCAGACAAACGGTTGAAATAGAGTTAAGCGGTAACCATTAAGTCTATAGATTTGATTCACCTTTCCCCTTGAAAAGTACATCTTTCGACCATAGCTTTCACCTAAGTAACAAACAGAAAAAGCTCATAAAACCAGCTTAACGAAATTAACCTTTGTTAATATTAATGAACTTTTTCAAATAGGTGCGTGTCCGAATGGTTACCTAGGCAAATAGCCAGTACCGATACAGATTCGATCTGGAGCGCATATTACAGCGCATTAAAGCCAGATCTTTGAACCCTTATTTGGAGTTATGAATAGATGAAAACAAAACTATCTGTACTTTCAGCCGCAATGTTAGCCGCGACCCTGACTATGATGCCCGCTATCTCACAGGCCGCTATTCCACAAACTGTTGATGGACAATCGATTCCAAGTCTTGCGCCTATGCTTGAGCGCACGACTCCCGCGGTGGTTTCTGTGGCTGTGACGGGGACCCATGTTTCTAAACAAAGGGTACCTGACGTCTTCCGTTACTTCTTCGGCCCTAATGCGCCGCAAGAACAAGTTCAAGAACGTCCTTTTAGAGGTTTAGGCTCCGGCGTCATTATTGATGCAGACAAAGGCTATATCGTCACCAATAACCATGTGATTGATGGTGCGGATGACATCCAAGTTGGCCTACACGATGGCCGTGAAGTAAAAGCCAAGTTAATTGGTACTGACTCTGAGTCTGATATTGCCCTGTTGCAAATTGAGGCAAAAAATCTCGTCGCCATTAAGTCGTCAAACTCTGATGACTTACGCGTAGGTGACTTTGCCGTTGCCATTGGTAACCCCTTCGGTTTAGGGCAGACTGTCACATCAGGCATTGTCAGTGCGTTAGGTCGTAGTGGCCTAGGGATTGAAATGCTTGAAAACTTTATTCAAACCGATGCGGCGATTAATAGCGGTAACTCTGGTGGTGCTCTCGTTAATCTTAACGGCGAATTGATTGGTATTAACACGGCTATCGTGGCGCCGGGCGGCGGTAACGTCGGTATTGGTTTTGCTATCCCTGCCAACATGGTGAAAAACTTAGTTGCACAAATTGCCGAGCATGGTGAAGTGCGCCGTGGTGTGCTTGGAATTTCAGGCCGCGATCTCGATAGCCAACTCGCCCAAGGTTTTGGTTTAGATACGCAGCACGGTGGTTTTATTAATGAAGTCACAGCAGGTAGCGCTGCAGAAAAAGCAGGGCTAAAAGCGGGCGACATTATTGTAAGTGTCGATGGGCGAGGCATAAAGTCCTTCCAAGAGCTGCGTGCTAAGGTCGCCACTATGGGGGCTGGTGCAAAAGTAGAGTTAGGGATCATTCGCGATGGTGATAAGGAAACAGTTAAAGTCACTTTAGGTGAAGCAAGCCAAACAAGCGATTCTGCGGCAGGAGCTGTGCATCCAATGCTACAAGGAGCCTCCTTAGAAAACTCAAGTAAGGGCGGCGTTACTATTGCTGATGTTGCTCAAGGTTCACCCGCAGCAATGAGTGGCTTACAAAAAGGCGATATCATTGTGGGAATTAACCGCACGGCAATCAAAGATCTAAAAACACTAAAAGCACAACTTAAAGATCAAGAAGGCGCCGTTGCCCTGAAGATCCTACGCGATAAGAGCATGTTATATTTAGTTCTACGTTAACGGGTAAATAGTGACTGAAAAATCAGCTATTTTTCAGACCCAGATCAGCATAGGGAGCCTTCGCTCCCTATGCTTTACCTAGCTAAACATGTTAATCTAACTCACCTTTTTCAATATTTATCCTGCCATGACTATAAAAGACACTCTGTTGTATCTTGGTAAAGCAATCCTTTTCGGTCTTATCATGGCGGCAATGTTTTTGTTGGTAACCCGTTATTTCGATAGTAACAATCTCGGGAATACACTACTTCAAACCCGCGCCAATAGTACGGTGGAACTTTCCTTTTCCAAAGCGGTTCGCCGCGCAGCCCCCGCCGTTGTGAATATCTATAGTCTCAGTATCGATAAGGGTCGCCCACTCAATTCAGGCTCGCTCCAAGGTCTAGGTTCTGGGGTGATAATGAGTAAAGAAGGTTACATTCTTACTAATTATCATGTCATTAAAAAAGCTGATGAGATTGTAGTCGCTCTACAAGATGGACGTAAATTTACCTCTGAAGTGGTGGGCTTTGATCCTGAAACCGATTTATCGGTTCTTAAAATTGAAGGGGATAACTTGCCGATTGTGCCCGTCAATCTCGATAGTCCACCTCAGGTAGGTGATGTCGTACTCGCCATAGGTAATCCATACAATTTAGGTCAAACTATTACTCAGGGCATTATCAGTGCCACAGGGCGTAACGGCTTAAGCTCTGGTTATTTAGATTTTTTACAGACAGATGCTGCCATTAATGCCGGTAACTCCGGTGGCGCGCTCATTGATACTAACGGTAGCCTCATTGGCATTAACACAGCCGCATTCCAAGTGGGTGAAGAAGGCGGTGGTCACGGGATTAACTTCGCGATCCCGATTAAATTAGCCCACAGTATTATGGGCAAACTCATTAAAAATGGCCGAGTCATCCGTGGTGCACTGGGGATTTCGGGTGAGCCGATTAACCCAGTTGTAGCGCAAATCCTTAATCTTCCCGACCTACGTGGCGTATTAGTGACGGGGATCGATCCTAATGGTCCCGCAGCACGCGCACAGCTGATGCCAAGGGACGTGATCATTAAATACGATGGCGAAGATGTACCCGGAGTAGAAATGTTGATGGACCGTATTGCCGAGACCACACCTGGCAAAAAAGTGATGATGACGGTGTTACGCCAAGGCAAGCCGCAGGAGCTGCCCGTGGTGATTGATGAAAAGGTTGTGGTTGAGAACTAAATCGACAAACCTATCAATACGGTAGAAAACAAAAAACCAGCTAATTTAGCTGGTTTTTTAATAGGTTCAAATGGCACTCATCGCTGAATTCCAATTACTGAATACGCTCAACATGCGCACCTAACCCTTGGAATTTTTGCTCAATATGCTCATAACCACGGTCTAAATGATAGATACGGTCAACAATGGTTTGACCTTCGGCAACTAAACCTGCAATCACTAGACTCGCTGACGCACGTAAATCCGTCGCCATTACTTGAGCACCACTTAAAGATTCAATCCCTTGGATGATGCAGGTATTACCTTCAAGTTCCATGGTTGCGCCCATACGAATAAGTTCAGGCACGTGCATAAAGCGGTTTTCAAAAATAGTCTCGGTAATAGTTGCAGTACCTTGAGCTAAGGCATTGAGTACACAAAACTGCGCCTGCATATCCGTTGGGAAACCGGGGTATGGAGCAGTCTTAATATTCACCGCCTTTGGGCGCTTACCTTGCATATCTAGCTCAATCCAATCACTACCTGTGGTGATCTTAGCGCCAGCATCTTCAAGCTTAGCGATAACCGACTCAAGTGATGCCGGATCGGCTTTTAAACAACGAATACGCCCACGGGTCACTGCTGCTGCAACCAAGAATGAACCGGTTTCAATACGGTCAGGCATGACGCGGTAATGGCAGCCTTGTAAACGCTCAACACCTTGGATACGCAATGTCGCACTGCCTACACCAGTGATTTTTGCACCCATTGCAATTAAGCAATTGGCAAGATCGATAACTTCTGGCTCGCGAGCCGCGTTTTCAATCACGGTTTCACCATCGGCTAATGCTGCAGCCATCAGTAAGTTTTCTGTTGCGCCTACACTCACCATGTCCATAAAGATATGTGCGCCTTTAAGACGTCCATCGACACGAGCTTTAATATAACCTTCTTTCACTTCAATCTTGGCGCCCATCATTTCGAGGCCATGTAAGTGTAGATTCACGGGTCTTGCACCAATGGCGCAACCACCGGGTAAAGAAACATCCGCAGTGCCGTAGCGAGCCAATAACGGCCCTAAGATCAAGATAGAAGCGCGCATGGTTTTCACTAGATCGTAAGGAGCACAAAACTCATTCAGATTAGTGGTAGAAATGCGGATCTGTCCGTCGCCAAGCTCTGTCACTTCGGCGCCCAGACAACGTAATAATTTGCAACTTGTGCTCACATCGCGAAGATTGGGCACGTTAGAAATCACAAAGTCAGTTTCAGCTAATACGCCAGCCATCAGAATAGGCAGCGCCGCATTTTTTGCGCCAGAAATGATCACATCACCGGCAAGCGGGGGGCTTGCCTGAATTGTTAGTTTATCCACTTTTCCTCACTAGCTAGGCATGTTGAAAACTTTTTCGCGTTTCCATTGAGTCGGCGTGAAAGTTTTAATCGTTAATGCATGTAATTCACCGCTGGCAATGTGTGCCGTCAGTGGTGCATAAATGGCTTGTTGCTGTTTAACACGGCTCATACCATCGAAGCACTCCCCCACAGCGATCACTTTATAATGGCTACCATCGGAGCTTGCGTGAACTTCTTCAAGTTTTAACGCATCACGTAAAATTTGTTCTATTAAGCTGCATTCCATGGAATCTAGTACCTTGTGTTCAAATCACCTCTTCAGAGAAGAAGGACTGTAAATCATATAAATCAATCAATTTTTTCAGTTGCTGCGAAGCGGAGCTCAGCGAAAGAGGGGTTCCATGCTCTCTGACCAAGGCCAATAAAAAAGCCACGCCTGCGCTATCACTGTATTCGAGCCCAGACAAAGATAACACCTGTGTTTGCTGACTAAGCAAACTGTGTCTTTGTGGCCATAACTCTATCACTTGAGTTTGTGATAGGCGTCCTTTGAGATGACAAACAGTGCCCTGTTGCACAAATTCAATCACGACTGCGATTTCCCTGATTTAGTCTGCTTGGTCACTTTGTCTTTAGTGCGTTCTTCGAGCATCTTAATGACAGGATCGATACCCTGTTGACGAATAAGGTTAGAAATTTCAGATTGTTTAGATGACAGTAAACTCACGCCTTCGGCCACTAAATCGAACGCCTTCCATGAATCGTCCTTTAAACGACGCACTTTAAACAAGAGTTTGATCGGCGGACGTCCTGCCTCGATGATCTGTACATTCACATCAACAATTTTCTCATTGCTGAAATCAATACTGGGGGAGAATTCAACTTTCTGATTTGTATATTCAGTAAATGCCTGTGCATAGGTCGTCACTAAATAGCCCTCAAAAGCATCAACAAAGCGGTTACGCTGCTCTTCGGTCGAATCCTTAAGATACTGACCCAACACTTTGTAAGAGGCATATTTATAATCAACGTAAGGCATTAATTCATCATGGACGATCACTTTCAGATAATCCGTATCGGCATCGATCAAAGCTTTATCTTTATGGAAACGATCGAAGGTTTTATTGGCAACGGATTTCACCATGGCATATGGATCCATAGTATTAACCGTGGCATCTGCAGCAAGTGCGCTGGCTGCAGTGAAGGCCATAACTAACGGCAGTAAAAAGCGAGATAAGCTTTTAAACATAGTGGTAACCCCTATTTATCCTTTGAACCCATACTATATAAGAACTGACCAATCAGCTCCTCTAACACTAAGGCAGAGCGTGTATCATCAATTTTATCGCCATCCTTGAGCATAACGATGTCGTCATCCATAAATCCTGGCGTTAGGCCAAGGAACTGCTCCCCCAACAAACCAGAAGTGAGAATAGATAAGCTACTGGTTTCTGGAAATTTATCATAACGTTTATCCATCACAATCGTTACTACCGCGACCAATTTAACTGGGTCAAGGTCAATATTACTGACTCGCCCAACGACCACGCCACCCACTTTCACTGGCGAGCGCACTTTAAGGCCACCAATGTTAGTGAAATTTGCCGTTAGGGTATAACTGCTATCACTGGTTTTGACTTCGATATTGGCAACATTAAATACTAATACCAAAAAGGCGGCTAAACCGGTTAAAAGAAATACACCCACTAACAATTCAATTTTTCGTGTCAACATACTCAGTTACCACTCTCTTAATCCATCTAAACTGTGTCTAACGGCACAATAATCCATTAGCTGCCAAACATCAGGGCTGTTAGTAAAAAATCTAGTGCCAGTACGGCGAGGCTCGACTGCACTACAGTCGACGTCGTTGCTTGGCTGATCCCTTCAGGATTTGGGATCACTTGGTAACCACGATATAACGCAATCCAAGTCACCACTACGGCAAACACACTACTTTTGATCAAGCAGTTAACTATATCCTGCCGCCATTCAACCGACGCTTGTAGAATCGACCAAAACGCACCACTGTCAATCCCTTTCCATTCCACCCCGACGATATGACCGCCGTAAATCCCAATGGCGGTAAACATCAAGGCCAACAATGGCATGCTGATTACACCCGCCCAAAAACGTGGTGCAATGATCTGTCTAAGCGGATCGATAGCCATCATTTCTAGACTTGAGAGCTGCTCAGTGCTCTTCATTAAACCAATTTCAGCCGTCAGTGCAGAGCCAGCACGCCCTGCAAATAACAAAGCGGTGACGACTGGGCCAAGTTCTCGCAGCAAACTCAAAGCGACCATAGGGCCTAAGCTTTCTTCGGTCCCAAAATCCACAAGGATGTTATAGCCCTGCAGCGCTAAAACCATGCCAATAAAAAGACCAGAAACCAAGATGATGACCATAGATTGTACGCCGACCACATAAATCTGACGCACCAACAACGGAAACCCTTTACGCACCCGCGGCCAGCGGAAAATAGCACCCCATAACATCACCCCTGCACGGCCATAGCCCTGCACAATGTCAATAGCACCACGTCCCAAATTGGCAATACTGTCAGTCACACTCACTTGCGAACTCCTTTTGCCATTGTCTTGCCCTGCAATAACTCTTGTTTATAGTCAGATGCCGGATAATGGAACGGCACAGGGCCATCAGGCGCCCCCTGAATAAATTGCTTAAGCTGTGGATTATCTGCGTATTTAAGCTGCTCAGGCGTACCATGTGCGATCACTTTTTTATCGGCAACGACATACACATAATCAGCAATACCTAGCACCTCTCCCACATCATGGGATACGACGATTGAAGTTAAGTTCAACGCATCCGATAACTCACGGATAAGCTTTACTAACACCCCCATAGAAATGGGGTCTTGCCCAGCAAAAGGTTCATCATACATAACCATTTCAGGCTCAAGGGCAATAGCACGAGCTAATGCCGCACGGCGTTGCATACCACCAGATAACTCGCTCGGCATCATTTGAGCGGCGCCCCTAAGGCCTACCGCTTCAAGCTTCATCAATACGATAGTACGAATAATTTCTTCAGGTAATCCCGAATGCTCACGTAAAGCAAAGGCAACGTTATCGAACACATTGATATCAGTAAATAAGGCGCCACTTTGAAACAACATGCTCATGCGTTTACGCAACGCAAATAGCTCATTACGGCTCACAGTGTGCACATCGTGTCCATCAAACAGCACTTGCCCGTGATTGGGTATTAATTGGCCACCGATCAGCTTTAATAGTGTGGTTTTACCAATCCCACTCGGGCCCATGATGGCAGTCACCTTGCCCCGAGGAATAGACAGGCTAATATCTTCATATATGACACGCTGTCCGCGGCTAAACCCCAAATTACGGACCTCAACCAGCGGCGTTTGTTCTTGAGTCATGCTTGATTCCGATATTTGAAAAAGAGGTGATCTGAGTTTTTTCGACAGACCAATCGAAGAGCCGCAAATTGTACGTAATTGCGCTTTAACCTACAACAGAATCGACACTATCGCCCTACGATACTTTCAATTTGCCTTATTTCCAGCGAAAATGCGCGCTAAGTTTTTATTTCAACCTAAAACTGTTACATAGGCTTTTTGAACAAGTTAATAAAATGATGGGATTATTTTAAGCAATTGCTAAATGATAATCAGGTCAATTAAGAATGAGGGTTAAACAACCCTACCTTACTTGCCACATTTTAGAGGGAAAGGGACCAAGTGTCCTCCTCTACAAAATAAAACCATTAAAATAAACTGTAAAGACGATGACATTGCTCAAGACATTCAAGCACTAAACACGCTATTCTGGCCTATTAGCCCAGCACCAACTTGACGAGTTCAGCCGTTAACACTAGCTAATGGCGGTGATATTGGTAAAAGTAGTGACGTTGGCAAAAGTGACCCAAAACTGAACCTAAAAAACAAAGGCCATCAGTAAAGTAGCCTAAAGAACGACATAACCTTGGCAGGATGCCCTTTTATTTATCATCTTTATCGCGTACCAAATTGTGCTATTCCAATCCCATCCATGGGGCGACAAAGACAATGCTAGAAGAGAGATAGACATGGTAGACCAATCACAATTGCGCCAATGGGGCTGCAAAGTTATTGACATTGAAAAGTTAGCCCTCGACAATCTTTATCAATATGTTGATTCAATTGAATTTGTACAGGCCTGCGAACTGATCCTCAACTGCTCTGGTAAGGTTATTGTTATGGGCATGGGCAAATCAGGTCATATAGGCAATAAGATTTCAGCTACACTAGCAAGCACAGGCACTCCGGCATTTTTTGTGCATCCTGGAGAAGCGAGCCATGGTGACCTTGGTGTATTGTCCGACAATGATATTATTTTAGCGATATCGAACTCGGGCGAATCCAGTGAAATCCTCGCCTTAATGCCCGTCATTCAGCGAAAAGCTATCCCCGTCATTGCCATGACGGGTAAACCTGATTCCACGATGGCGCGTCTAGCTAAGGTCCATTTATGCATAGAAGTGCCAGAAGAAGCCTGCCCACTTGGACTTGCACCGACCTCCAGCACAACGGCAACACTCGTGATGGGCGATGCAATAGCTATCGCCCTACTACAAGCTAAAGGTTTTACCCGCGAAGATTTTGCAATGTCGCATCCTGGTGGCGCGCTTGGTCGAAAATTGCTATTGAGAGTTAGTGATGTTATGCACTGCGGTAACGACTTACCACGAGTGAGTCACGATATTTGTATCACCGAAGCCCTCTATGAAATCTCCAAAAAAGGCTTAGGTATGACGGCGGTTATCGATGAGCAACATAAGTTGGTTGGCATTTTCACCGATGGTGATTTACGTCGTGTTATTGATGCAGAAGTCAATCTGCGTACAACACCGATTGCCGATGTTATGACCCGAAACTGCGTCACAATTACCGATAGCGCACTTGCCGCTCAAGCACTGCAAGTGATGGATTCTAGAAATATTAATGGCCTGATCGTGATAAACAAAGAGCACCATCCTATCGGTGCGCTTAATATGCTCGATCTGGTTAAAGCGGGAGTTATTTAATGCCACAGCAAGGATTTTACGGCCCCATCAGCGATGATGTTTGGCAAAGAGCACAGAAAATAAAACTGCTTATCTGTGATGTTGATGGCGTATTTTCTGACGGACGCATTTATTTAAGTAATGCAGGTGAAGAACTCAAAGCGTTTCATACCCGTGATGGTTACGGTGTTCGCTCGCTACTCACCAGCGGTTTTAATATGGCAGTCATCACTGGTCGCCAATCAAAAATCGTTGAACATCGCATGACAGCACTCGGTATTACCCATATTTATCAAGGTGTCGATAATAAATTCGAGCCTTATCAAACCCTGCTCTCCCTCTATAATGTCACGCCAGAAGAAGTGGCATATATCGGGGATGATATTGTTGATCTCCCCGTGATGAGCGCGGTAGGTTTAGCCGTATGTGTAGCTGATGGTCATCCCTATGTCCGTCAACAGGCGCACTTTGTGACCAACCTCAACGGGGGGCATGGCGCACTACGGGAATTAACCGATCTGCTGCTACTCAGCCAAAACAAGTTCACTTCGGCCCATGGGATGAGCATATGAGTCGTGTGACCCTCGCTATCATCGCCTTTTTTGGCACTGCACTTATCCTCTACTGGCAAGTGCAGCAAAAGCGTGGTGGCGAAACAGATAGTAGTTTGAATAACCAAGACAGTCCCGATTACGTTATCGAAGATCTGCGCAGCATCGAATTCAATGAACGAGGTCAAGTGAATAGCAGTGTCACAGCAAAACACATGGAACACTATGAACTAAAGAGTCAAACCTACTTCACCCAACCGGTATACCTTGTCTATCCTGACCAAGGTAAAGCACAATGGCAGATCAGCGCAGATCTGGGACAACTGAATAAAAAAACCGGTAAGGTTGTATTAGAAAATAATGTTATTATCGATGCCATTAGCTCGGAAGAACCGATACAAAGCCTATCCACTAGTTTCTTAGAAGTCGATCTTAACACTATGATAATGACCTCTGACCGTACCATTTACGTCACAGGGAAAGATTTCAATATCCAAGGGCAAGGCCTTTATGCCGACCTTAACGCGCAGGAAGTGCAATTGACCAGCCAGGTAGTAGGAACCTATGAAGCAAAATAAGATATTACTTGCCAGCTTAATGCTGATAATGAGCATGGGCGCCTTTGCAAAAGTCGCTGACCTACAGCAGCAGGTTAAAATTAAAGCCGTTAGCCAAACCGCAGACATAAAGAACAACCAGATCATCTTCTTCGGTCCGGTGGAAGTCACACAAGGCTCAATCAAAATCCAAGCAGCTCAGCTGCGCGCCTTTTCTGCCGATGGTGAAACCAGTAAAACGCTAGTAGCAACGGGTAACCCTGCGACTTATACGCAAATATTAGATGATGGGCGCCCCGCTTCAGCCAGCGCTAAAGAAATCCGTTACGACATGGCGACAAGAACCTTAACACTCACGGGTTCAGCCTCCTTGGACCAAGCAGGAAGCCAAGTGACAGGTAACCTAATTCGTTACAACATCATTCAACAAAAACTGATAGCAGAAAGTACGGGAAGCGGCGATGACCGCGTGATCACTATCATCCAACCCGAAAGCTATCAGGATGATCCCAAAACCCAGCCACCAGCGGATAAACCTGTGAAAGAGCAGGATTCTCAATGACCCAAATCACCCTAAGAGCACAAAATCTCGCTAAGAGCTACAAGAACCGTCAGGTCGTTAAAGACGTCAGTTTGACAGTAAAGACAGGCCAAGTCGTCGGCTTGCTCGGCCCAAATGGTGCCGGTAAAACGACGACCTTTTACATGGTCGTCGGTCTAGTAAAAAGTGATAAAGGTCATATCTTTATCGACGATGATGATTTGACCGCAGACCCTATGCACCTTCGTGCACGCAAAGGGATAGGTTACTTACCGCAGGAAGCCAGTATCTTCCGTAAACTCACAGTCCATGACAATATCATGGCCGTATTACAAACCCGTAAAGAGCTTAAAAACGAAGAGCGGGAAGAAGAACTGGAACATCTGCTTGAAGAATTCCATATCACCCACATTCGCGATAGCCATGGTATGTCACTTTCGGGTGGTGAACGTCGCCGAGTCGAAATTGCCCGTGCCCTCGCGGCCAATCCTAAGTTTATTTTACTCGACGAACCCTTCGCAGGTGTTGATCCGATTTCCGTCATCGATATCAAAAAAATTATCGAACAACTTAAGAGTCGTGGCCTAGGCGTACTCATCACAGACCACAATGTACGTGAAACATTAGACGTCTGTGAACATGCCTACATAGTAAGCCATGGAAACCTAATCGCAGAAGGCACGCCGGCAGAGATCTTAGACAATCAGCAAGTTAGGGCTGTGTACTTAGGTGAACAATTCAGGCTATAGTTACTCCAGCGGAGCCCATGGTATGAAAATTATTGCCACTAGGCTCCACTCAAACTGATAACAAGCGGCCTCATTCAAAAATAATAACGTAGGGATCAGCGGTAACATGAAAGCGTCACTCCAGCTCAAACTGGGCCAACAGTTAACCATGACGCCACAATTACAACAGGCGATTCGTCTGTTGCAACTCTCGTCATTGGAATTACAGCAAGAGATCCAGCAAGCCTTAGACTCTAATCCTCTTCTTGAGCTGGAAGATGAGCAATTTGACGCACCCACTGAACGCAACCAAAACTTATCAGATACAGATTTCAGCGAATCAAGCCCCCTGCCACCGGAGAAAGATAGCTCTACCGTTGATACGGCAGAATCCTTGACCAAAGAGTCCATGCCAGACGAACTGCCCATGGATACGACTTGGGATGAAGTATTCACCGCTTCACCCAATTCAGGGCCGGGCGGCAGTAGAGAAGACGATATGCCCTTTCAAGGTGAAACCAGCGAAGGCTTATACGAACATTTAGAATGGCAAAAAAACCTCACCCCCTTTTCTGAAACCGATCTTGCTATTGCCACCGCCATTATTGATGCCATTGATGACCAAGGTTATCTCACCCAAAGCACTGAAGATATTCTCGAAGCGATGGGAAATCCTGAGATAGAGTTGGACGAAGTGGAAGCCGTGCTTAAACGCATTCAACACTTTGATCCTGTTGGTGTTGCCGCAAGAGACTTAAGCGAATGCCTGCTGATCCAATTATCCCATTTTTCACCGGACACACCACACCTAGAAAATGCCCGCATGTTGATCAAAGATCACCTGGATCTGATAGCCGCACGCGACTTTAGGCTGTTAATGCGTAAAACCAAACTAAAAGAAGATGAACTTAGGGATGGTATAGCACTAATACAAGCACTGAATCCTCGCCCGGGTTTATTAATCACCCCCATGGATGAAGAATATGTCATCCCAGATGTGTCAGTATCGAAGAAAAATGGCCGTTGGGTCGTAGAACTCAACCCCGATTGCATGCCAAAAATCAATGTAAACCAGCAATATGCCGCCATGGCACGCAGCACAAAAAGCCAAGCAGATAGTCAATTTATTCGCGGCCATCTACAGGAAGCCAAGTGGTTTATCAAGAGCTTAGAGAGCCGTAACGACACCTTACTCAAAGTGGCCAATTGTATCGTTCAATACCAACAAGGATTCTTCGAATACGGTGAAGAAGCCATGAAACCTATGGTACTTAACGATATAGCCGAAGCCGTTGAAATGCATGAGTCCACCATATCACGGGTCACAACTCAGAAATACATGCATACCCCTAAGGGGCTTTTTGAACTAAAATACTTCTTCTCAAGCCATGTTGGGACTGACGATGGCGGTGAGTGCTCATCCACAGCAATCAGAGCCTTTATTAAAAAATTGGTTGCCGCGGAAAACCAGAAAAAACCATTAAGCGACAGCAAGATGGCACAACTTCTGGCAGAACAGGGAATAAATGTTGCGCGCAGAACCATTGCGAAGTATCGAGAAGCGATGCTTATTCCCCCTTCCAATCAGCGTAAAAGTTTATAGCCTACTATGGATATCGGAGGACGTTTCTATGCAAATAAAGCTCATTGGACACCATATCGAAATTACTGAATCGTTACGGGCATATGTAGAGGAAAAATTTTCAAAACTTGAACGCCATTTCGAACAGATCCATAATGTGCACGTTGTACTCAATGTTGAGAAAACGCAACAAATTGCCGAAGCGCGAATCAACCTCACTGGTGGTGAAGTTTTTGCAACTTCAGAGCATACTGATATGTATGCTGCCATAGACGTCCTGATCGACAAGCTTGATCGTCAGGTTATTAAACACAAAGAGAAGTTAACAAAACACTAATAATGGAACTTTGTACCATACTGCGGCCGGAGTGCACTACCTGCGCCACTCCGGGCAGTAAAAAAAAGGTACTGGAACTCATCAGTGACTTAGCCGCTGCCCAGTACCCAACCCTTTCATCTCAAGAGATATTCGAAAGCCTTGTGGCGCGCGAAAAGATGGGGAGCACAGGTATAGGTAACGGTATCGCCATTCCACATGGTCGATTACCCGATATAACACAACCCATTGCGATACTCGTAAAATGTGAGGAACCGATAGCTTTCGATGCTATAGATAAGCAACCTGTTGATATTTTATTTGCACTGCTAGTGCCGGCGGATCAATGCCAACAGCACCTAAGCACCTTGTCCTGCATGGCTGAAAAGCTAAGTGACAAGCAAATATTAAAACAATTGCGCAAGACGCATGATGAAACGGAACTCTATCAGGTAATCACTGGATGAAACTTGTCATAGTGTCAGGCCGCTCCGGCTCAGGCAAATCTGTCGCCCTTAGGGTACTTGAGGATCTCGGCTATTATTGTGTCGATAACCTTCCCTTGCCACTAATAGGCAGTTTGCTTGAACAACTTAAAGGGAGCAACGATCTTGTCGCCATTAGTGTCGACGTGCGTAACATGCCTGAGCAAGATAAAGTGCTTGTTCAGCAACTTTCTAACCTGCCCGTAGGTACTGAGATTACTAGCTTTTTCCTCAACTCCAGCGATAAAGTTTTACTTAAACGCTACAGCGAAACACGTCGCCTTCACCCGTTATCTAAAAGCCGAGTATCACTACAAGAGGCCATTAAGCTTGAAGGTAAGCTGCTCGAACCTATGTCTAAATTGGTGGATCACTACATAGATACCTCGAATTTAAATATCTATGATTTGAGCGATCAAGTAAGACATATTCTCCTTGGCAGTGTCGATAAAGAGTTAGTCATCAACTTTGAATCTTTTGGTTTCAAACACGGTATGCCTACTGAAGCCGACTTTATGTTTGATGTGCGCTTTCTACCTAATCCCCATTGGGAGTTGGAACTGCGCCCACTGACTGGTCTAGATGAACCTGTGGCTGAATTTTTGAATCGCCAACCCCTTGTGAACAAGTTTATATGGCAGATTGAAAATCTACTGGAAACCTGGCTACCCCACCTTGAGCGTAATAATCGCAGTTATTTAACCATTGCTATTGGTTGTACCGGTGGACAACACAGATCGGTTTATGTGGCTGAACAACTAGCTAAACGGTTCAGTAATGGTAAACATAAGGTCAATGCGCGTCATCGAGAGCTAGATCATGCCAAAGCTTGAACGTCAGATTACCATCTGTAATAAGCTCGGTTTACACGCCCGCGCCGCCACTAAGCTGGTGGTACTGGCTTCCGAGTTTGATGCGACAATAACCTTGATACAAGGCGATAAACAAGCTTCTGCGGCAAGCGTTCTTGGCCTGCTAATGCTTGAAACTGGCATGGGAAAAACCATCAAGCTGATTGCGCAAGGCCCAGATGCGAAACCTGCGCTCGATGCTATTTGTGCATTAATCGATGCTAAATTTGACGAAGCTTGCTAGCTTTAAGTTAAGCTCCACTTAGCCTATTCCTTTTGTACTGTTCACTGTTTATTTCAGTTAGTTGATATCAAATCACTCGGCACTCATTTGTTGCTCGACGTCCCCTGTGACGCTCACTTACAATATGGCTCCGACGTCCTCTGATCAAGCTCATTACCTTTACTAGACTACATTCACAATAAGTGAAAGTAGTACCTAAATTATCCGTTTCTCTCACCGTACTATGGAGGACAAATGCCCGTAGAAGCTTCAGATAGTCATCAAGTCGGACATCGCCTCGACCAACTGAGCAAAGCCCTTAGCAGCGGTATGTTTGTCCATGTGCGGCAAATGCTACAGAATATGGCGGCGTCGGATATCGCTTTAATCCTCGAATCTTCCCCGCCAAAGGCAAGGCAAGTCCTATGGCAATTAATAGACCACGAACAGTTAGGGGATATTCTCGACGAACTGAGTGAAGAGTTAAAAGACCCACTGATCAGCACCATGAGTCCAGAGCGAGTCGCTAGGGCGACCGCTAGCATGGATACGGACGATCTCGCCTATATTCTGCGAAGCCTGCCAGATACTGTTTATAAGCAAGTCTTACAGTCGATGAGCCTACAGAATCGCCAGCGGGTGGAACAGGCTCTATCCTACCCAGATGAGACGGCTGGCAGCTTGATGAATACAGATACAGTCACCCTAAGGCCAGACGTTAATATCGATGTCGTGCTACGCTATCTGCGTCAAAGGGGCAACCTCCCTGATACCACCGATACCCTATATGTAGTCGATAAACAGGACAAAGTGCTCGGCGGTGTCAGACTTGCGGATCTGCTCACCTGCGATCCCAACACGCCTATCCGCAACATTATGGATCCGGACATTGAGAGCATTCCCGTGGGTATGTCCGACAGTGAGGTAGCCCAATTATTCGAGCGTCACGATTGGGTATCCGCTCCCGTTGTTGACAGTGACAACAAGCTTCTTGGCCGGATCACCATTGATGATGTCGTCGATGTTATCCGTGAAGATGCTGAACATTCCATGATGGGAATGGCAGGGATGGATGGTGATGAAGATACCTTCGCCCCAGTATTAAAGAGTACCTTTCGCCGCTCACTTTGGCTGACCATCAATTTGTTTGCAGCGCTACTTGCCGCCTCGGTGAGTAATATGTTTGAAGGTACAATCGAGAAATTTGCCACTATTGCGATCTTAATGACGATTGTCCCAAGTATGGGCGGTGTCGCTGGCAACCAAACCCTTGCTTTAGTTATTCGCGGTATTGCGCTTGGACATATTGGACAAAGTAATGCCCGCTGGCTTATCGGTAAAGAACTGGCAATTGGATTTATCAATGGCTTGTTATGGTCAATACTGGTCTTTGTTGCCGTATCCCTTTGGAAAGGTGATACCGGGCTCGCCAGCTTGATTGCGGGGGCAATGCTGATCAATATGACGGTCGCAGGATTTGCGGGGGCAAGTATTCCGCTAGTATTAAAGCGACTCAAAATCGATCCCGCGCTAGCCGGTGGTATGGTATTAACGACTGTCACAGATGTGATAGGACTCTTCGCCTTTCTTGGCCTCGCCACCCTATATTTGATGAATTAAATGGCGCAGAAATAAAAGAGGCGAGCCACAGAGTCATTACCCCAAAGGGTGCAATAAAAAGAATTATCATAAAACGGCACAGGTAACTGCGCCGTTTTTATTGCAGCAATATTTGCTTGCTGCGAGCCTTACTCCAATCGCATTAAAGCTTAATTTACGGGTGGTTGAAAACCATAACTGCTTAAAATAGCTTGCCCTTTAGCCGATAAAATAAACTCCGCTAAAGGAGCGGCAGAGACACTACTGTCTTTCAAGATCAGTAAACCATAGTCGGCTCCAACAGCAAGATTTGGCGGTAAATCAATAATCTGTAAACTGGGCACTTCATTTTTAGCCAGCACTGCATTGGTGCAATAGGTCAAAAATATATCCGCTTGCTTGTTTTCCATTACCCAACCATAGGGGTTACGATCCTTGGGTGGTTTCGCACTATCAGGCCCTCCCGTCAGCTGTAATGCTTTGGCTTCTAAGATGGCTTTCGCATCAGGCTTTACGGCTTCCGCCTTTGCAAACACTGCCCAAGCATAATCTCCTGCCGGATCGGCTTTTGGCGTAGAAGTGCCAACTTTAATATTGGGGTCGAGCAGTGTATCCAATAGCGTTGTACTTGTTAGGGAAACACCATTCTGAGCAATAGCACAGAGCTGATTACGGGCAAACATTTGCACCTTTTCTCCAAGCCTTGCATCAACAAGTACCTGTGGATGATCCATATTTGCCGAAGCAAAGATATCGACGTGCTCGCCCTCTTGAATGCGCTTTAACAACAAACCAGACGGCGCATATTGCGCTGCAACAGTGCCTTTGGTTTGGGCTTGGTAGGCAGTAATAATATCGTTCATAGCCGCTTTTAAGCTACCTGCAGCGCGCAGTTCAATGGGGGGGACCTCTGTGGTCACAGGGGCTCCTTGCACTAGCGAAACCATCATTGCGGGGCAAAAACTTAAGGCAACGAGTATATTTTTCTTAGTCATTGTGATCTTCTCCTCTAGGTGTTGATAGCCATCCTGCTCAACATATGGCATACAACACGTGAAATAGCCTTGAAGATCAACTAGAACTCACAACCTGGTCGAGGGAAGCGATACAATTACAGTACAGATCACTCAAGCTTCCACTTACTAAGGACAAATTGTCTCAACGATGAATACTAAATACAAAAAGTCGCCCGCAGGCGACTTTTCATTTTGACCAGATATTAACCCGTAGGTGTTAATACAATCTCAACACGACGGTTTTGCGCTCGCCCCTCAGCACTTGCATTGGATGCTATTGGACTCGCCTCTCCCATCCCCTTAGATTTAACACGTGAAGCAGCTACGCCTTTGCTCATTAGATAATTAGCCACTTCACTCGCGCGCACCTGTGATAGACGCAAATTGTAAGCATCTGAACCACTGCTGTCGGTATAGCCTAATACGTTAAGTTGAGTTTTACTGTATTCCTTTGCCACAAGAGCAACGGAATTAAGCACCCGTGAGGCGCCATCACTTAATTCGGTTTGATCTACACCGAAAGTCACTTCGTTGGGCATATTCAAAATAATGTTATCACCACTACGGGTCACGCTCACACCCGTGGATGCCAATTGCTGCCGTAATTTGGTTTCTTGTACATCCATATAATAACCAATACCACCACCCACAGCTGCGCCCGATGCAGCACCAATCAATGCCCCTTTACCACGGTCACTCTTACTTGAGGAAACGACACCCACTGCTGCACCCGCAACAGCACCAATAATGGCACCACTGGTCGCTTTAGCCGTTTGCTGTTCGTTACTATAGGGATTAACTGTTGTACAACCAGATACAACAAACGTGCTGATAATCACCGCAAAGGCGAGCTTAGATGATGTAAATCGATTTGCCTGAAAACGCTTCATCGTTAATAACCTCATAACAGGATTGATGACGTGAATGCCCACTAAGAAGGCTTGGATCTCACTGCCAATGATATAGGTAGATCCGCATTGGACACTATAAAACTCGCAGTATACAAGCATTCCTCCCAGAGATAATCTTTAATCGCCGCGCAAATTTATAAATCGGTAATTTAGTCAGTAAAGATACAGGGATAAATCTACACAACCGCCTCAAATAAAGCTGGGACAAAAGCACTGAAATAGTGCGCTTTGCACCGTTTTTGCCATGCACTAAAAAATCCTGCGTTTTAATCGATACAATAACATCATGATTTTAAACAAAAATAAAAAAATTAGAATATTGGCACGAATTTTACATACTACTTAGTGAGTAAGGCGAGAAATGGACAAAAAAACAAGTTACTCGAGCGCCACTTAAATCGTTTTAACCTAGATAAAATACCTAAAAGCACAACGGGTATTGAGGACGAAAGATGAAAAGCATTATGAACTTTATCAAACTGTGCCGCCATGAATGGATATATCTACGCCATGTTGGACTCAGCCAGTGGGATTTAGAGCAGCGTCGCTAATCTATTCAAGGAACATACATAACCGTTAAATCGATTTTTAGTTAGAAGGTAGTAAAGAGGGATCGCTTATGGGAATCGCAGACAATAATCTCAAATTAGATGTCATTACCGAAGTTAAAGTCAAAGGTCGCTTGCTCTCGGATGTGGCTCGCCAATACGGTATTTCGGCTAAAGCAGTATACCAGTGGGTAAGGGAAAGCGATCTGCAACCACAGCAAAGAGAATATGCGCTCATAAGTGAAATAGCCCAGCTGCAGAAAAGAATTAAGCAACTTAACAATGAATTACGCACTATCGGTTAACCTTAAGGTTTTCAGAGTGCCCAGTTCGACAAGGCCGGACAAGATTGCAAATCGCCCTGCTGATGACGCTAACGATATGAAAGATGTGCAAATAAAAATAATAACAGCGCCTTTTTAGTGTCCGGCCTTGTCATTCAAATGATTAAATTTACAAGTGGAAGGAAAGCAGAAAAGTTAACCAGTTTAGGCAGAGTCGGATGGGTATCTATTATCGCTCCCCAACGACCTAAGATATATGCCCAAACAACCTCTAAATGCAGGAGGATTTGCATTTTGAGGTGGCTTGGGTGTAGATGCACAAATAACAATAATAAATGTGCTGTTTACTATCCGACTCTGTCGCTTTATTGATTGAGCCAACACAGATTGGAAGATTTGTTAAACACGGGACAATGCAAAGGTTTCGGCAAGGCTTTAGAGGGAATTATCTCCCCCAAAGATTAAATATGTGAATTGTGCTCCCCCAAGTCATGAACATATTAACCTCTTGGGTCTTGTCCTTTTATTCACAAGATCAATGAAGATCTAGCGCTATAGTGAGTGTGGCGTGCCAAGGAGGGCTGTGATTTACACAATTAGCTTTAAGGTTTCGGCAAGACTCTAGGGAGTTGTCTCCCCCAAGATTAAATATGTGGATTGTGCTCTCCAACTCAAAAGCATATTTCTCTCTCTGGTCTTGTCCTTTTATTCACAAGGTCAAGGAAGGCCCATCTCTTAACAGAGCGTATGCCAAGGATGGCTGTGATACATCAAATGTCACCATCAAACCTCAACATTGCCCATAAAAAAGACGCTACTCTGAGCGCCTTTGTGTGGGATCGTATACCCACCTAATAATCTTCATTCGCTTCTTGGATCCGCAGTTTTCGCTCCTGCGCTTCCTCATAGGCGGCTTGGATCTCCTCAAGCACAGAACCTACATCAGCTTCAGCCAATACTTCCGTAAATTCACCCGTGAGTTGAGTATCAGGCTTGAGCTCACCCGCCTCAAACAAGGCCCACATTTCTTTGGCATATTGGGTCTTGAGTAATTCAGGGGCATATTGACCATAATATTGGGTCATATTATTAATGTCCCTCGCTAACATCCATTTAGCATGGTTATTCGCGGCAGCATCGACGGCTTGGGGTAAGTCGATAATCACAGGCCCTTCACTATCGACGAGAACATTAAACTCAGATAAATCGCCATGGACTAAACCTGCACATAGCATACGCTTGACGTAGGTCATTACTAAGTTATGGTCGCGGATTGCTTTTTCGACAGACATAGAGACCTCACTCAAGCGAGGCGCGACATTGCCTTCGGCATCGGTCACCAACTCCATTAATAGCACACCGTCAAAACAACCATAGGGTATCGGTACGCGAACACCTGCATCGGCTAAACGGTAAAGCGCATCAACCTCTGCACTTTGCCAAGCTTCTTCCATTTGGTCACGACCAAACTTAGAACCTTTTTCCATTGCACGGGCACGACGGCTATTACGAACTTTACGGCCTTCTTGGTAAAGCACGGCTTGCTTAAAACTGCGTTTGTCCGCTTCTTTATAGACTTTGGCGCAGCGAATATCATCACCACTGCGTACCACGTACACAGTCGCCTCTTTACCGCTCATTAACTGGCTAATGACCTCATCAACCAGTCCTTCATCAACCAGAGGTTGGATTCGTTTCGGAGTTTTCATAGCGCCCTTATACCTTACTTAGGCTTGAGATGGAATACTGCGGACAAATCTTCATATAAAAGCGGTCTCCTGCCGGATAAGGGCTATGTTGATTCTCGATAAAAACAATATTATTAAGTAAAAACTAAAACATGCAAAATGGGAACGCAATAGCAGAATTATCATAGATTGGAGTATGTGAACATTCTGAAAACTAACCCTAAATTCCTGTATCACACCTTAATATAAAACATAAAAATGAATCACCAATCCTCTCGATAAAAATCATTTTATAAACTCAATGGCGATTCCGAATAGTCGACACCTAAGCCGATATCAAACGCAAACACACATAACTCCTCCATAGGCGAAGGGACTGCTTATTGAGCTCGGCTTACTCGGTTACTACAGTATCATTAGCAACGCTTATTTAAGAGCCCAAACGCCTAACTTGGTTCCATTTGCACGCTACCTGCATTTCAAAATAACCGTATCAGAGCTAAATATATCACTAGATCTCGTCTTTCAGAGTCCTTATTCTAATCCAACTCTACAACCTGTGTCCCTTGAGATCTTCTGAATGCGTTACTTAAACCTTGCCTCAGCACTTGGCGCTCTGTGTCTCACCCAATGCACGAGTCTCTCCCTTGAAGAATGTAGCAGCAGCGATTGGTATACCCTTGGGCTTGCAGACGGTAACAGAGGAGCGACGGCAGCGAGGCTCAATCAGTATCAAAAGGATTGCCACGAATTTAATCTCAAAGTGGATTCATCTCAGTGGCAGCAAGGATATCAGCAAGGGCTCATCAATTATTGTTTGCCTGAAAATGGTTATCGCGTGGGATTGGAAGGTGAAAGTTACTACGGTGTCTGCAGCGATAACCAATTTGTCGAACGCTACAACCAAGGACATCAACAGTATCTGGTGAATAAGCGTTTGGCAGAAATCGCCGACCGCTTAAATGCTATCGATAGTGAAATAAGCAGTATCAATAACACACTAAATAGTCTCACCGACAAAGCCGAGTTATTGAAGCAAAAAAATACCCTGCTGAATGAGAAAAGCCATCTTTTAGATGAGAGATCACGTCTACACCAAGGGAATATGCGGTTCAAGTTTAAATTTTAACCACAAAAGAGATTGTAGTTCAGCTGGCAAGTTCATACTCGCGAAACGCGCGAGTATGAAACATCAACAGCCACAAGTTATATCAACTGTTTTATGTATTTTTATGTTGTAATTCCAGAGAAAGAACCCGTAGTAAAGCAAGCTTGCTGACGTCCATGCTATTGCCAGACTCCATAAATCATGGCTCAAGAAATGTGCGCCGCGTAACTCCTGCGCAACCCCAAAAACGATGCCTAGGAGAATACCAAACAATAAGCCGGTTTTGGCGTAACGGGGATAGTATTCCCGCAGCACGTAATAAGTTGCCACCCAAGCAAAACCACCACTAGAATGTCCACCGGGGAAACACTGACCAAATGTAGCCCCTGCAGGTAAGCGAGCAAATAAGGATGAATGCATCATACTGCCGCCAAACTCAATCACATCCCAAGGACACGTCATGTGCGTCACATTTTTACCTACTCGGACCAACAATACGCTAGTCAATACACTGCAAAATAAATAGATTAGCCCCTTACGATATGGACGTATGGTGTCAAAGCGAAAACTGAAGCCAACCGCCAACAATAGGGTTAAAGCAAGTAAAATCACTAAATTACGCCCAGCCACATGGAGAAGATTTTCAGTTAACCAGTAACCCCTTAGCGGCCAAGAATCGATACCACCCTGCCAGTTGAATACTATACGCGCGACATTAATATCGGCATCAGTCAATTCAAGCACCAAAATGAGCACAGCAAAACCTAAAAGTGGCATCAATAAATGCCCTTTTATAAAGCTGATAAATGTCATCCCAACATTGTTTTTTATATGGTTAAGCATTCATCAATCCCATTGCCTGATTCTTAGCATCAGACTATTGATAAATTCTTATCGAAAACTTAAGTGACTCTCCATAAAAAAGAGCATTAAACTAAATCGCTTAATGCTCTTCTTAAAACTGACACACGAACTACTCTGCTTTCAGTACTGGTTCGCGTAGCAATACTTGGTCATTCTTAAACACAACTAGCTCACCTACAGGGCTGCCAAGTTCACCCAAGGCGATAACCTCACAAAGATAGTGGTATGGGCCACTTGTAAATTGAAATGCGTGATTACCACCGCTACCATCAAACACGAGTTTGCCCTGATTAAGCACTAAATCAGGCTTTTCACTCAATAACTTACCCTTTGCCCAAGAAGCATAGCGGTATTGATCATCACCCATATTATCGACTCGAATCACAAACTTCGCGGTCTGCCACACGAGCTCAGGATTGACGAACTCGCGCACGCTATGGTGCAGAGCTGTTTTTTGCTTAGCAATAAGCTCAGCTTTAAGTTTGGCCTCAGCAGGTGTTTGATAGTTGATACGAATAATCTTGCCATCATAATCCATCCACACAGTCCCTTGGCCCAACATAATGCCGCGCCACCCCATAGTCTGCCAATCGGCCTCAACCTCAGATTGAGCTATTATCTCAAGGATTTTTGGATCAAATACTTGGTCAAAACGTGCGAGCATTTCCCCGTGGGTTTGAATCGCAGGAATAGGATATTTACGCTTTACCGGATAGGCCATATAGTCCGCAATAGCTTGACGGTCATGTGCTTTTGCCGCATCAATAAATCCCTGAACGAACGGAATGTACTCCTGTGGCAAAAGCGTATCGGCAACGGCCGCATTAACTACACTGACATTAATCGCCGCCCCTAATGAGCCCAGTAATATCATACGAAATATTTGAGTATTGAGCCGCTGAATTTGCACAACTCCCCTAGAGATGATTTGGAGAATCCATAACACTTGCGCCATATTTTTCCCTTTAAATCCAAAAACATCCCGAATAAAACCAGTACCAAGAATAACACAAGTGATTTAAACTCCATCAAGCCGAAAACACCAAACTTGAGACAATCGCTAGCGCCACTGCTATAAAAATAACGCCTATTACCGCATCAATAATCGGCGTTAATCGTTGTAATTTGAGTTGCACCCACGCCTTAGACAGCATTACCGCAAGAAAACCAAACCACATCAGCGACAGGAACAAGAGCAGCATGGCGGCGGCAACTTTAGTGCTTACCGTCACGCTGGGAGTGATCAACGCAGAAAACAAGGTTAAGAAAAACACTAACGCTTTTGGATTCAATAAATTGGTGTAAAATCCCGTTAAAAAGCCTTGCTTAGGTGACATATATGTACCTAAAGACGCTAGCGTCGCCGTAGCTTTTGCGCTGCCGCTATCATTAGCGCCTTCAGCAGCCCATTCATTCACACCAGCTGTTTGTTTCGATTTTGCAAATATCGCTAGAGCAGCACGCAAAGCCCCCAATCCCATCCAAGCTAAATAGGATGCACCGAGTATTTGAACCAGTAGATATAAAGTGTGCGAACTCTTAATAACAAGACTGACTCCCGTTAGACTCAAAATCGTGTGGGCTAAAATTGCCACAGAAATCCCCACCGCAGCGGCAACGGCGGTATTTCTCGGCTGCTGGGTGGCAATCTTTACCATAATAGCAAAATCGGGCCCTGGACTAATTAAAGCGATGGAGTGGATCAGGGCTAAGGTCAGTAAAAGGGATAAATCCATAGAAATGCGGCTCCGCGAATGAAAACAACGAGGGCCAGTATCGCAGCTCAGGCAAAGACTGCATTGTAATAAATTGCACCGCAAGACAGTTTTTGAAAAGACGGAGCAATACTAGAGCATGCGCCGTTGGAACTGTACTGGCGAGAGTAAGAATGCTTGCTTAAAGGCTTTATTTAAATGACTTTGATCGAAAAACCCGAGCTGCTGCGCAACATCAGCGACTAAGGTGCCATGGCATAAGGATTTTTTTGCTAGCTCTAAGCGCACTCGCTTAAGATAGGCGTGGGGCGTCATCCCTGCTGCCTGTTTAAACTGGCGTAAAAACTGAAACTTACTCAAGTTAACTTCACTGGCTAAGGCTTCAAGTTGAGTATTGTGCCAAGGCTCATCGTGCATGCGCTGCTTAACTAAGCCTAGCTGTAATTTCGATAAACCCTGCGGCGAATTGAGCCTTATCATCCCGCTAGGATGGCGTTCAAGCAGCAAGTGAATAAAACTCAGCAGACGGGACTCGCTAGCAAGCGCAGTGCATTGGCCTTGAATTAACAGCTCATGTAGCTGAATAAAATATTGATAAAGTATCGAGTCATCCACCATAGGTGCAGTAAAAAAGTGCTCATTCAAGCCAAGTTCTTGGCTCACTTCTTTCATATATTCTACGGGAATAGACATCACCTTAACTCGATAACCTTCGGCATCTCGGCTATGGCCGTCGTGGGTTTCGTCTGGGTTTAAGGTCGATAAACTATGCTGCCCGAGCTGATAACGGCTGCCCTTATTCACAAACTGCTGGACGCCTTGGGTAACCACGCCTAAGTGATAATCCAAGTGGACATGTTTATCAAAACTGAAATGAGTAAACTTAGCCTGACTCAACTCAATACCTGATAAGCTCGGATGACGCCAATAGTTGATGTTTTCAATCGGTGCTGTAGTACTCATAACTTGAGGCTTTGGCCGCTAAAATTCCGTAATGCATATCCAGTTAGATATGCATTCTAGTCGTCATTGCCACCGTGGGAATAGTAAATAATTGCAGAAACGAGTCTGCTAAGCAGCATTACCCACAGCCCACACCAAAACGTCCACTATATATGGTGCAGGCTAAGGCGGGAGTTTCAGTCAAGCATATTAGTGCGAATGGTTTCCATGGCCGCCCTGAGCTTCAATCGCTTGACCTTCGCTGTTGTAAAAACCTGAACTGCCATGTTCGATAAAGCCTTGATTGATCATCTTAGCGATAAAAGGATCGGACTCGCTATCGCCCACATCGGCAAAGTCGATATCCTGAAAATCTTGGGTTAATGCGCTATAGGCATCACCGCTAAAGGGCTCAACGATCACCAGCTTATAATCCAAATTCGGCTGAGTTGCACCTAAGGTAAATTGGTATGGTAGGCCGATAGTATCAATCCAAAGCAGCTGGCTTTCTAAGCCATTGACCTTGCCCGCAAAACCTTGAGTCTCAAAACACCCCAGTTGTTGCACTTGTGTTTTTACCATGTGTGTCTGCAGTTTTGGTGATACCACATGGTACAACTGATCGCGATCGTGCTGAACATTCAGCGCCCGTAGATCGCCCTTACGATAAGTGACCGAGCGTTTCTCAACGGGAAAGTAACGCACATACTCACCATGACTCGTCCATTGTTCAAAAGTGGCAGCATCGCGCTGAATAATAAAATCTTGTCCATTGCGGATCAGCGTCATCTCCCACTGTTGGCCCTTGCCATTAGTCACTTGATATTGAACCTTTAAATGTTCGGCAATAAGCGTTGGACAATCGACACTTGTCCCTTTATTTGACTCAAGCATGCGGCTCTGTGCTGTAGCTGATAGGGAAAGTGTTGGCAGAAGCACACTGGATAAGATTAGCGCCAATAGACGGTTTTTCATTCGATTTCTCTCTTGCTGAACTTTGCAAAACTAAGCTCTGGTAAACGCTTAGGCTAAAAGCCGAGGGCTAGCATTAGGGCTAACCATCGGCGTCAAGTTTACTTAGCCGCGATAGCCGCTTCGGCCTTAGCCACCAAATTTGCCGCGCGGTTCATCACGTGGAAAATATGGTTCTGCTCGACCGTGCCTTGAATGAGATCGGCACTTGGGCCGCGGGCAAAAATCGCCACATCTTCACCAGCATGGGTCTCATCGCTTAATGGCACTAGGGCTTCTTGGTGGAATCCTGCGCTTTGTGTATCCACGAAGTTCAAATCCTTACGGCCGGCATCAACTGGGAAGTTGTAACGTTCGTCACCGCCCGTTGCCAGCGACGCATAACCCGCACCGTTAGCATAACCGACTGTGGTATAAGGCAAACCGTTAGCATCGGTGGAGTTGGTGACTTCGGCAACGCCATTGGCATCGTTCGACTTCACTAGCCCCAAAATCGGGTTACCGCGAGTGGGATAGCCTGCGATGGTGAACACATGGCTATGATCCGCCGTCACCATTAACAAGGTATCGCTTGCCGAGGTTTTTTCCATAGCGACCCGTACTGCTTCAGACAAGGCGATAGTGTCATGCAGGGCACGCGCCGCGTTACCCGCATGGTGAGCGTGGTCGATACGACCCGCTTCGACGATCAGCACGAAGCCTTTTGAGTTTTTCTTCAAAATATCAATCGACTTAGCCGTCATTTCCGCCAGTGATGGCTCACCAGTCACCCCCGCATCAATGCGATCATAGTCGTATTCCATATGGGATGAGTTGAACAGACCGAGTAAATGATCTGTGCTCGCCACATCCACATTGAGGAAACTATCCCTGTCCTGTACATAGGCGGCATTAGTGTATTTCGCCAACCACTCGGCCGTTAGGTCACGGCCGTCGTTGCGTTTACCCGCTTTACCTTCTGGATCGATAGTCGTCTTAGGAATAAAAGTGCGGCGTCCACCGCCCATCATCACGTTCAGACCAGTGCCGTAGTTAAAGTCCAGCATTTGCGCGGCAATATCTTTGCAGCCATTGGTCACTGCTTCGGCGGGCAGGTTTGAATCCGCCTCCCAATCACGGTCCGGCACATGGGCATAGGCTGCCGCAGGCGTCGCGTGGGTTAAGCGCGCAGTCGTCACCACGCCTGTAGCCATACCCGCCATGGCGGCAAGCTCTAAGGAGGTCACTAGATTTTGATCTTTGGTCGAGGCACAGTTAGCACGTACTACGCCTTCGGCCTGCGAAATCACGCCCACATCCGTTTTAACGCCCGTCACCATAGCCGACATAGTGCCAGCAGAATCCGGCGTTTGGCCGTCGACGTTATAGGTTTTTGCTAAACCAACATAGGGCAAGGTCTCAAAGGATAAGGCGTTTTCTTCGCCCGTTTTACCCTTTAACTGCCCCTCTAAAATACGCGCGGCGGTAATTGTCGATATGCCCATACCGTCACCCACAAACAGGATCAGGTTTTTCGCGGCGCCAACATCATTGTTCACGGTTAAGCCTTCGGCTTTCGTCACGCGAGCTTGTGCATCGACATACCACTGATTGACTGCGGTCCAGTCTTTACCATTGCTACCATTTGACCCATTGTTGCCATTTGAACCATCGGTTCCTGCAGTGCCGTTATCACCATCGCTACCGCATGCGGCTAAACCCAGCATGGCTGAAATCGCGACTACCAGTAATTTCTTATTCATTTTTTGCTCCAAAAGTGAGGGCTCAGTGACTAATACTTGATTAGTACTTAGTGCCGCCAAGCTGCTGCGCTTGGTTGATAATGTGGAAGATCACGTTCTGCTCAATCACGCCCTGAACCAGATTTGAACCTGGACCTCTGGCATGTAGGCTGATGTCTTCACCGGCGTGAGTCTCACTTTCCATTGGGATAAGCGCTTGTTGCATGAAGTCTTTATTTTGCGTATCGACAGAGGTTAAGTCGTCACGAACACCCACCACAGCACCAGGACCATTGGTATATGCCAGCGTGGTGTAAGGCTTGTTGTCATTCGCTGTCGCTAACGAACCATCGACGTTATGCACTAAACCTAAGATAGGGTTACCGCGTTTTGGATAACCGGCAATAGTGAACACATGGCTATGATCGGCGGTGACCATGATCAGAGTATCGTCGCTGCTCGTCGCATCCATCGCAGCCTTAACGGCATTGGATAACTCGACGGCATCGCTCAATGCTCGGCTGGCATTGCCAGCATGGTGAGCATGATCGATACGGCCAGATTCGACGATCAACAAGTAGCCCTTATCGTTCTTCTTTAACATTTCGAGGGATTTAGTGGTCATTTCTGTGAGTGAGGGCTCACCCGCCACATCGTCGGCGCGGTCCGCTTCATACTCCATATGTGATGGGTTAAATAAACCGAGCAAGTGATCCGTATTCGCGACATCGACGGCATCGAAGCCTTTCTTGTCCCATACGTAGGCCGCTTTACTAAAGCTATCGACCCAAGTTTTCGTTAAATCTTTACCATCTTTGCGTTTACCGGCCTTGTTCTCGCCGTCGGTGATTTCCTTAGGTAGGAAGTAACTACGACCACCGCCTAATGCCACAGTTAGCGCATTGGCCTCATCGCGCATCACAAGCTGGCTCGCGATATCGGTACAACCATTGGCCACAGCTTCGGCGGGTAAATTTGCGTCCCCTTCCCAATCGCGTTCTGGAGATTTAGCATAGGCCGCTGCTGGCGTTGCATGCGTCAAGCGCGCCGTGCTGATGATCCCAGTCGATAAGCCTTTCGCATTGGCAAGGTCGACCAGAGTCACTAATTCATTCCCCTTAGAAGACAGACAGTTACCACGTAAACTGGTATCCGAAATCGAAATAATACCCGCCTTAGTCTTAACCCCAGTCGTCATGGCGGTCATAGTGCCGGCCGAATCAGGTGTCTGTTGGTTAGTGTTATAGGTTTTCACCAATGCGGTATGTGGAAATTGCTCGAAGCTTAAAAAGCCTTCCTCACCACCTTGATTGCCTGGCTGTTGTTGCCCCTGAAAAATTCGTGCAGCGGTTAACGTCGACACACCCATGCCATCACCGACAAAGAGAATCACATTTTTAGCGGTTTTTTGGGTTTCAACTTGGGCTTTAGCTGCCACGTTTGCTGCACTATCTTTAAACCATTGGCTATCTGTTTGCGTTGCGGGTAAGACTGCAGCATGGGCCACAACCGTCATTAAACTGCAGGAAATAGCTGCAGCGATCCGTTTAATATTCATCACGTTCATCACCGATTTATTATTGAGTGTATGAGGGAATTCCCTGTAGAGGCGCCACGATTCTCAAGTATTAATATGACGATCGAGCGTAATTTGAATGGCGATTTAATTGCAGTTACATGTCAGATTTGCGTCAACGACGATTATATCTTGCTGAATTTAACCGCCAATGAGGGGTTAAATTCAGCAAGTGAAGCATATAGGCTAGAAGTGATAACTCACACTCACCCTAATCATACGGGGTTCAACGGGATGATAATGCTGATCTTCGATGCCTTCGACCGCTTCACCGGGTAAGCGCGAAGCATAGAAATAATCGATATCATGGTCCTGACTATCAAACAGGTTTAACAATTCAAGTTTAGTGTCAAAGTGGTCAAACTTATAACCCAAAGCAAGGTTCACTAACGTCGTGTCATCGGCCTTATGCTCATTAAAATTATCCAGCACCCGCTCACCCAGATATCGAATGCGAATACTGGAATACAGGCCACCATCGGGTCGATAGGTTATCCCTGCACTACCGACAAAAGGCACAGCACCATCGATGTATTTACCTTCATCAAACTCATTTTCAGTAAATCGGGCATGGGTCCACGCTAATTCCATATCGAGACTGATATCATCATTAACCCAATAATATGCTGTTATTTCAGCGCCGTAACGCTCAGATGCTCGGCTAGGTTCAGTGTTCCCTGCGTCGCCAACAAAGACTAACTCAGAATCCAATTGCAAATACCAAACTGCCGCAGAAAAGTTAATAAAATCGCGATCGTAGTATTTGACACCGAACTCACCGCCATTAGAGCGCACTAAAAGATCGACTTTATCGACTTCATCTCCACTAACAGGATCGACTTGAATGGTTGTTCCTCGAGCATCGTTTGAGTGCAATCCTTGGCCCGCATTCACATATAGCTCAAGATTGTCACTCCATAAATAGGAAGCACCCGCTTTGAGACTCAGCATGCCATCGGAGGCATCACCACTGTTGAGGGGATTATCGCTATCAACCTGAACATCAAAATAGTCATAACGCAGCCCAAGATTAAAACGCCATTGCTCTACGGGTAGCCACTCGAGCTTGCCAAATAGACCGCTTGATAACTCCTGTACTTCATCGAGCCTGACCGTACTTAGCCTTTGCCGCGCCTGGGTATTGTATAAACCCACCGCACCGATATCGTCGTAACGTATATCACCACCGAGGCTGTAATTAATTTGAGTTCCGCCTAAGGATGTATGCCAATCACGCTTAATATCACCGCCCCAAAGGGTGCGTTCATCCACTTGCTCAAATTCATCACCGTGAACGGGATCGTTTAAAAAATACGTAAAGTTAGAAAATAAATCCATGGTCGAGCGGATAGCATAAACATTTCCCTGCCAATCCCCCGCATCGTAATTGGCTGAAACACTGTAACGGCTTGCATCGCCACCCACATCCTTATCTAACGAGCCGTAAAAATCGATGAGTCCAGACTCCACTGCTCGTTCCGGGATCTGATCCGCCGAATTCCAGCTATTGTCATAGGCCATCACAGTGACGCTTAAATCGCCACCACCGAGTCGAGTCAAATAACGGGCAACCACATTGACTTTACTGACATCTTCATCGATATCCTTCCATGGGCCATCGTAGGCTTGTAACTCAGCGCCAAGAATAAAACGACCCACTCCCGTGGTTATTTCTTGGGTTGCCATTAGGCGTTGGTAACCATACTCACCCAAGGTGAGGCCAACTTGGCTATAAGCAAGTTGATCCGCGAGCATCAACTGCGCGGCACCCGCACCAGAAAAGTCGGCAACCTCAGGATAATAAGCCCCTTTGGCATAACGAATTTCCCCTAAAAGTTCGGGGATCACAAAGTTAAGATCCGTATAGCCTTGCCCATGACCATGGGTGCGCATATTGACAGGCATACCCTCGACCCGGGTATTAAAGTCAGTACCATGGTCTAAGTTAAAACCACGTAAAAAGTACTGATTTGCTTTGCCTGAACCACTATGTTGGGTAACTATCATCCCTGGGACAAATTCTAAAATCTCGCCCGTTCGTAGCAATGGCCGACTCGCAATCTCCGCCGCGCCGACAATCCCCTCCGAGGCAGAAGTACTATGCCCTAAGGTATTTATTTGCCTGCCCCGAACTTCAAGCCGCTCGACATTATCAACCAAATCATCCGCGACAACCGTACCGGACAACCCCAAAAACGGTAAAAAATACACTGCCAATTTCATCTTTCATATCCCAATGCTGATGATAGTTGGCACCGATCTAACGCTTTGCTTACAAAGTAAACACTGCGCTAAATCAAACTTTTACACTCGGACAACGAAATAGTGACAATAATTTGCCATTTTTATGTGCCATGTCGCACATTATTTTTTATCAAATGGACAATTTGTCCACAAACAACCCCTATTTTATGGGACACAAAATAGGGGTTGAGATTGAATGCCTATAAGCAACCCCTTCGCGCCATAAATGGCAATACTGCGATCCATTAAGCGGCGATACATGTCTGCGCTTGAGGTCAGCTTAAGTGTTCAGAACCGCTATTTAGCTAATTTTCTGCATCGCAAGATATCGCGCACACTTTCATAGCTAGGAAACAGTGCCGCAATAATCAGGCAATAACTCAACCCTTTATCTAGCATGGCTAATGTGGCTATGCTCTGCACCCCCTCATTTGTGCTTTGCAATATTGGAGAGCTAAAAGCAAGCACCAATAAAAACAGTGCATAAGCAACATTAATTCCAATATTTGCCACTAATAACTCAACAGCCCATACTCGACGCCGTAATTGCCATAAGCTATTAAATACTGAAAGCACAATAATTGGAGTAAACCACTGGAGTAATTGCTGAGCATTGGCACTGAACATCACCGTTGGTGTGCTCAATTGTTCATTACTCATCCACACCGAGGACCAAATCACTAATAGCAAAAATAAATAAGTCGCAAGGTCGGTGAATACATCACTTAAACTTATATGCTCCCAAGCAGGGCCAACCTTAGGCAAATTTTGTGGCTGCCATTTTTGACAATGGCGACCAGACACAGTCTTTCCTTGCATCGAAACCAACCAAAAAGACAGCACGATAGCCGTAAAAGCGAAGCTGGCATCTTCAATAAATCCCGCGGCAATATAGTGTAAAAAACCGACGAGACTAGACTCTGCAGTCCCCAGCCACTGCATGGTTCCACCGACAACTTGCAGCACAAACAACACGCCTAGCACCATAAAAAGCGTATGCTTTAACAGTGGGATATCCTCAATGGCAACAATAGGTGCTGAGGGTGAAAACTGCTGAGCAACCTTGCGTGGGTGACCCATTGTCTTTAGCACCTCAGCAGTCTGCGCTTCGGTCAATTTGCCCTGCTCAGACAGTGCGTCCAGTTGATCACAAATATTGGCTTTCAACTCACGACCAATTTCTTGGCGCTTATTTTCGGGCAATTCTCGCTGCACCGCGGCGATATAACGGTCGACTAATTCCATATCAAACCTCCTCTGCACTTATATCCGAGCTCTTATCAGAACTGTTGATATCAGCACTATTGGTGTCAGCGCTTTGCTCCAACAAAAAAGCCAAGGCGCCATTAAGTTGCTGCCATTCATCGGTCAGTTGACTGAGCAACTCAGCCCCCAATAATGACAATTGGTAATAACGACGCTCACGCCCTTCGGCCTGTCGCCACTCACTCTCCAACAATCCTTGATCGGCTAGGCGGCGCACTAAGGGATATAAGGTCCCTTCGTCAATATCGATACCGCCTTGCTGCAACTGTTTACGCAGGGAATAGCCGTAGTGGGGTTGTTTTAATAATCCCAGTACCGCCAACACTAATACCCCACGGCGCAACTCGAGTCGCATTTTGACTAGCTGTGAACTTGTCATGGTCCATTCCTATCCTTAACACTGTGTCACACACACTGTGCGCTACACAGCAAATACTATGCATCGCACAGTAATAATGCAAGATTTAATGCACACTTTTTACTCGATTTGTTTGAAATAGATACAATCCATTGTTTGTATTGAATTTATAAAAATGCAATCTCTGCCGCACACAACACAAGTCGCCCCGCGGTCATACACCCAAAGCGAATGACTTATAGATAGGCAAATCTAAGATAAAAAATTGCAAAACCTACTATGCTTGAGTAACTTAGCAGCCACTATCGAATCGCTGACTTATTAGCCTAAGATTGGCTATATCTGCAAAACGGCATACATTAAGGACATAGAAAATGCTTATGGATAGAGGCGTGCTGGTACGCTGGAACGATGAAAAGGGATTTGGCTTTATTCAGCCCGATAAAAACACTGACCAAAATGTGTTTATCCATATTTCAGTGTTAAAAAAGATGGCGAGAAAACCGAAAGTGGGCGACAGCATTTTGTACCAAATGGAAGTACAAAATGACGGTAAGAGAAAAGCCGTTATTGCCTCGATTGAAGGGGTAGCCGTTCTTGCCGCAAGCCCAATCTCACATCAAGAGCCACGCCAAAAGTCACGCCCTCATTCCCGCGATAGCTTTAATAAAGATAAACCCCATCAACATAGCTCACGAACATCCGCGGTTAATACAATAGTCCCGCTGCTGATTATCATAGCGATAGGTGTTTTTGGCTTTAAAAAATACCAAGCATTTAATGAAGCTCCTATCGTAAATGAAGCTCCAGTACTCACCAATGATGAGATTGAACAGCGCCCCGTTTATCAGGAAAAGATACAAGCAACACCCCAATTCCAATGTGAAACGGGCAAAACCCATTGCAGCCATATGCGCTCCTGCGCCGAAGCGACTTTTTACATTAATCACTGCCCGAATACACAAATGGATGGCGACAACGATGGCATCCCCTGCGAGCGACAGTGGTGTAGTTAATCCCATGATTATCTTTATTTTTAACAGGTATTAGCGAAGACAAACCATGCCCACAGCCGCAATCCATCACATTAAAGCGCCAGAGCAACTCGACGTACTGCTTAAGCAACATGCCGCCGTGTTGTTATTATTTGGTGCGCCAAGTTGTGGCATATGTCAGGCTTTAAAACCGCAAATCGTCGCCATGTTAGCGCAAGAATTCCCGTTGATGCGTATGGCCTATATTGATTGCGAGGCTCAAGCAGAGATAGCCGCGAGCCACAATGTATTTTCCCTACCTGTAGTGGAGTGTGTGTTTTATGGTAAAACCTTTGGGCGGTTTTCTAAGGTGTTTTCATTGGCAGATATTAGAGGGGCGATTGCCCGCCCCTATGCTTTAATCGCCAAAGAATAACCTACATAAAAAGCTGCGTTCATTTATTTCCCACTGGTCTAAACCCAGCATAATGCACTGACTTATCAAGTTTCACCTGTGCTGCAGGTGTTCCAATAAGGTGCGTGGAGCTAGGTGTGGCCTTTGCTTTACCGCTACAACCACAACCGTCATTAGCATGACAGCATCCACCCTTAGCAGCATGCTTGAGCGATGCTCGCCCTTGGGATGCATCCGTCAGTCTTAGATTAAGATCGGTACTTTTTGCCAATAAAGTTGCGACCGTTTGATTCGCTTCACCTTTACTCACACTGATCCCAGAATCTAATAATTTACCCAACATACGCTCACCAATATGCTGCACAATAACAATATTGGTTTTTTGTTGAATAATGAGATTAAGTAGCGCTTTTTTAGCACTGCAGTCGCCATCTAGTGCGGGATTATCAACTAAGGAAATCAGTTGATGGTGCTCATCAAAAAAGCCTATCTGTTGAGCTTTAGTAAAATGGGCAGCGAGTCGCTCACGGCTCATAGGCATAGCAATAATCATGATAAATCCTTGTCTGCTTGGCTTGGTAATCTCAAAACTTGGCCCTGTGTAATCGCTGTTGCCACCTTTTTGCGGGCACTGGCGAGTAAATACCCAAAGGTTTGCCGAGAAATCCCCATTAAAGCTGCAGCATCGAGCTGGCTTAATCTTTGTACATCCCCTAGTTCCAATGCCTCAAATTCATCGGCTTCTAACTGAATGTGGGTTAACTCTACCGCAGGAATGCCATTGGGCTTAAACAAGCTACAGGGCACACAACTCGATAGTTGGCGGCATTTTTTGGGTCTTGCCATAAAGAGAATCACCTAAACAGCATCAGTTAATAACTCGTTTTTGATAATACTTTACAGAAACTGCAAAGTGTTTTTGGCATACGCCATAAACTATTATTCCCTACCTTGGGATCAAAAACCTTGTTGTAGCTCACACCACTCTAGATCAAATCTATAAAGGTCTATCTCCCGCTAAGGCTAAAATGATCAGTTGCTTGAAGGTTAGCCGAAAACGGAGTGAGTTATTTGCACCGAATAACCATCACCTTGCTTAATAAAATCAACAAAGTGTTTGATTGATGGCAGGGCATCTTCCCTATGATGGGACACATACAAAAGCTGACTCAGATGATGGTGAGCAATCATCTCTAGCGCCCGCATGACCAGGGTTCGATTGATAAAATCTAAGCCTTGATACGGCTCATCAAGAATTAGCAATAAGGGCTTTTTAATTAACGCTCGACCAATCAACAATAATCGCTGCTGGCCATAATCGAGCTGCTTAAAGCTGGTGTTAGCTAACTCACTCATATGCAGAATGGCTAACCATTCTTTAGCAAGATCAAGTTGAGGCTTAGTGGGTTTATGGTATAGGCCAATGGAGTCAAAAAAACCTGAAATTAGCACATCGAGGGCTGAGCAACTCACTCGATACTGTAAATGCAGCGCGGAAGAAACAACACCAATTCTTTGTTTAATCTCCCAAATACTTTCACCACTCCCTCGGGGACGACCAAATAGCGTAATGTCGTTGCTATAGCACTGGGGATGGTCTCCTAAAATTAACCCCAGTAAAGTACTTTTACCGCAACCATTAGGACCACGAACTTGCCAATGTTGTCCTGCCTCGATACGCCAGTTAACAGCAGAAAAAATCAGTCCACTCACATATTCCACTTTGCCATTTTTAATTTCGACTAAAGGATCAAATGCCTCTGCGCTATGGCGTTGGCGCACCATTAATGTCAATAGCTCATCACTTCGGTGCGCCGATAATGCATTAAGCTGTGCCATAACGGGATGGTTGTGCCACTCGTCGATGGACATAGGTGAACTCAACTTATGTACGCTCAGTCCAGATTTAAGCATTTCAGTATTAAACAGCGCCACATGGCTAATGCACGGTGGCAGTTCCTCTTGGCGAGAGGTAATAATAAGTAACTGGCTGCACTTTTCCACTTCACTAAGCAGTTGTGACAGACTCGTCTGATGCTCGCTATCTAAACCTGCATAGGGATCATCTAGGATCAGCAATTGCGGCTGCATTGCCAGAGCACGCGCTAACATCACCCGCCGAGTTTCGCCGGTTGATAACTGCCGAAAACCTCGCAGACGTAAATGTTCTAGCCCCACCTGTTGTAATAATGGCTCTAATTGTTGGGCACTCTGGCAACATTCCAGCACTAAAGACTCGACACTAGAACCATAATCAAGCTCATCTTTTTCTAATTCTCGCTCTAACAATGCTTGCTGTAACCCAAGGGAAACCCAACCAATACGCTGCGGTAAACCAGTAATAATCCCCTCGTCCGGTTTAATATCCCCCGATAATATCCGCCCAAGAAGTGAGCCAGAGTAGCTATCGGTCGCAAAAATAGCCCAGTGTTCCATCGAGCGTAATTGCCATGCATCAACCACCAGCACATCATTACCGCGCCCGTAACGCAACTGCTCAATACCAATACCTTTGCCTTCGTTCAGCGCGACATCACCCATCAATCTTCCTCTGTTTATGACGTTATAAAACTGACTATGCCATTGAATTAAGAGTTTTATAACTAGGGCACTAGCTTTGTATTACATAAAAGAGCGCCCAATCACTGCAAGAACATATATGGACACCTCGAACAGATCAACCACTGTATGAGTAACAGAAAGTAATACTGCGTACGTATATCCGACCTGTTTGTGAGAATCTTTGCTCTCTGGCCTTAATGAGAACCGCGCCTTTGCTGCTTATTGTCCCTTCGGAGTTATAACTCCTTATACTCTCTCAGCATTTGCAAAGGCCGGTATTACCTGTTACATCATTAATTGTGTTCGGTTTTTTAGGGTATGTTATTGCTTCATTT
>NZ_JAKILG010000029.1 GCF_023283765.1 Shewanella profunda | reverse complement strand
AAATTCATAGCGTGCGCCTAAAGTTGTTTTGTAGATCAGATCAACAACATCAGCGCGAGTTCAAAAAAATCCCCCGAATTTATCGGGGGATTTGTGTATAAGAGACAGGCAGTAGCGGGTATTTTTTTGACTATGCCAAGATGATTACTGGTTGATAATTGTGGGCACGCCAGTACGTTCATCAAGCAGTTTTTTGATCACAGAAGAATCGGTATCTGCCTTAGCGATAAATTTGACAATATCCTTTGGCAATGAGATGGCAACAGGTTCATTTGATTCAAATTCTGCAATGGTACGCGACAGTGGCTGATGTACCGCTAAATAGCGTTTACCGTCTGGCTCTTCGGTGGCTTTAATCGGTTGATTCACAAATTGCACACGAGTTCCAACGGGCACGGTTTTAAATAAATGTTCGATATCTTCATGGCGTAACCGCACACATCCTTGGCTCACACGTAAACCAATACCAAAGCTGGCGTTGGTACCATGGATAGCATACAGGTTGCCAATATAGAGTGCATATAACCCCATTGGGTTATCAGGGCCCGCTGGCCATACTGCTGGCAGAATTTCACCTTTAGCGGCGTATTCTTTACGGATCCGCGGCGTAGGTGTCCAAGTGGGATTTGCCCGTTTACGTTGAACGCTGGTTACCCAGTTTTCTGGTGTATCTTTGCCAATTTGTCCAATACCGATAGGGAGCACTTCAACGGTCTTTTTACCCTTTGGATAGTAATACAAGCGCATTTCCGCCACGTTAATCACTATGCCTTCACGTGGGGCATTTGGCAGAATTAATTGGTGTGGAATTAAAAGCTGGCTACCGGGTCTAGGTAAGAATGGATCGACACCGGGATTGGCTTCCATCAAGTTACTTAGACCAAGTTGGAATTGAGCCGCGATATCTTCTAGGGTGTGTTTACCCTCTGGCACAGTGTAATAATGGTTCTCGCCAACTAACCGACTTGGAGAAGCCGGTAAAGGGTATTCCGTTGCTAAAGCGGAGAGACTTGGGAAAACCAAAGTCAATAATATAGCTGTGGTGCGAAGCATACTCATAAGCGGATACTACGATTCCTGTTAATAAAAAAGCGTGTTTAACGCTGCTTTTTCTACCTAAAATAGAGCGGCAAATTGACGGGCAATATGCTCTGGCGCGCGAAGCTCGCATCCTTCCTTATTTTGAACATTATTTCAACTGAAATCTGATCCGTACAGTGTATTTATCGCTTATTTTAACTTTAAACGTTTGGCTAAGCGGTGTAGATTGCCCGGATCGACTCCTAATACCCTCGCCGTGGCGGCCCAATTATTATTTTGCGTTGCAAAGACGCGCTTAATGTAGTCGCTCTGAAATGACTCAGTCGCAAGCGTTAAGTTTAAAAATTCCCTCGTTTCTCGTGCGGACGCATCGCTAGTCGCTATTGATTGGCTCGTTTCGAGGGGGTTGAGTTTGAGTGGTAAGTCAAAATGCTGCGGCTCAATTGTGCAGCAGCCGTTTTCGGCGGATACGCGAGCCAGAACTGTTGCCCTGTGAATTGCATGTTCTAACTCACGTACATTACCAGGCCAAGTGTATTGGTTGAGTAGTAATAAGCTGGTGGGACTAAAGTTGATTTGTTTCATCCCAAGCTTTTGCCTGTAACGCTCGGCAAAGAAACCACTTAATAGCGTGATATCCTGTCCACGTTCCCGTAGTGGTGGTACTAATAGCGGGAATACGCTCAATCTGTGGTAGAGATCGGCTCTAAAGCGTCCCTCTAGCACTTCGGTTTTGAGTACTTTGTTGGTGGCGGCAATAATCCGTACATCGACTTTTAGACTGCGATCGTCTCCTACTCTTTGTAGATCACCATATTGTAATACTCGCAGTAATTTTGCTTGTAGCGTGAGTGGCAATTCGCCGATTTCATCTAAAAATAGAGTGCCCTTATCTGCCGTTTCGAATTTGCCACTGCGATGGCTTATTGCGCCAGTAAAGGCGCCTTTTACATGTCCAAAGAGTTCACTCTCTGCGACCGACTCGGGTAGTGCTGCACAATTTAGGTAGACTAAGGCTTTAGTCCCTCTTGCCGATTTTTGATGTATCGCTTGGGCGACTAATTCTTTGCCTGTACCTGTTTCCCCTAGGATTAATACATTGAGATCACTGTGGGCAACGACTTCAATCTCCCGATTTAGACTTTGTATGATGGGAGAATGACCAATAAGTTCGCCATCCGTATTCAAGTTTGGACCATTTTCCTCAGTATGGGTGGCGTGGCTATTAAGGGCCAAACGCTCGAGTTTTTCTACCAGTAGCGCATTACTTAAAGAAGCCGCCGCGATAGCACTTAAACTGCGTAGCTCGGTATTGCTAAATTGATCAAATTGCAGCGGATCAAACGCATCGATAGTGACTGCACCGATAAGGCGTTCATCGGAAAATAGCGGCAGGCCAATGCAGGCGTGTACTTTTAGTTGGTCGGCTCGATTCGGGATTAAACCGTCATAGGGATCGGGCAGCTCACTGTCTGCGGGGAAACGCACTATATCACCCGCCCTTGCAATGGCTTCAAGCCTTGGGTGTTCACTGAGGATAAACCGTCTACCGAGCACATCGTCATTTAAGCCATTGATGGCGAGTGGCGTAAAGTATTGTCCATGGAAAGTGAGCAGTGCTGCGGCGTTACAGTGGAGATTTTGTCTTACGGTATCCAGTAAACGCGAGAAACGATCCCTATGACCTAAACCTGAAGTGATATCAAGGGCAATACGGGTCAGATCGGTTTGACTTAATGCCATACAAACTCCAGTGTATTCAGTGAACGTAAATAATTGTGATATTGACACAGGTAGTTTAGACAATACCAGTCTGCTTTGAACTTCTAAGTTGAGTTATTATGTAAATGAGTCAATGAAATACGGTTTGATACGTGGTGGCTAGACCCACTGTGGTTAGCTAAATCCAAGGCACCGCAAACGATGCCTTGGACTGGTTTAAATAGGATGTTAGCGATTGGGTTCGAGTAATTCATGCTGAACTTGCGGTGTTTTATTCAGTGCTTTTTTAATCAGATCGAACAGGAATGTTCCCATCAACAAACCGCCGACACTGAAGATAACGTCACCAAACATTCGCATCCATACGAGTCTTTCTACCAATGGACTGTGGATGACTTCAGGCGAGCGAGCATACCAATAACCATGGTCGATTACGGCGAAAAATTGCGTAATCCCCACAGGTAACAGTGACATAAAGACCATAGCAGCAAGCCCTATATTGAGGCTCCAGAAGGCGCCCTTTAGCATTTTTTCATTCCATTGCATCTTGCCTGTTAATCCGCGTAAACAGAAGAGCATCAAGCCCATACCTAACATGCCATATACTCCCATAAAAGCCGCATGAGCGTGGGTGGCCGTTGTGTTTAAGCCTTGTATGTAATAGAGGGCGATAGGTGGATTGATAAGAAACCCCAGTATGCCAGCACCGACTAAATTCCAAAATGCAGTGGCGACAAAGAACATAATCGCCCAATGATATCTTTGCATCCAGTGGCTGGCTTTGCGTAGACGATATGTTTCCATTGCCTCAAAACCAATAATGGCTAATGGGACTACTTCTAATGCGGAGAAAATCGCACCCCAAGCAATAACGGATGTTGGCGTACCGGTAAAATATAAGTGGTGTAAGGTGCCAATTAATCCGCCAGTTAAAAAGATCACAGTGGTAAAAAGTACGGCACTGTTGGCGCTGCGACCGCGTATCAAGCCTAGGCGAACTAACATCAAAGCGATAACGGCTGTTGCGAAGGTTTCAAAGAAGCCTTCGACCCACAAATGCACCACCCACCAACGCCAGTATTCGGCAATCGCGAGGTTAGAGTGTTTACCCATAAAAAGACCTGCGCCATAGAATAATCCAATAGCGACGCAGGAGGCGTAAAGTACCCATATAACGGGTCGCATTTCACTTTGGACTTTGAGCGCAGGTTTCATTGCTGCAGTGACTAGGGCTAACCAAATTAATAGTCCAATTAACAGCAGTATTTGCCATACACGGCCTAAATCTATGTATTCATAGCCTTGATGGCCGAAAAGGAAATTCATATCGAGGTCGAAGTACTGTTGTACTCCCATCCACTCGCCAGCCATGGAACCGAGCACAATCACGACTAAGGCAACCCATAGCACGTTAACACCAAGGCGTTGGTATTTAGGCTCATGACCGGATAATGCTGGGGCAATATATAATCCTGTTCCTAGCCAAGCCGTAGCAATCCAGAATACCGCTAATTGAGTATGCCAAGTACGAGTGACAGAGTAGGGTAGAATTTCTGAAATGGGTAAACCATAGAATTCCTGTCCTTCTACCGCATAGTGGGCGGTAATACCGCCGAGTAAAATTTGTAGTAAAAAGAGCCCAATCGCGGTAATAAAATATTTACCAACCGCTTTTTGTGAGGCGGTAGGTTTAGCCATGAATAGCGGATCGTGCTCGGCGGGTTTAGGTAGACTTTCGTGCTTACCACTGGCGTGATGCCAGATTAATGCGCCAATCCCAGCGATTAAGGTGATGATACTCAGAATTGACCAAACAATGTTATCCGAGGTTGGCGTATTGCCTAGCTGCGGATCAAAGGGCCAGTTATTTGTATAAGTATATGAAGCATCAGGACGTTCTGTTATCGCGGCCCATGCGCCCCAGAAAAGAAAGGCATTGAGTTGCTCACGGCGAGTGATGTCGGGCACTGTGCCTTCTTTCATTGCGTATTGTTCGCGTAGGGATCTGAGTTCAGGATCGCTACCAAACAGCGAAAGGTAATGCTGACTGACTCTACTGATGGCTGCAACTCGTGTTGTAGATAATCTGATAATGCTAGTACCATCGACCTGCTGTTCTACAGTATTGCGACGTAAATCGTCCCTCAGTGCTTGTTCTAAGCCTGCCTTTACAGGATTGGTTAATTGTTCAAAGGGTTGTTGGTATTGCTCCTTCGCACTGATATCGAGCCAAGCTTCGGCTTCTTTATGTAACCAATCCGCCGTCCAATCTGGGGCGACGTAAGAACCATGTCCCCAAATGGAGCCCAGTTGATGACCTCCCATAGACCGCCATACTAATTGGCCTTGTTCTATATCTTGTTCACTAAAGACGGTGTTCCCGCTGGCATCGGTGAAGGCTGTTGGAATGGGTGGTTTTTCCCGATAAATTTCACTGCCTATGCTAAGCAGTACCGTAAATGAAGCAATTAGCACTAATAATAGTGCAATTACTGTGAGTTTTTGTTTGCTCATAAATCCCCTTAATACAACGTCATTTTGATACCTTTGTATTAGCTATAGCTCGAAACGTGCCAATATTTATCTCGTTGAAATTAAGGTATTATTTTAATTTTACATTATGATTATTGTCTTTTTGATAGCGTTATTAGGTGTCATAATGACATTCATTGTTTTTATGACACTACAAGATGAGCTATGTCCTTAAAACAAATCGTCTTTAGATTTTTATCTTATAACTCGCTATTTTTATTGGTGTTGTTGTACTTTGTACTGATTCTTAGATTATGTAGGTGTTTCTATAGGGTTATTGTCTAGTTTTTGCGTCGAATAGCTGAGTTTTAATTGACATTGTATTTTTTAATTGTTTGATATTTAATGTTTTTAGTTTTAATTTGTTGGGTTGTTGATGTTATCGTAGATTTGGTGTTTTTATTGGTTTTTATACAAAAGCTAATACAAAGTTACGATTAGCGCTATTTGCCTGTAGATGATTGAAATTTAATATTTAACACTCCAATAATTCGGTGCCGTTGTGCTAATATAAAATCACAAAAATTGTCAGTTGAGTCATTTTTAACCTCGGTGATTTATCTATCGTTTAACTAAACAACCTGTATTTAAGGAGGCATGTGTGGATGCAGATTCCATCAATAATTTTTTTCTGATCGGTGCCTTGCTTGCTGCAGTGAGTGTTTTGCTTAGTCCTATGTCCTCCCGTTTAGGTATCCCTATTTTATTGATATTCCTTGCAGTAGGTATTTTGGCCGGGGAGGATGGCCTCGGTGGTATCTTATTTGATGATTATTCGACTGCTTATTTAGTCAGTAACTTAGCCCTCGCGATTATCTTACTTGACGGCGGTATGCGTACCCGTGTCGCCAGTTTTAGGGTTGCGCTATGGCCCGCATTATCGTTAGCCACCTTTGGCGTTGCGATTACCACGAGTATTACTGGCTTGATGGCGGCGTGGTTGTTTGATTTGCATTGGCTGCAAGGTTTACTTGTGGGTGCCATTGTGGGTTCTACCGATGCTGCTGCGGTATTCTCCCTGCTTAAAGGACGTAGTCTCAACGAGCGGGTAGGGGCTACCTTAGAAATTGAGTCCGGCAGTAACGATCCTATGGCGGTGTTTTTAACCGTCACTTTGATTGCAATTCTCGCCAATGTGGACTCTGAGCTTTCCTTCAGCTTTATGCTTATAAGTTTTATTAAGCAATTTGGTCTGGGGATCTGCTTAGGTCTAGGCGGTGGATGGATGCTGTGGAAATTAGTCAATTTAAGTAAGCTCGCCGAGGGGCTTTACTCGATTTTAGTGCTAAGTGGTGGACTTATTATTTATGCCGCATCTAATAAATTGGGCGGTAGCGGTATTTTATCGATTTACTTAGTCGGGTTATTCCTCGGTAATAAACCTACCCGTGGTCGTCATTCCATTTTAAACGTACTCGATGGTATGACTTGGGTCAGCCAAATCGGTATGTTCCTTGTATTAGGCTTGCTACTTACACCCTCGGAGTTATTTGATATTTTGCTCCCAGGTTTTGCCTTGGCATTTGGGATGATCTTATTTGCCCGCCCACTGGCGGTGTGGTTGAGTTTATTGCCCTTTAAGAGTTTTAGCAGCCGCGACCGTTGGTTTATTTCTTGGGTCGGACTTCGCGGCGCCGTGCCGATTATTTTAGCGGTATTTCCTATGATGGCGGGCTTACCTGGGGCTCAGTTGTATTTCAATTTAGCCTTCTTCGTAGTGTTAGTCTCGCTACTCGTTCAAGGGGCTTCATTAACCACTGCCGCACGTTTGGCAAAGGTCGAATTACCCCCAAAGCCGCTGCCCATTTCACGCTCGGGTGTTGAGATTTATCCGAGTAGTGAATGGGAGGTGTTTGTTTATCGTTTGAGCGAAAATAAATGGTGTATTGGTGAACCCTTAAAGCGGTTATCTATGCCTGATGGAACGAGGATTGCGGCCGTTTTTAGGGGGGATAAACTGTTGCATCCCTCTGGAAGTACTTGCTTAGAAGCCGGAGATATACTGTGTGTTCTCGGGCAGGAACGAAGTTTAGAAGATCTAAGCAATCTCTTTAGCCAAGCGCCTGAGACTAAGGAAGTGCCTCGTTTCTTCGGTGATTTCTTTATTGAGACAGATGTCAAATTGGCCGACCTTGCGCCTATCTATGGTTTGAGCTTGGATGAGAATTCTACCGAGATGACTGTGGCAGATCTTGTGGTATCAGAGCTTGGCACACATCCGGTAATTGGGGATCATTTCCAGTGGCAATCTTTGCATTGGGTCGTTGCAGGGCTGCATGAGGGTAAAGTGACCAATGTGGGGATTCGTCTACCTACAGAAACCTAGCATCCTGTGGATTTGCAAAAAATGCCAGCAATCGAGCTGGCATTTTTATTAGCGAAACACGATTAAACTACTGATATACAGACTTGTCAGTAGGATCTGGACGGGTCTTAAAGCGTCGATGTAACCACATATATTGAGCGCGGTTCTTATCTATGATCGATTCGATAATCTTGTTGCCGCGAATCGCATCGGCCTGTTCATCTTCACCGGGGAAATTATCTAGTGGTGACATGATTTCAATCCGATATCCTTCATCACCAGCGGTACGTTCCACAAAAAAGGGCAATACTTTGGCTTTGCCGAGCTTAGCTAAAGTGGAGGCACCCGTAATGGTTGCCGCATCTGGCATGGCATAGAAGGGAATAAATACGGCGCTTGAGCGGCCAAAGTCTTGATCGGCTGTGTACCAAATCACATCGGGATTACGTAGGCAGCGCACCATTTGGCGTAAATCCCGTTTAGAGACTAGGCCTTTATTCGAGCGTAAACGGCCTTTGACCTGCAGGTATTCCATCACCGGATTATTGTGTGGTCGATAAATTCCAACACCGGGCTGGAATTGGCCGAAGATACGTGCGCCCATTTCTAACGGTAAACAATGCACCGCGAAGAGGATAACTCCGTGGCCGGCATTGAGCGTATCTTGCACATGTTCTTTGCCTTTGATGCTCATGTGTTGTTGCACTTTTTCATCGGACCACCACCAAGCATTGATGGTATCGAAAACCGCTTTGCCCGTTTCTTCAAAGTTACGTTTGAGTAGATTTTCCCGTTCAGCCTCAGGCATATCGGGGAAACAAAGGGTTAAGTTGCGGCGTGCGGTATGGGTGCGGCCAGCGGCAAAGACCATCACTAAGCGACCTAAGCCTTTACCCAGTTTCGTCTGCCAAGAGAGGGGTAGAAACTGAGTTAAACGCATCAAAAATACGCCAAACCACATGGGCCAATGCTTAGGATGATATAAAGAAGATGAAAATTCGGCTTTCTCGACCACAAAAATACTCACTACTTTTGAAAATTACTGCTTATTCTAACTCAATTTTCACTGAAAATTAGGTACAATCACGGTTTAATTTCTGCATAAAGATAAGAGCACTATGAAGGTTTCTCTGCCAGCATTTGAAAAAGCCAGAGTGTTAGTCGTCGGCGATGTGATGTTAGACCGCTATTGGGTTGGTCCTACGGGTCGTATCTCTCCCGAAGCCCCTGTCCCTGTGGTGAAGATTAATCAAGTCGAAGACAGGCCCGGCGGCGCGGCCAACGTGGCGCTCAATATCGCGACCTTAGGTGGTCAAGTCCAGCTTGCAGGGCTCGTCGGCCAAGACGATACCGCTAATGCCTTAACGCTCGGTGTGCAAACCTTAGGGGTGGCACCCCAATGGTTAAGTATTGCCGATAAGCCAACCATCACTAAATTGCGGGTATTGTCGCGTAATCAGCAGTTGATCCGCCTCGATTTCGAAGAAGCCTTCGACCAGGCCGATAGTGTCCGTTTACTTAAGCAGTGTGAAGCCTTACTCGATTCTGTCGATGTGCTGGTGTTGTCTGACTATGCTAAGGGCGCTATCGATCAGCCGCGTGATTTCATTGCCTTAGCGCGTTCGAAAGGTGTGATGGTATTAGTCGATCCTAAGGGCAGCGACTTTGGCCGTTATCAGGGCGCGTCATTAATTACCCCAAATATGAGCGAGTTTGAAGCCGTTGTTGGTGCTGTGACCTCTGAAGCAGATCTGCTGGAAAAAGCACGAGGCTTACTCAAGCAACATCATTTTGATGCCATCTTAGTCACCCGTTCAGAAAAGGGCATGACCTTAGTGACTGCCAATGCGCCAGAGCTACACATACCTACCGTTGCCCGTGAGGTCTATGACGTGACTGGTGCGGGCGATACTGTGATTTCGGCCTTAGCTACATCGTTAGCTGCGGGTGCCGATTTGGCGCAAGCTTGTGCGATTGCAAATACCGCCGCTGGTGTTGTGGTCGGCAAACTCGGCACTTCTACTGTCAGCCGCATTGAGCTTATCGAAGCCTTAGCCTTGCACCATGGCGAATCAGGTTTTGGTGTTGTGAGTGAAGATCAACTGGCTTACGCCTTAGAGCAAGCCAAACTGCGTGGTGAGCGGGTAGTGATGACTAATGGTTGCTTCGATATTTTACATGCGGGCCACGTGAGTTATCTCAAACAAGCCAAAGCCTTGGGCGATCGTTTGATCGTTGCGGTAAACGATGATGCCTCGGTTAAACGGCTCAAGGGTGAAGGTCGACCAGTTAATCAGGTTGATCGCCGTATGGCTGTGCTCGCGGGATTAGCCTCTGTTGATTGGGTCGTGCCTTTTAGTGAAGACACGCCGCAGCGGATCATCACTCGAATGCTACCAAATCTGCTGGTTAAAGGCGGCGATTATAAAATTGAAGATATCGCGGGTGGTGCCGAAGTGATTGCCGCCGGTGGTCAAGTGCAAGTGCTGGGCTTTGAGGATGGTATTTCAACCACGGCAATTATCCAAAATATCATGGCTAATCAGTGAGTTTAATTGTTCTGACATTGGTTTCTAGCCTGTCTTGGGTGCCTATCGCGGATAAGCAGGCTTTAATTTGTCCTTTATCGGAACTGACCGAATGTCTTGAAACTCTTTCCACATCGGTACGTACACAATTACCAAGCACGCTTGAGCAATTCAAGCGTGATATCGGTTTTAGAAGTGCTATGGTGATGCCAGTCGATGATAGTCATTTATCCGGATTAATCCTCATAAATAAGCAAGAAACACCTCAAGTACAATTCGTCAATATTGATAGTATGACCTATCAGTTAGAGTTGCTAGAGCAGCCTCAGCTAACCCTATGGCACGAGCTAGGGCATCTTGAAAATATTGCGTTGCAAGGTACAGTATTACCAAATAATTTAAGCGCTTATCAGCAGGAATGCTTGGCTGATATTTATTTGATTTGGCGTATTGCAAGGGAGAGTAATGACTTTAACCTTGCATGGCAGCAATACCATAGGCGCAACCTTGCCGCATTAACAAGTGTGCATAATATGTCTCATTGGAGTGCGCCAATGATGATACAAGTGTTAAATAAGTATAATGCAATACAGATTGGGCAATATTCTCGCTATCAAGATTTTTTGGCTGACTTTTATCCGAAAATCGAACAATTAGAGCCTAGCGTATTGCAGGAGTATTCGAGTTTAATACAACGTACTTTTGGAGCTAGTGTTCTGCAACCCCTTCCTAAATACCTGTTTTGGCGAAAGTCCAAACTTGGTCTCTACTTAAAACCAACCTTCGTTTTGCTTATGGGAGAAGAAAAAGCCCATGACTGGTTGGTACAAAACTCGATGTTGTGAAAATGTAAATAAAATAAGCATAACCCCTTGTTTAAAACTGAACCCTAGCTGAACAAAAGTGAAATACACTCGTTTTGGTTCTTTAGGCAGCAGTAATCCCTGAGATGCTTTGGTAAGCTCCGCACCAAGAAAAAGAAGAAGGGGACTTTACTATGGCTAAGCGCTCGCGAGTACAAACTGAGCAAACCATTAATCAGATTATGGATGAAGCGTTAAGACAAATTTTGACGATTGGCTTTGACACTATGTCTTATACCACGCTCTCTGAAGCTACGGGTATTAGCCGTACAGGCATTAGTCATCATTTTCCGCGCAAGAGCGATTTTCTCGTTCGTTTAGATAGCCGTATTGGCAATCTATTTGTTGCGGCTCTCGATTTTTCGAGCCAAGAAACACTCGAATCATCGTGGATGCAGGCAATGCAGGAAGAGCATTATCGCGCAGTATTGAGACTGTTCTTTAGTCTTTGTGGTGGTGCAAACAATGAAATCACCCTTTTTAGGGCGGTTAGCACAGCTCGTCAGCAAGCGATTGCAGAGCTAGGCTTAGCGGGTGATCGTACGATCAATCATTTATTGGGCCGTACAGCTATGATGTTGTTATCAAACTTTGATATCGCTAAAGCTGCATAAACAGTCTAATTGCTATAAAACAGGAGCCATACGGCTCCTTTTTTATTGCTGAAATTGCCGAAATATAAAAGGGAGCAGAAGCTCCCTTTTATCGGATTGATGGAATGCTTTTAGTTACAAGGCTTTTAAAATTGCTTCAACACTGGCCTTGGCATCCCCAAACAGCATTTGGGTATTTTCTTTGAAGAACAGTGGGTTTTGCACGCCGGCATAACCTGTGTTCATCGAACGCTTAAAGCCAATCACGTTTTGTGCTTTCCACACTTCCAGCACTGGCATACCTGCGATGGGACTACCTGGATCTTCCATCGCCGCAGGGTTAACCGTGTCGTTTGCGCCTATGACGAGCACTACGTCAGTGTCCTTAAAGTCTTCATTGATTTCGTCCATTTCGAGCACGATATCGTAGGGGACTTTTGCTTCCGCTAGCAGTACGTTCATATGACCGGGTAAGCGGCCTGCAACTGGGTGGATACCAAAACGGACTTTTACGCCGCGATCACGCAGTCTTTGGGTGATTTCAGCGACAGGATATTGCGCCTGTGCCACCGCCATACCGTAACCTGGAGTGATGATGACAGACGTTGCATTTTTCAGCATATCCGCCACATCTTCTGCGTTGGTTTCACGGTATTCGCCCATTTCTTCATCGGCAGTCGATGCCACACCATCTGTACCAAAACCACCCGCGATAACTGAAATAAACGAGCGATTCATCGCCTTACACATAATGTAAGACAGAATTGCACCCGATGAGCCCACTAAGGCACCGACCACGATCAGCAGATCGTTCGACAGCATAAAGCCCGCAGCAGCAGCTGCCCAACCTGAGTAGGAGTTCAGCATCGACACTACTACTGGCATATCCGCGCCGCCAATCGATGCCACTAAATGCCAGCCAAAGGCGAAGGCAATTAGGCTCATCAGTAGCAGTGCAGGCATAGTGCCGCCTGTCTGAACGAAGTACACCATCAGCGCGAAGGACACTAGTACTGCCACTAGGTTCAGTTTATGGCGATGTGGCAACATCAAAGGTTTAGAAGAAATCAGTCCGCGTAACTTACAAAAGGCAACGATAGAACCCGTAAAGGTCACCGCACCGATAAAGATCCCGAGGAAGACTTCGACCAAATGAATGTTAAGCATAGCGCCAGTGAGATGCGCTTTGCTGGCAGCGTTTGCCGCTTTGCTAAGGGCATCCTGTACTGCCGCTAATGTGCTATTAATATCACCACTTACGGCTACCACTACTTGTGAAACTTCCTGTGGGTGCAAGTCGATAAAACTGTTGAAACCCACTAATACCGCGGCCATACCCACAAAGCTGTGCAATATGGCAACCAGTTCTGGCATTTCAGTCATTTCGACTTTCAATGCCAAGCGGATCCCAATGGCACCACCGATCACCATGGCAATTAAGATCCATGCAATACCGTTAGTATCAGGGTTGAAAATGGTCGCCAATAGGGCGATCGTCATACCTAAAATACCGAATAAGTTGCCATTTTTTGCCGTCTCTTGCTTCGACAGTCCCGCGAGACTGAAGATGAAGAGAATGGCGGCAACGATATAAGCTGCTGTTACCAGTCCTTGAGACACGTTATACCCCCTTAACCCTTGCGGAACATCTTCAGCATACGCTGAGTGACAGTAAAGCCACCGAAGATGTTAATACTGGCGATCAGCACGGCGATAAATGCCAGTACAGTGACCAAAGTTGAACCCTGACCGATTTGCAGTAGGGCGCCGACCACGATAATGCCTGAAATCGCGTTAGTCACTGACATCAAAGGCGTATGAAGTGAGTGGGATACGTTCCACACTACGTAATAACCCACCACGCAGGACAACACGAAAACGGTGAAGTGAGATAGGAACTCTGGCGGTGCAACCGATGCCACAGCCGCGAATCCTAGCGCACCTAAGGCGGCGAGCACGTATTTCAGTTTGGATGGTGCTTTCGGAGTGGTACTTTTCGCTTCGATTTTTGCAGCCGGTTTTGCTGGCGCCGCAGAAACCGAGATTGGTGGTGGCGGGAAAGTCACTTCACCTTCTTTAATCACAGTCATATTGCGCATGACCACATCATCGAAGTTGATGTTGGCCGTGCCGTCTTTTTCTTTACACATTAACTTCATCAGGTTGACTAGGTTAGTGCCGTAAAGCTGTGACGATTGCGCAGGTAGACGACCGGGAAGGTCGGTATAACCAATCACTTTTACGCCGTTAGGGGTAACAAACAGCTCACCCGATTGCGTGTATTCGCAGTTACCGCCTGTCGCTGCCGCTAAATCGACGATCACTGAGCCGCTCTTCATGCTATCGACCATGGCTTTGGTGATGAGCTTAGGTGCTGGACGACCTGGGATCAGCGCTGTGGTGATGATGATATCGACTTCTTTGGCTTGCTCGGCAAACAGTGCCATTTCGGCGGCAATAAATTCGTCCGACATGGTTTTAGCATAACCGTCCGATGAGCCACCTTCTTCGCTACCAAAATCCAGTTTGAGGAACTGGCCGCCCATAGATTCGATTTGCTCGGCGACTTCTAAACGCGTATCGAAGGCGCGCACTATGGCGCCAAGCGAGCCTGCAGTGCCAATAGCGGCAAGACCTGCAACCCCGGCACCAATCACTAACACTTTGGCGGGTGGCACTTTTCCTGCGGCGGTAATTTGGCCGGTAAAGAAACGGCCAAATTGATGCGCGGCTTCAACAACGGCGCGATAACCGCCAATGTTAGCCATAGAAGATAGGGCATCGAGTGACTGGGCACGGGAGATGCGTGGCACCATGTCCATTGCCATCACGTTGATCTTACGTTTAGATAACTTCTTTACCAGCTCAGGGTTTTGTGCGGGCCAAATAAAGCTGACGATAGTCGCTCCGTCTTTGATTTGTTCGATTTCGGCGTCGCTTGGGGCATTGACCTTAAAAATGAGATCGGCTTGCCAAACGTCTGTTGTCACCTTCGCGCCCGCAGCTTCAAACGCTGCATCATCGAAACTTGACAGTTGACCCGCATTGGCCTCAATAACAACTTCAAAGCCGAGTTTTTTAAGCTGCTCTACGGTGGCAGGGGTCGCGGCGACCCGAGTTTCACCGGCGAGACTCTCTCTCGGTATTCCAATCTGCATGACTACTCCCTGATGGTTTATATAATCGTTCCGCCTGAGTACTTTCCCTGAGCCAAACCTAGGTAGGGCTAGGCAGCAGCAAGAGTTAACTCGTTTATTCGATAGTGGCAAGTTAGCGCATTAAATCTTGAGTGTGAAATTTGTGCTTTCAAAACAAACTTCTCTGCGAGCAACAGAGGTCACTGTACGGCAGGCTCGTTCCATTGTGGCAATACTTTGGTTTGACACAAGCGCATATTTCTCAAGCTAGTCGTTTCTGCACTGGTCGTATCAAAAACTTTTAACTAGTGCACACTTTTGTAGCCTAAATTTCGCACTTTGTATATTCCAAAATGGAATTAAAAATCCGATTTTATTCTTTTTTGCTTTTCTTAAACCGCGATAAGCTTGTGGACATTACACTGTCATAGGGCCGTCTCATGTTGTTAAAAGAACTTTCATCGCTAGCTTCGCCATTGTCTCAAGGACAAGTCGAGAAGCTAAAACAACTCACTTCTGAGTTAAGTGCTGTGCAACTGGCTTGGGTGAGTGGCTATCTTGCTGCAACTGCCAATGCGGGTCAATTAGCGCCTGTTGCGCAAGTGCAAACGGCTCAAACAGTGACGATTCTCTATGGCAGCCAAACGGGTAATGGCCGGGGTGTGGCTAAGGCGCTTGCCGAGAAAGCACAATCCCAAGGCTATGCGGTCAATCTCGCTTCTATGGGTGAATATAATGTTCGCCAATTAAAACAAGAAAGCGTGCTTTTGCTGGTGGTCAGCACCCATGGTGAAGGCGAAGCACCGGATGATGCGATTGAATTACATAAGTTTTTAGCATCGAAACGTGCCCCTAAGTTAGACAATCTACATTACTCAGTGCTCGCGCTGGGGGATTCTAGCTATGAGTTCTTCTGCCAAACCGGTAAAGACTTCGATGCCCGCTTAGCAGCTCTGGGTGCTAAGTCACTGTTACCTTTGATTGAATGCGATGTGGATTATGAAGCTGCCGCGGGTCAGTGGCACGCCGATGTATTAGAGGCCGTTAAGCCGCTAATCGAAACCTCGTCCGCCAGTGTGGTATCCATCGGCACGGCTAAAGCGATTGGCGAAAGTGAGTTTACTAAGCAAAACCCCTATAGCGCCGAAGTACTTGTGAGCCAGAAAATTACCGGCCGTGGATCAGACAGAGACGTGCGTCATGTTGAAATCGACTTAGGCGACTCAGGCTTAAGCTATCAAGCGGGCGATGCCCTTGGTGTGTGGTTTAGTAATAACGAAGTGTTAGTCGATGAAGTCCTAGCGGGTCTGTCATTGGCCGCTGATGAGTTAGTGACGATTGGTACTGAATCCTTGCCCCTTAAGCAAGCCCTGGTCGATAGGAAAGAGCTGACTCAGTTATACCCTGGATTAGTCAAAGCCTGGGCCGAATTAAGCGGCAATGCAGAACTGCTGGCATTGAGCGAGGATAAAGAACAAGTGCGCCACTTTATCCTTAAGCACCAATTTGCCGATTTAGTCACTCAGTATCCGTTATCAAACAACTCTGTAACCTTAAACGCAGCAAAACTGCTTGAGCTACTGCGTCCATTAACGCCAAGACTTTACTCTATCGCCTCAAGCCAAAGTGAAGTCGAAACTGAAGTTCACTTAACGGTGGCCTTAGTGGAAGATGAGCGTCACGGCGCAGCCCGTTTTGGCGGCGCGTCACACTTCTTAGCGTCTGCGCAGGAAGGCACGCAAGTTAAGGTTTATGTTGAGTCGAACAAGCATTTCCGTTTACCCGAAAACCCAGAAACACCGGTGATCATGGTGGGTCCAGGTACAGGTGTTGCACCCTTCCGCGCCTTTATGCAGGAACGCGTTGCTCAAGGAATTAAAGGGGATATCTGGTTATTCTTCGGCAATCCTCACTTTGAAGAGGATTTCCTGTATCAAACTGAGTGGCAACAGTATTTGAAAAATGGCGATCTCAGCCGTATCGACGTGGCGTTCTCACGCGATCAGGCCCATAAGATTTATGTGCAGCACCGCATTAAAGAGCAAGGCCAAGCCCTGTGGCAATGGTTGCAAAATGGCGCGCACCTCTACATTTGCGGCGATGCCGAGCGGATGGCAAAAGATGTTCATCAAGCCTTGATTGAGGTGGCAGTTGAAGTCGGTGGTTTAAATATTGAGGCTGCAGAAGCCTACTTTGAAACCCTGCGCAGCGATAAACGCTACCAAAAAGACGTGTATTAATCTCAACCGTTGCGCACATAAAGAAACGCATAAGAATAGCCAAAGCTGCACACATGATGACCTGTGCAGCCAGCGAACCCAATTTTAAGAGGCAGTTGCCATGAGTGAGCAAAAGTTAGCGTTAAACGAATACCTAAAGACCGACAGTGATTACCTGCGCGGGACCATCAAAGAAGGTTTAGATTCTTCTGTGACTGGCAGTTTCAGTGACGGCGATCAGCAGCTGATCAAATTTCATGGCTTCTATCAGCAGGATGACCGCGATTTACGTAACGAACGTAAAGAGCAAAAACTCGAACCTTTATATAGTTTTATGTTGCGAGCCCGTGTACCTGGCGGTATTTGTTCTCCGCAGCAATGGTTAGGCGTAGACAAAATTGCTTCGACGCTCACCAGCTCGAACAGCATTCGTTTGACGACCCGTCAAACCTTCCAATACCACGGTATTCCTAAGCGTAACTTGAAGACCATTATTCAAGACTTAGATCGGGAAGCGCTGGATTCGATTGCTGCCTGTGGTGATGTTAACCGTAACGTGATGTGTAACCCCAATCCGGTGGAATCTAAACTGCACGAGCAGGCCTATGCGGTGGCGAAACAACTGTCCGATCATCTGCTGCCACACACTCGCGCCTATGCCGAAATTTGGTTAGATGAAGAAAAGTTACTCACTACCGAAGATGAAACCGTCGAACCTGTGTATGGCAAAACCTATCTGCCACGTAAATTTAAAATGGCGGTTGCGGTTCCTCCCGATAACGATGTCGATGTTTACACCAACGATTTAGGCTTTATTGCTGTTGCCGAAAACGGCGAGTTGGTTGGCTTTAACTTAACCGCGGGCGGTGGCATGGGCTCGACCCATGGCGAAGTGGAAACTTTCCCACGTCTGGCTGATGACTTTGGTTTTATCAAAACCGAAGACGTGATGAAGTTTGCCGAAGCTGTCATGACAGTGCAACGCGACTGGGGTAATCGTGTTAACCGTAAGCGTTCACGCCTTAAATACACTATCGTCGACCATGGCTATGAGAAGTTTAAAGCCGAAGTAGAACTGCGTGCAGGGGTGAAGTTTGAACCTAAGCGTGAGGTTGTGATCGGCGATCGCGGCGACCGTTATGGTTGGGTCGAAGGCGTTGACGGTAAGTGGCATTTAACCTTATTTATCGAAAGCGGTCGTATTAAAGATTTACCGGGCCAAACCCTGCAAACGGGGCTGCGTGAAATTGCTAAGATCCACAAGGGCGATTTCCGCATGACCTCGAATCAAAACATGATCATCGCAGGCGTCGCAGCAGAAGATAAAGCCACGATTGAAGGCTTAGCCCGCAAACACGGTCTACTTGGGCAAGTGTTGACGCAAACCCGCGGTCACTCGATTGCCTGTGTGGCGTTGCCGACGTGTCCATTAGCGATGGCGGAAGCCGAGCGTTATTTCCCTGAGTTTATCGATCATATCGATGCGCTGCAGGCAAAACACGGCATCAGCGAGCAAGCGATTGTGGTGCGTATGACGGGTTGTCCAAACGGTTGTGCCCGCCCATTTGCCGCTGAAATTGGGCTTGTGGGTAAGGCGCCGGGTCGTTATAACTTGTACTTAGGTGCAAGTTTTGAAGGGACTCGTTTGAACAAGATGCACAGAGAAAATATCCAAGAGGCGGACATTCTCGCCGAATTGGATGCCCTGTTTGGCCGCTACGCCGTTGAGCGTGATGCTGGCGAAACCTTCGGTAACTTCACCGTCCGCGTGGGCGTAGTGAAGGCGGTGATCGATGCCGCTAAGGATTTTCATGGCTGATCTTGAGCAAAAAACCAGTGATAAAGTGCCGACTGTGGTCAGCGCTGCCGAACTCAAGGCATTATTGAGTGCGCCTAAGGCAGAGCAAGGGATAGAGCTTGAGCGCATAAATCAGTTCTTAGCCGGATTGAGCGCACAGGAGCGGGTGCTATGGGGCTTAACCTATTTGCCCGCTAACCATGCACTGTCGTCAAGCTTTGGGATTCAAGCCGCTGTGATGCTGCATATGGCGAGTCAGGCACAGACGAATATTCCGGTGATCCTCACGGATACGGGTTATTTGTTCCCTGAGACCTATCAGTTTATCGATGAGCTGACAGAGCGTTTATCGCTGAATTTAAAAGTGTATCAAGCAGTGATGACATCGGCATGGCAGGAGGCGCGCTTTGGTCAGTTGTGGGAGCAAGGGGTAAACGGACTAGAGCAATACAACCGGTTAAACAAAGTTGAGCCTATGCAACGCGCTTTAGCCGAGCTTGAGGTCGGCACTTGGTTTGCAGGGCTTAGACGCAGTCAAGCCAGTACCCGTGAGGCGTTGCGGATACTGGCGATTCATGGTACTCGCTTTAAGTTATTGCCGATTATCGAGTGGTCGAATAAAGATGTGCACCTATATCTGACTCAATTTGACTTGCCGTACCATCCACTTTGGGACCAAGGCTATGTTTCTGTGGGTGATACCCATTCGAGCAAACCACTCGAATTAGGTATGACAGAGGAAGAAACTCGCTTTAATGGCCTACAGCGCGAGTGTGGTCTGCACTACGAAATCTAGTCATTTTTGATTTAACGCCTTAATAGCCATTAGGGCGTTTTTATATGCGCGAGAAAGGTTTGTTGTTATTGGAACAATAGGTTTCTGAACAATGTTCGTGGTGTCATCAAGTCGACATTTAATTAAGATAGATTGGGTCCAGTGCATATGAATTTTTAGATGATTAAATGTTGTACATTTTTATTCACAGAGTTATGCACATCAGCCAAGTCTGAGCTATATTTTGAAGTTCCCGTAGATGGTTTTGAGGAATGTGGCTGTGTAAAATAGGTGACACAAACATCTCACGTATGTTTTGTCATGCAACCTTTGGATATTGCTATTTATGGGCTTGTTTTGCTGTATAGCAAGATCACGGGTGTGGAAGCAGTGATATTCCGAAAGACCTTACTCGCCTCCGCGAGTATCAAGCAGTTTGATTGACTTGCTAGCCCTCGTTAATCAGTCATTTTCACCTCGGCCAGCTGTCGTCAAAGCTGCCGAGGTTGAATCAAGTGTATCCTCAGAAATTAACTGGGTTATCATTCCTTAATCTCTTGTTCCTATTTTCCTATTGTTATTTTTTGACTCGGTTTATTACTGGGTTTATGACAATATAATCACTTATTTCTGGGCGACCATTTTCTATTTGTATATATTTTTAGATAAGGGAAAATGGGTTAAAGCAATGTATCTGAAAAATAAGCTAATATTGACGGGATTTTTTAAATGAGACTATGCAAATGACCGCTCCTTTGTATGCGATGCGGGATCATGTCAATCATCCCTCAATCGGTAGAACGAATCATCTTTCACCCAAATCGAGTAAGCGTGGTTTTAAGCGTTTAATTTCTTGGTTATTTAAAATTGTATTTTGGCTGTGGTTAAGCTCGATTCTTATCGTAATCTTTTTGCGCTTCGTCGATCCACCTATGTGGAGTTGGCGGATAGAGCGTGCTTTGTTTCCTCCTGCCACTATTACCGAGGTTCGTCACCAATGGCGTGATATTGAACAAATTTCCCCAGAACTGCAGTTGGCAGTGATTGCAGCAGAAGATCAAAAATTTGCTGATCATACCGGTTTTGACTTGGCGGCAATCAGTTCTGCGCTCGAATATAACCAGAAGGGGAGCAAGGTGCGCGGCGCAAGTACGCTTAGTCAACAAGCGGCTAAGAATCTGTTTATGTGGCCAAGCCGTAGCTTTTTGCGTAAGGGAATTGAAGCTTGGTTTACCCTACTAATGGAGCTTATTTGGGATAAATCGCGCATTCTTGAGGTGTATTTAAATATCGTCGAATTTGGCCCAGGAATTTATGGTGCCGAGGCCGCATCTAAGCATTATTTTGGTAAGTCTGCCGCCAAATTGACCCGTTATGAGGCATCTTTGCTCGCGGCTGTTTTGCCTAATCCATGGCGTTATAAGGTTTCTCCTCCCTCTTCCTATGTTGAACAGCGTTCCGATTGGATACGTAAACAAATGCGTCAGTTAGGAGAAGTGACCCTTAATAAAGTGCATGGTGTGGAATAAGTTACAACCGATTTGGCTAAGGTATTTTCTGTGGTTTTTTGTTGACCTAATCTTAGCTGTTAGCTTATAGCCCTGATTAATGCTAAATTATCGGGCAAATTTTGCGTCTTGTTGGAGTGCAATATTTATTGTGGCTCAGTGAGGGAGAATTGATTTTTCGTTTTACATTGTCTTTATCGAACTTATGTAAAAGTGAATGTATTTTTAAATACCAAAGGTCAGTGCCTAGGTATTATTTACAAAATTAAATGTACTTAAATGGAGTTTTTAGATGAAAAAGATTGTGATAGCTGCGGCGATAATAGCGGCGGGTGCAGGCGCGTATTGGTACACTCAGCATGGAACAAGCTCAAGTGTCTCCGCAAATCCTCTGCTCGATTATGTGCCTGCCGACACACCAGTGTTTTCAGGTCAATTAAAGCCATTCCCGTTAAAAGCATATTTACACTCGATTTCTGGAAATTATCAGCAATATCCAACGGATGTTTTCGCTGAATTAGGTGAATTAGACAGCCCTATGGGCAAGTTCTTTGTGAGTATTTATCAGCAGTATATGGATGGGATTAAAGATCCTGCCTTACTGCTTAAAACCTTCGGTTTTCCCGATGAAATTAAGCCATACTTCTATACTTTAGGTGCCTTACCTGTACTTAAAATCGATGTGGATCAAGTCGCGGCATTTTGGGCTGTTTTAGATAAAGCCGAAAAAGACAGTGGTGTTGCCCACGAAATACGTCAAGTTGGCGGTGTTGATTACCGTGCCTATGCATTATCCGATGACAGCTCATCTGAAAAAGCAGATCTGCTATTTGCCCATAAAGATGGCATTCTTACCGTGACTTTTAGTACTTCAGTGACCGAACCTGAATTATTAGAAATGGCTTTAGGATTGAAGAAGGCACCACAATCTTTGGCAGCATCAGGTATGTTGCAAGAGATCATTAAAACCCACGGTTTTATGGAAGATAGCATTAGCTTTATCAACCATGTGGAAATTGTAAAAGCCTTAACGTCACCCGATAGCAATATGCTCTCTAAGCAGCTAACTAAGTTATTTGCCGCTGAAAACAGCGGTGAAGATCCATTAGCAGAGATCAGAACGCCTGAGTGTCGTGCTGAATTAAGCGCGATTGCAGCCAATTGGCCGCGTACAGTAGCGGGATTGACTGCGTTCTCCGTGACAGAGAAAGAAAGCCATATGGCAGCTTCCTTTGTGGTGGAAACTAAAAACCAGCCTATCCTTACAGCACTGCAAAAAATGCGTGGTTTTATCCCTGCTCACTTAGCTAATATCGATAGTACTATCTTTTCGATGGGGCTCGGTTTTGATGTTAACGAAGTCACACCGTCATTGACAGCCATTTGGGATGACTTGCAAAAACCACAATTAACCTGCGCACCATTGGCTGAGCTTCAAACTGAACTGAGCCAGCAAAGTCCAGCTATGCTAGGTATGTTCACCGGTATGGCAAATGGCGTGAAAGGCATGAGCATTTCATTACTCGATTATAAAATGGGTACCCAAGAGTCCGAACCTCAGTTAGAAAGTTTAGATGCCTTAGTGAGCTTAAGTGCCGATAATCCAGCGATGCTATTCAATATGGTCAAGCCATTTGCGCCTATGCTGGCCGAAGTACAGCTTGCAGAAAACGGTGATGCCACAGATTTATCGCCATTGCTGATGTTGCCGCCTGAATTAGGCATTAAGCCAATGCTTGCCATCAAAGGTCAGCATTTAGTGGTTTATAGCGGTGATAAAGGCTTGGCGCTTGCAGACAAGTTGGCGAGTGAAAAACTATCGGCCAATGGCATGTATAGCCTGTCTGCTGACTATGGCAAGATGTTTACTCCTATACTTACTCTGTTAGAAATGAGCGGTGAACCCATTCCAGAAGAAGTGCAAATGCTAAAAGATTACAACATGCGTGTTCAAATGAGTTTCGATGTGAACAAGCAGGGAATTGTTTTGGGTTCTGTTGTTAATTCTAAGGCCAGTGATAAAAAGTAAGTCGTTATTTTTGCTATAAAAAAAGCGCCTGATAATGAGGCGCTTTTTATTATCCTAAGACACTAAGGCTTATGCTGTAGTGTTGATATTGCGGCCAGTATTACCTACAGGTTGTGGTGTAGCAGCTTGAATTAAATCTACCGCAATCTGGCCTTCAACCTTTTGCTGCTCTTTGGCTAATTGAGCGACTTTAACCCCAATAGCACCATTTTCTAGATTAGGTGTGATTGCTTGAGTATTTAGTGAAATTGACATAATTAACCTCGGTTATAAGCTAGCCCTGTCTATCGGCAAACTCAGGATTTACTTTAGTTGAATTTGCCCAGTTTTGCACTTTGGTTAGCTCGTCTTCTTAGCGGCTAGGAATTTTCTGCTAAGTACAATAATAGCCGTTACCCCTAGCGAACCTAAAATTAATCCTAGTGCGAGACCAACATTTTGTAGTGATGTTGGGTCTATAACGAGGGCTACACCCATACCAAACATCATAATCCCTGACATTAATTTCAAGGCTTGGCCTTCTTTTTCCGTCAGCTTACGTTTACCTAAGGTTGCACTGAATACGATAACAATAATTGCCAGTGGGATCACATAGACAATATTGTATAAAACCAAATACATATAACGCTCGAAATCCGGCAAGTTATGCATAGATAGCACGCTGGTATAGATCATTGGGAAACCTGCGGTGCATAACAGTTCATAGGTATTAGCCAGAATTGCCAGTACAGTCGAGCCTAAAATCAATGCGCCCAAGCTGCTCGAATTAGAGAGTTTCCCCATACGTTTTATCAGGCTAGTACGATTCTCTGCCGACATAGATAGGGTCACGTCTCCCTTCGTGAAAAAGTAATCCTTCACGTTAATGACCCCCGCGATTAACGCTAAACAACCCGCCGCGAGGATGATCATGCCACCGTCACTGCCAGCACCGAGTAATTTAAAGATATTTAGCCATGCGGTCATAAACAGGAAATAGATAAAACCTGAGAAGAATACAAAGATGCCGCCCACTAATAACATACGTCCGCGGCTCTTTGCATTTACCATGATTGACAACAAAAACAGCAATACAAAGAAGGCGCAGGGATTAAAGGCATCGACGCCTGCAAGTACTAAGGTGAGTAGGGGCAGAGACATGGTTTCTGGGGTGACGACGCCAACTAGCGGTAATTCGACGGGTTGAACCTCTGGCTCGCTTAAGCTAGTTGCATCACAAGTACCATTTCCAGTATCGCTGCCACAGGTGCCAAAAAGTGGCTCATTACTTTCTGTATTTGCAGATATATTCGCAACCCCTTTAGTGGGCATATCCGCCTCACTAAGTGTGCCGCCCAGTGATAAATAGCAATTTTTCAAACGATTAACGAGAAACTCTCCAGTAACAGCTTCACTGGAATAACCTACGATGGCTTTTTCACAGTTTGCCATATAGGGAACTGAACGCGCTTCAGTCGCTGTTTTTGAAGCGATATTTTGCCAAATATCTTGCACGCCTTTTGCGGATATCATATGGGACTCAAGTTCTATCCAAGGATACTTTTGTGGCAATGAGTCAATAAAGGGATGGGCCTCGGCGCAGTGTGGGCAGGTTTTTGACCAGAAAAAATAGAGCTTTATTTTAAGCTCGCCTTGCTCATTCACATAATGCCAAGTGTTATCCGTTGTGTTTGGCGTCTCTGTGTTGGCCCAACTTGGACTGATAAAGAGTAGCGCAAACATGAGGGAGCATAGAAAAGAGAATCTTGAAAGGTATTTTGTCATAGCGCCTCCCACAAATGTGGGTTAGTGGATCATCAAACGGTTAAATTAGCACTTACTCTACTTAATTCCATTCATTTGATTAAATTGGATAATAAGAAGTGTTAATCAACTCGCGATTAGCCATTTTTTGGGAACTCTGACAGGTCTTTTTTTAGCAGTTATTTGATGGCACTGGATAAAAGATAAAGCACCCAAAAGGTGCTTTATGGATGGTGTTACACAGGTCATTTAGCTTAATACAGTGCCGTTTACGCTGAGTTTCACATCAATATTATTTCGAGTGGCGTTAGAGTAAGGGCATACTTGATGAGCCTGACGGACTAAAGCTTCGGCTTCAGCTTGTGGTAAATCTAAGCTGACCTCTAATGCAACCGTAAGGGCAAAACCACCCGTTTCATTAGCGCCAATGCCTACGACAGCACTGACGGGGGCTTGTGTAATGTCGATTTTACCGAGTTTGGCAACGTGTAAAACGGCGTTAGAGAAACAGGCTGCGTAACCTGCTGCAAAGAGTTGCTCAGGATTGGTGGCAAGTCCACTGCCTCCCATCGACTTAGGATAAGTAAGGGCGACATCGAGTAAGCCATCATCAGTACTGACTTGACCTTGACGACCTGCTTTTGCCGTGGCGCGTGTTTCATAAAGTGTTTTCATGGTATTGACCTTTCAAGTTTAGGATTGAGTAAAGCGATTTAAGTTGTGAGCAATTCAATTGTGGTAAACTATAGTTCGATCTTTGGCACGAATGCAAGTATATTGTGCACAATATATTTAAATTTATGAGTCTCCCTATGCCAACACTTGAATCTCAACCCCAAACTCATTCAGCTGATATGGATGAAAATACAAATACAGACAATGCCTTATGTCTAGAACATCAAGTGTGTTTCTCACTTTATAGTGCAGCTAATGCGATGGTACGAGCTTATCGCCCTTTATTGGATAAGTTGGATTTAACCTATCCTCAGTATTTAGTGATGTTAGTGCTGTGGGAAGAACAGGGGATTAGCGTTAAAACCTTAGGGGATAAACTTTTTCTTGATTCTGGCACCTTAACTCCTTTGCTTAAACGGCTAGAATCTAAAGGATTAGTGCGTCGAGGTCGCAGTGAGTTAGATGAACGGGTGCGAGTGTTGGATTTAACGCCAGAAGGGGTAGCGCTTAAATCCCAAGCGAGTGGCATTCCCCATTTAATGCGCTGTAAAGTGGGGGGAGAGTTGAGTGAACTCAAAGCGTTGAAGCAGCTTTGCGATAAGGCGCTTAAACAATTACATGCCAGTATTGACTAAGATATTTGATCCCAATTTAACCTATTGACATATTTAAGCGTAATAGAGGTCAAGCGTCATTAAAGGTGTAGCGTATGGATGCGTTGGTTATGGCAGTATTATCTAGGGGATATTTATGACTTCTTTTGATATAGCCATTATTGGTGGCGGGATTAGTGGCGTAGGCATTGCTCAATATGCGGCAGCGGCAGGCTATTCGACGCTCTTAATTGAAAAGGCTGAAATTGGTGGGCAAACTTCGGCTAATTCCAGCAAGCTTATCCACGGTGGTCTGCGCTATTTAGAAACAGGACAAATTAACTTAGTTCGTAAGTCTTTGCTTGAGCGGCGTAATCTACTCAAGCTTGCGCCCACACTCGTCAAAGCGATACCTTTTTACATTCCTGTCTATGAAGACAGCCAACGAAGCCCTTTGACTATACGGGCTGGCCTTAGTTTGTATGCGCTCTTGAGTGAGTTTGATGCCTTGGGGCAATTTAAATCCATTCCCGCCGTGCATTGGCACCGTTTTAAGGGGTTAAAACTTTCGGGATTAAAAGCGGTGTTCCAGTATTGGGATGCGCAGACCGATGATAAGTTGTTGACCCAAGCTGTAGCGCGCAGTGCTCAAACTCTGGGTGCTGAGGTATATGCAGAAGCCGAGTTTTTAGGGCTCGAGCATCAAGTTCAATGTTGTAAGTTGAGTTTTCGTCATAGGGGAGATATTCAGCAAGTGCAGGCGAGTTTAGTGATCAATACTGCCGGCCCTTGGGTTAATGATATTTTGGGTAAAGTTTCGCCTCCTTTAGCGGGCGTTGAGCTGGACTGGGTGCAGGGATCTCATTTGTTACTCGATATTCCCGCTCCCGATGGCATTTTATACCTTGAGTCTTGTTTCGATAAACGGGTCATTTTTGTGATGCCTTGGTATGGAAAGACCTTGGTTGGCACGACTGAAACCCAGCTTAGTTCATTAGATGAACCACCAGAGGTGACTGAGTCTGAATTGAATTATCTCCTCGGTATCTATAGGCATTATTTTCCACTTGCACCTGAAATGGATGAACTTAAAGCGAAGATCATCAGTACTTTTTGTGGGGTAAGAGTCTTACCCAAACAAAGTAGTCAAGCCTTTGAGCGTCCGCGGGATACCTTGATGCAAACATCAAGATCCCATCCGCGCATCTTAAGTTTATATGGCGGTAAATTAACGACTTTTCGAAGTACCTCTGTAGAAGTACTTGAATGGGTTGAGCTAGCCATAGGTAAACGTAAACCTATCGCCGATGTAGACTCACTCACCTTGAGCTAATCGTGCGGCTTAGGGTGATTTTTACCTGCAAAAACGCTACAGTGTGGCGTTTTTTTTATTGAAATCTAGGAACTGTCGTGAGTGCTGCTATTGTAAATACCGTCAAGCAATGTGGTTATTTTAATCGAGGCCAATGTCAATCCTGTCGCCATATTCAAGTTCCTATGGCGCTACAGCTGACGGCTAAAATCCTAGAATTACAGCAATTACTCATGCCATTTGTTGCAGATCCTGCGGATATTTTTCAACCGCCCGTTGTTGGTGATGCGAGTGCCTTTCGCAATAAGGCCAAAATGGTGGTGTTAGGCGCTGCTCACGCTCCTGTGCTTGGAATTATTAGCCCGAGTGGTGAGGCGGTAAGTCTTTGTGATTGCTTGTTATATCCATCTGATATGCAAATGCTATTACATCGTTTAACGCAATTTGTGCAGCAGGCGGGTATCCCTCCGTATCGCGTCGATAAAGCCAAGGGTGAACTTAAGTTTATTCTGTTAACGCGCAGCCAAGTGCGTGGCGAGTATCTACTGCGTTTTGTATTGCGATCACATAATAGTATTGAACGTATCGAGAGAGAGTTGCCCACATTACTGGCCGAATATCCACAGATTAAAGTGGTTTCAGTGAATATTCAGCCCATTCATATGGCGATCCTTGAAGGGGATGAAGAGATTTTTTTAACTGAAAATACCCGTCTCGAAGAGCGATTTAATCATGTTCCGTTGTTTATTCGACCTAAAAGTTTTTTCCAAACGAATCCTCAAGTAGCTGCGCAGTTATATCAAACTGCCCGTGAGTGGGTCGCTGAATTTGCGCCTAAGTCGCTATGGGATCTATTTTGCGGAGTGGGCGGCTTTGGGTTGCACTGTGCTACGAAGGACATTGCGCTTACTGGGATTGAAATTGAAGCAGAGGCAATTAGCTGTGCACAAATGTCAGCTCAGTTGATGGGACTTGAGAATGTGCAATTTATGGCGCTCGACTCAACCGATTTTGCCAAGGGTAAAAGCGCCGCCGATAAGCCAGATTTGATTATCGTCAATCCGCCACGGCGCGGTATTGGAGACGCGCTGTGTCAATCCTTAAGCGAGTTTGCTCCTAAGGCTATTCTTTATTCCAGCTGTAATCCTAAAACCTTAGCCAAGGATTTGGAGCACATTCAAGGTTATCACTTAACTAAAGTGCAACTATTTGACCTGTTCCCGCACACGGATCACTTCGAAGTGTTAGCTATGTTGGTGAAGGATTAACGGCATAAATGGTTTTGGTTGCTGGTGAAGCGAGTGACCAGATGATTTATGTATTTCATCAAGATGTCTTTTTAGTGGCATACTCTTCAGCACTTTAGGCATAAATGGGCAAATATCATGCTGCAGATTTTCTTACGTTTTTTGACCTTAGGCTTGATGAGCTTTGGTGGTCCAGCCGCCCATATTGGATATTTTCGCCAGACCTTTGTTAATGAGCTGGGTTGGCTCGATGATAAGCGTTATGCCAGTTTTGTCGCTTTAAGCCAATTTATGCCAGGGCCGGGCTCTAGCCAAGTGGGTTTTGCTATCGGTTATCACAGAGGGGGATTAGTTGGCGCGTTAGCCGCTTTTGTCGGATTTACATTACCTTCCTTTATCCTCATGTATTTACTTGCAGTAACCACCGCAGCTTGGCTGACTAATCACGCTATGCAGGGCATGATCCACGGGCTTAAATTAATGGCCGTTGTGGTGGTAGCCGACGCTGTGCTCGCGATGTTTAAACAGTTTTGCCAGCGTAAAATTGCACGGATCTTAATGCTGGTAAGCGCCGCGGCCATTATGATTGCCCCTTTTATGTGGACACAAATAGGGGTGTTAATACTTGCTGCTATTTTGGGCGTGCGTTTACTGAGCGCTCAGAATGGGAATGACCAGAACGCAATTGCGCCCATCCGTTTAAATTACTTCTGGCTGCTGTTATTTGTAGCCTTACTTATTGCTAGCTTCTTTATGGTGAGTATGGGGCCAGAGGCCGGGATCTTTGGGGAGTTCTATCGTGTTGGTAGCCTTGTGTTTGGTGGTGGTCATGTTGTTCTGCCGCTGCTTGAAACCGCCGTTGGCGATATGCTTGGCAGTGATCGCTTTTTAACCGGATACGCCTTCGCACAGGCGGTCCCCGGTCCTATGTTTAGCTTTGCCAGCTTTCTTGGTGCCGAGATGATGTTAGACAAACCCCTTATGGGGGCTTGTATTGCGACTGCGGCTATTTTTTTACCCGGATTTTTGTTGATGTTAGTGGGGTTGAAAAGTTGGCATGCCATTGCTGCTAGGCCAAAAATCGCCGGTGCAATAGCAGGTATCAATGCCTGCGTCGTTGGGCTACTTGCGGCTGCGCTTTATCAACCTGTCTTTAGCCAAGCTGTGTTTTCAGGTCAAGATATGGCCTTGGTATTGCTCGGTTTTGGTGCATTGAGGCTGTTTAAACCACCGGTGCTATTTTTAGTTTTGAGCTTTTGTATCTATGGTGTCTTAAGCTCACTTATAGTGTAAGTCAGCAAGTGGAAAGGAATTTTTTACAAAGATTATTCAGATTTGTTACCTTCGGCGCTTAGATATTGGTCAATTTTAGTTATACTTCAACAATACAAAAAATATAAGCTGTATCCCCTCGGAGTAATTAAGCATGTTGAATTTTAGTTTGCGTAACAAATTACTATTGTTATCTCTGTTACCCCTGATCTTGACTTTACTTGTATTGATGTCTGTTTCTTACTATGCCGAAAAGGAGGCTCTCGATGATGGAGTTGCTACCTTTAAAACAAAGCTCGTCGGTGAACGCAAACAACAAATAAAGGAAGCGACTGAAATTGCAACAGGGATAGTGCAGTACCAGCTGTCTTTAAAGGAACAGGGCAATGTGAATCAAGCTCTGCGCGATATTCATTTTGGTAGTGCGGGTTATTTCTTTATATATGATTCTAAAGGTAAAAATATTTTCCATGCCTTAATTCCTGCGCTTGAAGGGCAGGATAAAATCGACATGACGGATCCCCGTGGCACTAAAATTATTGTCGGTTTACTCGATGCTGCTAAACGAGGTGATGGTCATTTTTCCTATTACTATCAAAAACCTAATACCAATGAGCAGATTGAAAAACTGAGCTATGTGGTGATGGTGCCAGGTACTGATTGGATGTTAGGAACAGGTGCCTATATTGATGATATAGAAGTTGTTGTCGAAGATTACCGCACTACAATGGCACAGCAAATGGTAGATAAATCCTTTGGCGTTTTGCTCATTGCACTGCTACTGACTGGGGTTACAGCATTCATCATTATGATTGCGTCGCACCGTATGGTTGTGCCTATTAAGAAAATGGCTGAAAATTTAAACGATATTGCTAAGGGTGAAGGGGATTTAACTAAGCGACTCATAGTCAACGGTGAAGATGAAATCGCCCAGTTAGGTCAATCTTTCAACCTCTTTGTGGATAAACTTCAAACCATTATTGGCGATGTGGCGAGTGCAACCGCTAAGGTAAAAGAGGCGGCCAACGCGATCCACGATCAAACTAAAGTGATGTCTAGCCAACTCATCAGCCATAATAATGAGACTGATCAGGTGGTAACAGCGATTACCGAAATGTCTTCAACGGCCAGTGAGGTTGCACAAAATACCACGCAAGTAGCTGAAGCGACTCAAGCTGCCACCGGTGATGTCGCCAATGCCCAGCGCTGTGTCGATGCTTCCTTAGAGGAAATTGCTGGTTTGATGGAGCAAATTAATAATGCGGCAGGCAGCATTCAATCCTTAAGTGAACAATCTAAAAAGATTAACAGTGTGCTTTCGGTCATTGGTGGTATTGCTGAGCAGACCAATCTTTTAGCATTAAATGCTGCGATTGAAGCTGCCCGTGCGGGCGAGCAGGGCAGAGGGTTTGCGGTGGTGGCCGATGAGGTGCGTAATTTAGCCAGTCGGACGCAGGCCAGTACTTTGGAAATTAATGAGATGTTATCGGCACTGCACAAGCTTGTCGCGCAAGCGGTAAAAACGATGGAAGATAGCCAACAAAGTTGTGTGCGTTCGGTGGAATCTTCCCGTGCGATATCTGAAAGCTTAGGCTCTGTCACTTCCGCTGTGACCGCCATTAATGATATGAGCACACAAATTGCAACCGCTGCTACTGAGCAAAGCTCTGTAACTGAGGAGATCAACCGCAACGTGTATGCCATACAAGAAATTGTGAACGAGTTACTCCATTCTAGCCAAGATGCGGCCAGAATAAGTCAAACCGTATCGCAGGAGGGGACTAACTTAGGTAAGTTAGTGGGACAGTTTAGAATTTAATTTAAATCAGTACATGAAAATGGGAGGTTTAAAACCTCCCATTTCTATTTCAATAACCCCCCCTTTCAGGTTGTTACTCGTTCTGCCCGCACGGCACAAACCTTATACTCGGGAATATGAGCGACAGGATCGAGCGCGTTGATGGTGAGCTTATTGGCTGCCGCTTCGACAAAATGGAAGGGCAGGAATAGCACTCCAGCTTGGGCGCGTTTAGTCACAAAGGCATCAATTTCAATTTCACCACGGCGCGTTGTGAGTTTAATTCTATCGCCATTGCCTATGCCAAGTTGCTCAGCATCAAAGACAGAAATCATCACTTTAGGCGAGCCGAGTAAATCGAGTCCCGCTGTTTTACGCGTTAATGTACCTGTGTGGAATTGCTCCAGTAACCGCCCTGTTGAGAGCGTCAGCGGATATTCACTACAGGGCATTTCGGCGGGTAAGCGGTAACTGACAGGTGTGAATTTGCCTAAGCCGCGAGTAAATTGGCTTTGGTGCATAATGGGAGTACCTGGATGGTTGTCATCAGGGCAGGGCCATTGAATACCTTGAGGGAAGTTACCATCATCCCTTTTACTTAATCGTTGCCAACGAATACCTCGATATTGAGGTGTTAATTCATTGATTTCTTGCCATATTTCTTCTTCATTAGAGTAATTCCAATTCGCCCCCATAGCGTTAGCAATTTTCTGCACAATTTGCCAATCAGGCAGTGCCAGCCCTGGGGGCTGCAATGCTTGCTCAAGGCGTTGCACTCGGCGCTCTGTATTGGTGAAATGCCCACATTTTTCGATAAACGCTGCCGCGGGGAGGACCACGTGGGCAAGTTCGGCGGTTTCGGTGAGGAAAATATCCTGCACCACTAAAAAGTCTATTGCCTTAAGCGCTTTAAGTACATGGGTTTGATCGGGATCGCTTAATACTGGGTTTTCACCCATCACATATAGGGCTTTAATTTTGCCGCTGGAGATATCATGCATCATATGAGTAGCAGTAACCCCTACTTCAGCAGATAGCGGAGTTTGCCAATGAGTCTCAAAGCGCATTCTGGCCTGAATATCGGTGACTTTTTGATAGCCAGTGAAGTAGTTTGGCAGTGCACCCATATCGCAGGCACCTTGCACATTACTTTGACCACGTAGGGGGTTAATCCCCGCACCTTTAACACCAATATTTCCGCACAGCAGTTGCAGGTTAGAAATGGCGGTTACATTGTCATGTCCTGTGGTGTGCTGCGTGATCCCCATTGCATAGTAAATTGCCGTTTTTTCTGCGGTGCCGATCGTGTGTGCGAGACGGGCAATATCGCTAGCGTTAACCCCAGTGATCAAGGCTGCATTTTCTAGGCTGTAATCTGTCTTGGTAAGCTCAGCATAGAGTTCATTGACGCTTTCTGTTCGCTCGGCAATATAGGCTTTGTCATGCCAATCGTTGCGGATAATTTCCGCCATGATGGCATTAAGTAGCATAACATCCGTGCCGGGTCTTTGGGCGACATAGAGTTCAGCGTTATCGGCAATAGCGACACGTTTAGGATCGGCAACGATTAATCTTGCCCCATGTAATGCCACCGCTTGCTTGATCTTAGATGCGATAATTGGGTGGGCACTGGTGGTATCTGAACCTAAAATAAAAATGACGTCCGAGTCTTGGATGCTCGGAATATCATTGGTCATAGCACCGCTACCAATGCTTTGCTGTAGGCCGGTGACCGTTGAGGAGTGACACAGGCGAGCACAGTGGTCGATATTGTTGGTACCTAGCACACTTCGAACAAACTTTTGCAGCAGGAAGTTGTCTTCGTTTGTCGCCTTGGCTGAGGCTAGGCTTGCCAGCGCGCCGCTACCATGTTGTTGTTTTATATCGGTCAAGTTTTTGGCGATATAGTCTACAGCCTCTTGCCAAGAACAAGGTTCGAGTCGTCCATTTTTACGGATAAGTGGGGTGGTGAGACGTTTTTCACTGTGAATAAAATCGAAACCAAAACGGCCTTTAACACATAACATGCCTTGGTTAACGACCGAGTCCGTATTACCTTCTATATGACGAATGCGATTAGTACTTTCGTCGATTTTAAGATCGAGTCGGCACCCAACTCCGCAATAGGTACAGATAGTGGAGGTTGTTTTAAGTGGTGTTTTATCCCCTTGGCGTTTATCTCTCGCATCAACTAAGGCGCCCGTAGGGCAAACTTGAACACAATTACCACATTGCACGCACTGGCTATCGGCCATGGATGCACTAAAGCCGACTCTAGGGGCTCTGCGTTGTTGGATTGGAGCTTGAGTCTGAGGTAGTGCTTGGTAAGAGTCATGGGCAAATTGAATTGCACAATGCCCACTTTGTTGCTGGCATACATCCACACATTTACCGCAGCTGATACAGCGATTAGCATCAAATTGAATAAAAGGACTGGATTTATCAACCACAAATTGACGAGCGAGATCAGGGAGCAGTTGTTTAGATTCGACTTTGTAGTCCGTCGCATAATCTCTTAGTTTGCAATTGGTATTGGCCTGGCAGGCACATTCTAGACAGCGCGCCGCCTCTTGCATGGCCGCATCGGGTGTGAATCCTAGCTCGACTTCGCTGTAATTAAGCAGCCGTTGCACAGCAGTTAATTCGGGCATTTTCAAGCGTGCTTTACGCTGAACATTGGGATAAAGATCCCGTGCTGTTTGACCTTGTTTAATGTTGTGAGTAACCGCTTTAGATGAATTAAATTCACCGTTATATAGTTCGCAACTGAGGCCCTGTTTTAACATTTTATCAATGGCTTGCGCAGCTTTATGTCCATCTCCTATCGCAGCGACCGCCGTTGCTGGGCCACGGCGAGAATCACCAATCACAAACAGTTTTTCGATTCCCGCTGACATAGTGTGTTCGCAGCCGATAAAGGTATTCCAACGGCTTAGGGCGATTTCACCTTGGCTTAAATGACTCGCGGGATTTTGCAGAAAACTCATATCTGGGGTTTGTGATACTGCGGCTATTACAGTATCAAAGTCTTGGGTAAAGGTTTCCCCAGTGTCTATTGGTGCCCGCCTGCCCGAGGCATCGGCTTCACCAAGAGCCATCTTCGCAAAGGTGACCGCGCGGACATGACCATTTGCATCACTATGGTTTTCAATAGGATTAGTTAAAAAGTGAAATTTGACGCCCTCGACTTCAGCCTCATGGACTTCATAGGCTTCTGCGGGCATTTCGGCGCGGGTACGACGATAGATTAAAGTCACATCGCAACCCTCGCGTACAGCGGTGCGAGCACAATCGATTGCTGTATTACCACCACCAATCACGGCCACTTTTTTACCCAGTGGCAGTGACTTTTCGAGGCAGTGATCTTTTAAATAATCCACCCCTAAATAACAGCCCTTAAGTGTGCTGCCAGGATAATCCATAGGAACGGCTTTTTGAGCACCGATAGCAAGGCAAATGGCATCAAAATCTTCAACTAATTGGGTTAAATGTACTTCATGCCCTAGACGAGTTTGAGTGTGTAGTATTAGACCGTTGCGGCAAAGTAAGTCTATTTCTTTATCTAATATTGCTTTGGGTAAACGGTATTCGGGGATGCCGTAACGCAGCCAGCCCCCAGCTTGGGGCATTGCCTCGAATATCTCAACACTATGCCCTTGATTTGATAGATAGTATCCGGCGCTTAATCCCGCAGGGCCTGCCCCTATAATGGCGACCTTTTTACCTGTCTCTGCTTGGCGTTCGGGGACGTAACTCATACCACCATTTTCACCATCAGCTAGATCCAAATCGGCAGCGTGGCGCTTTAATTGGCGAATGGCGATAGGTTCATCGACCGTTCCTCTTCGGCATTGCGCCTCACAAAAGGCTGGGCAGACACGGCCAATCGACAGCGGCAATGGCAAGGTTTGTTTGATGACTTTAACGGCTTGCGTATGGTTACCTTGGGCGATGTGATACAGATAACTCTGCACATCGACGCCCGCAGGGCAGGCTTGCTGGCAGGGGGCCTCACAATCGGCAAAGTGGTCGCTTAGGATATCGTTGAGTGCTTGTTTACGTTTTTTGCTGAGGTACGTCGATTGAGTAATTACCCGCATCCCCGTCTCAACGGGCGTTTCACAGGCACGCACACAGCGAAGGCTCGCATCGGCATTTTCAATTTGAACCACGCATAGGTTACAGGCTTGCTTATCAGTATGTTTTTGATAATTTTTATTTGTGCCTAGTTGCCGTGAGGCGGCGTTTTGATCACATAAGCTGGGGATGGTTATCCCTGCATCCTGTGCCGCTTGCAGTAGTGTGTCGTTTGGGTTAACCAACAGCACTTGGTCATCAATTTGAAGTTCTATCATCCCATGGCCTTTTATATTTTGTAGGGGACTTGGCTGCTATCGCACGAGGCTGCAGGCATAGGTTGATTTGAGTATACCTAGGGTAGTTTTGAAGATGCTTATGTACGCAGTAAGTTTAAGATGGAATTGCTGTATTCATCACAAACTAGCATAAGACTGTGCAGTACAAGGTTTGTGTTTGGTGGTGATTGTGATGACCTTAGTAAAAAACCGTGTTTTAAATTCTACTGCCATTGATATTCAGCACATTTTCTTTATAGGCATACGGTTACTTGAACAGACTTTTACGGGTGGTGTAACCATAGCTTGGTCAAGTTTAATTAAGATCACAGTTTTAACTGACGATAATTTGATAGTCTCAATACTTGTCTTCACGCTTTATGGTCGAAAATAATCTGCATTATCATAGGATAATGAGCTATGCGGCTATAGGCCGCCTTAATGTTTCATGATTATTGTTACAGCGATTTGGCTGCTTTTTATAAAACGCGGAGCCAGCGGGGGAGTTATTCTACATAAACAGGCGGCAATGCAGCAGAAAGGTAAGCCAACCTTGTCCTCGAGGTTGTCTAGTAAGGTCTTACTCTTTGGGGGTGAGTCGCTCGTTATGCATTTAGATAACTAAACATCGTATCTGGTTTCGTGAGCACAAAATTTAATCTCGAAACATCAACACGTCCTAGGCTTACTGGCGTTGTTAGGTTAAAATACGCGGTCGAAAATACTGTTAATCACCGCCTCTTTTAATGGAAGATCAATTAAAGCGGCTAAATAAAGTGAAGTTGAAAATTCATGTTTGAAGTTAATCCAGTAAAATTCAAAATTAAGGAGCTTGCCGAGCGTACGCAGCTTCTTCGGGGGTATCTTTGACTACGATGCTAAACATGAGCGTCTAGAAGAAGTCACCCGAGAGCTCGAAAGTTCAGATGTTTGGAACGACCCAGAGCGCGCGCAGGCCTTAGGTAAAGAGCGTGCAAGTCTCGAAGCCGTAGTCAAAACCATTGATGATATGGACTCAGGTCTTGAGGATGTCGAAGGCTTACTCGAGCTGGCAGTTGAAGAAGAAGACGAAGATACCTTCAATGAAACTACAAAAGAGCTGGATTATTTAGAAAGTCGCCTTGCTGATCTCGAATTCCGTCGTATGTTCTCTGGCCCACAGGATGCCTCAAACTGTTACTTAGATATTCAGTCTGGTAGTGGTGGCACCGAAGCTCAAGATTGGGCCAACATGGTACTGCGTATGTATCTGCGTTGGGGTGAAGCCCATGGTTTTAGCCCTGAGTTGATGGAAGTGACCGATGGTGACGTGGCCGGTATTAAAGGCGCGACCATTAAATTTACTGGCGAATATGCATTTGGATGGTTACGTACCGAAACCGGCGTACACCGTTTAGTGCGTAAATCACCGTTCGATTCTTCCGGCCGCCGTCATACATCGTTTTGTTCTGTGTTTGTGTACCCTGAGATTGATGATGACATTGTCATCGATATCAATCCTGCAGATTTACGTATCGACGTGTACCGTGCCTCGGGCGCTGGTGGTCAGCATGTTAACCGAACTGAATCTGCGGTACGTATTACCCATTTGCCTACCAATACCGTAGTGCAATGCCAGAATGACCGTTCACAGCACAAGAACAAAGATTCGGCAATGAAGCAGTTGAAAGCCAAACTGTTTGAGTTAGAAATGCATAAGCAAAATGCTGAAAAGCAAGCGGCTGAAGATGCCAAGTCCGACATCGGTTGGGGCAGTCAAATTCGCTCCTATGTGTTGGACGATTCCCGTATTAAAGACTTACGTACCAGCGTGGAAACGCGCAATACCCAAGCGGTACTCGATGGCGATCTGGATAAGTTTATCGAAGCCAGTTTGAAATCAGGGCTGTAATTAATTCAAAGGTATAGACGAGAAATAAGATGACTGAACAAGTACAAGATGAAAACAAACTGATCGCCGAGCGTCGTGCCAAGCTAGAAAGCATTCGCCCGAATTGTAGCGCCAATGCGCATCCAAATACGTTCCGTCGCACCCATAAAGCGGCCGAGTTGCAGGAAAAATACGGTCAAAACACTAAGGAAGAACTCGAAGCCTTAGGTTTTAAAACCAGCATCGCTGGCCGTATCATGGCAAAACGTGGCCCATTCCTCGTGATCCAAGACGTTTCTGGTCGTATCCAAGCCTATGCTGAAAAGAGCGTACAAGCAGATCTGAAGGACCGTTATCAAGGTTTGGATATCGGTGACATCATCGGCGTAACGGGTCAGTTGCACTTGTCTGGTAAAGGCGACTTATACGTCAATATGGAAGAGTACCAACTGCTGACTAAAGCACTGCGTCCTCTGCCTGAAAAATTCCACGGTTTAACGGATCAAGAAACCCGTTATCGTCAACGCTATGTTGATTTGATCGTTAACGAAGAATCGCGTCAAGCCTTCGTAATGCGTTCTAAAGTGGTTTCAGCTATCCGTAACTTTATGATTAAAAAAGAGTTCATGGAAGTTGAAACGCCAATGATGCACGTGATCCCAGGCGGCGCTTCGGCCCGTCCTTTTATCACCCATCACAATGCGCTCGATATGCCAATGTATCTGCGTATCGCGCCAGAATTATATCTGAAGCGTTTAGTGGTAGGTGGCTTTGAGCGTGTGTTCGAAATCAACCGTAACTTCCGTAATGAAGGTCTGTCGCCACGCCATAACCCAGAATTCACTATGATGGAATTCTATATGGCTTATGCCGACTACAAAGATCTGATGGACTTAACCGAAGAATTGTTAAGCTCTATCGCCATTGAGCTATTAGGTAGCGCCCAAATGCCCTACGGCGAACACACAGTGGATTTCGGCGGCCCATACGCACGTTTAAGCATGTTAGAAGCGATTCAGAAGTACAATCCTGATAATGCCACTATCCAAGCCATGACCTATGAGCAAGTGAAAGATGTTGAATTTATGCGCGATTTAGCGAAAAGCTTAGGCATGAAGATTGAGAAATTCTGGACCTGTGGTCAGCTGCTTGAAGAAATCTTCGGTGAAACTGCTGAATGGCAATTGATGCAACCGACTTTCATCACTGGCTACCCAGCGGACATTTCACCACTGGCCCGTCGTAATGATGACAACCACTTTATCACTGACCGTTTTGAATTCTTCATCGGTGGCCGTGAAGTGGCTAACGGCTTTAGCGAGCTGAACGATGCTGAAGATCAAGACAACCGCTTTAAAGCGCAGGTTGATGCGAAAGATGCGGGCGACGATGAAGCCATGTTCTACGATGCAGACTATATCACTGCACTAGAACACGGTTTGCCGCCAACTGCGGGTCAAGGTATTGGTATCGACCGTTTAGTAATGCTTTTCACTAACACGCATACCATCCGTGATGTGATCCTGTTTCCAGCAATGCGTCCACAGGCCTAATTTTTTAGAATAAGTTCTTAGACTAAGTTCTTAGAAAAAGCCTACGACTCAATGTGAATTAAGTTGTTATTAAAAAACCAGCCATTTGGCTGGTTTTTTATTAGTACTCACTTAAATCTGCGAGCCAACTATTTTGCTAGCTTACAGTCTTGAACATTTTTCATGCCTTCGGCATCTGTTACCGCTTGTAATCCCGCACCACCAACAAATACACCAATTTTGATATATTGTTCAAAGAAGTAGTTTTTCCCACCTTCAGTTGAAACTTTTAAGTCGTTTTCACTAAACTCTGATTCAGTTGAAAGTGTTTGTTCACCAGGCTCAACTTCTCTATAGAAGTAGACCTTATTCGCTGATTCACCAATCATTTCACCATTGATATAAATGTTTTTCTTTAATGCTTGGCCTGCAAAACTATTACGGTAAATGTAAATTCCTGTTTTATTATCGGCAGGTTTTTGGAAGGTTTTTAATTTAGCATCATCTTCTTTTGATGCCATAGGTACGGTGGCACAACCAGAAAGTAGCAGACAGATAGCGAGGATTGGTGTTAGCAATTTTTTAAACATTATTAATCCCTAAAGTAATGAGATGTCGTTAAACGAGAGTTGATTTTTATTGTGTAGAGACTCAAATATTGAGCTTATTTTATTGATAGATTATTCCTAAATATCATTCACTCCTGTTAAATAATAAAGTGGTGTCTAATTTTTGAACTACGAGGAAGCGAATACACTAGAATAAAACTGAGTCGGCTGAGTTAGCGTAACCCATCATTATGCTAATGTAAGATAACGCTTTAAAAGATAAGCTCTGATTTGAGTGTTATAGGACTAAACTCAAAAAGAGGGTTAAAGTGTTTCTTCCTTGATTTTTCGCAATATAACTTACGTTGTATCAAAGTACTATGGGGTTTGTTGTAAATTTTGATCCAGTATTAAGTTTTATTAAATAGTTATTTTTAACGTTAGTTAGGGATCACTGTGACTAAAACTGCTTTTGTAGTGCATGATTGATTTCAGATTGAAAACCTGTGATTTTTTGCAGAAATTAATCTTCACTCGTGTAAAAGTTAAAAAATTATTAATAATTTTTATTTTGGAATATTTAACTGTTAAATTGATTTTTATTGGTGTTAATCGCTGGCGTAGTTCAAAAGTTTGATTGTGAGTACTTTTTAATTCAAAATTTATGATAGGTTAAGCTGGCATTTATATCTTAAAAAGAGGTAGAAACTGCTGATATCGCAGATAAAAGTCTAATTGCATTCTATTCCTTTCACCGTATACCTCTTATACTTGGGCAAGCCGCGTGCGTTAGCACATTTGATCCTTTTCTATTTAGTGAAACTTAAATGAAGATCAGCTCTTTACTCAGTAGTTTTATCTTTGTATGCAGCAGTTTAACTGTTGCCGCGACAGCTTATTGCGCCGAATCGGCCTCTGTCACTACGAAAAGTACAGCTTCTAAATCGTCGGCATCGACGAAGACTGTCTTAAGAAAACAAGAAGTCGCTGCGAACAGTGCTCTGGTGGTTGATCTAAAAACCAATGAGGTACTCTATTCTAGTAATCCTAATGCGGTCATGCCGATAGCTTCTGTTACTAAATTAATGACGGCTATGGTGACCTTAGACGCCAAATTACCTATGGATGAGAAGTTAGCGGTTAATATTACGGATACCAAAGAAATGCGCGGTGTTCACTCTCGGGTGCGCATTGGTAGCGAAATTAGCCGTAAAGATATGTTGTTGCTGACCTTGATGTCTTCAGAAAACCGCGCCGCAGCAAGCCTTGCTCATCATTACCCCGGTGGACATAAAGCCTTTATTAAAGCAATGAATGCTAAAGCGAAAGCATTAGGTATGAAAAATACTCGTTATGTTGAACCTACGGGGTTGTCCCATAAAAACGTGTCCAGTGCGAGCGATCTTATCGTCCTGCTTAAAGCGAGTGAAAGGTACCCAATGCTAGGTCAGTTAAGTTCAACCGAGAAGAAAACGGTGACGTTTGGCAAGCCTAGGTACAGTTTAGATTTTCGCAATACAAATCGCTTAGTTTATAAAGATAATTGGAATATTCATCTTACAAAAACGGGCTTTACTAATGCGGCTGGTCATTGCTTAGTCATGCGTACTGAAATGGCAAAGCGTCAAGTAGCATTTGTCGTACTCGATGCCTATGGCAAATATACCCATCTGGCCGATGCAAACCGTCTACGCAATTGGTTAGAGACGGGTAAAGTGACTCCTATTCCAACAGAAGCTAAGCAGTATAAAAAGCAGCGAAGTACTCAACAGCAGATAGCTAAGGTAAGCGAGACCTAGTCTTGTATATAGTTTGATTATTGATAAAACCAGCTAATAGCTGGTTTTTTTATGGTCAATTAGCTGAATGAGTTTGGGCTAGCTTAGGTTTTAATTCATGTTGAGTTGGCTGTTTGGATGTCGACGTTTTCACTAAACTCACTAATCCCTGCCATTCGATATCATTATTTTGGGGCAACGAAATATCTGGTTCAGTACCTTTTCCTGAGAGTAATTGCCCTTTGGGATCATAGGTTAGTGAGGTACTAAATCGAACATTTAATCCGCTGTTGGGCAAGGTAAAGTGGTATTGCCGAGCAAAGTCACCAGAGGTTCTCTCACCGATCAAATTGACCCTAGACCAGGTTTTAGTGCGGTAAGCTATCCATTCACATTCTTGCCGACAACGGGGTCCGAGGAGTAATACTAAGCGGTTATTTCCTTCAGCTTCCACATCAGGTTTAGTGCGAACAAACCAAGGGCTAAATTTATCTTCATCGATTTTGGGTAAGTTGCGCGTGAGTATTTTTAGTTTTGGCGAACTGAATCCCAAGGATTCTAGGGGTCTAAAATTAAGCGGTTGTAGGTAATCGTTTCTAAATGCTGTAGAGCGCCGATAGTGGGCAAATCCCATGATATTTGAGGGTGCCTGTCGGGTGCTAAGTGGCGTGTTATCAGATTCGATATCTTGATAGCGTGATAACATGGTAAGTAGTTGGGGGCTGAAGCCGCTCGCCTCCCTTAAATCCACTATCAATAATGTTTGTTCCATCCCTTTGATAAGTTCTTGTTGCAGCGATTTATCCAATTCAAAGGCATACAGATCGTCAATTTTAAGCCTAGCGGTGGTTGTGTTGACACTTTCTAACTTATAAATGGGTTTGGAGGATATTTCGGGTTCAAATTTGGCGAGTTGGGTTAGAAACTCATCAAAGCTAAACGCTAATCTTTCATCATCCCTGTCAACGATTGGCTCTGGTTTACTGTTGCGTTTAGGGGCTAATGCAATAGTGACCTGCTGAGTTTGTAAATCGTCATTCATTAAAGTGACTAGCACATAAGGTTTAATACTGAGACCTAAATCCTCCCGCAATAGATTGAGTTTTTTAAGCCAAGGTAGTTGCATTTCTTGGCTATCTTTGGCCGATTCAGGTAAATAGGCCTGGCTTGCCGATATCCATTTACTGATCGGTAGGCCATCAATGTGGGTTATAAAGGGGAAATCAGGATTAATTGGATTATTTTTAGTATCTAAGGCGAGCCATTGCACATTTACGGGTCTGAGTATTAAGGGTAAATCACCGCTGTTATCTTCAAAGTTAACCACTTGAGCCCCTGGATCTTTCATCCGATAGAGTAACTTGGTGACTTCAGCTGCAAAACGGTCGTTGGAGACAATATCTTGATACTGTTCGGCGATCAAGGCTGCCGTCTCAGCCAGTTGTTGAGTGATATCGTCTGCTTCAAGGGCATAGAAAGCAGAGTGTTGCTCAATTTGTGCAAGTAAAATATACAGATCTTGGCGTATTTCCTGTGCACTCAATTCGGGAGCTCGTTCTTCTTCGGGCAAAGCGAAAAACGCGAGCTTAATTAAGCTCGCGATAATAACAACGGTCAGTAAGCTAACAATAGTACGATAGCTAAAACTCATATACCTCCGTAATACAGCTATACTTTTGTGAGCAAAAAAGTGAGCGACTATCGGTATAAATCCGATAATTTTCAATGAGACTCATCTTTTTTATCCATTAGCAGTGGCAGATTGATCAATCTAACAGCAGATTGCTTGGGTCGGCATAAAATTATGGCTGATTTTTGTACTTCGTCACCCTACAGGATGTCATTAAGCGAGATCCCGATCCCAATGCGTTGGTTGTGATAGTCGTAGTCGATTAAACTCTCACCATAGCCATTAAAATATTGAGTATATAAACGTAAATTGCCCGTAATTGGATAACTCCAGGTGACTTCTGCTGAGCCGCGATCGATATCTTGTAGATTGCTTCTTAGGGTTAGGGTGAATCTGTGTTCATCAAGACCATAAACACCGATAAATTCTGCTTTACCTACATAATCTTCAATATTCGGGTTGTCATCGCCGCTTGCTTCATAAGGATCGGTTTTTTCATCCTCGGGAATACGCCACCAAATTTTGGTCGCGAAGGCGAGTGGGCCTGCATCAAAAATCATGGTGCCGTAAATGCGATTCCAGCTTCGTGAAAGCAGGCCAGATTTACCATTTGATTGATGTACTGCCCCAAAGCCCCAAAAAGAATTGGTCACGTTACCGATTTTCCAATCGTTATTAAACAGCATAAAAATTTCAGGTTCGTGATTGGTTTCGCGAAAGGGCGAGGAAGTATCCCTGTTATACACTTGCCAATAGGATTGGTTGGTATAGGCAAAAAACAGATTTCCATTATCGCCGAAAACATTGTTCCAAATAGGAAATTTAAAGCTTATCTGAAACTTAGCCTCAAATTTATCTAAGGTATAGGGATCTTGAGCCATTTCTTCAAGAAAGGGGGCCGTATTAGGATCGGGATTGTAGGTGGCTGGTAGTAAGTAATTGACGCGATGTGGGGTGATCACAAATGGGCGTTCTGTTGTGGCAAGCTCATCTTTTACTCGGCCTTCTACTAATGATTCTGCACTGAGTTGTGCACACATTAACAATCCAATTAATGGGATACTTTTATAAAATAGGTTCATCTGCCCTCCTTGATGTGCTTGCTGGTCATATTTTTGACTATCGTTTTGTCAGTTTAACACTAGTTAATGAATTTACGGTTATTGCATGAAGGAACCGTTAGTTGCGTTTGAGCCACTTGGATTAGGTAAAAAAGGGGTTTAGCTCAAATAACGTGGCATTTAAGTAGAATTTTTTGCACTAACATAGTGCCAAAATGATGGGGTTGACCTTCGCGAGTTAGATTGCTGTCTGGAGCTGATAGGGTTTAAATTCTTTAAATTTAGTGTTTTACGTCATTTTTATTTGTATTTCACTTTGAACAACTCTGTTTTTCCGTTGTTTTCCTCGAGGTCATACTAGGTATATTCCTAAATGATATAAAAACTAATTATTATCTATTTATTATGGAATATAAGAGGCGTTATATTTCTATATGACTAAAGTGATATTGGGGATTGTGATGGAAGTATTATCTTTACCGTGTCAAACGGCTAAAGGCAAAGTGTGGTTGGTTGGCGCTGGCCCTGGTGACGTTGAGCTATTGACGTTAAAGGCATGGCGCATTCTGAAAACCGCAGATGCCGTGTTATACGATGCCTTAGTCAGTCAAGATATCCTCGATCTCATTCCCAAAGACGCTGAGAAGATTGCCGTTGGTAAACGTGCGGGTAAGCATAGTGCTGCACAGGATGAAATAAATCAGTTACTGGTTACCAAGGCTTATACTCGTAAAAATGTCGTGCGCCTTAAAGGTGGCGATCCTTTTATCTTTGGTCGTGGTGGCGAAGAGCTGCAAACTTTAGTTGAAGCGGGTGTCGAGTTTGAAGTTGTGCCTGGCATCACTGCCGCCAGCGGCACCTCAGCCTATGCGGGTATTCCCCTGACACATAGAGACTATGCCCAGGGTGTCACTTTTATCACTGGTCATTGTCAGTTAGAGACTCGTCCTATGGATTGGCAAGGATATGCTAATTCCAACAATACCTTAGTCGTGTATATGGGCATTCTTAACGCGGGTATTATTCGTCAAGGTTTGATGAATGCTGGCCGAAGTTCAGATACGCCAGTGGCGATAGTGTCTAAGGCGACCACCAAAGAACAACGTCGTTTTATCGGCCGTTTAGGGGAGCTTGAACAACTTGCCGCCGATCCCGAATTGCAGATGCCTGCGTTGATGATCATTGGTGAGGTTGTGGCGCTGACTGAAACGCTAAATTGGTTCAAACCTGAATCCATTGCAAATACTCAGTCTGCTTATGAGCAAAATCAGTCGGCAAGAGTGTCGATAAACTAATAAATTAAGCTAACCCATGCTGTGGTAATACAGCGAATTTAAGGTAAACGGAGAATAGTATGGCCGGGCGTGAATTAAGCCACTTACAACAACTGGAAGCTGAGAGCATCCAGATCATTCGTGAAGTTGCAGCCGAATTCGATAATCCTGTGATGTTGTATTCCATCGGGAAAGATTCTTCCGTTATGCTGCACTTAGCGCGTAAAGCTTTTTATCCCGGCAAGATCCCATTCCCGCTGCTGCATGTCGACACGGGGTGGAAATTTAAAGAGATGATCGCGTTTCGCGATGCTCAGGCACAGAAATTTGGCTTCGAGCTACTGACCCATACTAACCCTGAAGGTGTAGCGCAAGGGATTAACCCCTTTGAACATGGCAGTGCTAAGCACACTGATATCATGAAAACCCAAGGTTTAAAGCAAGCACTTAACCAATATGGTTTCGATTCGGCCTTCGGTGGGGCACGCCGCGATGAAGAAAAATCCCGTGCTAAAGAGCGGGTGTATTCCTTCCGTGACCGCCACCACAGATGGGACCCTAAAAACCAACGTCCAGAATTATGGCGCACCTATAACGGCGCAGTGAACAAGGGCGAGAGTATTCGGGTATTCCCTTTATCTAACTGGACCGAGTTGGATATTTGGCAATATATCTACCAAGAAAACATTGAGTTAGTGCCCTTATATTTTGCAGCAAAACGCCCCGTGGTCGAGCGTGGCGGTCAGTTGATCTTGGCCGACGATGATCGTATGCAGTTGGCCGAAGGCGAGCAGATTAAAGAAGAAGTGGTACGTTTTAGAACCTTAGGTTGCTACCCACTCACAGCCGCTATGCATTCTGAGGCCGACAGCCTAGAGAAGATTATTGAAGAAATGCTGTTAACCCGTTCAAGCGAACGTCAGGGCCGACTGATCGACTCAGATCAAAGTGCCTCCATGGAGCAAAAGAAGCGTCAAGGTTACTTCTAATCTAGGTAAGGTTAATCCTATTTCGCGAATGTGGCGCTACTGCAGCGCGACATTCAGCCAAGCAGATCAAGAGTGAGAATAAGATGGACAACGCGGTCAATAAAACCAATCGCATGGCGGCAGAAATTACCCTCCATGGCGTGAAAGAATATTTAGTTCGGCAGCAGCATAAAGGTCTACTGCGTTTTTTAACCTGTGGCAGTGTCGATGATGGTAAAAGTACCTTAATCGGCCGACTGTTACACGATAGCGCCCAGATCTATGAAGACCAATTGGCGAGCTTAAAAAGCGACAGCGCTAAGATGGGCACCACAGGTGAAGCGATTGACTTAGCTTTGCTGGTGGATGGTCTGCAAGCCGAACGCGAGCAGGGCATTACAATCGATGTGGCTTACCGTTATTTTTCAAGCGATAAGCGTAAGTTCATTATTGCCGATACCCCAGGCCATGAGCAGTACACTCGCAACATGGCAACGGGCGCTTCGACCTGTGATTTAGCCGTGATCTTAGTCGATGCCCGCTACGGCGTGCAGACCCAGACTAAGCGCCATGCATTTATCGCCTCATTACTAGGCATTCGTCACTTTGTGGTGGCGGTGAACAAGATGGATTTGCTCGGATTTGACGAACAAGTGTTCAACCGTATTCGCGCCGATTTTACGGATTTCGTTAAAGATTTTGGCAATCTCGACCTCCACTTTGTGCCGTTGTCGGCGCTCAATGGCGATAACGTGGTCGAGCACAGCACTCAAAGCCCTTGGTATCAAGGCGGTACTCTGCTCGAACTGCTGGAAACCATTGATACTCAACGTGAACTCAGTTCATTGCCCGTACGTTTTCCGGTGCAATATGTGTCGCGTCCTAACTTAGATTTTCGCGGTTTTGCGGGCACTTTAGCTTCTGGCATTATCAATGTGGGTGATGAGTTAGTCGCTTTGCCATCGGGCAAGCGCAGCACGGTTGAACGTATTGTCACCTTCGATGGCGACATACAGGAAGCCGTTGCTGGCCAAGCTGTGACTATCACGCTGGAAGATGAAATTGATATTTCCCGTGGCGATTTACTGGCAAAACCAGATTCTGCGCCAGCCGTCGCTAACGTGATCAGCGCCGACATAGTGTGGATGGATGAAAAGCCATTACAACTCGGTCAGTTATATGACATTAAAGTAGCAGGTAAGAAGACGCAAGCCTCTGTGACTACAATAGATTATGTGGTTGACGTTAACACTTTAGCGCGCAGCGCGACGGATACACTCGGGTTAAACGCGATTGCCCGTGTGACCTTAGAACTGACCGAAGACATAGTGTTCGATGCGTATTCGTTAGTGCGTGATACGGGCGGGATGATCTTAATCGACCGCCTGAGTAATGCGACGGTTGCCGCGGTGATGGTGGTGTCGGGTCAACATGTTAACAAGCAAACAGCATCACAATTTAGTGCCTTTGAAGTCGAGTTTAATGCCTTAGTGCGTAAACACTTCCCCCATTGGCAAGCGATAGATATCACTAAGCTTGGAGCTTAATTTGTGAGTGACTTGTGGCTGTTAGCGATTATTTTGTTAGGTCTTGTGGCTGGCTTAATTAGCGGCCGTATAAACCCTGCGGTATTGTTTTTATTTGCGTTTTTGCTCTGTTATTTGCTCGGCATGGTGGCGCTCGATACCGCATTAACAAGCTTTACCAATATTGGCTTAGTCACGCTAGTCCTGCTGGTGTTGGCCGCGACTGCGTTAGAAAAAACGTCCTTGCTGGGAAAGTTGAGTCAAGTCATTGGCAATAGTTCTTTGCCTATGACAATGGCAAAGTTAGGGTTTTCTACCGCCTTGTTGTCGTCCTTCACTAATAACACGGCCGTAGTCGCATCTTTAATTGGTGTGGTACGGCGAAATCAGGCACATGCACCCGCTAAGTTATTGTTACCGCTGAACTATGCAGCAATTTTAGGTGGCACACTGACTCTGATTGGTACCTCGACTAACCTGATTGTGAATTCCTTTGTGGAAAATGCCGGCTTACCGGCCTTAGGTTTCTTCGAGTTTACCCCAGTGGCAGTGGTTATTCTGATTGCTGGTATGATGTTGCTTATCTTACTGGCGAACATATTGCCCGATAGACGTGAAGATAATGGCGAAGAAGCCTTACCTTATTTACTCGAAGCACATGTGGCGACAGGCTCGTCCTTGGTGGGGCGCAGCGTGGTCGACAATAAGCTCAGGGCGCTGAAAAAGTTATATCTAGTTGAATTAGAACGCAGTGGCATTTGTATTTGCCCTGTGCCACCGCAGCTTGTTTTACAGGCTGATGATGTACTGCGTTTTAGTGGTGCAGTGGAGTCGGTTGAGTTATTACATCAATTCGATGGCTTAGATTGGTTCGGTAAGCATCAGGCTAAAGGGCAAAATCTGGTTGAAGCTGTACTCGCACCATCATCGAGTTTGGTGGGGAGTTCATTGAAGGAGTCTCGTTTTCGGGAGCAATTTGATGCGGCCGTGATGGCGATTCGCCGTGGACATCATCCGCTAAAAGGTGGGCTCGGTGACATAGTGCTGCAACCGGGAGACGTATTACTGCTAACGCCTGGGGATACTTTTAGTGCCAACACTAAACTCAGCTCAGAGTTTGCTGCCATCAGCGGGTTAGATTTGAATGTGCGTTTAGACAGCCGTCGTGGTCGTTGGGTGTTACTTGGTTTTGCGGCTACTATCGTCCTGAGTGTCACTGGCGTATTGCCATTGGCCAAAGGTTTAGTGATATTGCTGCTCAGTTATTTTGCCATCGGCGCAGTAACATTAGCAGAGCTTAAACGCCGCTTCCCATTGGAATTAGTCGTGATAGTTGGTTGTGCCCTCGGTCTTGCCAATTTGATGATGAGTACCGGCCTTGCGAACAGTTTAGCTCAAGGATTATTGAGTGTAATCAATGGCTATGGGGTCTTTGGTGCTTTTGTTGGTGTGTATTTAATGACCTTGTTATTGACTGAACTGGTCACTAATAATGCCGCCGCTGCTTTATCTTTCCCCATTGCCTACGCCATTGCGCTGAATTACGGTGTGGATCCAAGACCTTTTATTATGGCCGTCGTCTTTGGTGCCAGTGCGAGCTTTATTTCACCCTACGGCTATCAGACCAATTTAATGGTCTTTAATGCGGGCAATTATCGCTTCAGTGACTTTGTCCGCCTCGGGTTACCATTATCTGTGTTGTATTCCCTGATCGTTATTTTTATGGTGCCGATCATCTTTCCATTTTAGTGATTAGCTTGAGTTTATTACCCCAGTTTTAGCTGCTTGTCAGCTTTGGGGATTGAGGAGTTATTATGACAAATATCGTGTGGCATCAACATCCTGTAGATCAAGCTGCCAGAGCCGAGCAGAAAGGCCAAAACCCAGTATTACTCTGGTTTACCGGACTTTCTGGCGCGGGTAAGTCGACCTTGGCTGGAGCATTAGAGCGAGCGTTATTTGAGGCGGGATTCCACACTTATTTGCTCGATGGCGATAATGTGCGCCATGGTCTGTGCAAAGACTTAGGTTTTACTGTTGAAGACCGTGATGAGAACCTGCGCCGAGTGGGTGAAGTAGCTAAATTAATGGTGGATGCTGGGCTTGTGGTTTTGTCGGCTTTTATTTCACCGACCCGTGAAGAGCGCGATAGCATTCGCGCCCGTTTTCCTGCGGGGCAGTTTATCGAAGTGCATGTATCGACGCCATTAAGTGTGTGTGAACAGCGCGATCCTAAGGGGCTATATGTGAAAGCGCGCAGTGGCGAGATCAGTAACTTTACGGGTATTTCCTCACCCTATGAAACGCCACTTGCCGCCGAGTTAACCATAGATACCAGCAAAGGCGATTTAGCGACTCAAGTGCGCGCCTTAATTGACTATTTAACGGCGATAAATGTTATCAATGCCGATAAGGCAAAAGTGCTCGCTTAACTTTTGGCGTTTATCCTGTTTAAAAGGAGCCTTTGGCTCCTTTTTTACTTCTGAAATTTTTTGGCAGTGGGTGGTGATTAATTCGAAACTTTCTATTTTCAGGTCGTGATAATTATTCTATTTTGAAGTCTTTAGCGAATAAGAGTTGTAGTGCTTTTAAGTATTCTTGATCTGCTTTGGGTTGCACGAGTAAGGCGAGTTCATCACCAATGGGGGTTAAACGGTAATAAGTAAATAGAAGATTACCGCTTTTAGGCGTTAATTTCATATGTATGCCTGGCATGGCGAATTGGATTGGGGTTTTGCTATTAAGAAGCCCAGTTTCAAACTCGCTACTATGCAAAATACCCGCATCGACTAAGGTTAGAATACTGGAATAAGGCAGACCAAATTGAGATAGGCCAAGATTTACTGTGGTGATTTTTCTGAAGTATTGTCCAATTCCGCCAGATAGCCGATAGCCACTGATCAGTTTAAGACGTTGTTCATTATTAACTTTTGCCGCCATTCCTAAGGCTTTTTCGAAGATCTGCGCTTCCCTATGGGTGAGTTGTTTAAGGAGGACTAGGGTACGCAGACTAAAATTACCGGGATTAACGATTTCACTTGATAAAATACGAGCCCAGAGATCCTGCATTTTTCGATTATGAATTTGCTCTGCCATCAGGAAGAATTGATGGCTCCAGTCAGGATCGAGATCCACTCCCGTCACATCCGATGGTGTGTAACTGAGTGCCAGCGCGAAAATCGTCTCCACATTCGATTGATATTGGCTCGATAATTTTCGTTCCCTGTGCTGAGCGCGCTCAGCAATCGATGCGTTAGCTGGGCGATACTCCTGCTCACTTGCAAGCCCTAACTGGCGGCCCAGTAGTAGGGCTTTTTTACGAGCGGAGACTTCGGACGCTGACTCGCTTTCTTCCGCCAGCATTAAAATATCCGAGTCCTTCATTTGAGTCGATCCTTGTTTGTGTGCTGACATCGGGAGTCTAACGAATTTGCGAACCTAAGAGTGTGATTTAGCTTAGTCTATGCGCTACTTGAGTTTATGCTTTCTCAGGCTTCTGGCTATATTAGCTTATCTAACTCAATCTATTCACGATTATTATGTTTATGTTGAAAGCTTAAATTTTGATAGCAGATGGTGAGGTGAGATTGCTGAATAATTCGAGCTCTAATGGAGTGGTGTTAGTCAGTAATGCGATGTCATTTTTGCATTCTATATTTATCACTCGAGCCTATTTTTGTGAGCAAGCTAAAACTACGGTATATACTTAAGCCCGTCGGGGCTAAGCCCGTGATCTATTTCATGTAAATTGATAATTAAATCACCTAATATGCAATCTCGTAATAGGCAGTTTGCTTTTTGCGTCATAAATCTAAGCCGCCTTTCACTATCATTTTTCAGGCCGCTTTTTCTTATTTTTGTTGAGATAATCGAGGCTACAGTGAAAAAAATTCTGATCATTTTCTCTAGTGTTCACGGCCAAACCCGTAAGATCACCAATCAGTTAGCGCAGCAACTTAAGGATTTAGGTAATTCAGTCGTTATCGCCGATATTAAGGCCGTACCCGCGATGGAGTCCTTCGACAAAATCATTATCGGCGCCAGTATCCGCCATGGAAAACATAACCCGACGTTATATGAATTTATTCAAAAGCATCAAGCGTTGTTGACACAAAAAGTAAGCGGTTTTTTCTCCGTGAGTTTAGTTGCCCGTAAGCCACAAAAAAATACCCCAGAGACTAACCCTTATATGCAGGCTTTTTTAAGTAAAACCACTTGGAGACCTCAACTACTGCAGGTTTTTGGTGGTAACTTAAACTACCAAGGTTATAACGCCTTAGATAGAAATATAATTCGTTTTATTATGTGGTTAACTAAGGGGCCAACGGATCCTGTTACCAATGTTGAATATACTGATTGGCAGAAAGTGAACGAGTTTGGTGAGCAAATCCATCAAGCATAAAAGTGGCTCGCTAGAAGTTTAAGGGCATTAAATGACGACTGATAAACCGACAGCCACAGTAAAGTTCGGCAAAGTGCTGAGCATTTTGCTAGCACATTTGCATGTGTGGCTTGTGATTGGCTGTACTTTATTGGTATGCACAAGCCCATGGATTTTTATGGGACGAAGCCTGAGAAATACCGCCAGCTTTTGGGATTATTTGCATGTTTACTTAGGATTAGTCAGTGCGGTACTCGGTTTGTTATTTCTACTTCGCAATACCTTACAGGGAAAGTGGCACCAATATTTTGGTTGGTTGGTGGGTGATTGGGCACAACTTAAACAAGACATTGCAGGGTTAACGAAAGGTAAGCTCCCGGTTGCGGGCGGTAAAGGGCTATTCAGCGTTGTTGAAGGTATCGGAATGTTATTGCTGGTCGCGACCGGATTGACAGGCGTTGTTTGGTTTGTATATCAAGGCACATCAACAGCGATGGAGTGGCGTGGTTATCATCTCATTTGTGCACAGGCTTTTATTGGCTTTTTGATTGTGCACATTGTGCTGGCTGCAACCCATATCATTGAATTTATTCGGCAGTAATGCTTAGCACATTTCAATAAAGATGGCCTCCATTGGAGGCCATCTTTATTTTTACTTAAGGTGTAATGCTTAACGCATTTGCTTCTGGCGGCTTAACCCTATCACTGCAGCGAAGGCGAGAAACAACCAAGCTAAACTGCCGCCTGAACTTTTAGGGGCTTGGGCATCCTTTTCAACGGCCAGATAGTTAATTAATCCAATCAATTCATCTAAGGTTTTGATACTGCTTAAGTTAACAGCATACTTATCATTTACAATAAACGTGGGCACGCTTTCTACTTTGAACTGGTCTTGCTGGGATCGCCACAGGGCGAGTTTTTCATTGGTGCTTTTATTATCGGCAAGTTCATCGTATTTAGCGCCATCAATTCCAAATTTGGCAAATATTTGTTTTATATCATCACGGCTATTGATTTGCGGCTCGTGTTTATGTCCAGGCGCGCTGTGATCGTGACCGTTCGCCCCTGCTTCACCTTGTATTGCTGCAAACATGGCATGGGTTAAGGCGTCTTTATTATCCACGACTTGAATAACAGCCAATGAACGCATTACTTCTGTGCCAATATCACTATTCATAAAGTCGACATGCTTGCTATCAAATGCCACCTTTTTATTTAAGTTTGCTTTTATATCAGGTAGATAGTTTGTTTCCATGTTAAAGCAATTATGGCAATAGAAAGAGAAAAATTCAGTTAACTTAGGCTCGCTACTAGGGGCTTTATCCGAGATTTGGGTGTAATGAGTACCTTCGGTAAAGTTGGCCGCAAAGGCACTTAATGGTGCCAAAATTAAGGCTACTGCCAAGGTTAATGGTTTAATCATATTTTCCTCAAAATCGGTTAGATGGAATGGATCATTATTATGCACTGCGCGGCATAAACCTAAAATAGGTCAATAGGCTTCATCATCGAAGCCAGACAGAGACTGCGCTGTTGACGTATAGGCTCTTCAGGTTAAATTGAAAGACTTAATTATCGCTGAATTGCGTTGAGGATATTAGACTAAATCTGTGATCCCATAGGGAGTTTCCCTTTAGATTTGCAGGACTGCAAACAGGATCACACTTATTGCGGGGTCTAGATCCTTTACGTTTTATGGCTAGCCTTAGCCATATTTCTAAGCTACATCCCTTAGCGATTGCCAAGCCTCACAGACTTCGCGAAACCTTGCGGGATCGCCTTCAGGTCGATCGGGATGCCACTTAAGGGCTAAGCGACGCCATTGTTTGCGAATATCCCGCGCTGTGGCGCTTTCATCTAACTCAAATACCCTAAGGGCGTGCCCTTTATTCATTAGGTTAATGTTAAGGCCAATATAGCTCTTGTAACTACTCCAGAAGGCTTCTAATAACTCCCTTACCACATTTTCACTTGTGTCGTAGTTATTCCAGTCAAGGTAATATTCTCTAAGCGATGTATCTTCCATCATCAGTAGGTTTATGTTTGATGGTACTAAGCGAAAGATTTGAATATCCATGGCTTTAACCTGAAGCCATTGCCTAGGAAGAAGGATTTCCTGTAACTCAAATAGGGCATTCATCAGCAGGAAGTTTCGCTTAAACAAATCATTGCCCGGGTTATCATCCAGTGGATGAATTAACCCTTTGCTTTGCAATTCAGTGGCGAGGTGGTGGATTTTCCAGCTTTGATTAGAGGCTTGCAATACCGAGAGAAGGGGCCAAATCAGCGGATTATCGCCTTTGGTGGTTGATAATGTTGCCGATTGCGCTTCTGCTGTGAGCGAAGGTTTAGCGAGTAACATACTAACTGTCCCATCCTATATTGTTGTTTGCAAAGCAATGTTATTAAAATGTCCATTTGCTTGAGCTTTCGGCCATTGTATTTTGAGGGCCTGAATTGGGTTTGCTGAGTGCCACTGAAAATATGATTGAAGTTAGACTATGCCATAGAGGAAAAGTGTAGGCAAAGATGGATTTTAGAGCAATCTAGCCCTGTGTGATTGTCAAACTGGTTAGTTTTAGGTGGTAAAAATGAGGAACACTTCAGATTAGCAAACGGAATAATAAAAAATGTCCTTGTTTAAATGCTATTAAATCAAGGACATTTTAATTGAAGTGTGTTGCAACTGTTTTTAGATTTCGGTAAAGATCACTTCTTGTGCTAAGCGTGATTTTGGTAATTTAGCGTTGAAATCTTCCTCTGAGCGATAGCCGAGGGCGACGACAACCGAGGCACATAAACCTTGCTCCCTTAAACCTAACACTTGATTCAATTTGGTCGCATCAAAACCTTCAATCGGACAAGCATCGATATCTAAAACACTCGCGCCTAACATCAAGGTGCCCAGCGCCAAGTAGACCTGTTTCTCCATCCAATGTTGGGCATCTTTGAGTTCATTTTTATGCATATTAGCGAAGAAAGAGCGGCCATTATGCTGGCCTTGTTTCGCTTCTTCATTAGCAAAGCGACCATCTTTTGCTTCTTGTTCAAGCACCTTAAGTAAATGTGCTTCGTCTAATTGGGTGCGTGTGCAAAGCACAACGACATGGGACGCATTAAGAATTTTTTGAGTGTTAAAGGCATAATTCTCGGTTGCTTGTGCAATTAACGCTTTACCTTCGGCCGTGCTCGCTAACACAAAATGCCAAGGTTGTGAGTTAGTTGATGATGGACTGAACTGCAATAACGTTTTGATTTCAGTTATTTTATCCGCAGGAATCGTCTTAGTTGGATCAAATGCCTTAGTGGTATAACGCTTTTTAGCAAGAAAACTTAAATCACTCATGTAACGGCTCCTATTCGTACAAATTCATGTCAGCATTTTAAGCAGGTTTAAGTAAAAAACAATGTGATCAGAGTAGGTATTAGTTTCAAAAAATTTTGAAACTGGGTGTAGCTTCAACGATGCACCTTATTGAAACGCAAAAAAGCTCAATTGAGATTCAGGATAGGAACTTGGCTATTACCGTTGAGGCACGACCAAAATTGCAGATAAATAGCGGCAACAGGTGCTGACAGCAAAGATTAGGACGAAGCTTTTAGCTGTCTTAGTTGAATGGCTATTTGCCCTCCAAAGTCGAGGCAAAGGAGCCATTAGCAATCCTGAATTTATTGCCACTGTTTTGCCCCATTCCAAGCTAGAAGCATTCCATATTGTGAGGATTGATAGCTTCAAGTTGATCAAATTTTAGTAATACTAGAGAGCGTCTAAAGCACTCTGCATTCTGACTTCGACAGTAAATTATAACGTGTCTAATGGACTAGTTGTCCCCGCGTAATGTTGGCCGAGCACGTGAGTATAGATTTGTGTTGTACTAACGTCATTATGGCCAAGTAGCTCCTGAACACTTCTGATATCACTGCCCGATTGAAGTAGATGGGTTGCAAAGCTATGTCTAAATGTATGACAGGTAACACGCTTAGCTATTTTGATATTACGTACCGCATTTCCGAGAGCTTTACGAATAACACTCTGATGGAGATGATGCCTGCAAAGCGTTCCTGTATAAGGATTAATACAGGTTGTGGTTGAAGGGAAAATGAACATCCATCCGTGTTGCTTAAAAGCATTAGGATACTTACGCTCTAACGCATTTGGTAAGGAAGGACCGATCCCTTGTTGGTTGTCACGATGTAGAATCTCCATTGCCTTATTAATATATGCTGTGAGTTTAATGGCACATTTATGGCTAAGGATTGTTTGTCTATCTTTATGACCTTTACCATCCCTAACGGTCAACGAAGCTCTTTCAATATCAATATCTTGGATACGTAACCTGAGGCATTCTGAAACTCTCAATCCACTACCATAGAGCAGCTCTATTATTAACCTATCGCGGCCATCAAGTTCATTTAATATTAGTGAGATTTCTGATGGGGATAACACAGTAGGTAAATAACGCTGTTTTGTGGCATAGCAAAAACCTAAATTTCCAAGCTCATGATGCAAATGTTTCTGGTACAAATAGGCTAACGCGTTCAGTGCAATTTTTTGAGTGTTGATAGCCACATTCCGTTGGTTGGCAAGGAAGGTTAAGAATTGTGCGACTTCTTCCGTTCCCATCGTTTCAGGATGACGCTTGTGGTGAAAGTTAATGAATGCCTTGATCCAATACAGGTAGGATTTTTCTGTTCTGATACTGTAACCACGCATGCGCATTTCTTCTTGAACACCGCTTAAAAAAGGGCTTTTCATACTCATGATAGCAATCTCTATAGTGCTGTTTATATATACAGTATTATTTGAAAATCGCTGAGATCAAGGAAGACTGTAAAAATTTTTTGCGCGTTTACATTTACTTCCCTTATATATTATATTAATTATCAACAATTTAGTTCTTGACGGTTTGAGTTAATAGGTTTGGAAAATACGCATGCGCGTTTTTCCTGATGGTGTATTTAATGGAAAGCTGATAAGTTCTTTGCAATACAACTAGTTAACAATGCGCGTTTTTACTGGTCTAATGAGATAAACGCGCATGCGCACTAATAAAATGTTAGGCAAAGTGAGTTTCTATTAGCTAAATCGAGTTTGAATTGAACGGTAAATCCCATGCTTTGTGGCTTAATTTAAGCAATAAATAATCATCACATATTTGTTGTTTCTTGATCGCGTTGGGTTGTTTAGCTCTGTGGGTTTAGCGGCAAAATAACCTTCAGCATCCAAACGTCCGCCGAGCATGCTACGCTCGTCACTTTTCTTCCAAATCGCTCAATTTGAGTTTTTTTGGTTTCTTTGCTGATTCAGCATTTTGGTTTATAAATGAATCGGTTAGTTAGTTTTAAGTTTGCAAAAAAGCCTGTTCTTTGTTTTTGAAAGTGTCGTTGTCAATCTGTTGGCCTAACAAACGGCTCAAGAGGGATTGCCAACGCGTGGCGGTTTTAGTGCACAATTGAAGTTCAGTGTTTACAGTGTGTTTTTTAAGTTCGGCGGTGCGTTGTCAACCCCTTAGCCGGGCGTTGGTATGACTCCCCACGTCAAGTAGAGCACACAAATATCGGCCTAATTATTTAAGCCTTATTTTTACGTTACTCAAAAGGATTGAGTTAACGCAGTAGATGAAGCA
>NZ_JAKILG010000028.1 GCF_023283765.1 Shewanella profunda | reverse complement strand
ATTGCGGGACTTATCGCCTATCAATTGAAAGACAATAAGCCACAACTGAACATCACTAACGCAGAGTTTAATGCTATTGCAGTTATGGCTTGTTAAACCGATCTCAGGTTAGTTAAAAATAGCAATAGTTTATTTTTAATTGATATCTGAGCTGCTGGATTACGGAATTATGATTTTTGTGGTTTTTATATCCAGCCATTTGTCACTCATTTAGCGGTACTAAACATCGTTTTTTGTTTCACGGGTTAGGCTTTGCCTAAACGAACAAAATCGAGTCTCGAAACCTCAACTCGGCTGAACATGTTACTGCGCGAAACCGGCAATCATTTTCTTTCCTTTTGCCCCTCCCCAAGGATCATCTAATAGGTATTGGGGTTTCACAACATTGATAGAAGGAATGAAAGTAAATTTATAAAATACTTCCTCACCCTCGCACACCTCATAATATACCGAGTAGAGTTCATCATTAAGTGGCAAATTAATCTTAAATTTTTCAGCGGCCGATGCGACTTCAACTTGCTCTTTGTCAACGACATAAAATGGTGCAACGATACAACGTTGGCAACCTAGATCCATCTTGAACTCACTGCATATAGACAGAATAACGTTTGCCCCAAAGGCGTCCTCCACAATAGGATCAAATAGTAAATAATCTCTATGTAGAAGTGCTCCTTGGGTAATATTTTCATGTCCCCATCGACTCAATTCTTCATCAAATCCTCTAGAACGCACTAGAATTTGGCTATGTGAGATTAAGAGATCCACTGTCTGGGTACCATCCACTTGCATAATAAACCTCAAATTAAGGTAAAGCTGGGAAGGTGAACGAGCTGCCAATACCTAATGGCAAGCCTAAGGCCCAGTATGCCAGCAAGAAACCGCTCCATAGCAATAGAAAACAGATAGAAAACGGTAACATAAGCGCGACTAGGGTGCCGATACCCGACTCTTTAACGTATTTTTGGCAGAACACCACAATCAATGGAAAGTAGGGCATTAGTGGTGTGATGATATTGGTTGATGAGTCTCCAACCCGGTAAGCGGCTTGAGTCAAATCGGGTGACACGCCTAGCTCCATTAGCATAGGAACCATAATGGCACCAATTAGTGCCCATTTAGCAGAAGCGGAACCAACCAATAGGTTTACCAGCGCGGTCAGGAAAACGATCCCTACCAGTGTGACGCCCATAGGCAGTGCTAATTCTTTTAATGCCAACGCACCTTTTATTGCCATCAACGCGCCCAGATTCGATTGGCCGAAAGCATAAATAAATTGCGCACAGAAAAAGGCCATCACTATGTAATAACCCATACCGCTCATGGACTTACTCATGCCCTGAATAATGGCTCTGTGGTTGTTGGCTGTACCCGCGGCATAGCCATACACTATGCCGGGAACGAGGAAAAACACAAAAATAATTGCCACAATCGACCGCATTAGGGGGGCTGAAGCACTGGTTAATGCACCGTCTGCACCACGCCAAGCTGAGTTGTCACCGTAGGCGGTCAATGCTAGTCCTAGAGCACAAAACAACATGGAAGCCATGGCAAATCTCAGCCCTCGGCGTTCATGGGGTTTAAGTTCATCAAGGATAGGTAGATTCGCGGGATCGCCATTAACGGCGGTGTTTTTCAGGCGTGGTTCGATAATTTTATCGGTAATAAACCAGCCAACTAAGATAATTAAGACGGCCGACGCTGAGGTAAAAAATAGGTTATTCAGCGGGTTAATGGTTAACGTTGCCGCGGCAGGATCGGCAGATAATCGTGCTGCAGCTTGAGTTAAACCGGCCAACATAGGGTCAAGGCTCGATGGCACGCCAACCGTTGCCGAAAAACCACCGGATACACCGGCAAAAGCGGCGGCAATCCCCGCTAAGGGATGACGGCCTGCGGCATAAAAAATCACAGCGCCGAGCGGGATCACGAGTACATAACCCGCATCTACAGCGACATGGCTGAGAATACCAACGGCGATCAGTACCGGAGTCAGCAGCATTTTAGGGGTGACAGATAAAATTGAACGCAGCCCCGCATTAATAAAGCCAGTATGTTCAGCAACGCCTAGGCCCAGCATGGCCACAAGCACCACACCTAGCGGCGGGAAAGTGACAAAGGTCGTGACCATCGCCGAGGTAAAAGCGGTTAACGCACTACCATCAAGCATATTCACAATTTGAATTGGGTTACCGCTGCGGGGATCTATCTCATCAAAACTGACGCCAGATAACCACCAAGAGATCAACCAGACCAAGCCTAAAAACATGGCAAACAACACTGCCGGATCTGGGAGTTTATTTCCTACTGTTTCTACGGTATTGAGAAATCGCTGGAATCCGGTGGTAGATTTATGATTTACCATATGGTCGCCTTTTACTCTAAATAATGATTATTGATATTAGTTTTGATAAGAAACCACGATGAGTTACTTTAAGTTTTAGGTTTCCGTTAATCACTTTAATACTTAAGATTTAGTGTGTTACAGCATTGTCGTCATAGCTAATTTAGTGGGGCTACATTATCACGATTGTATCTTCAGGGTCTATGATGGCTAGAATTACCAATGGGATACATAAAAAACACCGTAGCCTACTTTCACATCGGCTTATACCGGGCGATCAGATGTTAAGGGTGCAATTGGCAACAGAGTTAAGCACTATCAGAGGCGCTATTATCTTAGAAGTTTATTTTATTGTTAGCGAATATGGCTGTCATTACCATGTCATCCGTTCGACTTATATTCTGGTTCCGATTTGATGAATATAAAGAGGTTATTCGTGCGTAAAGTGATCAAGCTAAATATGGTTTTATTGTCTTCTCTTATGGTGCTATCTGGTTGTAATTCAGACTCAGAAGACACTAATCCGACACCTATTGAACCCACGGGGCGTTGGTTAAAGGGTGACTTGCATGTGCATACCGCGGTTTCGCAGGATGCCCGCGAAACCCAGTCTGATATCTTGAGGTGGGCGTTTGATGACTTCAATTTAGACTATGTCGCATTATCAAATCACATGCGCGATAACAGCCAAGATAATGATGACAACGATTTGGGTGGGTTGCTTTTTTACGATGCACTTATTCAGTATGAAAATCCCGGCCTTAAGTCCTCTATGTCTAAATATGAGGGCAAACTTGCCTACTCGAGTTTCGAGTGGGATATGCCTACCCACGAACATTTTAATATCGGTATTCTAGGCGATGAGTCCGAAGTCCTTGCGGCAATTAAGACGTTCGAATATCGATTTAGTAGTAAAAATAGTATCGAAGACTTTAATGCTAAAGATATTGCCGCTTGGGAGGCTGCGGGTGACACCCGTCAAAATCAGACTCACCAAGATGCCATCGCTGCCTTGACGTGGCTAGAGACTCACTATCCTGATAGTAGCTACGGCATGTTAAATCACCCTCGTCGCTATTTAACCAGCTACACCATTAAAGATGTAAGGGAGCTGAATGATGCCGCTCCCAATGTTTTCTTTTTAGTTGAAGGTCTGGTTGGTGGACAATTTAGTGGTAATCGCGGCGATTATGCTGAGCGCAGTAGTGGTGTATATGGTGGGGTTGACCCTGTGGTTGCACAGGTTGGTGGTTGGTGGGATGCGCTGTTAGGCGAAGGTCGTCAGATTTGGAATATGGGTAACTCTGATATCCACTTTAAAACACGCCCACCTTATGCAAGCAGTTATTATCCAGGTGAATATGCTAAAAGTTATACTTGGGTCGATGGTCAAGACACTAAAGCCCTCTTGGACGGTTTGCGTTCGGGGAATAGCTTTTCTGTATTTGGTGATCTGATCGATGCCTTGGATTTTAAGCTTGAAAGTAGTAGTAATAGCGTCACTATGGGGCAAACTTTGGTGGCGAAAGCGGGTGATAAGTTAACTCTTTCTATTCGCTTTAAAAGCCCCACTGTTAATAATAAAGAATCAGATATCGGTAATGAAATTTATGCGGGAGTTAATCCTGGCGTGCATCATATCGACTTGATTGCGGGTAATGTGGGTCCGCGCGCTGAAGCGGGTACAACGGCATATGAAAAGGAAACTAACGATTCAACCTTAGTCGTTAAGACCTTTACCAGTGCTGATTGGCAAAAAGACGCCGATGGATACTACAGCATGAGCTACAGTTTTATCGCTGATAAGCATCAATATTTCCGTTTACGTGGCACTAATCTAGATTACAACCAAGCCAATCTGACTGAAAAGGGCAATCCTTTAAAGTCCGCTGTGATTAATCAAGCCGAAGATGAATCGGTGCAAACTTGGTATAACAAAATTAATGACCGTAACTATGATGATCTGTGGTTTTATTCCAACCCTGTGTTTGTTAATACGAGCAAATAAGCCTCTTTAAAGGTGATTAAATAGCCTGAGTAGGATCATAAAATCCCCCAAGTGATTATCGTTTGGGGGATTTTTATTAGAGATATGCAGTCGTTAGTTCATATGCGCGGCATCTTTCTTTAGCTTACGCGAGTAAATCAGCAGATAGAGGGCGGGCAGGACAAACAGCGACAGTATTGGCGCAGTCACCATGCCACCCACCATAGGTGCGGCGATTTTTTGCATCACATCATTCCCCGAACCCGCGCCCCACATAATGGGCAGTAAACCAAAGAAAATAGTGGCAACTGTCATCGCCTTAGGTCTAATGCGCATAACAGCACCTTCGATTAATGCTTCCTTTAGATCGGCTACTGTATGGTAGTTGTTCTTTTCTTGCCTATGCTTAATGGCGTTGTTGAGATAGATCAACATGATCACCCCAAACTCAGCGGCGACACCAGCCAAGGCGATCATACCCACGGCGACCGCGACCGAGATGTTGTAATCCAGTAGATACAGGAGCCAAGTGCTGCCGACCAAGGCGAAGGGCAGACTCAGCATTATGATGCTCGCCTGCATAGTGGAGCCGAATGTCATCATCAGCAGAATGAAAATGACCGCTAATGCCATAGGGATCACTTGCTTAAGCTTTGCATCGACTCGCTGCATGTACTCGTACTGCCCAGCGAAGCTGTAGCTGTAACGCGGTGGCACCTTGAGTTCGGCATTTAACGCTTGCTTGGCGGTAGTAATGTATTCGCCGATAGAGGTGCCTTCAATATCGATAAACACCCAAGAGATTAAGCGACCGTTTTCACTGGTGAGCATAGGTGCGCCATCGGTGATCTCAATATCCGCTAAATTTCGCAGTGGCAGGTAATTTCCCGATTTAGTGATCACAGGCAGCTCGCGCAACTTCTCGATATTATCCCGTAGCTCACGGGGATAACGTAAGTTGATAGGGTAACGCTCCGCCCCTTGTACCGATTCGCCAATATCCATACCACCAATGGCGTAACGCACCACATCTTGAATATCTTGCAATGACATACCATAACGTGCGGCCACATCGAGTTTAGGGGTGATATCGATATAACGCCCGCCGCCACTGCGTTCAGCATAGGCCGACTTAGTGTGTGGCACTCTACTGAGAATGGCCTCTATTTCTGCTCCTAGGCTTTGTAGTTCGTTGACATCGGCGCCGGTGATCTTAATGCCAACGGGGGTTTTTATCCCAGTCGAGAGCATATCGATACGGGTTTTGATGGGTTGAACCCAAGCATTGGTGATCCCCGGCACTTTCACCGTTTGTTGTAATTGGGCGATGATACCATCTAAGGTCATGCCATCGCGCCATTCCCCATGGGGTTTAAGCATGATCGTGGTTTCGAGCATAGTTAAGGGGGCAGGATCGGTTGCTGTCTCGGCCCGGCCCACTTTGCCAAATACACGAGCAACTTCAGGGACTGTTTTGATCAAACGATCCGTTTGCTGTAACACTTCGGCGGCTTTGCTGGCACTGATCCCAGGTAAAGCGGTTGGCATGTAGAGTAAATCGCCTTCTTCTAGCTCGGGCATAAACTCACTGCCCATACGTGTCATCGGATACCAAGCGCTCACGAATACAATTAAGGCTAAGGTAAGGGTGACCTTTGGAAACCTAAGTACCAGATTCAGCGATGGTTTATATAAGGCGATCAGGAAGCGACTGATGGGATTTTTATTTTCACTCGGAATTTTCCCGCGAATAAAATAGCCCATTAAAATCGGCACCAGCGTAATTGCCAACAATGCCGAGGCTGCCATAGCAAAGGATTTAGTGTATGCCAGCGGCGCAAATAAACGGCCTTCCTGTGCTTCGAGTGCAAACACAGGTACAAAACTTAACGTAATAATAATTAAAGAGAAAAATAGTGCTGGGCCGACCTCGGTTGAGGCTTCTGTCACTATGCGCCAGTGCTCTTTGGTATCGGGTTCTCGGTTATGTTCGGCGTGAAATTGCTCCAAATGTTTGTGCAGGTTTTCAATCATCACAATCGCGCCGTCTACAACTGCGCCTATGGCAATCGCGATACCCCCAAGGCTCATAATGTTGGCGTTAACCCCCATCTTATTCATTACGATAAAGGCGATGAGTATCGAGAGTGGAAGGGTGATGATGGCGACTAAGGTCGAGCGTGCGTGCAGTAAAAACAGCAGGCAGACCAGCCCTACCACTAGCATTTCTTCGACGACCTTACTGAATAAATTATCAACGGAATTAAGGATTAATTGGGATCTGTCGTAGGTGGGGATGATTTCGACTCCATCGGGCAAACCGGCTTTCAGTTCTTCCAGTTTAGCCTTCACGGCATCTATGGTCGCTAGGGCGTTTTCACCGTAACGCATCACGATAATGCCGCCGACGACTTCACCTTCACCGTCGAGTTCGGCAATACCACGGCGTGAGGCCGGGCCTTTGCGCACGGTGGCGACATCCTTGAGTAATAGACCCGTGCCAGAAGGACTGGTGATGCCTAATGGAATTTCGCGGAAATCCTCAAGGGTCTGACGATAGCCTTTGGCGCGCACCATATACTCAGCTTCAGCCATTTCAATGACTGAGCCGCCCGCCTCGCTATTGGATTTTTCTATCGCATTTTTGATGCTGGCGATATCCAGTTTATAGATAGCCATCTTGTCGGGTTCGAGCACTATCTGATAGGTTTGCTCCATGCCGCCCACGGTTGCGACTTCTGATACGCCTGCAACGCTTTGTAATTCAAGCTTGAGATACCAATCCTGCAGACTCTTGAGCTGTGATAAATCTAAACTGCCGGAGCGATCGACCAGCGCATATTCAAATACCCAACCCACACCTGAGGCATCGGGGCCAAGGGACGGTTGTACGCCCTGTGGCAATCGACTGCTGATCTGACTTAAGTATTCGAGCACCCGCGAGCGCGCCCAGTAGATATCTGTGCCATCTTCAAAAATCACATAGACATAGGAGTCACCAAACATGGAATAGCCACGCACTGTCTTAGCACCGGGTACTGCCAGCATAGCGGTAGACAGAGGATAAGTGACTTGCTCTTCTATCAATTTAGGCGCTTGCCCAGGATAGGAAGTTTTAATAATCACTTGCACATCCGATAGATCCGGTAGTGCATCGAGTGGCGTTTTGCGCAACTCTTGTATGCCCCAGACAGTGATCATTATGGCGATGATCAACACCATAAATCGTTGTCTGATGGAGGCTTCGATAATGTATTTTAACATGCCGCGCTCCTAGTGCTGATGACCGCTGCTTAAACGCATTAAGCTGCCCTTAAGGCTGGCCTCGGAGTCGAGTAAAAATTGCCCCGAGATCACCACACGTTCACCTTCGGTTAAACCCGAGACAATCTCTGCCTTACCCTGACTCATCATGCCGACGGTCACGACTTTGGCGGCAAAACTATTGTCGTCTTGTTTTACTATCACGCGATTCTGTTTACCCGTTTGGATTAAGGCTTCCTGTGGAATCACTAGTGTGTCCTTATTTGGGCCACCAAAAAGCGAGACCTTAGCGAGGGTTTTGGGCCTAAGGGAAACATGGGAGTTATTTAGCACTATGCGCACGCGTAAGCTGCGGGTGACAGGATCGAGCTCTGGATAGATATAATCTATGGTGCCTTTGATCCCGCTTAAGTTCATCGCGGGAACCGCCACTTCGGCCTCTTGGCCTTTTACTATCCAACTTTGTTCATTTTCAAACACATCGGCAATCACCCATACCTTAGAGAGGTCAACTAACGACATCACCTCGGTGGATGGCTCAATATACATACCATCACGGATAGAGAGTGTTTCGACAACCCCATCCTGCTGGGCATAAAAGGGCACGCGATACTGGGTTTGGCGCGAGTCGGTTAATCGTTTGATTTGTTGCTCGTTAAACCCAAGGAACGACAGCCTTAACCCCGCTCTACGGACGAGATCTTGATATCTTTGGTTGCCCGAAGTTTTGGCTGTATCTAAGGCGAGTAAATAATCATCCTGGGCGTTCACTAAATCCGGTGAGTAGATCTCGTAGAGTAGTTGCCCTTTCTTGACCGTATCCCCCATGGATTTGACCATCAGTTTTTCTACCCAACCCGTTACTCTGGCGTGGATATGCGTAATTTGGCTCTCGTTATAATCGACTTGGCCAACGGTTTCGACAAATTTCCACAGAGTGTCACGCTCAACCTTAGCGACTTTAATGGCGAGCGCTTGTTGCATGCTGCCAGAGACGTTGATATTGATTTCTTGGGTATTTCCGCCAGTTTCGACTTTTTCCAAGTTCATGCCACAGATGGGGCAAGTGCCGGGTACATCACTGATGATGTGGGCATGCATAGGACAAATATACTTAGTTGTTGTTTCTTGGTTCGCTTTTTTAACTAGGTTGCCAACCTTAGGTGTGGGCGTATCGAACACTTGACTCGCGGCTTTTGCGGTCGAGGTTTGCCCATTGTCTGTCGCTAACGGATCCGCATGCTGATGTTCCGCATGTGGGTCTGTTGAATTAGCCTCTTCCCCTTCCTTTTCAACTAAAAACATATTGCACTTTGGACAGCGACCAGGCTCATGACTGAGCACCTCGGGATGCATTGGGCAAGTGTAGGTTTTTACCTGATTTAATGGGGTTGTTTTCGATGCATGATCATGCTCGGCGGCTGTGGCCGGCACGGATGCCTGTTCATTCGATAGTTGGGCATGGCTCAACAAAGGTACGCCCATGAGTAAGCTACTCATGATCAGTACTGCATTTGGCCCCTGCTTTTTTACGGTTTTAAATGGATTCATATACCTCATCTCCAGCAAAGCTTAGTGGTGTTTGTGTGCGTTTTTCACTACACCTTCAGCCGGTTTTGCTTCTACCGCCTTTGGCTCTAAGTTCATACCACATTTAGGGCAAGTGTCCTCTTTACTGCCTGTCACTTCAGGGTGCATGGGGCAAATATGGGTGTGAGCTTGTTCCTGTGGGCTGACATTGTCATGCTGATGTTCGTGCACCGTAGCCGTAGCGAACGAGTTAGTGCTGGTTATCAATAAGGCAATTAAGGCAAGATTTATTAATATTTTCATATAGTTCACTCCATCGGATTAACGGCCGAATATGAGCGCATAAAACGATAGTGAGCATGTTAATCAAAGGTATTCGCCTCAAATGGCGGATGACACTAAAGATTAGCAAACTGCTCAGTAATACGCGTTTTGCTGGGCTCGGGCGCCTATATTGACAATATGGCACCACAATAAACGGCTAAATTGGGTGTTAGCTTTGGGCTAACCGAATTCTCGTTTTAGCTTAACTTTTACTAAGGGCTGATTAGCCCATTTAGGGCAAAGTGAGGCTAGGCTATCGGTGGTTTGAAGGCCGATGACAAAGAGATAGAGTGGAAATGAGGCATAGGAGTGGCCATTGCGGTATCGCTCAAACTCACACTTGGCCAGAGGTGTGGGCTAAAAAGAGTACCAGCTACTGAAATCGTCAAACAATGACCACAATCATTTGCACATGACGTGGTGCCATCACAGCAATGCTGCTTTGCGCCGGGAAGCATTTTATCGTTACAGCAATCCGCGTTGGCGATTGAATGGGAGTCAGAAGTGTTCTCTGTGTTCATTTGCATCATTGCAGTGTGGTCCATTCCTTGATTCGCAACCTTATGATTCATCGCACTCATATCCATAGTGTGCGGCACCATAGCGTGACCATTAGACACAACACCTTGCCCGACAAGTGCGAGTAAAGTGAATATGACGAATAGATAACGGCTAAGAGTTTGATGCATAAGTATTCCAAATAATGAACAGTTCGATTCTAGCACAGAGACATTCTGCTGCAATGCGTTAACTCACATTTCAGCGAATGCCAAGTCCTTTCCTTTTCACTATTCCAGGTTAACTACGATGATGATACGGCACATTTGGTCATCAATCGGCAGCGTTCTTCATAAGTGGTTGATCCTTGTGGTCGTACAAACGCCTTAATGTGTGATGTTGATCACAATTTCACATTGTGAAAATAACTTTATAAACATATTGATTTATTTTTGCCAAAATTCGGTAACTTGAGATTTTTGGGTGATTAAATTAGCTTTGGTTAAAGTATATTAATACGTTGCCAAGTGCTGGTTTTAGCCAATTGTTATTCTTATTGTTAGAGCCATGTCTCATTTTGCGCTTTTAAGTTTAATTTAATGGGTGTTTTTCGGCTTAGAATCAAATTTCTAATAAGTGAAATAACATAAACTAGTCTTATAAAAACTAATTTTAGCAATTTTGGAGATAGAGTAATGAACTGGCGTGCACTCTTTAAACCTAGCGTAAAATATTCAATTCTGGCGCTAATGGTCGTCGGTATTGTTATCGGCGTGGTAGGTTATTTCGCAACCCAACAAACCTTACATGCGACAAGTACGGATGAGTTCTGTATGTCCTGTCACAGCAACCATTCACTTAAGGATGAAGTACTGGCATCTGCCCATGGTGGTGGTCGTGCGGGTGTGACTGTTCAGTGCCAAGACTGTCACTTACCACATGGTCCCGTGGATTATTTGATTAAAAAAATCATTGTATCTAAAGACTTATATGGTTTCTTAACTATTGATGGTTTTAACACACAAGCTTGGCTGGATGAAAATCGTAAAGAGCAAGCCGATCTGGCACTCAAGTATTTCCGCAGCAATGACTCTGCTAACTGTCAACACTGCCATACTCGCATCTATGAAAACCAGCCAGAAACCATGAGCAAAATGGCTGTCAGAATGCACACCAATAACTTCAAGAAAGATGCAGAAGCCAGAAAAACCTGTGTTGACTGCCATAAAGGTGTAGCTCACCCCTATCCAAAAGGATAATAGGTTTTAACAATTTGTTATTTAGCTAAAAAGCCCTCTTTTGAGGGCTTTTTGCTGCCTGGATTATAACTCTTCATTGCTGATAATTTTCCTGCGCATTTGTCGTCGCTAAAACACGTTGACGATAAACTAACAGGCTAAAAATACCGAAGATAAACACTTGCAGATAATCTTTTTTATTTAGCGGCAGCAAGTTCTTAAACAGCATATGGAAGATTGCCACTTGGAAGCAATGCATCATGCTGGTAATCCCAAGCAAAATATTCAAAATAATCGCTACATTACCGTCAAATGGTATGATGAGGTTATAGATCATCATCAGCCAAGCAACTAGCGTAATGGTTTTGCCTAAGTTAATCAGCAAGGGCATGGTTTTCCTCTTCTATCTTAGCCGTGTCTGCATCTTGATATTGATATAAACGGTAGCTCACTTGCCCAGCATTCTTTTCTTTTAAGGCCTGCCAGCAAGGTGGAATGGCGAGCTGGGATAATTCAGACTCGATTTCGACATAAATCAAAGCGCCATCATTGAGCCAGTCATGGGTGTCGAGCAGTTGAATGGTCTTTTCAGCTAAACCTTTACGAAAAGGAGGGTCGATAAACACCACATCAAAGCCTTGCTCGCAGCCCCTTTGCAGCACCACTAACGTATCGGCATTGAGTACTTCGGCCTTGTCACATTTTAGGGTCTGTAGATTGTCTTTTAACTGCATGGCAGCGGTGCGTTGCAACTCGATAATCTTGGCAAAGCTGGCATAGCGAGATAATGCCTCGAAGGCCAGTGCACCACTACCACCAAAACAATCGAGCACACGAGCATTCACTATGTCATTGGCAAGCCAGTTAAACAGTGTTTCCCGTACTCTGTCTGTTGTTGGACGTAAGCCATCGAGATCCTGAATAGGTAAACGACGCGAACGCCATTGCCCAGCAATGATCCGCACTTGGCCTGTGCCCAGTTTATTTTTGGCAGCTGGATTTTTGGTCGCACTATGTTTGACCGCACTATGATTGGCCGCTCGGTTCTTAATCAAAGCTCCCCCGTGATTTTGCCTGAAGAAAGAAAGTGGTAGACTATGCCACCTTAATAAAGACCGCTATTTTATATCAAAGTCTCACGAAAAGGTGAGAAGGCTAAGAGAGCTTAGCTAATTGCTGACTTTTTGGGCGTAATTGCCAAGGTAATCTGGTATAACATCAGGGTCTTATTCAAAATTCAATACTGAAGTAGAGCGCTGGAATCACACATGGCAAAGAAAGGTTTATTCTCTTGGTTTCGTAAAGATAAGTCACAAGATGAGGTTGTCGCTGAAACTCCAGTCGTTACTCCAACACAAGATACTGATGCAGCACAGCCTTTGGAGCAGGAACAAACAGAGGCGCAACGTTTGGCTGCAGGGGCCGAAGGTCAAGCTCACACCGAAAAACAGGCTTCGGAACAATTCGCTGTCGAACAAGCACAGATAAAAGCCGAAGCAGAGCAATTTGCCCTAGAGCATGCGCGAATTGAAGCGCTGGACTTCGCTAAGCAGCAAGCCGAAGCAGCACGTTTGGCCGCAGAACTACTCAGGGCCGAAAAGCATACCGCAGAGACGTTAGCCGCCGCACAGTTAGAAGCAGAGCAACGTATCGTAGAACAATTGGCAGCACAGCAGTTAGCGGCCGAGCAAGCCGCTGCAGAGCAATTAGTTCAAGCCGAAGCTGAACAAACCACTGAACCTGTCACCGAATTGCAGCCAGAGCCACAGGCAAGGCCAGTGAAAGAAGGACTATTTGCTCGCCTTAAACGCGGCTTGATGCGCACCAGTGAAAACATTGGTAGTGGTTTTATTGGCCTATTTCGCGGCAAAAAGATTGATGATGATCTATTCGATGAGCTTGAAGAACAGTTACTGATTGCTGACGTTGGCGTCGAAACTACAACGCGATTAATTAAAAAGTTGACCGAGCATGCATCACGTAAGCAGCTTAAAGATGCTGAGGCTCTATATGATTTACTGCGCGATGAGTTGCAAAAAACACTCGATCCCGTCGCTATTCCGTTAGTGCCCGACAATGCCAATGGCCCATTTGTGATCTTAATGGTCGGCGTCAATGGTGTGGGTAAAACTACCACTATCGGCAAATTGGCTAAACAATATCAAAGCCAAGGTAAATCGGTGATGTTAGCCGCCGGTGATACCTTCCGCGCAGCAGCGGTAGAGCAATTACAGGTGTGGGGACAACGCAACGATATTACCGTCGTCGCCCAGCATACTGGCGCGGACAGTGCCTCAGTATTGTTCGATGCACTGCAAGCCGCGAAGGCGCGTAAAGTAGATGTGTTGATCGCTGACACTGCTGGTCGTCTACAAAATAAAGCCCACTTGATGGAAGAGTTAAAGAAAGTTGTGCGGGTGATGAAGAAACTCGACCCAGAAGCGCCACATGAGGTTATGCTGACACTGGATGCGAGCACGGGGCAAAATGCCATCAGTCAAGCGCAGTTATTCCAAGAAGCCGTGGGTGTAACGGGTCTTACTATCAGCAAGTTAGATGGAACGGCTAAGGGTGGCGTGGTATTTGCGATTGCCGACAAGTTTAACATTCCGATCCGTTACATAGGTGTCGGTGAGCAAATTGATGATTTGCGGACCTTTAATTCAAAAGAGTTTATCGATGCCTTGTTCACTCAAGAAAAAGCGGATAGCTAATTTATGATTGATTTTCAGCAGGTCAGTAAGATTTATCCTGGCGGCCAAATGGCGCTGGAAGATGTCAATTTTCACCTACAGCAAGGTGAAATGGCATTTTTAACCGGCCACTCGGGTGCGGGTAAAAGTACGCTGTTGAAATTGATCACCGTTATCGAACGGGCGACAACGGGTCGAGTCGCGATTAACGGCCATGATATTGCCAAAATTAGTGCTAAGCATGTGCCTTATTTACGCCGTAATATCGGCATGATTTTCCAAAGCCATCATCTGTTGATGGACCGTAGCGTGTTCGACAACGTGGCTCTGCCTTTGGTGATTGAAGGGTTTTCCCACGGAGAAATCCGTAAGCGGGTGGCTGGTGCACTCGACATGGTCGGTTTATATGGCAAAGAACGCCATAACCCAATTATGTTGTCTGGTGGTGAACAACAGCGTGTGGGCATCGCCCGTGCGATTGTGAACAAACCCCCTTTGCTGCTCGCCGATGAACCTACGGGTAACTTAGATCCCAAATTATCGATGGATATTTTGCGTCTGTTTGAAACCTTTAACGATGCGGGCACTAGCGTATTAATTGCTACCCATGATCTGGGGCTGATTGCGCGGATGAAGTACCGCACTTTCACCTTAAAACAAGGCCGAATGTTGGGCGCACAAGAGCTCCACCATAGCGTGCACGCACGCAGTGCGCCGACCAATAGAGGTGAAGGGCAATGAGCGATAAAGCGAAGTTAACCCGCAGTAAATTGCCGATATCGGGTCGGATTGTGATGTTTTTTATCCGGCACGCACAGCAGGCAATGGCGAGTATGGGCGAGCTGTGGCGTAATCCCGTTTCATCGGTAATGACCATGGCGGTGCTGGGCGTGAGCTTAAGTTTACCAGCAGCACTACAGGTCTTAGTTAAAAACGCTGAGACTATTACCAGTTCATGGAACAGCGCCGCAGAGATCTCATTATTTATTGATGAAAATCGCAGTGAGCAAACGATCCAGAGTCTGCTAACGCGCATCCGTACTTACTCCGAAGTGGACAAGGTGCAGTATATCGATCGCAACCAAGCCTTAGAGGAGTTCCAGCGTCTATCTGGCTTTGGTGAAGCCTTGGCTTACCTTGATAAAAATCCACTCCCAGCCGTTATTACTGTGACACCTACACCGAGATACTCCACCCCTGTGGGAGCACGTGAGCTATTAACTAAATTAGAGCGTGAACCAGAAATTAGCTTTGGCCGCCTAGATATCGAATGGCTTGAGCGTTTACAGGCGGTAGTTCGCTTGCTCGAACGTACTGTGATGGCGATTGCCGCTTTACTGGTATTGGCCGTCGTGCTGGTTATCGGTAACACGATTCGTTTGGCGATTATGAACCGCCGTACCGAAATAGAAGTGATGAAATTAGTGGGAGCGACCGAGTCTTTTATCCAGCGACCCTTCCTTTATACCGGTATTTGGTATGGGGTCATTGGTGGCATATTAGCTTGGATTATTATTAATTTACTCGTTTGGTATCTCGACTCGGCGCTCGCTGAGTTGTTGGGTTTGTATGGCAGCCAACTTGAAATGAAATCACTCACATTATTAGAGCTGCTACAATTAGTGGGGTTAGCATCCTTCCTAGGCTGGTTGGGTTCGTATTTATCCGTACGACAACATCTGCGGGCAATTGAACCTTCTTAGTTATCAATAAATTAAATCTAGAATGGATAGGCAAAAAACGTTAACGATGAACTTTTGTTCACTTGCAATGTCTACTCAACGGGGTTAAAAGTAACCCCCTAGACGGGCGAAGGTTGACATACTCTGTCAATTAGCCGATAGTTCGTCAGCCTATTCTTGGCGGTATTTTGTAATAACCCAAGAATACAATCGACTTATATTTGATAAGTATTTAGTAAGAAAAGTAGGAGCGCGAATGACCTTTCAAACGCAATCAATGGCACTGACAGTCCCACGGGGCAGTAGTAGTCTAGAAGCTTATATCCATTCAGTGACTAGCATCAGTATGCTCGACGCTGAGGCTGAGTATGAGTTAGCCAAGCGTTTGCAGGAAACCGGTGATCTGCAAGCGGCGAAGCAACTGATTATGTCGCATTTACGCTTTGTTGTGCATGTCGCAAAAGGCTATTCAGGTTATGGTCTGCCACAGGCGGATTTGATCCAAGAAGGCAACATTGGTCTGATGAAAGCGGTAAAACGCTTCGATCCCAATGTTGGTGTGCGTCTAGTGTCCTTTGCTGTGCACTGGATCAAAGCAGAAATTCATGAATATGTGCTGAAAAACTGGCGTATTGTTAAAGTCGCAACCACTAAAGCACAACGTAAGTTGTTCTTTAACATCCGTAAAGCGAAAAAACGCTTAGGTTGGTTTAGCGATGAAGAGGTCACTATGGTGGCTGAAAATTTAGGTGTGTCTAAGGCAGATGTGACCGAAATGGAATCACGTATGGCAGCCCAGGACCCCGCTTTTGATTTGACCAGTGATAACGATGATGAGCAGGATTTTGCCCCAGTTCATTATCTTGAAGATCATTCGTCAGATTTAGCCGAAAACATCGAAAACGACAACTGGGAATCCAATGCCCAAGGTCGTTTATTGTCAGCGATCAAAACCTTAGACGAACGCAGCCAGCATATTCTGCGTGCCCGTTGGTTAGATGACAATAAAACGACGTTGCAAGAATTGGCAGAGACTTACCAAGTGTCGGCTGAGCGTATTCGCCAGCTTGAAAAAAATGCCATGAACAAGCTAAAAGCCTGCATGGAAGCCTAAGCTGCGTCACGCGAAAGTGACTTAGCCATAAAAAAACCTGCTACGGCAGGTTTTTTTATGGCTGAAATAATCCACTTTTAACAACAGGTTATTCCCAGTGCATTAATTTATAGAATAGGAGCTACTTTTATAGTTTCAATTCTTGCAAATTTAGCCTTTTCTTATTTCATTAATTAAGGTTTTTCTATTCACCTTTAGCCCAGTTTGCTCACTACCTTCAGGCCAAGGGTAATAGCGGCGTGGGCGTTTGAAACGGGCGATTTTATCGGCGAGAAAGGATTCGAGTTCGCCAGTTTTAGTATGCAAATCATGGGTTATACTGCCGCGAATGATGGCTGCGGGTAGATTGCCAAATTGTGCATCAGGTTCAGCAAAGACGATGGCATCGTCAATAAGAGGATGCTGCTTAAGTGCCGCCTCAATTTCTTCTGGCTGGATATTTTCGCCGCCGCAGATAAACATATTATCGATGCGACCAAGAATTTTTAGGTTGCCATTTTCGTCCCATTCACCTCGATCTTTAGTATAAAACCAACCATCTTGATCAACGCAAGGCTGGATTCCTTCCGAGGTAAGGTAGCCCATAAACAGACATTCGCCGCGCACCCAAATCACATTATCTTCTATTTTAAGTTCGCGCTTGGGGAGTAACTTACCACTGTTACCATCACTTAAGGCTGGGCCAGTAGTGATTTGTGAGCCCATTTCCGTCATGCCGTAACTGGTGAAACTCGCAATATTGCGCTGCTTAAGCTGTTCGAGTAAATCGACAGCGATAGCGCCGCCGCCGAGTAGCAATGCTTTGATACTTTCAAGTTTCGTATTTTCGTCCGCCAATAACTTGATAAGTTGGGCGGGCACTAAAGAAACATGGGTTAGTTTATCGCGCGCTATCTGCTGGTTTAGGCTAATTGCTTGATCTGGCATGACCACACTGGCAGCGACTAAGGCGCACCGATTAAGAATGGCAAGGCCGCCGATATGAAATAAAGGTAGAGAGAGTAGCCAAGCATCGCCCTTTTCTAAAGGGATTAAACTGCGTGCACCTTCGGCATTGGCAATATGATTGGCTAGGCAATGCACGGCTGCCTTGGGAAAACCACTCGAGCCTGAGGTCAAAATCACATTAGTTGGGCGATTAAAATCTATCGGCTTAGTTAAGCTAGTGCTAATAAGATTGAACTGTAACTCTAAGCGACGGCAATGCCGCGGCGCCGTGTCACTCGTTGGGCTCCAATAATAACCAACTTGATGGGTATCGATTAAGGCTTGAACTTGCATGGTTGGGAAACGTGGCGAAATCGGGAAAAATATCGCACCGATATCGATACAGGCCCAATATAGGCAGATCATTTCAAGGTTATTGATTGAAATACAGGCGACAGGTTCGCCTTCTTTAATACCCGATGCGGTTAATTGCTCACCAAGGGCGATAATATGCTGGCTTAGCGTCTGATAATTGATGTCCTGTCCAGTCAGCTTAATGGCTGTTTGCTGTGGAAAATCCCTCGCAGCTCGGTGTAGGGGGGATATCGCGCTTGATACAGATGCAGGGACGAATGGCACGTTACTCGTCCTTTGTTTCTGCAAACTCGCTATCACTTTCCGTTTCTGTCTGGGCGACGTGCTGCGCGATAAGCTCAAGTTGCTGGAGTGTCAGGCACTGGGTTTTACCCGATGAAATGAGTAAATCTTGGCTAAAGGCATTTAAGGTATCCAGACCAGGGATTTCATCCGGGGTGAGGATTGTGGCTAAATGTGCCAAATCATGGATACCTAAACTACTCTCAAGGCTTGAACTTAAAATACAGCGCACGCCATGGCTGTGCGCTGTGTCGATTAAATTGGATAGTTTTTCGAGACTACCGAGTAGCATAGGCTTGATAATTAGCGCTGTGAGTCCTTCATGCATCTCAAATTGATATTCAGGATCATTTAGCGACTCATCTAAAGCATAGGGCAAACCGATGGCTTGATAAAATGCCATATTATCCTGTGGGTTCTGGCAAGGCTCTTCGATATATTCGATGGCGTCTAAGGGCAAGCAAGCGGCAAATGCGATGGCTTGTTCTAGGGTAAGGCCACGGTTTGCATCTAAACGTAGTTTAAGATCTGGCCGTGTACCTAAAATGCCATAAATTAAACTCAGCTCATCCTCGATTGAGGTCTGCCCAACTTTCACTTTTACTGAGTGAACATCCATGCTGAGGTTAGCAATTTTGTTAGCCAGCAGTGCGTTACTTGCATCGGTTGGATGATAAATTAAAGGTATTGTGGTGCTTTGTGGCCTAACAGTACCGAGTTTACCCATTAATTTTGCATGCAGCAGACTTAAGCCGAAGGCCAGTGAAGGATAAGGACTTTGTTCGGAAAACTCGATAAGTTTATCGATGTTTTGCCCGCAGAGCTGGGGTAATAACTCAGTTAGTGCAGTTTGCACTTGGGTAAGGCTTTCACGGCTAAATCCTATGATATCGTGCTGGTCAATATCGATACCTGATAGTGGGGCAATATCAACTTCAACCTGTTGGTATTGATCGTCAGCACTGGTGCAGGCTTGCAAGACTAACCCTACTCTGTGGTCGATTCGTTGCTTACCCACGGGGAGCAATGTCTCGAGTGGCAGTCGGTATTGATACAAGCTAAGCGACGTTAAAATCATATGCTTCCTACATTCTTATTCGGTAAATTACCCTAACAAGGCCACTATTTTTGAGATTAATGCAGTGGGTGCCATTTGATGTATGTTGTGCCCTGCACCGTTAATGCTATGGACGAGAATGGGGGCTTGCAGTTGCCATTTTTTGGCAATTGCCGAAAATTTGGTATCTTCAGTGCCAGCAAAAAAATGGCACTCACAGGTTAATTGTGAGGGTAAATCCCACATTGATGCCTGTCGGGCAAGTGAAGTGGCTAGGTATATCTGTTTTAGCTTTTGTTTGGGATGCTGATCTAATACGCTTGCCCGTAAATCAATAACACTTTGGCGCTTAGCTGTTGTCATATCGGCAAAAACAGCCTGTTGATACCACAAGGCCAAAAAATCCCGGTTGCTCAGTCTGATTAAACGCTCAGCCCATAGTGCATCATTCGTGGATCTGGCGGTTTTTTCTGCCAGTAATTCAAGCCCTGGATGACATGATTCGAGATTTAAACTCAGTAGTCTTTGGGGATGTGCCTTGGCAAGGTGTAGGGCAATACGACCGCCGAGGGAATAACCATAGAGGTGGAATCGGTCAATATGAAGACCATTAAGCCGCGCCATAACATCTTCGACGCATTGACTAAATCCATCATCCAATTCGGTTGGCGCTAACTCCCCTTGATTATCACCATGGCCAGGTAGATCAACACAGATACAATGAAAGTACTGGCTCAGTGTGGGCATTAACGGTAGCCAGTCGGCCTTAGTGCCCAAAAAACCGTGCAGTAACACTAAGGTCGGCAGTGACGTTTCACCGTAGCGGGCTAGGATTGGCATTAGCTTTGTTTCACCCAAAGATTGAGCGCTGCGATTTGGTCGCTGGCTTGTGTTTTACTCACATTGACTTCAATGATAGAAGCCCCCTGAAAATCCAGCGCTTCGTTATAGCTATCTAGGAAATCGGCTAAATTATCCACTTGATTATAAGGCAAATTAAACATGGCTGCGGCGTACCCAAATTCTAAGCCATGGCTAAGTCGATAATAGTCATTGCGAACTTGTTCATTAGGGACTGGCAGTAAGTTGAAGATATTACCACCATCATTATTGAGGATAATGATCACCAATGGGCTGGTTAAACTGCGAGCAATAGCAAGGGAGTTAAGATCGTGCAATTGGGATAAATCACCAATGATCAAACTGGTGGGTTTACCTTCGTGGGCTGCAATACCACAAGCCGTTGCGAGTAGACCGTCAATTCCCGAGGCGCCGCGGTTAGTATAGGTGGTAGCGGTACAGCAACTTACAGGGGCATACATATCGTACAAACGTACAGGTAAGCTGTTACCAATAAAAAACTGCTGTTCTAAGGGACGCGTATTAGCGATGGCGCGTACGACCTGTGCTTCACCAAACTCGCCATGGTCGATATTGCGAACAAATAAGTTATGTAATTCATCGTTATAGGTAATTAACGTATTTGCCCAGTTCGCGGAGGAGGAGCGATACCAATTTAATGCTGCAAATTGCGCGGCATTCGCATGCCAAACGTGTTTAGCATTGTGGCTCGGATCGAGCCTGTCCTGCTCGGGCAGCACTTGCCAGTAACTGTGCCAGTTCTGCTCTGCTAAATAACCTATCAAGCGTTTTGATAATAAGCGGCCACCGAACACCAGCACGCGATCCGCTTCTTGCAAAAGATTACGTGCCTTTGGATGTTGCAGTAGTTGATCAATATTTCCTATCGCAGCGGGGTGTTGGCGCAGTTGTGATTGTGCATCTGTGAGTAGAGGCCAGCCGATTTTTTGTGACAGGGCAATGAGCTGTTGTGGATCTTGTTCAGGTGTTAATGTGCCGGCAACAATCACCCCTTTACCGTGGACAAAACGCATTATGGCATCGTCGCTCGGACTGCTAAATTGCTTATATTTACCGTATTGAGTGTAAGGGCGTGACAGTTGCAGCCAAGTTTGTAAGGGTTTGAGGTAGGGCGATTCAGTATCGAGAATGGCTGCCCCTAGTTCACTTGGATACAAAGGTTCACGGTACATGCAGTTTATGTGCACCGGACGAGTTTGATTCGCTAGTGCTTCATCAACGGTTGTCAGTAAGGCCTGTGGCGCTATATGCACATCGGGTGTGGGTAAGTTAACTTGCTTGGCGTAATGAGCAAAAATACCGGGCTGAACTATGGCTTGGTTTGCGCCGCAGTCGAGTAATTCTGGCGGACGATCGCCACTCAAGACGATCAAAGGAACATGGGTCAACCAAGCTTCAACAATCGCGGGATACAAGTTGGCGACGGCAGTACCTGAGGTGGTAATGATAGCGACTGGTGCACGGCTTGCTTTCGCAAGACCTAAGGCCATAAACCCTAATCCACGTTCATCGAAATGTAAGTGACGTTTAAGCTTTGTTTGTTCGGCTGCAGCGAGGGTTAAAGGTGTTGAGCGTGAGCCCGGCGCCATGCATACATGTTGCACCCCAATACGTGCAAGTTCCTCAAGAATAAGTGCGCCCCAAATAAGATTGAGTGTGGCTGTATTTTCGGTCCGCATAACTGAATCTATTAGGATAAAGATGGGCTTAGTGTAACGCGTTTACGCCGCAAGATGTATGCTTGGTTTAACAAATCTTGGGCGTATTAAATGGTGGGAGGTGGGGCCTAAGCTTAGGCATAAGACGCCTATCACCTCTTGTATCGGTGGCTTGTCGGTTGACTGTGTTTCGCTATCACTAGGCTAGATAATACGGTCGACGATTTTTTTAATTTCTCCACTTAACCATACTAAATCTTCATTGAGTGCATTGGGTTGATTTTTTTGTACTAAAAAAATCGTTGGTGCTTCGGTATCTGCATACAGACGTTCGGCTTCATACTGGGATAGTTGGCACGTATGTAGGTCAGGAATATCACTCACCATTTCGTAGACTACCCGATAAGGCAATAAAGAGACGGCATTACTTTCGCCAAGATATTCAAACAAACTTGAAATACTAGTAATGGTAATTTCAGTATTGAGTTTAATGCCATTTGTTATGCAAAACTCTTGATAAGGGCTCAATCTTGTACTGGGATTACCAAGATCCGTATTGACATAAGGGTATTCGGCGATGGTTTCTAAGGTGATTTCCCGTTTAAAAATAGGATGATGTCTACTAGCAATCAGATAGAGTTTATCCATGTGTTGCAGTGGTGTCGTTAGAAGCTTATCGCCAAATGCGGCGATATCGGCAACACTTTTATTGCAACAAATACCGAGAGTTGTATCACCATTAATAATGTCTTGAGTCGTATGCATAGACCAAGGATTAATATTTATGTGCATGGGTTTCTGCTCTTCTTTAATAGCCTGCATCAAGGCTTTAGGAAAGGCATAGGCAATTAATCCAGGTGCTGCAATTTCAACATGTGTTTTAACTTGACGAGTATTTGCCATTCTGGCTTTTTGGAACTTATCCGTACACTCAATAGCTTCTTTAGCAATTGGATATAAATGAGTAGCAAACTCATTTGGAAATAAACCGTATTTGCGTCGAATAAATAACTCGTCGCCAAAAATTTCCCGTAGGTTTTTAAGGCTACGGCTTATTTTAGGTGCTGGAATGTCTAGAGCCTTCGATACGTAGGTTGCTGACTTGTTCTCATATAATGAAACAAGTATTTTTAAACTCAGAATATCGAGGCTATCCATGTTACTAATATGCATTTTTTATATTCCTTAATATTGAGTAAATACTTAAAGCAACGCCTAATTATGATGCTAGTTAATAAACTTATATGTGAAATTAATCCCAAGTTTAGGATCTAGAGTTTATCTATGTGTATCAACTGGTTTGTATTTACTTTTTGTCTATTTAAAAAGCCTTTTTATTAAAATTAGGAATTTTAATAAATGATATTTACTTACTTTAATTTCAATTGTTGAATTATCACATATTAATATCTGCATTTAAGATTTTCATAATACGCCAATGTGATTTGTTTGGTAAATTGTTGTTTATATTTAAATTGTTATTTGCAAGTGTGATGGTAGTCAAGAAAAGATAAGTGTTTTCAAATAATACTGAAGTTGCTTTAAATGAGATAACAAAAAATAAATTAGTTTTTGGAGGCGTGTATGAATACTTCAGTCATTCTCAGCTATGCGTTTATGTACTTCGTGCTATTCGTAGCAGTACCATTCGTATTTGTGATGTTTGTCATGACTTGCATTAAGTTTTTTAGAGCAGATCCTGACGAAGCCGCACATCATGAGATGAAACTTAAACCAGTGCTGTTTGATAAACAAAGTTTTAATTTTTTTAAATCATTAAAAACAGTTGTCGAAGGTAAATACGATGTTTGTTGTAATGTACCGTTAGACACTGTATTTGAAATGGACCACCATGATACAGAATTAAATCACGACTGCCGGCTCGATTATGTATTAATCGACCATGACTCATCTGAAGTGAAAATGGTTATCAGTGACTCTGGTAAAGAAACCAACTCACCACTGAAAAAACTGTTTACCAAATTCAATATCAGTTTTATTGAAATGAACCCGCATAAACAGTGGGATACTCAGAGTCTTAAGCAAGCTTTAGCAGTGTGAACTTGACCGTCGGGTTCGGAATTATCCGAGCCTTGACTCCTTCTTTACCTTCCTACGGATAAATGTGAGGACTTCCTATGTCCAAAAGACAATGGCTGTGGTCGTTACGCTTAGGTGCTGCTGCGTTGCTTTTAAGCTTCTCTGCAATGAGTGCTGAGCCAGCCAATCAAATTAACAGTGATGCTTGCATGAAGTGTCACAAGCGTAACGGTCAAATGTTAGGGCATCACGGCCAAGATGCGATGAAAATGAGCTGTTCTTCCTGCCATGGAGAAAAGGGTGACCACCCTAAAAAACCAAATGATATGGTGGTCTTTGGTATGCAAGAAGCGTCGGATCTGCCGGTTCAGCTTCGTGTATGTCAGAAGTGCCATACCAAGAAAAAACTCAGTGAAGCGGATTGGACACATAACGTACACGCTAAAAAAGTGCCTTGTGCTGCCTGCCATAAATTACATAGTCCAACGGATCCAATGGCTGATATGACGCTAAAGGTTCGCAGTGAGCTGTGTAGCAGTTGCCACACTGGCAAGCAGGAGTAAGGTTATGGAAAATTCAAAAAGAAGATTTCTTAAAGGTACCTGTGCTTTATTAGCGGGTGCATCTGGCGCCTCACTTCTCGCCACAGTCAATGCATCGGGGAGCGTTAAAGCAGAACCTGATGTGAAATATGCACTTATCCATGATGAAACTAAGTGTATTGGCTGCCGAGCATGTGAAGTGGCATGCCGTGAAGTGAATAATGTTCCCGAAGGTGTTACTAGGCTGGAAATTAAGCAAGCGGGCCCCTTTGGCGAATATCCTAATCAGTTCTATCACTTTAGTCGCAAGTCTTGCCAGCATTGTGAAGATGCGCCCTGTGTGAATGTATGTCCAACGGGTGCCGCGTTTATTGATAAACAAACGGGTATCGTTTCTGTAGATGCGTGGAAATGCGTAGGTTGCCAATATTGTATTGCGGCTTGTCCTTATCAAGTTCGCTTCATTAATCCTGTCACCCGTGCGGCGGATAAGTGTGATTTCTGCCGAGAAACTAACCTGGCTCAAGGTAAACAACCTGCCTGTGTTGCTATTTGTCCAACAAAAGCTCTCGTGTTTGGTAATTTAAAAGACCCGACTTCTGAGGTTGTTCAAGTTCTGCGGTCTAATCCAACCCAGCGCGCTAAGGTTGATCTCGGAACGAGACCTAAATTGTTCCGTATCGTTGCAAAATCTGGGGAGGTGACATTATGAGCGCACTGCATTTTGATACCTTAGTCTGGCATTGGCCGATTGCGATCTACTTGTTTTTAGCCGGTGTTTCAGCTGGTGCTATGTTTTTTGCCGTGTTGTTAAAACATTTTGTGCTTAAACATAACGCCTATCAGTCAGGTTTTGTGCAAGCTGCATGTATTGTGGCTCCCGTTGCCGTAATGGCAGGGCTTGGCATTTTGGTACTGGACTTAACTAAGCCGTTCGATTTCTGGAAGATTCTGGTGTTTTACAACCCCACTTCTGTGATGTCGATGGGTGTGCTTATTCTGCTGATTTACCAAGTGTTTATGTTTATGTGGATAGGTATTACTTTCCGCAAACCTGTCGATGCTTGGTGCGAAAAGCGTTTCCCGATAGTGCTTAAGTTGACGGCACTCTTAGCTCGCTTTGAGGCGTCAACCACTGGCTTGTTAGTGATTTTCTCCCTCGCACTTGGGGCTTATACAGGGTTCCTATTATCGGCTTTACCTGGGTATCCAATGCTGAAAAACCCAGTGTTGCCTTTGCTGTTCTTGGCATCGGGACTTTCTTCTGGAGCGGCATCTGCTTTACTTGGTGGCGTACTGCTGAAGGGTAGCCCTAATGGTAAAGAAGTACATTTTATCCATAAAGTAGAAATTCCACTGATCCTAGTTGAGATTGTGCTGATTTTTACCTTCTTTATGGGCTTAGTGTTAACCGGTGGACAAAGTAAAATTGCCGCCTTTAATGCCATTGGCTATGGCTTCTGGGGATGGGTTTTCTGGATAGGTATCGTCGGTCTTGGTTTATCTGGACCATTAGCGATGAATCTATTTATGACAGCAACATCTAAGCGTAAATGGGCCTATGTGGCGGGTACAGCGTGTATTAGTTTGATTGGTGTGCTGTTACTGCGAAACTTTATCCTCTACACCGGGCAAATGACAATTGCCTAACAGGGCAGAATAGGTTGTTAGCAAGTATACCAATACGAGTGTTAAGGAATTCGGCGGATTGCTAAAAGCAGTGTCTAAAGGAAAACACTGTGAGATAACCCCCCTAGTAGCAATGACTGAACTATTGGAGATTGGTTATCTCGCGTGATCCGCTGTCACAGGGAGGTCGCTGGGAAAGGAATCCATATTTTATACTTAGGTATTTTGCCCTGCCTCCACAAGGGCTTCGCCACCTTTATTCCTTAGGGGTGGCGCTTCTTGTCGGGGGCAAAACTCGATTTATTCCCCTAAATTATTGATCCACTCACTCATCACTATATGGGTTTTGATTTTGATTATATCCGTATGAGCATCAATATATTCACGGATTTCATGTAAACGGCGCATTGATGGCGTTTGGACATAAACCAGTAAATCCATCTCCCCAGAAATGCCACGGCAGGTAATGACTTCAGGAATTGCTTGGAATACATGCACCACGTCGGCACAGCGTGAGCATTGGTGTTGGATCTCAAAATAGGCAGATACACCTTCCTTTTGCGATTCGCTCAAGAGTACCTGATAACCGCGGATCACTCCCGACAGCTCTAATTTCTTAATTCGCTCTGCAACGGCACTACGGGAAAGACTCACTTGCTCAGCAATATGTGACACGCTCTGGCGTGCATCTTGGCGTAAACAGTTAATGATTGCGGTATCGAACTTATCCAAGTTGGGCTCCGAAATAAGTGTGTTTTAGTTGTATATGCAATTTAAAATCTTACTATCTCCTGGTGTTACAACGTGAAATTTCAACCCATATTCAGCCATTCGATTTGTCACAGTGATTTTGATGGCAAATCCTGTATTTTGCCGACATTTTGCCTGAATTTGGTATCAATAACACGGAAATTAACGGCAGATTGTAGCGCATAATCTCATTATACTGACGGTTCAAAAACCACTGAATATTAACGATGAATGCAAATAGCGGAACTATAGGTCGTTGGCAAGGGGCTGGCTTAATGGCGACCACCTTATTGGGTACTGGGGTATTTATTTTGCCACAGATCACCATAGAAAAAGCCCACTCCGGTGCACTTGTGGCCTGGTTGTTATTGACCTTAGCCATTATTCCGGTCGCTTTAGTGTTTGGCCGTTTGGCGAGTGTTTTCCCCCATGCGGCAGGTCCTGCCTATTTTGTTGAAAAAGCGTTTGGCCGCACGGCGGGGCGTACTATTGGTCTGATTTTTTTGCTGGTGGTGCCCATTGGTGCTCCTGCCGCGATCTTGATGACTTTTCAGTTTGTGAATGCACTTATTCCGCTAGAAGGGTGGGCTAAGGTTGGCTGCGAAATTCTGGTGATATTGGGATTATTTTTACTCAATTTACGGGGTATTCAAGTGTCAGCCAAACTGCAATTTGGTTTAACCCTGTGCATCGTTGCCGTGGTGGTGCTGTTGTTTGGTGCTACTAGCGTACAGCCGGGGCAACTGACTTCGCTCGCAAGCCATGGTATGCCGCAAATGTCGACGGTAATGGTTGCTGCTGGCATCGCTTTTTGGAGTTTTTTAGGCATAGAAGCCATGACCCACCTCGCCGATGATTTTCGGCGACCACAGCAGGATATGATCCCAGCAATGATGATGGGCACTATGCTCGTGGGAGTGATTTATGTTGCCTGTACCTTCTTAATTTTACTCGTGCCTACAGATCAAAGTGTTGCCATGATAGGTGTATTTGATGAATTGCTCGGTGGGTATGGTGCTCAGGTTATTGGGGTTTTAGGCATTGCCAGTGGCCTTGCAACGGTAAACGTTTATGCGGCGAGTGCTGCACGTTTGATCTGGAGTTTTAGTTGCGATGGGATTTTACCGCGCTTCTTCGCGGTAAAAAATAACCATGGTGTTCCAATCCGTGCATTGGCGGCATTACTCTCAGTAATGGCGAGTGTGATGGTATTAACCTATCTTACTGGTCAGCAATTGGAGCATCTGATTGCTTGGAGCAACGGTGTTTTTGTGATTATTTATCTGATGGCTATGCTGGCTGCTGCCAAATTATTACCGAAGCAAAACTTACCCTTAGTCATATTAGGTTGTGGTTTCTGTTTTGCACTAGGAATCGCATTAGGTGCTAGCATGGCCTATGTGTTGGTATTGATAATAGTCGCCGCGCCTTTTCTTTGGTGGCAAAAGACGCATATAAGCCGCAAGCAAAGCTTACTGATCCCCGACTAATTTGATTGCTCTAGCCAATAAGCCCTAAGTGTTCGATTTTTGTGGAGCATTTTAGGGCTTTTTTGTGACAAAATACTTGAATTAAATATAGGTTAAAAATTGATTTTATTGACTATTTTTAGATTTGTGTCGTTTTAATTGCAAGGTTGCGCATCTGGATGAGTTCACTGTGTTTAAGATGCAGCAAATCGGCAGTACGGCGAATAATTTGGTCTTCGTATTGGGATAATTGTCCATCTGCATAAGCCAGTTGCCACATCGCCAGTAACAGTTGTTGCTTTTGCTCTAGGCTAAATTCGTCATTGATAGCGCTTGTAAATTCAAAGAGTGATGTTGCATTACCTTGCACACTTTTAGCCTCATCTATGAGTGCGTTAGCATCGTCATTTGTCATCGACAGCGTTTCAGTAAGGAGTTTAGGCAATAGTGCTATTTCTTCTGCGGCTAATGTTTCATCCGCAAAAACCACTTCTAGTAACATACTGGCTGCGGCTAATTTAAGCTGATGAGCCTTATCTTCAGGGGAAACTGCTTGAGCGTGTGATTGAATAAATCGTCTTAATTTTGCAATCATAAAAAGGCTGTTCTCATGCTAGAGGGGATACTAAATAGAGTGATTTAACTTATGAAAGTTCACCCTAAACCATGGTGGTTTAGGGTAGTCATTACCATTAGAGCAAGGAATTTAGGCCTTTCATTAGTAGATCCGATGTGCCTTCAGTACCATTGGTTTCAAGGTATGACTTAGCAATATTGATCATTGGTATGGCTAGTTCTTGTGAGATCCCCAGTTTTTCGAAGGCATCTAATACCATAGCGCCACCTTGGAGTGATGAACCGAGATCGCCCGCCTTTGATAACAAACCTGATACGCCAGAGTTAGCGTTAAGTTTAGGCGCCGCGGCTAATAGACTATCGGCATTAGGAATACTGGCAGCCAGTTGTGAGTAGTCGTTTGAACCAAGGCTTGATTGGGCTAAACCTAATAAGCTACCTAATCCACCTTCTGCTTGGGTTTGGTTTAAGCCCAGTTGAGACATCACATTACCCACGAGTTCATTCGATTGGGTTGCATTGGCAGTTGCGACTACTTTTTCTGTTTTGGATTGAGTGCCAGCCAGATTGTCTAACCATCCGGCACTGGTCGGGGCGGCCATAATACAAGTGCTGAAGAGAATGGCTAGTGTGATGGAGTGTTTCATATTAAGGCGTCCTTTAAGGTTTTGCGCACAATTAAGGGACAGTTTAACGGCTTTGTCGCAGTTGTTGCAGTAGTTTTCTGTGATTTCCTGTTCACACTGGTGATTTCTGCTGTGCATTGGTCAGGGATTTTCGGTATCCTAGCGGCAATTCTCTGTGTTAATTTATTTCAATTATTTTGGAAAGTCGTATGTCACTATCCGCAATTTTGACCGAAGCCTATAACTTTTTCCGTAATCATCTCGTGCAGCTTGCCATGTTGACTGTGCCACTGCTGTTAATCCAAGTGGGTATCCAGCTATGGCTTGGGGTCGAGATGAGTAAAGCCGATCTAGAAAATCCTCAGTTTGGCGCCCCACATATGTTCGCTATGATGTTGCTGCTTCTCACTTTTTCAGTATTGATTGCCGGCTTAACTTTATTTCTAGAGCTGCGTTCCCAGGGACATAATCCCTCAGCTGGCATAGTATTGAAGGCGAGCTTACCTTTCGTGCCGCCGTTATTACTGGCTGGGGTGTTTTCTGGTTTAGCGATTTTAGCTCCCGTCATGTTATTTGCGGCCTTTGGCCCAATGTGGCTTGTGGGATTGGTGATTAGTTTTTATCTTTTTGCCCGTTTAGCCTATGTGAACTTTATGGTGGTGGTTGAACGCTTAACGCCACTCGAGGCCATTAAGGCAAGTTTTAGTTTTAGTGGCCCTATTGTACTGAAAACCATAGCATTATTAATGCTGTATTTACCTCTAGCCGTGATTGGCAGTCAGTTGTCGGGTATTGCGGCTATGGGGGGGCTACCTCTACAAATGCTGGCGGATACTTTTATGTCCTTCATTGGCTTATTCGTTAACTTGGCCTTATTCCGTTTATATATGGTGTATAAAAAGCCTAGTGTTGAATAAGGCAAACTAACGCTCCCTGTAGAGGTAAACATTGATGGCGACTAAGGCTGTGATAAAGGATAGTGATTTTATCCAAGGTTTCTCAGCCAGTCTTGTTGATGATTACCTCAGCGCGAAAAATTATGTCAAGGATGTACCGACTCAGTCATTACTGCATATTCGCAGTTTTACCCATAAGCTCACCGAGTTGCTGGGGCAAGATAAGCATCTTGTGTTTTCGAGCCCCAATTTGTACGACCGCATCGAGCAATTAAACCAAAAACGCCTCATTGATGTTAAGACCACCCGTGCATTGCACCGTTTGCGTGCTGACGGTAATCGTGGCGCCCATCCCGAGAAATACCACCTTACCCAAGAGCAGTTGCTCGCGTTAGCCCAAAAGTCGATTAAAGATGTGCTGGCATTAGTTGAGCATTTATATCCTAAGGTAGCAGGACAGAATCCACCCGAGTACCAGTATGAAGCGAGCGACTCTGTAACAGTTAAAGATCTCTGTTATCGCGCAGTTATGGAGGATGATCCTAAGGCGCAATATTTAGTGGGGATCTCACTTAAAACGAAAGCTTTGATGCTTAAAGATCAGGAGCTTTCCTGGGCCGATCAAGCTGATGATGTTTTGGTGGAACATGGTGAGCTAACCAACAATGTTAGCGCCAAAGCTGCCGATACTTTCGCTAGGGCGGCTTATTGGTTTGCCCTTGCTGCACCAAAGAATATGGAAGCCTTGTACGAGCATGGGGTTGCACTGATCCATGGTTATCAAGGCGCGCCGGATATTGTTAAAGGAGAACAAGCCATTGCTAGTGCTGCCGAGGCGGGTGTCGTCAACGCGATGGCGCTTTTAGGTTATTTTTACTTAGTGGGCAGTGAGTCATTGGATCAGGATTTACAGTTGGCGCAACAATATTTACAGCGCGCTGCCGATGGCGAACAAGCTGAAGCGATGGCAAATCTTGGTGTACTACATTATCAGCGTAATGATTTAGCCCAAGCCTATCATTTTATTAATAAAGCCGCACAGGCAGGTTATCCCCATGCCCAATACCATCTGGCACTTATGCTCGCCAATGGCGATGGTTGTACACGGGATCCCATCGTAAGTGAATATTGGATGGCCGAAGCTGCAGAGCAGGGACAACTAGATGCCATGTTTATGCGGGCGCAACATATGCTCAATGATGATAATGCTTTTGGTAGCGATTTAACCCAAGCGGAGCATTATTTGCGGGAAATGATTAAATATGGTCATAGCGTACCTGCAATGATTGAACTGAGCATGGCTTTAGCCGATGGTATTTTGGGGAGAATTGATGTTGTCGGTGCTGCGGCATTGTTGAATTTAGCCCGACGCCACGCCAATGAAAAAGAGGCCGATATTATCGAACCTCTTTGGCGCTCATTGGCGTTACAAGTTGACAAGGTACTTGAAGTTACAGAAGATCCCGCTGAGATCCACAGCCTTAAACGTGCACAGACTTTACTCGCCTAAATCCTTCATTAAATTAATGCTCATCCTCTTGATGCTCAAAAGTGCGCCCTTGATGACGAGTTGCGTGCGGTTCACGAGTTATCTGGGTTGAAGTATAACTTTTTGATTCAGAGGTTTTATTTTCTCTTGCCTGCGTTTGTGCTCGATTAAATTTTGCCAGTTGTCGCGCCACATAAATACGGCTAAATAACACTAAGCATGCAAGTGCAATAGCACCGAATAAAAGTACAAAAGGGAGTAAGAACAGCGATAGGCAGATAAGGGTGACACCGATCGCCATCGCTAACCAAGCCCGTGGGCCAGAAATTCGGGTCTGCATTGGGCTCTGTTGGAACTGTTGATAAATCATAAGAACTCCTAAATAAGCAGTGGACGTTCAGTGTGCAATAAAAAAAAGCCATGGGTCACGTTAAATTTGGTTAATTTACGTTCTTTTACGCCCACCGATATCGCCTTGTTGTCACTTTTTATTAAATGTAAATATTACCCACAAGATATGTATTTATCTTGATTTTATTAGTTGATTTCATGTTCTATCTGAATGGTAGATCATGATTCTAAAAGTGATTTCTTTGTTTGCTATACAAAACATGCGAAAATTCTGCCTAATTTCTGATCGGTTTTCTGCCGCCGATGCAATTTTATTGCAATGGGTTAGCGATACCGATTGGTCTGCTTAGCCATCCCTTGTTTTGTGCTTTATTAACAATAGACGCCAATATGAACTCATACTCGCTCAAACAGAAAATCCTCATTTCGGTGGTGATAGCCCTTTCGCTCGTGATTGGTTTATTGTCATGGCAAGGTTATTCCAGCCAAAAATCCATACTATTACAGAACAGTCTCGAGCAAGTGCAGCGTCTAGGTGATCAACAGGCGGAACGTACTCAAGAATGGCTCTCTGGGCGTCAAGATATTGTTGGAGCACTCGCAAGCAAGGTTGAGGGCGATACTCTAAATACACTGCAACAGGCCCAAGTATCGGGTCGGTTTCAACTGACCTATTTTGGCGCCAATACGGGGAAAATGTTGGATTCAGATCCAAGTATCGACCGTACGGGTTACGATCCGCGCAGCCGCCCTTGGTATCAGCAAGCGATTAAAGAACGCGGCCTTATTCTAACTAAACCCTATATGGATGTGGCCTATAACATCTTAGTGGTGACTATGGCACAAGCGATTCCTGCAGGCGTTGTTGGTGCAGATTTATCGATTGCAAGTCTGGTGGACAGCGTGAATCGGATGAAGTTACCCGCAGACGGTTATGCCATTATGATGCACAAGGATGGAACTGTTATTGCCTATAAAGATCCCAATAAGGCGATGCAACCGATCAGCAATATTGACAGCGATCTAAACCATAATCTACCCGAACAAAGCCGTAAGGCGGGCGCGTTGTTACCTATGTACTTCGAACATGAAGGCCGTGACAAGTTAGTTTGGGCCGTTGATATACCCAATACTGATTGGGAGTTGGTATTAGTGCTCGATAAGGAAACCTTAGAAGCGCCGCTCGCCCGTTTGTTATTGATGCAATTGGGATTATCGGCATTAGTGTTATTGCTAAGTGTGTTGGCGATCTCTTGGCTCGTGAATATGCTTTTAGGTCCTTTGAGCCGAGTATCTCAAGCCCTAGCGCGCATCGCCGATGGTAATGGTGATTTGACCCAGCGTATTGAGGTCGACACTCAAGATGAAGTGGGCGTACTCGCCGACAGCTTTAACCGTTTTGTGGGTAGTCAGCATCAACTGATCAGCCATATTCGTCACTTAGCCACCGAGCTAGATGCGGATGCCGAACGCAGTCTCGCGACCACGCAAACCTCGGTCGCGGAATTACAACGTCAGCAGCAGGAGGTCGCTATGGTTGCCACCGCAGTGACTGAAATGGCGAGTGCCACTAATGAAATTGCCGCCAATGCTGAGAATACCGCGACAGCGGCGCAGCAATCGGCAACGAGCAGTTTACAGGGTAAAGAGTTAGTGCATAAAACCCGTAACTCGATTAACTCACTGGCCAACGAAGTCTCTCAAGCAACCGATGTGATTGGTGATTTAAGCCGTCACGCTCAGGCGATTTCAGGTATTTTGGCAACGATTCAAGGGATTGCAGAGCAAACCAACTTATTGGCGCTTAATGCCGCTATTGAAGCTGCCCGTGCTGGTGAGCAGGGGCGTGGTTTTGCAGTGGTAGCCGATGAAGTTCGAGTGCTGTCGCGTCGTACTCAAGATTCGACCCAAGAAGTTCACACCACGATAGAAACATTGCAGCGCACCACCGCAAGAGCGGTGATTTTAATGGAGAGTAGCCAAGCACTTGCAGGTAATAGTGTAGAAGATGCCAACGCAGCGGCGAAAGCCTTAGAAGAAATTACCCAGGCCGTAAATGTCATTTCAGATATGGCTGGGCAGATTGCCACTGCTGCGGAAGAGCAAACTCAAGTAACGGGTGAAATCACTCAAAATACCGTAGCGATTAAGGATGTAACCGATGAGATCACTGCCTCAGCTATGGCTGACTTAGCTCAGGCTAAGGCGCTTAAAGCGCGTGCAAACGATCTTAATGCCCAAGTCGCAACCTTTATCCTTTAAGCACTATTTTTAAATGCTAGATTGATACTAAGCCCGATAATGCTTTTGCTTTATCGGGCTTTTTATTAGCAGGAACGGCATATATTACTTTTAATATCTTACGATAATTTAAGATGTTAGCTGATATCGAGCGGATTAAACAGTTTGGCGACACTGCGACAAATAGTCTCTCTGATCCACTTGTGACCTTGGTCTTCATCATTACGTTGATGCCACAATAGCACATAGGCCATTGGCATAAATTCAAAGGGTAAGGGTAATTGTTTTAACGGATAAAGTTGGCAGGCATGGCGAGCAAAACTTGAGGGTAGAGTAAAAATTAAATCACTGTGGGCGCACACGCTGGCTGCACCATAAAAATCTGGCACTGTAGTACTGATTTTGCGCCTATGGCCGAGATCCGCAAGAAAGTAATCCAATGCCCACCAATCACTACCTTCGCAGCGCACTTGTGCATGGGCCATATCGAGATAAAGTGATAAATCCCATTGCGCTGACATAAGGGCTGCCATTAATGGGTGATCTTCTCGAACAAGGCACACTTGCTGATCGGTAAACAATGTTTGGCAGGCAATGCCTTCGGGTAGTCGGTCTATCTGTGGCTCTGAAAGTGGGTGTAAGTCGCGGCCAGAAATCCCAAAATCAATTTGCCCTTGCTGTAGATCATGCATGGATTTTTCAGTCCAGACGTAGGAATCCAGCTTGATATTGGGCGCTGTGTTCAGTAATGGGCCAATAAAATAAGGGATTAAGGTTTCGTAGGCGCTTTCTACCATAGCAAAGGAAAACTGCCTGTTGCTGCTTGCTGGATTAAAGGTAGGGGGTTGGGTTAGTTGATACAGATCCTGCAAAATATTGGGCAGTTTTTGCCCGAGATTCAGGGCATGCGCCGTCGGTTTTAGACCGTGGGCGGTACGTTGGAATAGGGGATCATCTAAGGTTTCTCGAAGTCTATTCAGACTCTTACTTAGAGCCGATTGACTAATATGCAGTCGGCTAGCGGCGCGAGTCACACTTTGTTCTTCGAGGAGAACTTTGAGTATGACCAGTAGATTGAGATCGATTCTGGCTAAGTTGTCTAGGTTCATAGATATTCCTAAAAGGAAATTCACTTTGGAAATTATACCATTTCTGTTCATACCTTGATTTATTTAAAATAGCGCCCACTGAAATACTTTTTACTGTTTAACTGAGATTATTTATGCGGCGCAATCTGTTACCTATCCTCATGTCTATGGTGCTATTAAGTCCATTGGCTATCGATATCTATTTACCCTCGATGCCTACTATGGCGTTAGAATTCGCCGTATCTGCCAGTGAAGTTCAATCGACCCTCGTCTTGTTTTTATTTGCTATGGGGTTGGGGCAAGTGCTTATTGGCCCATTGGCTGACCGCTATGGTCGTCGGCCTGTGGCATTATTTGGTGTGTTACTTTACGGCGCAAGCAGCCTTTTAGCCGCAGCGGCTATCGAGTTTCATTGGTTGCAAATTGCTCGCGTATTACAAGGTTTAGCCGCCTGTTCGACTTCAATCGTAGTGTTTAGCGCGGTGCGCGACTGCTATTCTCAAAAAGAAGGCACCAAGATTTACAGTTACTTAAATGGCGCCATTTGCGTGATCCCAGCCCTAGCACCGACTTTAGGTGGATTGCTAGCAATGCAATTTGGCTGGCGATCAACCTTCGTCTTTATGACCTTATATGCCATGTTGATGATGCTCGTAATTGGTTACCGTTTGCCCGAAACTCGCCCTGCTAACACAGTGACAACGGGACCTTTGTACCGTTGGGGCCGATATAAACCAGTATTAGGCAATACCCATTTTTTGTTTTATGCCTTTGCCTGTATGTCGGCTATGGCAGCGATTTTGAGCTATGTATCTTATTCGCCAGTGTGGTTGATTGGTCACTTAGGATTATCTGAACTGGCCTTTAGCGGTCTGTTTGGCCTCAATGCTTTAGTCAATACTGTGGCTTGTTTTGCTGCGCCCATTGTTATCCGTAAGTTAGGTAACCGCCCGACTGTGATCCTAGCGCTATCGTTACTTGTGCTATCGACGGTCTTTATTCTTGGCGCTCAGCAATTTGGTCCAAGTGCGGGCATGGCCGGGGCTTTTGCCTTTATGCTACCTATGATGGTGTTATGTATTGGTTTTGCTCTATTGCTCGGCCCTGCTACTAGTATGGCGTTATCCGCCTTTGGTGAGCGAGCTGGTACGGCAGCCGCCATGCTTGGATTTATTCAGATGAGCGGTGCATCAGTATTGACAGGGCTCGTTCAACAAACAAATTTAACGGCACCTTATGCGGTTGCCTTAGTGATGGGCGTGCTTTCTATCGGTTTATTATTGATGATGGGATTGAGTCGTTTCGACCATTGGCATCAGGAGCAGTTATACCCTTCACATTAAATATCAGAACACCCTTTGCCCGCAGCAAGTTTGACCATAAGCTGCGGGCATTTTTTATGCCCTCCCATTTATCACCCTTTGATATACTCCTGCGATAAACGGTTTAGTAGAGAATCAGATTTGACCCGTCACTATTGTATTATTTGCCACTATCCATTGAATACCTGCCTTTGTGGGAGTATTCAGCCTATTTTTCCTTCGACACAGTTAGTGGTTTTGCAACATCCCAGTGAAGTAGAGCATAAGAAAAATAGCGTGCGGGTGTTAAGCCTTGCAGTGCCCGAGACTCAAATATACGTAGGGGAAGATGAAAATGATTTTAGTGAGTTGCGTAATGATTTAGCTAAGTATGATAAGCCAATTTATCTTGTCTATCCCTCGGATAACAGTGTGAGTGTTGAAACTCAACGTATTACCTCCCATTGTGTGTTGTTGTTACTTGATGGTACATGGCGTAAAGCATTTAAAATGCTGCAGCTTAATCCTTGGTTAACGGAGTACCCTGCAGTGCATTTGGCTGAAGGTTATGAGTCAAGATACAAGATCCGCAAATCAAGCCGTAGCGATAGTTTATCGACCTTAGAAGCCAGCGCTTATATGTTAAGTGCACTTGACCCTTTGCTTAATGTAGAGCTCGTCATCGCTGCTTTTGATGCCATGGTAGAGATGCGTATAAAGGCGATGCCGCCTGAGATACAGGTGCGCTACCGCAAATTTAGTGAATGAATCCAACCATCTGAGTTAAGTTGTTAGAATATTTAGATATAGATAAGTGCTTTTAAGTTATCGATTTTTTGAGCTCTCGTACGAATAAAATTAGCAAAAGTCTTATTCAGATCACGCTAACTTAATGCAAAACGCGGTTTAATAGTGACGATTCATTTGCACTGCAAATGATGAGATAGCTTTGCCAGCCAATTGCTTTGCAGGGGAGTGATTCCATTTTTTTGATGGTGTGCTGGCAGGGCTATCGAGCCCGTCCTAAGTGTTTTACCGCAAGCATAAATAATCCCGTTGTTTCCGATAGCCAAATAACAAGCCGTGAACTTTTTGGGGCTGTAAGGGCGACCAACACGCCAAGTTTGATGCTAGGCTATGTGTTTTTCGACTAAAAAGGCTTGGGTGAAGTGTTCAACAGAACTGGGGTAACCGAATAAAAATCCCTGAGCGAATCCTTGTCCCATATCGGTCATAATATCTTTTTGTTCTTGTGTTTCAATGCCTTCGGCCACAAAGTGAATGTCGAGTGCTTGGGCTAATTGCACTATGGCGTAGCAGAGCTTTTGCCCAGAAATATCGCTTAAACGTAGGGCAAATTCTGCATCTATTTTTACGCTATCAATAGGCAAGGTGCCTAAACGGCTGAGTGAAGATAATCCAGTACCAAAGTCATCAATGGCAATGCTAACGCCTAAGGATTTGATGCGATTAAGCGTCAGTCTAGCCTGCTCAGGTTGACGCAGCAGTGCTGATTCGGTGATTTCTAAAATCAGCGCATCAGCGGGCAACGCAGCCATTTCTAAGGCATTTATCACTTGCTCAACAAAATCTACATGCTCTAGCTGTAGTGGCGAGACATTAACCGAAATTTTAAAATCAGATTGGTATTTCGCTCGCCAAAGTGTTGCTTGTTGGCAGGCTTGTTCGAGCACCCATTGGCCTATGCTAACAATTAATCCCGTTTCTTCGAGTAGTGGCACAAATTCTGAAGCCTCATAGTGCTCAGTGGGGGATTTTTGCCAGCGTAGTAATGCCTCTGCTGCCATAGTTTGGTTTGTGTGTAAGTCCACTATGGCCTGATAAACGAGTTTGAACTGTTTTAAGCTATGCGCATGTCTTAAGCTATTAATCAGTTTCAACTTTATCTCAGCCGCTTGGCTCATCGACTTGTTATAAAACACTAAATGTGGCGGACTCTTTTTAGCACAGTACATTGCTGTATCAGCCAAACTGATCAGCTGTGCCGCTTGGTCACTATGGGTTGGGAAGAGGGCGATACCTATACTTGTGCCAAGGAAGAATTTTTGTCCTTCGATCTCAAAAGGGCTGTCAAATAGACTAAGAATTTGTTCAGCAAAGAGCTGAACTTCTTCCTTACAGCTACAGTCTTGCAGCACGAGGGTAAATTCATCTCCCCCCATACGGGCAATATCTGCCTTTTCGATACAACCGGCTTCAAGCCTCGCTGCGACTAATTGTAAAACCCTATCACCCATCGAATGACCAAAGCAGTCGTTGATATTTTTAAAACCGTTGAGATCTAAAAACATCAAGGCACCTAAAGTATTGGGATCGGCTTGCAGCTTCTCCAGCGCACCATTGAGTATTTGTTTTAGATGAAAACGGTTGGGTAGGCCGGTCAACGTATCATACATGGCTCGGGTTGTGAGTTGGTTTTCCAACAGCTTTTGGGTGCTGATATCGCTAAAAATATTAACGTGGTAGGGGGTTTCCCCATTAACAACAATCCGGCGGCTACTTTGCCAAGCAGGGAAAGTGCTACCATTTGAACGTTTTTTTAATGTTTCGCCCTGCCAAGAACCACGCTGTTTCAGTGCCAGTTGGCAGTCCGTTTCTTCACCTTGGGTAAGGTTGCGTGCCTCTAACATTGAAGGGGTATGGCTAATTAGTTGCTCTGCACTATATCCACAAATACGGCACATTGCTTTATTCACCGCGAGGATGCGATTATCGTCATCCGTAATATAAACGGCTTCAGCACTTTCCTCTAAAGTTGTTGATAGTATTTCTTTAGGAATGTGGGCAAAACCATCAGTGATAGTCTCCCGTACTTGATTACGGCGGTTGAGTGCTTGCAACTCGACTAGCACCACTGGCTGTTGTTGAAGATAGCAGCGGTATAAGTTAATACGTGTTGGTAATTCGTTACCTTGTTGGCTTAAATGTAACCAATTGAAATCAACATGATTACCCGCGATAGCTTCGAGAATCATTTCTCTAGCGAATTCAACACTATTACGGCCAGAAGATTGGATCCTCGGTGAAAAGTCATAGGGTGTTGCATTCACAAATGCATCGTAATGGGTGCCAAAATAGTTCAGCGTTGCACGGTTGGCGCTAATAAAGCTAAAACCTTGGATAATGGCTAGGGGTGTTTGATCTGGATGGGTTTGCCAAAGAGACAGCTTTTCTTGCAATACGGGATCATCCGTACTGAGTTTATTGAGCAAGTGTTGCCATCTAATCATTTAGGATACTCCCTGGTAACCCTAACGAGTCACATCCCATTCCGTAGATATTTCGTTTATAAAGAAATTGTCTAAATAGTACATTATTTAAGTGGGGTTAAAAATAAACCTAATTAGGGTTTCACTCAAATAGAAAAATAAAAAATTGTAGTTTAAGACCTATCTTTGCCCTGATTATGGGGTAAACCATGCTGAGTAACCCAAAATTAATAAAATATTATGCTATGTTGGGCGCTGAGTATCGGTTGCAGTATGCGTGATAACATAGGCGATTGGTTAGCATTTTGAATAAATGGAGCAGGGAATGATGAAATTATTTAAATCATTTGCTTTATTCGCATCGTTTTTGAGTCTTTTTTTCCCCACTGCGAATGCATCTGATGAGCAAAAGCCTAGATTGACCTTAGAGCAAAAGGCCGATACGGCACGAGGGGATTCCATAAAGTTAGAGCAACTTCAATTAGATAAAGCGCGACAAGCAGCTAAAGAGACGGCAGAGCGGGAAGATAAAATCAGAGTACAGTCCCAATCGAGTGATTGGGAAGAACAGCAAAAAATAAAGACAAAGAAACAATTTGATGAAAGGGAGAGCCGCGAGCAGAAATATTTACGTGAAGCAAAAGATGCCGCCACAAAAGAGCGAAAAATACCTAAACCTTGATTATTATCTTGATTACCATGTAATGGCTTATTAACTTGAATTTATATTGCCCACAACCCGTAGGAATTGTTGTTGAATATCTGTCCTTTATGCCATAGCACTGAGTTAGTTACATATCATCAAGATAAAAAGCGCCGTTACGAGCAATGCCAAATTTGCCAACTGGTTAGTGTACCGCCCGAGTTTTATCTTTCAGCAAGGGCAGAAAAAGCTGAGTATGATAAGCACGAAAATTCTCCCCATGATCTTGGCTATCAGCGCTTTTTAAGCCGGACACTCGAACCATTACTCGCCCGTTTTGAGCCTTCAGCCCAAGGTCTCGATTTTGGTTGCGGCGAGGGAATGGCTCTGAGTTTGATGGCTAAGGCTCGCGGTTATCAGGTCGAAAACTACGATCTTTACTACGCTAATCAGCCTGCAACGTTGACTCGCCAATATGATTTTATTAGCTTAACCGAAGTTATTGAGCATGTAAGTGATGCCGCTGGCTTGCTAGAACAGCTAGATAAACTATTAAAACCGAAAGGGATTTTGGCTGTGATGACTAAGCGGGTGCAAAGTAGCAGTGCTTTTTCCACATGGCATTATAAAAATGATCCTACCCATATAAATTTTTATTCCGAAGCGACCTTCACATGGCTTGCTGCCAAATATGATTGGAGGTTGGAGATTGTCGATAAAGATGTTGTGTTCTTCCACAAACCCAGTTGAGCCAGCGGTATACCTTTGTGTCTGTATAAATTTCACCTGTGTCCAATCAATCCGTCATTTAGCCCATAACTCACTTTAACCTTTGCTAATCTGTGTTCAAAGGAATGCAACGCCAATTACGTCTCGCATGGCTCCTAAAATGCTAAATCTAGCTACCCCGTCGTATTCCAAATTTGATGCTAATCACAGCTTTAAATTTAAATACAAATGATAATGACTCGCAATTGATTTAAGGTTATTTTAACTTAAACGTCTGTTAATTCTAGTTAACAGTTTCCTATCAGTCACAGTCAATTTGAGGGTTTTCATGGAACACAGGGTATTTAAGCGAAATATTATCGCCGCCATTATTTCGAGTTTAGGGGTATCTTCGACTTATGCAGCAGTAGAAGCTGAACCAACGGAACCCATTGAAAAAATTACCGTATATGGTGAGAAAATTGAGCGGAGTTTAAAAGATACCACCTCGTCTGTTTCTGTTATAGACAAGGATGCTTTGGATAGCGGTCAGTACCAATCTATATCGGATGCATTATCTGAAGTTCCTAACGTTGTGGTATTGAGTGGTTCAGTGCCAGATATCCGCGGCGTTTCTGGTAATGGATCTGCATCTGGCTTTAATTCCTTTACTGGTGGTGCGAGAGCGCGGGTTTCTACGCTGGTCGATGGTGTTGCCGAACCTTTTGTAGCCGATCTGACCGGTGATACTGGTTTATGGGATATACAGCAAATTGAAGTCTTTCGTGGCCCCCAGTCAACTATCAACGGTCGCAACAGTATTGGGGGAACTGTGTTTATTAAAACAGAGGATCCGACCTTTGACTGGCATGGCGCTGCGCGTTTAGGTTATCGAGATCAGAATAACTATATCGATAGTGCGGTAATGGTATCGGGCCCCATTTTAGACGATGAATTAGCGTTTAGGCTCAGTGGTCAAAATGTGACTGGAGAGACCTACAATAAAGGTTTGGTATATGACACTAATCCTGCCACGTTCGATCAAAACGAGTTAATAACTAACCGCTGGCGTGGCAAATTCTTATGGCAGCCGAGCGCCATCGAGGATCTCAAAGTACTTTATAGCTTTTCCTATAACGATGAAAAAGGAGATTCGGGTCGTAACTATTTTTCAGGTGATGATCCATGGGCTTATGAGCCTATCATCCAACGTTATATTGAAACAAAATCGACTACACATTCAGTAAAATTCGATTATGACCTAGGTTCCGGCAAGGCTTTAGATCTCGTCGTGGCCTACATGGACTATGACTGGAGCTCTGAATCCTATGAAGCCCTAGTGACTGCTCAGCAATATGTCGATATGAAAGATGAAAGTTATACCCTTGATGGTAAATATAGTTTTGGCTTAAACGACCGAGATTTTAATGGTTTTGTTGGCCTTGCATATTATGAGCGCAGCCAAGACTTTGGCAGTACAGGTAGCTCTGTTTATTCGGGCGATGACAGCAGTACCTCTGTATCCGTTTATGGTGAAGTAACCTATGGCTTAGCCGAGTCTCTTTGGGTCACTGTGGGTGGTCGGGTGATGCGCGATGAGCAAAAACGGGACTTTTCAATGTTGTATCGAGGTAGCCAACTCGAGGAAAAATTAGACAACGACAGCACCATCACTTTACCTAAGTTAGTGTTGCAATATGCCATCACGGATAATACGACGTTAGCTGCTAGTGCCCGCCGCGGTTACAATTCGGGTGGCGGCGCTTTATCCTTAGCTGAAAGTGAATACTATTACTACGATGAGGAATTTGTTGATACCTATGAGCTCAGTGCGCGCAGCATGTTTTTAGGGGGTAATGTTAACCTGAGTGCTAACTTGTTTTACAACGATTTCGATGGTTATCAAGCTACAAATCAGGCCCGCAAAATTACCAATGTCGATAAAGCCGTCACTTATGGTATAGAAACCGAATTGAGTGCAATGCTGTCTGATAACTGGCAGTTAATTTCTGGCGTGGGTTTACTCGAAAGTGAGATTAAAAAAGTCGATTCTAGCTACGGTGATGTCGAGGGCAATCAGCTTAATTCTGCTCCACATGTAACGGCTAACCTAGGCGTGAAGTATTGGATGAATGATGCATTTTCCGTAGGATTGTCGGGTAACTATGTGGGTGAATATTTTGCTGACATCGATAACTCTGAATCAAGGGTTGCAGGCGATTATGTGGTTGCTCGCTTAAGTGTTGATTATCTAAAAGATAATTGGAGAGTCAGTGGCTTTATCAACAATATATTTGACGAGCAAGCAATGACGGTTAATGAACCTGCTAGCACTAGCTATGTTAATGGCTACACTGCGATTATCGACCCTAGAAATATCGGTGTCTCAGTGATGTATAGTTTTTAGTGCTATTGGCAGAGTGAACAAACTTATATTGAGTTTTTGACCCCCTAATAAAAACCCTCCACGAGCTAACGTGGAGGGTTTATTTTTATAGCTTAACCAACAAGTATCACTCTTTATACTTTAAGGTACCGTTGGCTTTAATTTCGTCGTACCACAGATTGTGATGCTGAGTTGCCCAGTTTTCATCGCAGTAGCCAGATACCATACATTCCATACCGCCTTCTGACATCACTGTTGCCATAAAGATATGCACGATAGAGAAAGCACAGATCACGATAGCACTCACTGAATGCAGTACCAGTGCAATTAAGCTTAATGTACGGCTAGGCTCGAATAGGTTAGGGAAGAGTAACAACATGCCTGAGGCAGAAATCACTAATCCAAACAGGGCAAATGCCCAAAACCACATTTTCTCACCAGCGTTAGCAAAACCTGCGTCAGGGTGCTTACCTTTGAATGGGCCAAAGTTAATGTAGCCACCCACAACCAAAAACCACTTTACATCGTACATTTTTGGCAGTTGGTTTTTCGCCCACAGGGTAGTCATTAATGCCCAACCGATCATGAAGGGAATTGCCATCACATCATGGATTTGCTTAGCACCATAGACTATTGCTTCCCAGATACCTGCACTTAACCAAGGCTGGAAGAAGAAACGACCCGCCAGTAGTGTTAAGCCAGTTAAAATCAACAGTAAACACGGGATCGCGCCTAACCAATGGATTGAAACGTCAAACTTAGACCAGCGATGCACTAGCTTGCCTGAAAAACCATGGTGTAGCTTGGAAATGCCATTCACCTTGATAAATAAGACAAAGATAATGATCATACCGAATAGCGCTGCCATTAAGGCGGGTGCTAACCAGTCGCTACGCAGCGCTAATACTCGTAAATCATAGGTATTAATTGGCTGAGCATGAAACTCACTTTGGGAGGTAGTGTATCCCTGAGCGCCGTCCTTCAGTTGTGCCCATATTTGCGCATCAGACTGTTGAACTTGAGTCGCCAGTTCATCACCACCATTGGCTAAGCACACAGCACTAAATAACAGTGCTATGACTAAGCCTATGTGTTTGAACCATTTGTTTATCATACATCCTCTCTCGCTTAGTCGCGCCTACCAAAGTAGGCGCTAAGCTAAGTTTGTGGACAGATCCTGTCGACCTGAATTAATTCCAAGCCGCGTTTTTAGCACCACGGTAAGCCATACGCTCACGGAAAATGCTAGAAACAACTTCAGCATCACCCGCTAATAGGGCTTTAGTGGCACACAGTTCTGCACACATTGGCAGTTTGCCTTCGGCAATACGGTTTGCACCGTATTTTTGGCGTTCTGCATCTGAGTGGTTTTCTTCTGGGCCACCGGCACAGAAGGTACATTTATCCATCTTGCCGCGACTACCAAAGGCACCTTTTTTCGGGAACTGTGGTGCGCCAAACGGACAGGCGTACAGGCAGTAACCGCAACCGATACAGGCATCTTTGTTGTGTAGCACTATGCCGTCATCTGTTCTGTAGAAACAGTTTGCAGGGCAAACTGCCATACAAGGAGCATCTGAACAGTGCATACAGGCGACAGAAATAGAGGCTTCACCACGTTGACCATCGTTAATGGTGACGACACGGCGGCGTTGAATACCCCACTCGAGAGCGGAGTCGTTTTCGTTTTTACAGGCAGTGACACAACCGTTACATTCGATGCAGCGCTTGGTATCACATAAAAATTTCATTGTAGCCATAATGGCAATTCTCCTAGCTTAAGCTGCACTTACGCTTTAACGATCTGACAGAGTGATGCTTTAGTTTCCTGCATTTGTGTCACAGGATCATAACCATAGGTCAGCGCAGTGTTAGCGGATTCACCGATAACGTAAGGCACTGTGCCCTCTGGATAGTTCGGCGCTAAACTCTCACCGTGCATCACACCCGCAAAGTGGTATGGCATAAAGGTCACGCCGGGTTTAACGCGTGGCGTTACCATAGCTTGCACCTTAATACGGCCACCTTCGGCACCTTCTAACCAGACGTTTTCGCCGTTACGAATACCACGATCGGCAGCGTCGGCAGGGCTTATCTCAACAAACATTTCCTGTTGAAGTTCAGCTAGCCATGGGTTAGAACGAGATTCTTCACCACCACCTTCGTATTCAACCAAGCGACCCGAAGTCAGTACCAGTGGGTACTTACCGCTTAAATCTTTGTCTTGGATTGACTTATAAAGTGTGGGTAGGCGGTGTACTTGCATGTCGTCATAGGTTGGGTATTTCGCCACTAAGTCACGACGTGCTGTGTATAACGGTTCGCGGTGTACTGGGACTTGATCTGGGAAAGTCCAAACAATACAACGGGCTTTAGCGTTACCAAAGGGAATACAACCATGTTTGATTGCCACGCGTACAATGCCGCCTGACAAATCGGTTTTCCAGTTTTTACCTTCGGCTTCAGCTTTTTCTTCGGCCGTCAGTTCATCCCACCAACCCAATTGTTTGAGCATATCGGCAGTAAATTCAGGGTAACCGTCTTGAATTTCTGCGCCCTTGGAATAAGTACCATCAGCTAAAATGCTTTGACCTTTATATTCAACACCATAACGGGCACGGAAATTACCGCCGCCGTCTTTCACGTGTTTGGCTTGGTTATAGAGAATTTGGGTACCAGGATGTTTAGCCTCTGGCGTGCCCCAACATGGCCAAGGTAAACCGTAGGTTTCACCTTTAGCTGGGCCGCCTGCGGCTTCCAGTGTTTTATTGCTGAAAGTGCCCCAGTTTTGGGTGTGTAACTTGATACGCTCAGGGCTTTGACCTGTCATACCGATAGTCCACATACCGCGGTTGATTTCACGGGTGATTTCTTCAATCACAGGTAAACCATTTTCAATCGCGATACGTTTAGTGTACTGCTCGGCAATACCCAGTTTTTGCGCTAAACGGTACATGATTTCGATGTCGGTTTTAGACTCGAACAGTGGCTCGATGACTTGCTCACGCCACTGGATTGAACGGCCTGAGTTAGATACTGAACCGTGAGTCTCAAACTGTGTCGCTGCAGGTAGCAGATATACGCCATTCTTACGTCGATGCATAACACCCGCCATAGTTGGGAATGGGTCGACAACAACAACTGTGTCCATCTTGTCTAGGGCATCACGCACTTCACGTTGACGGGTTTCAGTGTTGACCGATTGTCCCCAGAAAAACGCCATACGGATATTATCTTTCTGCGCTAACTTGCTCTTATCTTCTAACACACCATCGTGCCAGCGAGAACAAGGAATACCCGGCGTAGTCATTGGATCTTTGCCAAGGTAGGCTGTTTGATCGAATCGACTTTTCACCCATGCCATGTCCAGATCCCATACATGGGTCCAGTGAGTCCAAGCGGCAGAGGTTAAGCCGTAGTAACCCGGTAAATTATCGAATAATAACCCTAAGTCAGTTGCGCCTTGTACGTTATCGTGGCCGCGGAAAATGTTAGTGCCGCCGCCTGAAACGCCCATGTTACCCAGTGCTAATTGGAGAATACAGTAAGCGCGAGTGTTGGCGTTACCGACGTGATGCTGTGTACCACCCATACACCAAATCACAGTGCCAGGACGGTTATCAGCCATTAATTTAGCGGCTTGATAGACATCTTCTTCACTGACGCCAGTGATATTTTCGACTTCTTTAGGTGGGAATTTTTTCGCTTCAGCGCGGATGCTTTCCATCTCGAATACGCGCTGTTTGATAAAGGTTTTATCTTCCCAACCATTTTCAAAAATGTGCCATAACATGCCGTAAATAAACGGAATATCAGTGCCTGGGCGGATTGCACAGTGCAGATCTGAGTGCGCCGCAGTGCGGGAGAAACGTGGGTCAACGACGATGATTTTAGCGTTGTTTCTTTCTTTGGCGATCAGAATGTGTTGCATAGAAACTGGATGCGCTTCTGCGGGGTTTGCCCCGATCAAGAAGATAGCATTGGCATTCTGAATATCGTTGAAAGAGTTAGTTTGCGCACCGTAGCCCCAAGTGTTAGCAACACCAGCTACCGTGGTAGAGTGACAAATACGAGCAGAGTGGTCGACGTTGTTTGTGCCCCACATAGCCGCTAATTTGCGGTACATGTAACAGCCTTCGTTAGAAAACTTAGCGCTCCCCATGAAGTACACTGAGTCTGGGCCAGATTCTTGACGAATATTGAGCATTTGGTCGCCCACTTCGTTAATGGCATCTTCCCAAGAGATTTTCTTCCACTTGCCATCAACCAATTTCATGGGATATTTCAGGCGTTTTTCACCATGACCATGCTCACGCAGTGCCGCACCTTTAGCGCAGTGACCTCCGGCGTTGAATGGGTGATCGAATGCGGGTTCTTGACCCGTCCACACGCCATTTTGTACTTCGGCATAGAGGCCACAACCAACGGCACAGGCACTACAAATAGTACGTTTGACTTCGATTGGCGCATCATGTGGCACTTCTTTGGCTTCGACGCGACGCATCATGCCTGTACCCATAAGTGATGCGGCAGCAATACCACCCGTAGCAATACCGGCTTGCTTCATAAATTGACGACGGCTAATGCCTAACGCCGGTTTGTCTGCCACTGGGGCAATATTGGACTTGCGAGTTAACTTCATCGCTGACTTCTCCTAGATTAGCTGCGCAAGCTAGCGTAATAGCTGCTGATGTGCGCAGTTTCGTGATAACCGGTTGATTTTTTTGTGGTTACCGTGCTGCTTTCGCTGGCCTGTGCCACACTCATGCCTGTTGCGGCAATAGCGGCACCCGCTACGCTGCCAACGGTGAGCGCTTTAAGCAAAGAGCGGCGAGATAAATCGCTGGGTTGCTGCTTCATGCTGACTCCTGAAATTAGGGTTTATATTTATTGGAATGGCGCGGCTTTTCGTTGGGGTAGAACGTGTTATCAAAAAGTGAAGATTAGAAGTGAAAATGATAATAAAATCATCTTGTTCGCTGTCAATCATCGCGCGTGGGGGCAATATAGAGGGAACTGCTCGATGGAGACTTGATCTAGAACAGTTTGCGGACTCCAAATAGAGCGCTGTTATCCAAAAGCGTTAACTCGCTCATAGTTTGCAAGGGGGATTCACACTCAAGACATGACGGAATTTTGTGTGTTATTACAATGTAAATTGTTGATTGTTTACATTATGTTTCAGGCTAGATAAAAAACACCCCGCAAAGCGGGGTGTTTTTAGCGGTATAAAAGCTGCGCTTTACCTAGTCTTTATACTTTAAATTGCCGTTAGCTTTGATCTCGTCATACCACAGGTTGTGGTGCTGGATTGCCCAGTTTTCATCACAGTAACCTGACTTCATACACTCCATACCACCTTCGCTGAGTACCGTCGCCATCCATATATGCACTATGGTAAAGGCAATCAGAATAATGGCGCTGATGGCGTGGATCAGTAGGGCAGCCATTGAGGCTTCCCGTGGTAAGTCTAAGCCTGGTAACACTAACATGATGCCAGACACACTGATAAATAGACCAAATAGGGTCAGTGTCCAGAACCACATTTTTTCACCGGCGTTGGCAAAACCACTGTCAGGATGTTTACCTTTGAACGGGCCAAAGTTGATATAACCGCCGACCACTAAAAACCATTTTAGATCATACATCTTAAAGGTTTGAAGCGGCATCCATTTCACTACGCATACAGCCCAAGCCGCGATAAAGACGGGACCCGCCCAATCGTGAATCGTTTTACTGCCGTAGATCAATGTCGCCCAAAGATCGGGCCCCAGCATAGGTTGTATTACATGTCGACCTAACATTATGGTTAAGCCTGTAAACATCAGTGCTAGGCAGCTAGTTGCCATGATCCAGTGGATCCACAGATCCGCCTTAGACCAACGAACGACTAACTTGCCCGAAAAGCCATGGCTGAGTTTTGAAGAACCATTAACCAAATAAAACACTAAGAAAGCACCGAACACACCAGTGACAGCTAACGCCATGAGAGGCGTTACGTATTCGTTTCTCAGTTCTTTACCTTGGTTACCGGCAACGTTAATCAACACCCCAGTTTCGACACCCTTAGCAGTGGTATAGCCGGCATCGCCTGCTTTTACCGCACGCCAAAGGTCGGCATCGCTGGTTTGCGCTTTCGCCTGTTGTTGACTCGATTGCTGATCACTTGCTTGAACTGGACTTGAGCTCACTACTGAACCCAATCCCAATCCCATGACTAGCACTAACAGAGCAAACAGACTGCGCAGTGATTTGTTTAACTGTTTGTTTAACATTGTCACTCCTTGCCAGAGGTTAGGGATGACTCCCTAACCCTCGCTCTGCTTAGTTAATCTCACCGGTTTTTGGGTTGTAGCCCCAAATCACGTTAGGATTGCCACGGGAGGCCATACGTTCACGGTAGATGTTAGATACCACTCCCGCATCACCTGCAAGCAGTGCTTTGGTTGCGCAAAGCTCAGCACACATAGGTAATTTTCCTTCGGCAATACGGTTTGCGCCGTATTTTTTACGCTCGGCATCGGAGAAGGTTTCTTCTGGGCCACCGGCACAGAAAGTACACTTGTCCATCTTGCCACGACTACCAAAGGCAGTCTTTTTCGGGAATTGTGGTGCACCAAATGGACAAGCATAGAAGCAGTAACCACAACCGATACAGGTATCTTTGTTGTGTAACACTATGCCGTCATCGGTACGATAGAAGCAATCTGCCGGACATACGGCCATACAAGGAGCATCGGTACAGTGCATACATGCCACAGAGATCGATGCTTCACCTGGTTGACCATCGTTAATTGTCACCACGCGGCGACGTTGAATACCCCACTCGAGAGCGGAATCGTTTTCGTTCTTACATGCAGTGACACAACCGTTACACTCGATGCAGCGTTTGGTGTCACATAGAAATTTCATGACTGCCATAATGGCTTATCTCCTCATCAAGTAGGTTAGGCTTTGCTGATTTGGCAGAGGCTGGACTTAGTTTCTTGCATCTGAGTCACAACATCGTAGCCGTAAGTTAAAATGGTGTTTGCGGATTCGCCTATCACGTAAGGCACTGTGCCTTCCGGATAGTTTTTCGCTAGGCTCTCGCCTTCAAACACCCCAGCAAAGTGGTATGGCATAAAACATTCACCAGCAATAACGCGCGGTGTCACCATAGCCTTAACCGTGATTTTGGCGCCCTCAGGGCCATGAACAAAAACATCGTCACCGTCACGAATACCGCGATCCGCTGCATCCGCAGGGTTCATTTCGATGAACATTTCTTGTTGTAGTTCAGCTAACCAAGGGTTAGAACGGGATTCTTCACCACCACCTTCGTATTCCACTAGGCGGCCAGAAGTGAGTGCCAGTGGGAAGTCTTTAGCAAAATCCTTATCTTGAATTGACTTATACAGGGTCGGTAGACGCGCAACCATACGGTCTTCGTAGGTTGGGTATTTAGCGACTAAGTCACGACGAGGTGTGTAAAGTGGTTCACGGTGGCGCGGAATATCGTCTGGGAATGTCCATACAATACAACGGGCTTTAGCATTACCATAAGGGATACAACCATGTTTGATTGCCACACGTTGGATACCACCGGAAATGTCAGTTTTCCAGTTTTTACCTTCGGCGTGTTTTTTCTCGTCTTCGGTTAGGTCATCCCACCAACCCAATTGCTTAAGCATATCGGCGGTAAATTCAGGATAGCCATCTTGGATCTCACTGCCTTTAGAGTAAGTACCTTCGGCAAGAATATTATTACCTTCATGTTCAACACCATAACGGGCGCGGAAGTTACCGCCACCGTCTTTAACATGTTTGGCTTCGTTATATAGAATTTGAGTACCAGGATGTTTCATCTCTGGTGTACCCCAACAAGGCCAAGGTAAGCCGTAGGTTTCACCTTTAGCTGGGCCACCGGGTGCTTCTAAGCTGTCAGCATCAAAAGTCCCCCAGTTTTCTTGGTGCATTTTTAAACGCTCAGGGCTTTGTCCGGTATAACCGATAGTCCACATACCAGTGTTGAACTCGCGGGTAATATCCTCAATTAACGGCTCATCACCATTGACTTTGATATGCTTGAACAGCTCTTGATCAATACCCACTTTCTTAGCGAGTTTGCACATGATCACATGATCTGGCAGGGATTCGAACAGGGGTTCTATCACTTTAGAACGCCATTGAACGGAGCGGTTAGTTGCTGATATTGAACCGTAGGTTTCAAACTGGGTTGCGGCAGGAAGCAAATAAACCCCATCTTGACGTTGGTGCATAACACTCGCCATGGTTGGGAATGGATCGACAACGACCACTGTATCCATCTTGTTTAAAGCTTCACGGACTTCACGGCCACGGGTTTCCGTGTTGACCGATTGTCCCCAGAAGAACGCCAGACGAATATTGTCTTTCTGCGCTATCTTGGTTTTATCTTCTAACACACCATCGTGCCAGCGAGAGCAAGGAATACCGGCAGAGGTTTGTGGACTTTTGCCTAGGTATTCACTTTGATCAAAACGGTTAGATATCCATTTAGGATCCAGATCCCACACATTTGCCCAATGAGCCCAAGCGCCAGAGGTTAAGCCGTAGTAACCTGGTAAGTTATCGAATAACAAACCAAAGTCAGTTGCCCCTTGCACGTTATCATGACCACGGAAAATGTTAGTACCGCCACCTGGAACACCCATATTGCCCAATGCTAACTGTAAGATACAGTAGGAGCGAGTGTTAGAGTTGCCCACGTGATGTTGTGTGCCGCCCATACACCAAACAATAGTGCCGGGTTTGGTTTCTGCCATCATTTTGGCAACGCGGTACATTTGTGCTTTTGGCACACCCGCAACCAGTTCAACTTCTTCTGGGGTGTACTTTTTCACTTCTTCGCGGATACGGTCCATGCCATAGACACGGCGCTGGATAAACTCTTTATCTTCCCAGCCGTTTTCAAATATGTGCCATAGCAGACCATAAATGAAGGGGATATCAGTACCTGGACGGATATGCACGTACTCGTCAGATTTCGCTGCAGTACGGGTGAAACGTGGATCAACGACGATGATTTTGGCACCGCGTTCTTTACCAATCAAAATATGCTGCATGGCAACAGGATGCGCTTCACTGGGGTTGGAACCAATGAACATGATGCACTTAGAGTTGCGGATATCGTTAATTGAGTTGGTTTGCGCACCGTAGCCCCAAGTGTTAGCAACACCGGCTACTGTGGTAGAGTGACAAATACGGGCTGAATGGTCGACGTTGTTCGTTCCCCACAGTGCCGCAAATTTGCGATATAAGTAAGCTTGTTCGTTTGAAAACTTAGCACTACCCATAAAGTAGATTGAATCTGGGCCTGACTCTTGGCGAATAGAAGCCATTTTATCGCCCACTTCATTAATGGCTTGATCCCAAGAGATCTTTTTCCATTTCCCGCCTTCTAACTTCATTGGGTATTTCAGGCGTTTTTCACCGTGACCATGTTCACGTAGTGCAGCACCTTTAGCGCAGTGACCGCCAGCGTTGAATGGGTGATCGAATGCAGGTTCTTGACCCGTCCACACACCGTTTTGTACTTCAGCATAGATACCACAGCCCACTGCACAGTGAGAACAAATGGTACGTTTAACTTCAGTTGGGACGTTGTGGGGGATATCTTTAGCTTCTGCTTTACGCATCATGCCTGTGCCGAGCATAGATGCTGCGGCGATACCACCAGTGGCAAGACCTGCCGATTTTAAGAATTGACGACGATTGAGACCCAGGGTCGATGCTTTAGGCTCGACAACCTGATCTGTTTTGCGGGTTAATCGCATCACACACTCTCCTCTATTTAGTTTTTAAGCGACGCATAGTAACAACGAATATGGTCGGTTTCACGGTAGCTTTCGCTCTTAGGTTCGATAGGTTCAACCGTTGGCGCTGCGGCTAATGCCTGACCGCTAACAGTGGCTACCGCACCTGCCGCACTGCCGAGTGCCAATGCTTTAAGCAATTGACGACGGCCCATGTCGGAAGCTTGCTTCTTCATAGTGTCTCCTTGTGTTACTGGGTTAAAGTGGCATAAACGACAACCACCTCGGTTATTGTAGAAGCCTAGGCTATTGTGGCGAGGGTGAATGGGATTCTCCTTCGCTTACAGAACTGACTTCATCACATCGATGCCTATATGTGCAGGCATCTGATTTTAATTCATTAATTCCACTTGCTTTTCAACATCACTGGTGACGGGTTGCAAGTCGGCACTGCCGGGGCAATTCACGGGAATATCTAGGCTTAGTTGCTCAAAGGCATTGGCTTCCATTTCGAAAAAGGCTTTTGCCAGTTGTGCAACCGTGGCATAAAAAGCCGCACTTGGGGCTTTAGCTAGATTGTCACAGAAGCGACCAACCCAACTGCCAATATGGCGTTGGTAAAATGCCAGCTGGCGATAACTTGGTGCCTCTAGAATCAGTGTTCCCATGACTTCGCAAAGGGCTGCGACGTGGTCTTCGGGTTCTTTGACGTTATCTTCGCGCTCAAAACCCAGTTGCATCAGGTCTTGGCGTAGAAGTGCCAGAGGTTTATCCATTAATGAACCCGTCATAAACCAACTGCCATAGGGTAGAATTTCACCGCATCCAACACCGAGGAAAAGGGCGAAATACTCATCTTCTAACTGTTCACTAGTGAACTGCTGTGAGGCGAGTTGCAGTGACAACCAAGCTTTGGTCATCGCATTATCTTCATTGGCATCGATTTCAAGATTGGCCAAAAAGTGCAGTAATTCAGGGCTAGGATGGCGGCGTAATAGTGCTGCCAGCAGTTGATAGATATCGGCTCTCAACTGATCGTTTTCTGATACTTGTCTTACGGATTCGGTCATAACGGATCTCTTATCGCAGTTGCTTTTCAGGATCTTGAAGAATGTCTTCAAACATGTCTTTTACCCGGCAGTCGCCACACATTTTCAAGCGTTCAATATTAGCTGAAAATGCGCTATGCGCGCCGACCATATCCAGCATCCGATGCACCATAGATTGGGTCGCAAAAGGAGAGCCGCAACGAATACATTCGAATGGGGCTTCTTCTTTCAGGGTGTGTTGTTGCTGACGGGCAGCTTTATCAAAATTGATTTGTGGGGTAAGGCTAATGACTTTTTCAGGGCAAGCCGCCTCACATAACCCACATTGCACACAGTTTTGTTCAATGAAGTGTAGTGCAGGTTTGTCACCACCATCCTGTAATGCCATGGTTGGGCAAATTGCGACGCAGGACATACATAAGGTGCACTTCTCTACATTGACACTAACTTTGCCATAAGGGACGTTAGTGATGCTTAGACAAGTATCGATTTCACCCGCTTGGCTATTTAGGTGGTCTATTGCTTCAAACAGAGTATCTCGCTTAGTTGTTGAGACAAATGCGGCCGGTACTATGATTGGCCAATCTAAGCTGATATCAAGCATCGATTCTAAATGGGTGAGCATGCTAGGGTCGATAAGACTGATACGCTGTGGCTGACCCATTTCGTCTAAAATGCTATTGGCTAACGATAGCTCACCTTTGAGCATTTGGGTGAGCGTTGGCGCAGTGGCTTCTGTGTTGAGAATAAGTACTTGGCGCGCGCCCCAAGCGAGTGCAGAAAGCCAATGGTCAAGGCTAGCAACTGTGATTTCTTCAAGAGCAACAGGAAGAATATCTCCTGCTAGATCCTCAGAAATAAAGTCGGCGCCAACTGCATTGTCGTGGAATAAAATCACGGGTGCTGTCTGGGCTTGTTCGCGAAAGCGACTGATGATTTTATTTAGATAAGAATATAAGGCCTGAGGTGTTGGCAAGTCGTAGCTGATAGCTCCTGTTGGGCAGGCACTTGTACAACTGCCAGCACCGTGGCAAAGGTAAGGATCAATTTCAATCTTCTTGGCGACACTGTTTATTGCATCGGCGGGACAGAAGTTGAGGCAACGATTACAACCATTGATGCCGTTGCGGTCGTGGGCGCATAAATCTGGATTAATTTTTACATAGCGTGGTTTATCGAATTGCCCTACCAACTCAGGGATTTGTGTTAGCGCATCTTCGAGCTTCGCCGCATCCTGACCTACGTAGAAGTAGCCAGGAGGGAGCATCTCTAAATTTAAACAAGGTGTGCTGCTCAAATCGAGCACAAGATCAAAGTGAGGCTTTCTAATGGACACTAAGCTAAGTTCTGCTGTGCCATTTTGATGTTCAACGTTGACTTGGAACTGGCCTAAAAAACCTTTAATTCCAATCAGTTTATTGTAGTAACTTTCAACATTTGTTGCCGCAGCCATAACACGCTCTAGGTGCGCTTCGTCTTGGCTGGTAATCGCTTCATTGGCTAAAATGACTCGATTTGCCATAGTGGACAATTTGTCCGCAGCTAGGCGAGCGAGATCCTCTGGGCCGATAATTAGCACTGTGCCTTCGGTGGTATAGCTTACCGTTGGCGGGATCAGATTCTGCAAAATCTGAGTCTGCGCTAATACATTTTGCCGCGCTTGTTTCAGCGCATGCTGGGTTTGATTGGTCATCAAATAAGTGCTCACATTGCGTTCCTGAACAGTACTTGGGCTGTTCTATTTTTTGCTGTATTGGAGCAGATTTAGGCGGTTGGTAATAAGTAAGTCATTGCCTTTTCTGCTTTTATCTAAGCTTTTACTGCGCTATACAGCAATTCACATACCAAGGTTGTGGACATTAAAATTAGCTAAACTGACGTTAAACAACTCGGGTATGAACTTGAGCGGAAAGCTCTGGTGCATTTTGGGGTAGGTCATCAATCTCCCCATCCAAATTGTCCGTTGAAGGTTTTGCTGCCAATTCGGTTTCGATCTCGTTGTCTGATCCCATCGCTGTTTCTGGTACGGAATTCAGCTCGTTTTTCACTAAGGTTGCTTCTTTGTCTGACTCTTCATTGTCCTTAGTCATAAAGCGGAACACCTTTTTAGCCAGTTCGGCTGAGACTTCAGGACTGAGTTTGGTTTGATTGCTATAGTCGAGTGCATACTCCAAAAGACCATCAATCTCATTGAAATGCGGTTGTTTCCAAAGTGCACGAAGGGCTGCCGTTTTTGCCGCTGGATCGACATTGGTAGCCATAAAACTGGCAAAACTTCCTCCTATCTCAATTTCTTCAGGATTAGGTAAATCCTCCGCAGTTAACATGCGGTTAGGATTGTCCGGCGATTGATGTTCAACTTCAGACTGTTGGGATACTGTGGCGGCTTGAGTAGTTACCGTTTGTGTGTCGACGTCGACAAGTTCATCTTCGATAACATCCTGTATCTGTTTAGTCTCTAATGCTTCCTCGGCTGCGACTTGTTCACGGCGTTGGGTCCAGCGAGTAAAAAGTCCGCTTATTTTGTGGGTATTATCAGCCATTAATCTCTCCGTAATGGATCGCTACTTGGGCCTTGATTGTTGCGTCCATCGACATGTTTACGCCGGTGGGCTGAAATTTCGACTTCACCGTATTGGGTGATAAAGGCTTCAATCCAACAAGCGATAGCCTCAGGCATTAGCATATTGAGCACTGGAGTATTTCCCTCAAGGCAGCCCGCAGCAACGTTTTGGTCAGCCGAGAGTAAAGCTGGAACCCAAGTACCGTCGGGCATTTCATCGCATACTAAATACAGCATAGCGTTATCTAGATCGATATTGAGGCGATAGCTCGCTCGTTCGTCTTTGTGCAACTCGAGTAGGACTAAGGTTGCCCCTTCAGGGGCTTCGTGGGTAGTGGGAAGTAAATGATCAATTTCCCATTTAACTGAGGTCCAGCGGCCAACTTGTTTCTCTACTTTTTTGAGTGAAACGTACATAGGCCAAACACTTGTTGTATGCTGCATTGTCTCTCCGTTTCAACTGTGCTGGTGGACGATTTTTTACTTTGCGGATCGGTGTTACCAACAAATTGCAATAAAAGGTCTTTGCAATATTAATGCCAGTAAACATAGGGGATAAGTTTGAAGTAGATCATCAAAACGAGTGTTTTTGTGGGACATTTTGTCCTGTTGATTATTTTGTCTGGGACATTAACGTCCAAAAAGAAAAATCGAATTGCGACGGATCACGCATTTTAGCCCTTCTTTTATACCTAGGTATAAATATTGCTATGCTCTGGTCATCATTCGTTAAGCGGTAAGATTATGATTTCTGATAACAGCACTATTACAGGTAAAAGTTCGATGGCGGATAATACCAGTTTACAGACTAAGCGTCCGTTTACTTTTGTGAAAACCCAAGCTGAAGTGCCCCTAACTATTGCAGTTAAGGCCGTAAATGAAGCTGGGGAAGTGCTCGATAAGTTTGTGGCGTGTGAGCGGCCATTAACGGTTTATTTGAACTGGCGCCCGATTGTAACTTTGATGACACTCGGAGCAAAACCTGAGTCATTGGCGCTAGGTTATCTTAAAAACCAAGGTTTTATTTCTGATGTAAGCATGTTGGACTCCGTAATAGTCGACTGGGATGTGAACTCTGCGGCAGTGATTACCCGTGAACAAACGGCGGATCTTGATGAAAAACTCTCTGAAAAAACAGTTACTTCTGGCTGTGGTCAAGGGACTGTTTACGGGAGTTTTATGCAGGATCTTGAGGGTATTAAGTTACCAACACCTAGCCTCAAGCAAAGCACTCTTTATAGCTTATTGAAAAATATCAACGAATATAATGAAACCTATAAAAATGCAGGTGCGGTACATGGCTGTGGCCTGTGCGAAGATGACCAAATTATGGCCTTCGTCGAAGACGTTGGTCGCCATAATGCGGTAGACACACTCGCTGGTGATATGTGGCTTGGACAAAACCCAGGCGGCGACAAGATTTTTTATACCACAGGCCGGCTTACTTCAGAGATGGTGATCAAGGTTGCCAAGATGGGAATTCCAGTTTTGCTGTCGCGCAGTGGCGTGACTCAAATGGGCTTAGAACTCGCACAGCAATTAGGTATCACTATCATAGCTCGTGCGAAGGGACGTCATTTTTTGGTATATCACGGCAGTGAAAATTTACAATTTGATGTGAACTCTGACCCAGTAACTTGAGTTCGGCGTTCTAACAAATACAGTATTTCAACAAAGAGCGGATATTTAGATACAAGGATATAAGATGACATCTGCCAGTGAATTGGTCTATATGAGCGCTAAGCAAGTAGCCGAGTATTTGGATCTTAACGAGAAGAAAGTCTACGCCATGGCGAATGACCGAATTCTACCGGCTACAAAAATCACAGGTAAATGGCTGTTTCCTAAGGTGTTGATTGACCGTTGGGTGATGGATTCATGCCACAGCGGTATGCTCACTGATAGATTGCTTATTACGGGTAGTGACGACCCACTATTATCTATGCTAGTGGCACGTTTGATGGCACAGGTCGGCAGCCGTGAATTAATCAGCTACAGCGCAACAGGGTCACGCCTAGGCTTAGAGTTGCTCGCTAAGGGTTATGCTGACGTTTGTACCTTACATTGGGGGAGTATGGAAGATAGAAATATCCGCCATCCTGCGCTATTAAAAGGTTATAACAATCATCAGCAGTGGATAATGGTGCATGGTTATTCTCGCCAACAAGGGCTTATTATGCGTGCAGATATGCACCACAGATGCCAAGAAGAAGATAAAGTGGTGAGCTTACCGTGGCGATGGGTGAGTCGTCAGGGGGGAGCTGGAAGTCAACAGCATTTAGAGCACTGGTTGTTAAAACAAGGTACACGATTAGATCAGCTCAATGTTCTACTAACAGCTTATAGCGAGCGTGAACTTGCAGGGTATATTGCCAGAGGTGATGCTGACATTGGTTTTGGTTGCCAGTCAGTAGCTTTGGAGAGTGGTTTAAGCTTTGTCCCCTTAGTGAAGGAGTCCTTTGATTTTGTTATGCCACAAAGTATTTACTTCCGTCGACAGTTGCAACAACTCTTTACTATGTTGAGCTGCGGCCATACAAGGCAAATGGCTGCATTACTCGGAGGTTATGATCTTACAGATTGTGGGCAGCTACTATGGAGTGCCAGTTAATCTACTCAATTTAGCCCTGATGAATGAGTCGAGTGGCTTTCACGCTACTTATATATAAGTAGCGTTAGTCAATAAGGTGTGGGAAGGCTGCTCTAAGTAAACTTCGATTTTAGTAAATGTCATCCAAGGTGTCTGTCGCTTTATATAAAGGAGATAACACCTTCATTTTCAGGTACGACTCAAGTTCTATCTCAGTCTTGCTTTCTCCGGAAGTAATCATCTTAGAAATTCTTATGCTAGCTAACACTATTATTTGGTAAGGATTTAGCTTCCTGCTAAAAGTACGGCCTCTTTTAGATACGACAGCTATACAAATATAAGGTAAGAATCTCATCAAAGGTGAGTTTTGTGGATAAGTTTGTGAGTAATTAGTGGGTATGATGTGATTAGCTCAGGTATAAAAATTAAATGCAAAAAACCATTAAAAAGCGCTTGCACAAATTCTTCTGCTGCCTATAATGCGCATCCACTGACACGGCAGACAGCGAAAGCAAGCTGACGAGTTAGGTTGAATTAAACAGCTTACTCTCTGTTGAGAATGGCACTTAATTCAATTGCAGCAAGAAGTTGTTAAAAACTCCTTGACGCGAAACGGGAAATGCGTAGAATACGCAGCCCTGAGTTGACGA
>NZ_JAKILG010000027.1 GCF_023283765.1 Shewanella profunda | reverse complement strand
CACTGAGTAGTTGTTCTGTATGTTTTCATCACCTGCTCCAAATTTATCATTGAGCAGGTATTTTCAAATAGGCAGATTAATGATGCGAGGTGTGGTTCGCTAGACGGTTACGTTATAGCCTGGCTCATCAAAGTCCACGTTACTTGCCCAAGCGCCTACAGACAGACCAGAGTCAAATCCCCAATCAATACCTGCTTGCAGAGCGGGATCGCCTGCTGTTTGCGAAACGCCACGGAAACGGTAGTCGTTAGTAAGACTAATTTCCCCTGTGACTTCTGCGTTAGCATTGCTAGATAGTAAGGATGTGGCTAGCGCTATTCCGATAAGTGGTACAAGCCGTTTTTTAGTTAGGTTCTTATACACGGTATTTCTCCCATTTTCTCTGTTGACTCGGAGGTGTTACTGGCGGCCATGATTATTCAATCGCGCTAGTACATCCGTTAGTTTGCCAAACAACAGCCTAGGAAAACCCATTGCTGTGACCTCATGGCGAGTTGTCGCTAAGATGACTTAGCTGTTTTACTGAGGTTAAAATCAGCCTCGTTTTTCTCACTTTTGTTCGAAAATGACGTAAACCTTACGGCACGATCCCACGACTTCCCAAATACCTTGAAAACCCGCGGGTATGATAAATCTGTCTCCTACCGTGAAAGTCTGTGATTGACCCTGAAGATCGGTAATAACACTTATCCCTTCGAGGATTTCGCAATACTCGTATTCAGTGTAGTTTATTTTCCAAGCACCTGATTCACTTTGCCAAATTCCACTGTGAAATTGATCACAAGGGCTAGAATAATGATTCTCTAACCCTTGGCTTGGATTCCCCGCTAGCAACTTTTCCGTTGGCAATTGATAGGTTTCGATGGGGGTTTGCGCCGTCGCAAAGCGAATAATGGTGTTAATACACACAGTCATTGGCAATTTCCTTATTAAGCTGAAATTCGGCTATTTAATCGTCTTCATCGTCGGCATTACAAACTTAGCTTGAGTCTGCTTTCCAACGGGCCTGCGGGCCGTAACTGTTTTACGCTTGGTATAAAATATACGCCGTTGTGGTCATGCATATGCTGTGACCCAAAGAGTGGGTACTTCCAACCGCCATCCAGCGGAACGCCATCAGAATTGGCAGATTCACATCAACAATACCGACCGAGGCGTGGTGGTAAAGCAACAATAGTTAATCTTTGATGACTCTGCTGCCTCGGGTGTTAAAGGTGAGAATCATCCAACGGCGTTAATCGCATCGCTTAGGCTGTTAACCATTTGGTTAATCTCGCGTTTATCGACAATTAGTGGCGGTGACATGGCAATGATATCGCCCGTGGCCCGCACTAAAGTGCCGTGGCGGAAACAGTGTTCAAATATCCCGTAGCCTCGTTTACCTACGCCTTGGGCGCTAGGGGTAAATTGAATCCCCGCCACTAATCCTGTGTTGCGAATATCAATCACATTCGGCAGCCCTTTGAGGTTGTGCACGGCGTCTTCGAAGTAGCGTTCAAGCTCAAGGCTGCGCTCGAATAATTGCTCATTCTCATAAATTGATAGGGTGGCGAGTGCGGCCGCCGCAGCAACCGGATGGCCGGAATAGGTGTAGCCGTGGAAAAACTCAATCAGTTCATTAGGGCCTTGCATGCAAGTGTCGTGGATAAAATCTTGCACAAACACCGCACCCATAGGGATAGCGCCATTATTGATGGCTTTAGCCGTGGTGATCATATCTGGGATAACGCCCCAACGTTGACTCGCAAAGGCAGCGCCAACGCGGCCAAAAGCGGTAATGACTTCATCAAAGATCAGTAGGATGCCGTGCTTTTTAGTGATTTCACGCAGACGTTTTAAGTAACCTTGGGGCGGCAATATCACCCCTGCAGAACCTGACATAGGTTCAACAATCACGGCGGCTATATTCTCGGCGCCATGCAGAGTCACTAGCTGTTCTAATACGTCGGCTTTTTCAGCGCCAAAGGGCGATAGTCCACGGGTAAATGCCGCATTTTCGATATCTAAGGTGTGGGGTAAGTGGTCAACACCTTGTAATAATTGGCCGCTAAATGCTCTGCGATTATTGCTTAATCCACCCACAGATATGCCGCCAAAGCCGACTCCGTGGTAGCCCATTTCGCGGCCGATAAAGCGAGTGCGCGAGGCTTGGCCGTTCGCCCTATGATAGCAAAGTGCCATCTTAAGCGCGGTATCGACGGATTCAGAACCTGAGTTAGTAAAGAAAACCTTATTCAATCCCTCAGGGCTTAACTCGGTTAAACGCTCGGCGAGTTCGAAGGCGATAGGATGACCCATTTGGAAGGAGGGCGCATAGTCCATCTGTTTAATTTGTTTGCTGACCGCTTCGCTGATTTCTTTGCGACCATGGCCTGCGTTACAACACCATAAACCTGCGGTGGCATCTAATACCTTATTGCCATCAATATCCGTGTAATACATGCCTTCGGCCTTGGCGAGCAACCGCGGGCTAGCTTTAAATTGGCGGTTGGCGGTAAAAGGCATCCAGAAATGTTCAAGTGAGGGATGATCAAGTGAGGAGTCGCTTGCACAATTGAGCGGCAAATCGGCCATAGTGTCTACCTTGTCCTGTATTTTCAGGTCTTGTTTTAGGGTGGTGAATATTTGCTATGCTATGTTAGAAATAATGAACATGGAAGATGCGTGTGCAGTTATTTGTGGCAAAAAAGCTACTTTTGTAAAAAATATTGAATTTTATTGCTCAAACAGCGTAATCTGAAGTCCGAATTATTACTGTGATGATGTTTAGCATTTGCGCTAAAGTCGCCGCAGATCACTATTTCTTGTCGATGAACGATAAACCACACCTATACGAATTATTAAGAGGTCATCATGAGCACACCGAAGAAACGCAGCGAATGGGAAAGTCTTGCTGCCAGCCTGTCTATTAATGGTAAGGCGTTTATCAATGGCGAATATCAAGATGCCGTATCGCGTAACACCTTTGACTGTATTAGTCCTATCGATGGCCGCTTGCTGGTCAAAGTGGCGAGTTGCGATCTTGCCGATGCCAATCTTGCGGTTGCCAATGGCCGCAGCGTATTCGAGTCCGGTGCTTGGTCGCAGCAGTCTCCAGTAAAACGCAAACAAGTAATGATACGTTTCGCCGAGTTACTGGAAGAAAATGCCAATGAACTCGCGCTGTTAGAAACCCTCGACATGGGTAAACCGATCCGTTTCTCCAAGGCTGTGGATGTAGTGGGCGCTGCCCGTGCGATTCGCTGGTCTGGCGAAGCGATTGATAAAATTTACGATGAACTTGCGCCAACGGCTCACAACGAAATAGGCATGATCACCCGTGAACCAGTCGGTGTAGTCGCTGCGATTGTGCCTTGGAATTTCCCTATGCTGATGGCGTGTTGGAAGCTAGGGCCTGCGCTTGCAACGGGTAACAGTGTGGTGTTAAAGCCCTCTGAAAAGTCACCCTTAACGGCTATCCGTATGGCCCAACTGGCCATCGAAGCGGGGATCCCCAAAGGCGTATTAAACGTGTTGCCAGGATTTGGTCATACTGTGGGTAAAGCTTTAGCACTGCATATGGATGTGGATACCTTGGTGTTCACGGGTTCCACCAAAATCGCAAAACAATTAATGATTTACGCCGGTGAATCAAACATGAAACGCGTGTGGTTAGAGGCGGGAGGCAAGAGCCCCAATATCGTCTTTAATGATGCACCAGATCTAAAAGCCGCTGCTGTTGCTGCCGCCGAAGCCATTGCCTTTAACCAAGGTGAAGTTTGCACCGCAGGCTCGCGTTTGCTGGTGGAATCCGGGGTGAAAGATGAGCTTATCGCGCTTATCGCAGAGGAGTTAGCATCATGGCATCCGGGGCATCCACTCGATCCCGCCACTGTGAGCGGCGCCGTTGTCGATAAACAACAGTTAGACACAGTACTCAGTTACATCAAAGCGGGTAAAGACGAAGGTGCAACCTTAGTCCACGGTGGCTGCCAAGTTATGGCCGACACGGGCGGTGTATATGTGCAGCCCACGGTATTCTCTAACGTAAACAATCAGATGAAAATTGCCAGCGAAGAGATCTTCGGCCCTGTGTTATCTGTCATTGAATTTAATGGCATGGAAGAGGCGATATCAATAGCCAACGATACCATCTACGGCTTAGCCGCTGGGGTGTGGACTTCGGATATCAGCAAGGCCCATAAAACCGCCAAAGCCCTACGCTCAGGCATGGTGTGGATCAACCATTACGATGGCGGCGACATGACTGCGCCGTTCGGAGGCTATAAACAGTCAGGTAATGGTCGAGATAAATCCCTGCATTCCTTCGATAAATACACTGAGCTGAAAGCAACTTGGATCGTGTTATAAGCACGCTTTTTATAAGTAGTCGATTTCGCTAAATGATAAAGCCTCTTTTCATATTGCATGGAACGAGGCTTTTTATTTTTAGGATGGCTTTACCTCAAAGCAAGACAGTTGAGTTACGTGCATTACGCATTAATAGTCATTGCTTCCCCAGTGACACGCCATAAACTCCTCCCTGAGGGCTCTACTAACACATCCATGTTTTAGAAGGTCACTGGTGCAACAATGCCAATCTTAACTACCCCTGACACTGTTCGTTTAACTAAAAAGCTATTGCCTAGAAACGAACTACAAACCATTGCCAATTGTATACATTTATCTAATCATAGGCATTTAGTTGAAATTTATTGACGTATAAAACAGTGGCCAAAATACCTATGCCACTAAACAACGTAGCTTAAAAGGATTAGGCAAGCATGGATGAAGTACTGACAAGAATCGCAGCGATACATCAGCAACACGCGCTAAAGTGTTATCTAGCAATCAAGTCGTTAAAAAATCAATTTATTTGGCCTGAAACCGACTGGATGAAAATCGAAAACTTAATTGCGTTAGAAGAGCCTAATATTGACTTAACGATCCTAAAGTCTGGCTCTACACCTTTTGAGCCAGTAGCACGCAGGCGCCACTGGACTTTAGCCCATGCTATCTATCCATACGCCTACTTCACGATGCAAGATTGGTTTCAAAAAAACGATGCTAACGAGATTTTTGCTTATTACATGGAGCAATGTGCAGAGCAAAACGAATACCTGACTCACAACGTATCAGTACTTATAGCGTTTAAACAAGCTTGGCCTCTTATTAACACTGAAAACCAAAGGCTTCGGTTCATTGAACGCTTCTGTGAGTTTGTTACTGCAACTTTTTACGGTAACAATCACCAGTCATACCCACTCCGTGAAGATTATATCAAACCAACAATTATTCATGCTCAAACAGTACTTGAAAGCGCGCTTAAACAGCCTGGTTTCTGGGGGCACAACCTTATCGCTTTAACGTCAATTTTACGGATAGAATACGAAATACCCGAAGCTCTCTTTAGACAATTGCTAGCCAACCTAGATGAACAGTGCCACTGGAAATTGGAAGATGATACAGATAAGCCGCAAATCAGTTTTACTGGCAACAATGAAATATCTAAACACAGCTTAGAGTCTGCCTGCTTTGAGCTTTTAACTGGAACGAATAGTAACTTACATCAAATAACACTGGCCGAATCAAATTGTTATCTATTTTCCTTGGAATGGGTTTCCCCAGCTCAAAAGTCACAACTGATAGACACGATTAAACACTTCTCAAGAATTTAGACCCCAAAAAAAAAATTTGGGACAGGTGTTGTATTTTTTAGGATTAATGCTGTTTTCTAAGCCACCCATTGTTAATTTGGTGATGCTCCTTGGTGAGTCACCCTATTATCGACTAGGCTTACCTACTGTAACCCAGCACAAGGAGTGTGATGATGCCACAGCCAAGGAGAACCCAAATCAGTTTGGAAGATACGCCGTTTTATCATTGCTGTAGTAGAGTAGTTAGACGTGCATATTTATGTGGTGAAGACCCTTTTTCAGGTAATAACTATGACCATAGACGCGAGTGGGTAGAGCAGCAATTGCTTAAACTGGCTCAGGTTTTTGCGATTGATGTTGCAGCTTATGCGGTGATGAGCAACCATCTGCATCTGGTACTGTGCGTGGACATTTACCAAGCCAATCAATGGAGTGATAGAGAAGTGCTTGAGCATTGGCATCAGGTGTTTAAAGGCTCTGAATTAACACAACAATTTGTCCAAGGGCAAGTTGTTGAAGCCCATGAAGTGGCTAACCTTAAACACCACATTGCCCTCTATCGCAGTCGCTTAAGTGATATATCTTGGTTTATGCGGGCCTTAAATGAACCTATCGCCCGTAAGGCAAATCAAGAGGATAACTGCACAGGACGCTTCTGGGAGGGACGTTTTAAATCCCAAGCCTTACTCGATGAGGCGGCAGTGCTCGCTTGTATGACCTATGTCGACCTCAACCCTATCCGCGCTCAACTGGCCACAACACCCGAAACTTCGGATTTCACCAGTATTCAACGGCGTATCCGTGCGGCATTTGCAAGTAAACAACCCGAAACATTACTGCCTTTTATCGGTAATGAGCGGGACAATATGCCTAGAGGGCTGCACTTTGATCCACAAGATTATCTGCAACTAGTTGACGATACAGGCAGAATTATTCGCGATGATAAACGTGGCAGTATCAGTACGAGCAGTGCTCGCTTACTGAGTCGCCTTAATATTCCTCCAGAGCATTGGCTTAAGCTCACTCACCATTTCGGGCAGCTATTTAAAGGCCCAGTAGGTACTTTGCAAGAACTCACTTACTACTGCGAACACCTTGAAAAGCGACGAAGGCACTATCGACACACCTGCCAGCACTTAATGGCAAGTTAACCCATCCAGAGATAATCCATCTGTAAGCTTGATTAATCCATCGCAGTGGAGAATATGCCTCGAACGTAATCGCCCCAATTCCAGTTAACTCTCGGCACATCAACAAAAAAACACCCCAAACCCCCCGAAAACGTGACTTTTCAACCTCAGTAAAAATCCGTTTGGTAAATGCGACTTAGGTGTTGTAGTTTATGTTTTATATCATGGGTGGCTTGGAAAATTTTCTTGGAAAATTTTAAAAACTGTTGGTTTTTGCTCCTGCGTCGCTAATTATAACCAGCTATTTTTCACCCATTATTTTAGCGTTGTTCCTAGGATGATATGAAAGAATTTAAAGTTAGTAGAATCAATACGAGGCTAGGTATATTTCGCTTGTCTGGGAAACTACTTCCTTCATCGCAGAACGTTAAAATTGAATATTCGTCGGCTGAATTCATGAGCACTGATGGTTGGTGTGAACTAGATTTAGAATCAGAGAATACTCAGACTATTTTAAGTCGCATACAATCTGAACTACTTGAACATCTATCATGAACTCCGCATTAGGTTTGGTCATCCGAAATGAAGATGATTTTGTGAAAAACTAAATTGCTTTTGTCCATTTTCGAAGTCAGTATGGCTGCCACATTTTTGCCTAAAATCGGCTTCGTTCACTTGTGAATACATGATTTTAGCGTGTAACTGCTGTAGCCTCGTGGAAATTTATTGTTTCTTGCTCTGATCTTTTAGGATGCAAGCTTCGAGCTTCTGCCATCTAAGGTTCTTCGTTATTTCCCCGTGACTTTTGCTGGGCAAATTGCGCGCCAGCAATGAGTTCACTTATTAGAGAGGGTGTTATGTGAACACACTTCAAAACCAAGTTATGCAGTCCACTTTCGTAAAATTATCTGTGTTCGCACTGTTAAGCTTTTTGGTCGGTTGTTCTTCGCTGCAGACGGGTAAAAATGGTAATTGGGAGGGCTTCACTGAGTCTGGTCAAGCTTCTTTTTATGGGAATAAACATCAAAATAAGAAGACGGCAAGTGGTGAGCTTTATCAACATAAATTAAAAACTGCAGCCCATAAAAAGATACCCTTTGGTTCAAATGTTAAGGTAACTAATGTTAAGAATGGTAAAAGTGTCATTGTAGAAATCAATGATAGAGGACCTTTCGTGCGTGGCCGCATTATTGATCTTTCAAAATCGGCTTTTAGCAGTATAGGCAATACGTCGTCTGGTTTAATTGACGTGAAAATTGAAGTCATTAAGTAGCGGTTAAGTACCTAAAATGATGGCAAGCGCCGTATCGCGGCTTAGATACTCGTAATTTAATGTTTTAGTGTCACAACACTGAGTTTACACCTTTAATGGGAACACCCAAGATCGCAATTTTTAAGCTGATATTTGGGCTTTATACTATTTGGTGAGAGACTAGCGCGAGTGTTTGATAACAGTAAAAGGACCCGCTATGGAATACCCGCTTGTCAGTACGCAGTGGCTCGAAGAACACCTGACCGATCTCAATTTGGTCTTGCTCGATGCCAGTATGGAAATCGTGATTGGTAAGGAACCCTTGATATACGATGAGCCTATTTGCATTGCGCGCTCACGTCGTTTTGATGTGGAGAATAAGTTTTGTGATAAGACTTCGACCCAAATTCATGCACTGCCGACCTTTGAGCAATTTATTCAAGGGATAGCGCAGCTTGGTATTGAGCCTGATAGTTCAATCGTAATCTATGATAATCAAGGCATTTATTCATCTCCTCGAGCATGGTGGATCTTTAAGGTGATGGGATTTCATCGTGTGTATGTGCTCGATGGTGGTTTACCCCAATGGATTGAAGAAGACCGTATTACCTCATCGCGTTACCAAGCCGAAGGCGTCGATTATGGCCCTACGGATATCAACAGTTTGTTGGCAGTGCTCGAATATCATCCTGATCGGGTGATGGATGCCCAAGCCGTGCTTACACGAATTGATGATGCCGATACTGCAATTCTCGATGCTCGTGGTGCGCCACGTTTTTTAGGCCAAATGAGTGAACCGCGCCCCGGTGTGCGCTCTGGGCATATTCCCCGCTCAGTCAATTTACCTTTTGCGCAAGTACTTGATGGTCATAAAATTAAAACGACCAGCGAGTTACAAACTCTTTATGGCGAGCTTGTTGGCGATAAGGCTACGCGGATATTCAGCTGTGGTTCTGGGATCACGGCTTGCATCTTGATCTTAGCCTCGGTCGCAGCAGGACATAAAAATCCTATCCTCTATGACGGTTCTTGGGCGGATTGGGGCAGTCGAACCGATCTGCCAATCGAGTGCTAGTCGTTTAAGTTAACAATATTCGACTTTGCGTACTTTGGTAAATCGTTAAGGAGATCCCTTTGATTGGTAGATTAATTGATAAGTTAGTTTTTGGGTTTATTCTAGTGCTTGCACTACAATTGCCACAACTTGCTGATCATTATCAGCAATTTTTGTCAGGATTCTACGAATCAACTCGTTGGCAGGTAGAAGGTTACGAAGCGACGGCTAAGGAATACCAATATGCTGATGCCAACGAAATGATTGCCCGTCATCAACAAAATGAAGAGCCCAGTGTACGTGCCGATGCAGAGCAAAAGCTAATGACACTTGCTGTTTATGAAGAGTTAAAACAGGGTGTTACGATTTTTGATTCGGGTAATTTATTTGAGAAAACTGCTTATATGTTTACTCCGAGCCGCTTTGATTATCTAGAGAAAACCCTAAGTAACTTTAAACCGGGCATTCCCTTGACGGCGAGCGGTATTGGTTTTGGCGTCGTGGTTGCTGTAGTGATCCATTATTTGGGCTCTATCCCCTTTCTACTTTGGGCAAGGCGTAGAAGGCGGCTTAAAACATATCCTTAAACCTGTGGTACAGCATGCCTGCTGCGAGCATAGGTGAGCGGAATGTTGGGCCGCCGGGAAAGGTCATGTGCTTGATTTTAGCGAACACATCGAAATGTCCCGCCTGCTGGCAAATCGCTTCTGCAATCAGTTTTGCCGCCATATGGGTGGCATTCACGCCGTGTCCTGCATAGGCTTGGGCATAGAAAATATTGCTAGCATCGGGCAGGCGACCAATTTGAGGCATACGATTGGCGCCGATACCTATCATCCCGCCCCATTCATAATCGATACGCACGCCTTTTAATTGTGGGAAGACCTTCTCAAGATTCGGTCTAAGTGCTGCTTCAATATCCTTAGGATCTTTACCCGAATAGGTGCACAGACCGCCAAACAGCAGGCGACGGTCTGAGGATAAGTGAAAGTAATCTAAGGCAATGCGCATATCCGCAAAGGCCATATTTTGCGGGATAATACTTATACATTGTGCTGCGGTTAAGGGTTCTGTCGCCAGTAAATAACTGCCTGCTGGTAATACTTTGCCACCAATAAAGCCATTGAGTTTGTGGCCAATGTAAGCATTGCCCGCGAGCACTAAATACTGGCAAGTGACCTCACCCTTGGCAGTAATGACTTTTGGTTTAGCGCCTTTTATGATTTTTTCGGCGGCGCTGTATTCAAATAGTTGGGCACCGAGATTGCGGGCGACGCGAGCTTCACCCAGGGCAAGATTAAGAGGGTGCAGATGGCCGCTGCCCATATCGACCAGCGCGCCTTGATAAAAATCTGAGCCTATCACTTCACCCTGTTGCGGCTTAGTTAGCAGCTTGATGTCTTGCTGGTATCCCATGGCTTTAAGTGCACTATATTCTTCTTCAAGCTCACTCATATGCCGAGGTTTAATCGCTAAGTCGCAGTAGCCCATTTTCAGATCGCAATCGATTTGGTGTTCTTGGATGCGATTTCGCACAATTTCAACAGCTTCAAAGCCCATTTGTTGAATGGCTCGAACACCTTCAGTGCCAATCTCATTTTGAAATTGCGCAGGATCATGACCTATGCCGCGAATAAGTTCGCCACCATTACGCCCCGATGCGCCCCAGCCGATGCGCTTAGCTTCCAGTAACACGACACTCAAGCCGCGTTGTGCTAATTCAATAGCGGTATTGATACCGCTAAAGCCGCCGCCCACTATGCATACATCGGCACTGATACTGCCTTCGAGTTGTGGATGGGCGTAAATTTCTTTAGCAGTATCAACATAATAAGAGTGGGGATACTGTTCACTGTGGACTGGAGGTTTGCATGCCATGATGGCTCCAAAAATTGTTTTTATTGTAAATTGGACTTGTCTCAGTATACTCATCACACTTTTTAGATATTCGGAAAAGTGTTCGTTTTATTTAACACGCTTTTTCTATAGAATACAATTAAAGCGTTAATTCAAGCGCTTTTGGGGTGTGAATGCATTTGGGATGATGTTTATCCTGAACAACCTGTTCGTCATCTATCGGGGGTTGCCCGAACCTTTTGGGGGATGTGAAATTTGGATATTGGTACCAGTCTTAAAACTGTTCGAAAAATGAAAGGCTTGTCTCAGCGAGAGTTAGCTAAACGTGCTGGGGTGACAAACAGTACCATTTCAATGATCGAAAAAAACAGTGTTAGTCCGTCTGTCAGTTCTTTAAAAAAAGTATTGTCGGGCATTCCTATGTCGTTAGTGGATTTTTTCTCAATTGAAGCCTCATCAGAGTGTGAACAAAAAGTCGTATATCGATCCGACGAGATGCTTGATATAGGTACAGGGCCACTGGAGTTTAAGTTAATTGGCCGTGATTTTCCCAATAGAGCCATGTCAGTGATGAGCGAAACTTATCCTCCGGGTTCTGATACGGGTGAAGAGATGTTAAAACACGAAGGTGAAGAAGCCGCTATGGTTATCGAAGGGAAATTCGAGCTTACCGTAGGGGATGAAGTGTATATCTTGGAAGCGGGCGATAGCTATTATTTCAACAGTGAGTTGCCCCATAGATTCCGCAATCCCTTCGATGAACCTTGTCGACTGGTTAGCGCAACGACACCTGCAAACTTCTAATTTTTCTTATTTTGTTGCGCTACTCTATTCGCCATTTAGAGTGGCGATCTTCTCTTCATTGTGATTGTTTACCTTTTAACCACTATCTAGCAGCGTTATCCTTTAGAAATCCCTTCCCTGTGTAAATAATATTAGTCAAATTAGCATCTAGACATGTAGTTGATGCTCGGTAGTTATGCTGGTATTCGTCTTTAATTACAGCTGATTAATAGATAATTATTGATAAATGGTAGCGATTAATCGTAGCTAACATAATGTTATTTATAACAAATAAAGACAGTCCGATTAGAGTAGTTAACAAATGGATAACCTCTTGCCTAGATTTAAATTTCGGTGTACTGTGTGAAAAAATGAACATTTAAAGTTAAAGTGTTCGATATGCTAGTAAAATGAGACCCTAAGGTGAGTTATGTCTGCAGAGTTGCCCCTCATTGGTGTTATCGCGTGTAATCAAGAATTGGACTCACATCCCTTTAATATTGTTGGTGAAAAATATCTGCTAGGTGTTGTTGATGGTGCAAAAGGCTGGCCGTTGGTGATCCCATCACTCGGCACTAATTTGCCCATTGATGTGATCTTAGCCCGGCTTGATGGCATTTTGTTTACGGGTTCCCCTTCCAATGTTGAGCCACACCATTATGCTGGCCAACCGAGTGAGACTGGTACTCACCATGATCCAAAGCGTGACGCCACCACCTTGCCGCTGATCCATGCCGCTATTGCCGCAGGTGTACCAGTACTAGGAATATGTCGTGGTTTTCAAGAAATGAATGTGGCTTTTGGTGGCAGTTTGCATCAAAAGTTATATGAAGTTGCTGGTTTTATTGAACATAGAGAAAATGAAAGCGCCTCTTTAGAGGTGCAATATGGGCCCTCACACAGTATTACTGTTGAGCCTGGGGGGGTCATTTACGAGGCTTGGGGCCGTAATTCTGCAGAGGTTAACTCTGTTCATACTCAAGGCGTGGAGCGTTTGGGTGTTGGGTTGCGGCCAGAAGCTTATGCTCCAGATGGATTAGTGGAGGCTTTCTCCGTGATCGATACCAAAGAATTTGCCCTTGGTGTGCAATGGCACCCAGAGTGGAAGGTGGCCGAAAATCCATTTTATCTCTCAATTTTCAATGCGTTTGGTGATGCATGCCGGCGTAGGGCTACAACTCGAGTGAAATAATAATGAATAAGCTAATTGCTTTCTTAAAAGAACGAAAAATCACAGAAGTCGAATGTGTTATCAGTGATATGACTGGCATCGCTCGCGGCAAGATCGCACCCGTCGATAAGTTTCTCGATGAGAAAGGCATGCGCTTACCCGAAAGCGTATTGTTACAAACCGTGACTGGCGACTTTGTCAATGACGAGGTTTACTACAGGTTACTCGACGATGCGGATATTGATTTCGTCTGTGTTCCCGATGAAAACGCTGTGTTTATGTTGCCTTGGACAATCGAAGCAACGGCTCAGGTTATTCACGATTGCTACGACAGAATGGGTAATCCCATCGAGCTTTCACCACGTAACGTGTTGAAAAAAGTGTTATCTCTCTACGCTGAACAGGGCTGGGAACCAGTGATTGCGCCCGAAATGGAGTTCTATTTAACCCGTCGCAGTGATGACCACGATTTACCCCTTAAGCCACCTATTGGCCGCTCAGGCAGACCGGAAGCCGGTCGCCAGTCTTTCTCTATCGATGCGGCTAATGAATACGATCCCTTATTCGAAGATATGTACGATTGGTGTGAAATCCAAGGTTTAGATATCGATACCTTGATCCACGAAGATGGGCCTGCACAAATGGAGATTAACTTCAGCCACGGCAATCCATTATCGCTAGCCGATCAAGTATTTATCTTTAAACGTACCCTGCGTGAAGCGGCATTAAAGCATGATGTTTGCGCTACTTTTATGGCTAAGCCCGTCACTGATGAGCCTGGCAGTGCAATGCATATTCACCAAAGTGTGATCAATAAAGAAACGGGTAAGAATATTTTCACCAATGAAGATGGTACTCAAAGTGCATTATTCTTGAGTTATATCGCGGGATTACAAAAATTTATTCCTGAGCTATTGCCTCTGATGGCACCTAATGCCAATTCGTTTCGCCGCTTTTTGCCTGGCACATCAGCACCAGTAAACTTGGAGTGGGGGGTTGAAAACCGCACCTGTGGTCTACGCATACCTGAATCATCACCACAAAACCGCCGTATCGAAAATCGTATTCCGGGGGCGGATGCTAACTGCTATCTAGCCATTGCGGCCAGTTTACTCTGTGGTTATATCGGTATGGTAGAAAAGCTCAAACCGTCAACGCCAGTTCAAGGTAAGTCAAATGAAAGTCGAAGCAACAACCCACATTGCTTACCTTTGACCTTGGAAGAAGCGTTAGCGGCAATGGAAGGGAGTGAGGCTTGTAAGGAGTATTTAGGTGAATCCTTCACCACAGGGTTTGTGGCCGTGAAGCAAGCTGAACTTGAAAACTTCCGCCGAGTTGTCAGTTCGTGGGAACGGGAATTCCTGCTTTTAAGTGTTTAACCTATGTGGGTTTAGTATACAAATTGGCCCCAGTTTTTGCATAATTCTGTATGCGGATAAATGGGATCGCCAAATTAAATAGAAAAATTCTGCACCATAGTGGTGATTTTGCTTTACTTTGGTGCAGAGGTTTTTTGAATAAAATATCTTCAACTAATCTTACTAAGCTTAAAGGGAAATCCGATAAGCCATTCAGTAAGACTTTCAATGGAATGATTTTTTCAGTTAAGCGTTAGCCTGAGTAACTGTACAAAATTCATTTCAGCTAACTGATTGTTAGTAAGATAAAAAAAGGTTTTACTTCGATAGTCAGTATGGTTGTTTTAGGGACTTGAGGCATTTGTCTTTATGTTGCAATATGTAGCGGATTTTTCATATCTAGTCTGTTTTTATGATTGATAATGCAATCTAAAAAATAAGTAGATTTGGCATGAAATCTGATAACGAACATAATTGCAGTCACCTCAAACAGAAGTCATGATTATGGTGCTGTGAAGACTGCCGATGCGGTTTTTAAGGTGTAGCATTGGTCGAGAATAACAACAATAACCGAGCTGTTGGTCGGTGACACAATTTCAGGATTGATATAGGCAATTCTGCTACCCGAGAAAGGAGAAAGCATGAAGCTATTTAACAAGATGACCACCTTGGCTTTAGTGACCACTGGCGTTCTAGCGAGTGTTACTGTACAGGCTGAGGAAGTGGTTCGCGTGTATAACTGGTCTGATTATATCGCGGAAGATACCTTAGAAAACTTCAAGAAAGAAACAGGCATTCGGGTTATTTACGATGTGTTTGATAGTAACGAAGTGCTAGAAGCTAAGTTATTGTCTGGCCGCAGCGGTTATGACATTGTCGTCCCTTCTAATCACTTTTTAGCGAAGCAAATCAAAGCGGGTGCTTTTAAACCATTAGATCGTTCTAAATTGAGCAACTTTAAAAATCTTAATGCAGAACACATGAAACAGCTTGAAAAGGCCGATCCGGGTAACCAGTATGCCGTTCCCTATTTATGGGGCACCAATGGCATTGGTTACAATATCGACAAAGTGAAAGCCGCGGTAGGTGAAGATGCCCCATTTGATTCTATGGAGCTGATCTTTAACCCGAAATATGCCGAAAAAATATCTAAGTGTGGCTTTGCTATGTTGGATTCTGCCGACGATATGGTGCCACAGGCTATGATTTATCTAGGTTTAGATCCCAACAGCACTAAAGCTGAAGATTATGAAAAAGCAGGCGAATTGCTGGAAAAAATCCGACCTTTTGTGACCTACTTCCACTCATCTCGTTATATCTCTGACCTCGCCAATGGGGATATCTGTGTTGCTTTTGGTTTCTCGGGCGACGTATTCCAAGCGGCAGCACGTGCCGATGAAGCCGGTAACGGCAATAAAATTGGTTACTCCATTCCAAAAGAGGGTGCAAATCTTTGGTTTGATATGTTAGCTATCCCTGCAGATGCTCAAAATATTGAAAATGCCCACAAGTTTATAAACTATTTATTACGTCCAGAAGTGATTGCCCCTATCTCTAACTATGTGGCTTACGCCAACCCGAACGATCCTGCTCAACCTTTGGTTGATGAAGCCGTCCGTACCGATCCTGCGATTTATCCATCTAAAGAAGTGTTAGACAAATTGTATATCGGTGAAGTCCGTCCTTTAAAAATCCAACGGGTATTAACCCGCGTTTGGACCAAAGTGAAATCGGGTAAATAATCGATTTTGGGGGCAAGCCTAGCTTGCCCCTTCTTTGGTTTACAAATTTGAAAAGGGAAATCCCCTTCAAAACTGGGCTTGGATGGGCAAACAGATTTTGCCTCTATCATTCATTTATTGCGTAAATCCCAAGGCTTGAACGCGAGGCGTATCGGTATTTGGGTGGAGAAGTACTATGGCAATCACCTCGGGCGTCACCAATAAACCCACAACAAAGACGCAAGAACATGTACTGCTCAAGATTGATCGGGTCAGTAAATTATTCGACGATGTACGTGCAGTTGATGATGTGTCGTTGACGATCAATAAAGGTGAAATTTTTGCCTTACTTGGTGGTTCTGGGTCGGGAAAATCGACTTTACTGCGTATGCTTGCGGGTTTTGAAAAGCCGACTTCGGGTCGCATTTATCTTGATGGTGAAGATATCACCGACTTACCACCCTACGAGCGCCCTATTAATATGATGTTCCAATCCTATGCTTTGTTTCCGCATATGACGGTGGCGCAAAATATTGCCTTCGGCTTGAAGCAAGACAAGTTACCTAAAGCCGAGATTGAGCAGCGGGTGCAAGATATGCTCAAACTTGTGCACATGGAACAATACGGTAAGCGTAAGCCTCACCAGTTGTCCGGTGGTCAGCAACAACGTGTAGCACTGGCTCGATCTTTGGCAAAACGCCCTAAGCTATTGTTGCTCGATGAACCTATGGGCGCATTGGACAAAAAACTACGAACCCAAATGCAGCTTGAAGTGGTTGAAATCCTTGAACGTGTTGGAGTGACCTGTGTAATGGTGACCCATGATCAGGAAGAAGCCATGACTATGGCTGGCCGTATTTCGATTATGAGTGATGGCTGGATTGCTCAAACTGGCTCGCCAATGGACATTTACGAAAGCCCTAACAGTCGTATGATTGCCGAGTTTATTGGTTCAGTGAATTTGTTTGGTGGTGAAATTGAAGTGGATGAAGTTGACCACTTAATCATTAAACCCAATGAACTAGCTCAATCTTTTTATGTGGGTTATGGGGTTACGACTAACGTTGAAGACAAGCATGTATGGTTAGCGGTGCGCCCTGAAAAGACCATCATTAGCCGTGAACAACCTGAAGGAGAATATAACTGGGCGAAGGGTGTTGTGCATGATATTGCTTATTTAGGTGGTATTTCAGTGTATTACATACGCTTAGAGAATGGTCAAATCGTTCAATGCAGTATGACTAACCGTGAACGCCGTGCCGATCATGCCACTTGGGATGACGAAGTGTTCATCAGTTGGGAGGACACCAGTGGCGTGGTGTTGAGATCATGAACTTACTCTCTAGATTTAAATGGCCTAACGGACGTATCTGGACCATAGGATTACCCTATGCATGGTTGCTGTTATTTTTTGCCTTACCTTTTGCGATTGTGCTCAAGATCAGTTTTTCGACAGCCGCGATTGCAATTCCGCCCTATGAGCCGACATTTCAGTATGTCGATGATGTCTTAAGTATTTTTTTACATCTAGGTAACTATTTGATGTTGCTTGATGATTCGCTGTATTACTCCGCGTATCTCAGCTCATTGAAAATGGCATTTATTTCTACCTTAGGCTGCTTGATTATTGGTTATCCAATGGCCTATGCCATCGCCCGCGCGCCTGCGCGTTTGCAGACAGTACTACTGTTATTGGTCATGTTGCCATCATGGACCTCGTTCTTAATCCGCGTTTATGCTTGGATGGGACTACTCAGCAATACTGGAATTATTAATAATGCGCTTATATGGTTAGGTGTCATTTCTGAGCCATTACAAATTTTAAATACCAATATTGCAGTCTATATTGGCATTATCTACGCCTACTTACCCTTTATGATCCTGCCGTTATACGCCACCCTAGTGAAACTGGATATGAGTTTAATTGAGGCCGCGTCCGACCTAGGTTCTAGCCGGATAAATACCTTTTGGAAAATCACTTTCCCACTATCGAAAAGTGGTGTGATTGCTGGGTCAATGCTGGTGTTTATTCCCGCTGTTGGTGAGTTTGTGATCCCAGAGTTACTCGGTGGTCCGGATTCATTAATGATAGGTAAAGTGTTATGGCAAGAATTCTTTAATAACCGTGATTGGCCTGTGGCTTCATCACTGGCGATTGTGATGTTGGCACTCTTGATTATTCCTATTACCTTATTCCATCGCTACCAGGCGCGTAGCTTGGAGAAAGACCTATGAAAAAGCTAAGTTTTTCTTCTGTGATGCTGTGGTTCGGACTGATTTTTTTGTACGCACCTATGCTGATCCTTGTAATTTATTCATTCAACGACTCTAAGTTAGTGACGGTTTGGGGGGGATTTTCCCCTAAATGGTATGGTGAATTATTTCAAGATCAACAGATTTTAGATGCAGTATGGACCAGTCTACGAATTGCGTTTTATAGCTCAACCATGGCGGTGATTATTGGCACTATGGCGGCATTTGTGATGACGCGCTTTAAGCGTTCATGGGCAAAGCTGACCCTGTCGAACATGATCACCGCGCCGTTGGTTATGCCTGAGGTGATTACAGGTTTGTCTTTGCTTTTACTGTTTGTGCATATGGCAGATTTATTGGGCTGGCCTAGGGAGCGCGGCATGGTGACGGTGTGGATTGCACACTCCACCTTTTGCGCCGCCTACGTGGCTGTGGTGGTGTCATCAAGATTACGTGAGCTAGATATGTCAATTGAAGAGGCGGCGATGGACTTAGGCGCAACACCGCTCAAGACTTTTTTTCTTATCACCGTACCTATGATTTCACCTGCACTAATGGCGGGTTGGTTGTTGTCTTTCAGTTTATCCTTAGATGACTTAGTGATCGCAAGCTTTGCCTCAGGCCCAGGTGCTACTACCTTGCCTATGGTGGTGTTCTCCTCGGTACGTTTAGGGGTATCACCTAAGATCAATGCCTTAGCAACGCTGATTATCCTTTGTGTGTCTTTAATTGCCTTCCTATCCTGGTATATGGCAAGACGGGCTGAAAAGCGTGATCGTGCACCGATGAATTAGCTCTCTCAAATAGCAGCGGTTTGGGTCACAGAACCGCTGCTGTGTTGCTCGATATGATTCAAGATATTCTTCTAGGCTTACACCTCCCTGCACAATCTCTAAATTTGAAGTTCGAGTAGCAAAATACTTGTGTGTTTGATATATCAAACGAAATGTAAATTATTGCATTTCTCTGGCTAGTGTTTCGTTTTATGAAGGTGTAGGATGTGATGGCTGTTTAAAATAATGAACATTAGAATTCAAGGGAACAACATGTCTGCCATAGCTCACGCGGGATCATATTATGCGGCATCGGCCAACGATAAGGTTGAACGTCCGCGTCTACAGGAATCGATTGAAGCCGATGTTTGTGTGATTGGTGCAGGTTATACGGGCCTTTCTGCCGCGCTGCATTTATTAGAATCTGGCTTTAGTGTGGTGGTATTAGAAGCCGCTCGTATCGGCTGGGGTGCCTCGGGCCGTAATGGCGGACAAATCGTCAATAGTTATAGTCGTGACATTGATATTATTGAAAAAACAGTCGGTAAAGAACAAGGTAAACTCTTTGGCCAAATGGCCTTTGAGGGCGGTCAAATCATCCGCGATCGTATCGCTAAATATAATATTCAATGCGATCTAAAAGATGGCGGCGTGTTCGCTGCGATAAACGAAAAGCAAATGGGCCATTTGCGCCATCAAAAGCAACTGTGGGAAAGCCACGGCCATGTAAATCAGCTCGAACTCCTCGATGCCAACGGCATTCGCGGTGTGGTAAATTCTGAGCGCTATGTTGGTGGACTACTGGATAAAAGCGGCGGCCATATTCATCCGCTTAATTTAGCCCTAGGCGAAGCGCGGGCGGTTGAATCCCTCGGCGGTAAGATTTTTGAAGATTCGGCCGTGCTGCGTGTCGATGAGGGTGATAGCCCAGTTGTGCATACGGCGCAGGGCAGTGTGAAAGCCAAGTTTGTGGTGGTGGCGGGTAACGCCTATTTAGGTAAGTTAATGCCGGAGCTGCAGGCGAAATCTATGCCCTGCGGCACGCAAGTGATCACCACTGAGCCCTTGAGTGAAGATCTCGCCGCGAGTCTATTACCACAGGATTACTGCGTCGAAGACTGTAATTATCTGCTCGACTATTTCCGTTTGTCTGGTGACAAGCGAATGATTTACGGCGGTGGTGTGGTGTATGGCGCCCGCGATCCGGCGGATATTAAGTCGATCATTATTCCCAATATGCTCAAAACCTTCCCACAATTAAAGGATGTGAAGATCGATTATGCATGGACAGGTAACTTCCTACTGACGTTATCGCGCCTGCCACAGGTCGGTCGTATCGGTAAAAATATCTATTATTCACAGGGTTGTAGTGGCCATGGTGTGACTTATACCCATCTGGCGGGCAAGCTACTGGCCGAAATGCTCAACGGCCAAGCCACGCGCTTCGACGCCTTTGCGTCACTGCCACATTATCCTTTCCCCGGTGGTCACGCACTTCGCGTCCCTTTTAGTGCTATCGGAGCTTGGTATTACACGTTAAGAGACAAACTAGGTCTCTAACATCATCACTTTTAAGAAGCTAGGTAGCTTCACAATACGAGGAAATCCTTGTGCAATTAAATGATCCGAGTTTGCTACGTCAACAGTCTTTTATTAATGGTCAATGGTGTGATGCCGTTTCTGGTGACACGCTAAAAGTGGTTAATCCCGCAACCAATGCCGTGATTGGTTACGTTCCTAATATGGGACAAGTTGAAACTGAGATGGCGATTAAGGCGGCAGAAGCGGCTTTACCTGCATGGCGAGCGCTCACAGCCAAAGAGCGCGGCGCTAAGTTAAGGCGTTGGTTTGAATTACTCAATGAAAACAGTGATGACTTAGCATTGCTCATGACGACTGAGCAGGGTAAACCGCTGGCTGAAGCCAAGGGTGAAGTAACCTATGCTGCCTCGTTTATCGAGTGGTTTGCCGAAGAAGCTAAACGTATTTATGGCGATACCATTCCTGGGCATCAAGCGGATAAGCGCTTGATGGTAATTAAGCAGCCTGTCGGTGTAACCGCCGCGATAACGCCGTGGAACTTTCCTGCCGCGATGATCACCCGCAAAGCCGCTCCCGCGTTAGCTGCGGGTTGCACTATGGTGGTAAAACCGGCACACCAAACACCATTTACCGCATTAGCGATGGCTGAACTCGCTAAGCGTGCCGGTATTCCTGCGGGCGTATTTAGTGTGTTAACGGGTGATGCGGTGCAGATTGGTAATGAAATGTGTGCTAATCCCATAGTGCGTAAATTATCCTTCACGGGCTCAACCAATATCGGTATTAAATTAATGGCGCAATGTGCGCCTACCTTAAAAAAACTGTCGTTAGAGCTTGGCGGCAATGCACCATTTATCGTGTTTAACGATGCCAATATCGATGCCGCCGTCGAAGGTGCCATGATAGCTAAGTACCGTAATGCCGGCCAAACCTGTGTCTGCGCTAACCGCATTTATGTGCAAGACGGGGTATACGACGAGTTCGCCTTAAAACTCAGCACTGCTGTGGGCAAGCTTAAGGTTGGAGAGGGCATTAATGAGGGCGTCACCACTGGTCCGCTGATCAATGCTGCTGCGGTCGAAAAAGTGCAGAGTCACCTGATTGATGCCATTGCGAAGGGCGCCTCAGTGCTCGCGGGTGGCAAAGTCCACGACCTTGGCGGTAATTTCTTCGAGCCAACCGTGCTCACCAATGTCGATAAAAGTATGCGTGTTGCCCGCGAAGAGACCTTCGGTCCACTCGCACCGCTGTTTAAATTTAGCGATGTCGACGATGTGATTAAACAAGCCAACGATACTGAATTTGGCCTCGCCGCCTATTTCTATGGCCGCGATATTTCACTGGTGTGGAAAGTCGCCGAAGCCTTGGAGTACGGTATGGTAGGGGTCAACACTGGCTTGATTTCGACCGAAGTCGCGCCCTTTGGTGGGATGAAATCCTCAGGGCTTGGCCGCGAAGGCTCTAAGTTCGGTATCGAAGAATATCTAGAAATCAAATACATCTGTATGTCCGTTTAATACGGTCCGATTTGGCGTGTGAGGAAGACTAAATGACAACAACCAATGATTCATTGATGGTACGTCGCCAAGCCGCGGTTGCGGGTGGTGTCGGGCAAATACACCCTATTTTTACTGCGCGCGCTGAAAATGCGACCGTGTGGGATGTTGAAGGCCGTGAGTTTATTGATTTTGCGGGCGGCATTGCCGTGCTCAATACTGGTCATCTTCACCCTAAGGTCAAGGCGGCGGTTGCGGCGCAGCTGGATAATTTCTCCCATACCTGTTTTATGGTGCTCGGTTACGAGAGCTATATCCAAGTGTGTGAAAAACTTAATCACTTAGTGCCAGGGGATTTTGCTAAGAAGACAGCATTATTCACCAGCGGCTCAGAAGCGGTTGAAAACGCGGTTAAAGTGGCTCGCGCCTACACTAAACGTGCTGGCGTGATTGCCTTTACCTCGGGTTACCATGGTCGCACTATCGCGGCCTTGGCACTGACAGGAAAAGTTGCACCTTACAGTAAGGGCATGGGGCTGATGTCGGCTAATGTGTTCCGTGCCGAGTTCCCCTGCGAGATGCACGGCGTGTCCGATGACGATGCTATGGCTTCCATCGAACGTATCTTTAAAAATGATGCCGAGCCGAGTGATATTGCCGCCATTATTTTAGAACCTGTGCAGGGCGAGGGCGGTTTCTACGCCGCATCGCCCGCCTTTATGCAGCGTTTGCGGGCACTGTGCGACCGCGAAGGCATTATGTTGATTGCCGATGAAGTGCAAACGGGCGCGGGCCGTACTGGTACTTTCTTCGCCATGGAGCAAATGGGTGTTGCTGCGGATATCACGACCTTTGCTAAATCCATTGCGGGCGGTTTCCCACTTTCTGGCATTACTGGTCGCGCCGAGGTGATGGATGCAATTGGCCCCGGAGGCTTAGGTGGCACCTATGGCGGCAGTCCGTTAGCCTGCGCCGCTGCGCTCGCCGTTATCGAAGTGTTTGAAGAAGAAAAGCTTTTAGAAAGAGCCAATGCCATAGGTGCACGCATTAAGTCTGCACTGAATGTGATGCAGGTAGAGCATCCGCAAATCGCCGACGTGCGCGGTTTAGGTGCCATGATCGCCATCGAACTGATGGAAGAGGGCAAACCCGCGCCAAACGCTTGTGCAAAAGTGTTGAGTGATGCCCGTGACCGTGGATTGATTTTATTGTCCTGCGGCACTTACGGTAATGTGCTGCGTATTTTGGTGCCATTAACCGCGCCGGACGCACAAATTGATGCAGGGCTTGGTATTCTTAAAGCCAGTTTCGATGCGGTATTGAAAAGTTAATGCGGTTTTGATTTGAAATTTGTTTTAGATGAAAGTTATACATAATAAAAATCCCGCTTCCGCGGGATTTTTTATGGGAGTGACGATTATTTTACTAGCAGTTGTTTTACCAGCCATTTTTTACTGGCAGTTATGCTACTGCCAATGACTTTCAGTACCTGTGACGTCTAATGAATCACTACTTTTTAATATCCATTAGGATCTGCAGTGCTCTTTGGCGTTTATCGAGATCGTATAAGTCGTTGGTGAAGATAAACTCATTCACGCCGAGTTCTTTGGTGATCATTTCCAAGCGATGCTTAATAGTCGTTGGACCGCCAGTGACAGATAAACCTAAGAAATTATCGACATAGGTTTCTTCTTGCGCACTCCACAAGCCATCCATAGTTTCAACCGGTGGCTTTAACCATAACTCGTGACCACGGATAAGCGCTAACACGCGCTGTTTCGAGGTCGTACCCAAATATTGGGCCTCTTCATCGCTGTCTGCTGCAACTAGTGGCAAACCTAACATAACATAGGGTTTATCAAGCACTTGAGAAGGCTTAAAGTCGCGACGATAGATTTCAATTGCATCGTAGAGAAAACGTGGTGCAAAGTGGCCTGCAAACACATAGGGCAAACCGCGCTGCGCCGCTAACTGTGCGCTAAAGAGGCTTGAGCCTAACAGCCAAATAGGCACATTGGTGCCTTCTCCGGGAATGGCTCGCACCGCATGGCGACCATTGTAAGGGCCAAGTAGAGTTTGTAATTCACTGATTTCTTCAGGGAATTGTTCGGCGCGACTGGTATCACGGTTCAGTGCTCGGCTGGTGATTTGATCGCTGCCCGGCGCGCGTCCCAGACCTAAATCGATTCGACCGGGATAGAGGCTTTCAAGGGTGCCGAATTGTTCTGCGACCACTAGCGGCGCGTGATTCGGCAGCATAATTCCACCCGCGCCGACGCGAATACGCTCGGTATTACCCGCTATATAGCCAATTAATACCGAGGTCGCGGCGCTGGCGATACCTGGCATATTGTGGTGTTCGGCAAACCAGAAACGATTAAAGCCGAGTCGATCGGCTTCCTTGGCATACTGCAAACTGTTGTGTAGCGTTTCACCCACGGTTGAGCCTTGGCGCATGGGCGCGAGTTCCAATAGCGAGAAGGGAATGTCGGCCAATATTGATGTCTGTTGTGACATAGTGTCTCCAAGTGACTGCAGTCTGTTGCTCATAAATCTGTTTTGATCATAAATCTATTTTGATCATAGTGTGATGGCGGCGCTGGGCTCATTGCGAGTGAATAAGTCTTATCAAATAACGCGCATAAATAGATGTTTAATTAATCTACTCTGATATGGGGTTAAGGGAGTCGTTTATCAAGCTTGACCACTATTCGATGTTGTAAAGTCATTGTGGTTCGAGGATGGAGAATGTAGAACTGACGAACGTATTGTCAGCAACCCAGCGCTAAACCAGTAGCAGTGGGATTGTGTGACTTTTGCTAAAGCTCATTTGGTTATGAGTTGCAACATAAGGGTATAAACGCAGATGAGTGAAGTGATAAAAAACTGCCGATAGCATGGCTTATCGGCAGTTGATTTTATGCAATAGAGATTGTTAAGTTGAGCATTACTGCTCGGCTTTTACATCACGTAGCGATGCCGCGGCACTGTCATCACCAATACTGCTATGTGAATGGTGCGTTTCAGTCAGGCGGCGCATCAGAGGTAATACCGCAAGCGCGATAAAAGTACAGACCACAGCGGCTATGCCCAGCTTGTTAAATAGGCTGGTATACACGGGTAAGGTTTGCAGTGGATCGACTAAATCCTTTGGCACACTGGCGAAGTTAGCCACTACGCCACCCAGATACTGGGAAATACCTGATGCTACAAAATAGGCGCCCATCATAAAGCCACCCATGCGCGCAGGTACGTAGCGGGCAATCATCGCAAGGCCAAGACCACTGACCAGCAATTCACCTAAAGAGTAAGATGCATAGCCCCAGATCATGATCCATGAAGAGGTTTTACCATTGACGGCAAATTGGCCCGCAAAGCCATAGATAAAGAAACCGATAGCCACGACTGCAAAACCGAGCGCGAACTTAGCTGCGATAGAGAAATCTTTATTATTTCGCCCCGCCCATGAATAACTCCAAGCGAGTACAGGACTTAATACCATAATCCATAATGGATTTAATGCTTGGAACTGGGCGGGTGACCAAGTCCACAAATGAGTACCAAAGACTTGGAAATCCCAATCCACGTTACGCAGGGCAAATAGCGCCAGTGACGTTGACATTTGCTGATAGAAAATAAAAAAGAACACGGTTTGCACTGTCAAAATAAGCGCAGCAATCAATCCTGCTCGTTCGCTGGGCTCGCTAGTGCGGATCAAGTGGAAGAAAATAGCCAATACTGCAATACCTGCGGCATACACAAATATGCGCGCAACCGCTTCATATTCAAGGATAATGGCCGAGGCGACAACAGATAATGCCGATAGCACTAATACCAGCGCGAGACTCTTCTTGTTTACAGGGCGAGTATCAGGCTCAGAACCATAATGGGCTAAACTCTTGCGCATTAGCGCATAGTTGCCTAAACCGACCAGCAAGCCGACGCAGCACACCGCAAAGGCTGCGTGCCAGCCATATTCATTGCCATATTGAGCATTAACGTAATCTTTAATCCATGGGGTTAACAGCATGGAGAAGGTAGAGCCTACGTTGACCGCCATGTAATAAATGGTAAATGCACTGTCAATTTTAGAATCGTCACCTTCGTAGATTTTTCGGACTAAGTTACCCGCATTCGGTTTGAACAGGCCGTTACCGACCACAATCACACCAAGCGCTGAAAACATAAACCAAGTGTTTTCGGTGGGAACAGTCATTAGTGCATAACCAAGGGATAGAATACCTGCACCGAGCAGCATAGTGCGCTTAGTACCAAGGATTTTATCTCCAACCCAACCGCCGATCGCTGGTGATACATAGATAAGCGCCGCACAGGCACTCCAGACTAAATTTGCCCGAGAGTCATCAAAGCCAAGACGCTGCACCATAAAGTACACGATAAGCGCTTGCATGCCGTAATAACCAAAGCGTTCCCATAATTCGATAAGAGACACAGTCATAAATGAATGCGTTTTACTTACCGGAGCTGTCCCAATAGTCATATCGCTTGCTTCCAACATTGTTATTTTAATATTTGAGCTCAAAAGTATAAGGCGATAACCAAAGCAAACCAATGGCAGAGACTGGCAAAAACAGACTTTGTTACAAATCAGTTCGTACACTTTAAGTTAAGATTAATCAATAGATGGGCTGATTTGAGCGAAGTTGTTAGCCATTGCGGTATTATTTTTTTGTCATCACACTAAAGTTTTACTTATTATCAACTAATATTTATCTTAAGTGCTGGTAATACCTATGGTGGGTGCTATTTTTATGGGAAGTTAATCAATATAAAAATAAATTAGATCGAAATAATTGCCCTATTGTCGTTCCCTTGGGAGTTTAGCTAGATGAAGCATTTATCCATTAGTACTAAGTTGTTGTGGATCACTTCAGCGTTGTTCTTATCAATAGTCTCTATCTTGTCCTTGAGTCTCTGGTGGACCTTATCAGAGCAAAATTCTCAATTATCTGACCAAGTGCAGAATTATCTCCAGAATGAAACCCGCGATAAGCTTGAGGCTCGTGCGGGTGAATATGGTGAAATGGTAGCGGGTTTTATTAATGAGTCTTATCGGATCCCATATTCTTTTACGGGAATGCTTGAAAGTACCGCAGAAGAGTTACCGTTAAAGCGTGATCGCTTAGAACTTTCTGTTGCTGCCGTGCTGAAGAAAAATGCGCAAACATCCTCCATGTACGCTCAATTTGAACCCAACGGCTATGATGGGCTCGATAGTGAGTTTTTAAATGTTCAAGCCAGTCACAGCGTTGCTTCATCGGGCGTGCTAGAAATTTATTATACTCGCAACGATGATGGTAGCGTTGTTCACCAGCAAGTTGATGACTCATCAGCGAAATATCTCACTACTGTGAACGAGTTTGGGCTCCGTGATGCCGAGTGGTATCTCTGTGCTAAAGAAACCTTAAAACCGTGTTTGATGGAGCCATATTTATACGAAATTACTCCTGGTAACAATGTGTTAATGACATCACTGACCGTTCCAGTACTTAAATATAAACAGTTTATCGGGGTGGTTGGCGTCGATGTCAATCTACCCGTATTCCAGTCCTTGATTGACACTTTGTCTAAGAGCCTTTACGACGGGCAAGCAAAAGTAACTTTACTCAGTAATCGCGGTTTAGTCGTTGCCGCGAGTCATTACAGTAAGAAGGCTCGACCTTTATCTGAGTCAATCGATCCTCAACTTGCCGCCCAAATTATCTCGCTCCATAAGAATGCTAAGTACATGATGAATCAAGATGAAATCATCGTTGCTTATCCTATTAAAATTCCGCTAGCAAATGCGGAATGGTCACTTGTTATTCAAGTCCCTAAAGTTCAGGCTCTTAAAAGCTCAATTGAACTCGACAAAAATATGAATGAAATGGCAGCTTCTCTTGGCAGCTTGCTGTTAATTGTGGGACTCGTGGTTTCTGTCGTGTCAGTCATCACAATCAGCCTTGTCATTCGTAGCATTATCTCTCCACTCAAAATGATCCAAGGTCGTGTTGAACATTTGGCCAGTGCCGAAGGTGATCTGACTCAATCAATTGAGGTGGATGCGCACGCAGAGCTTATTGCATTAGGTAAAGGATTTAATTCCTTTATCTATAAGTTAAAAAATCTTATTGCGGAGCTAAAAGTACTTGCTAGTCGTACCCAACAAGAGAGCCTATCATCGGCTCAAATTGCCCAACTGACCCGCGATAGCGTTCATCGCCAGTATGGTGAAATTGAGAGTGTGGTGACAGCCGTTAACGAAATGAGTGCAACGGCGCTCGAAGTCGCTAAAGCTTCCGAGCAAACCGCATCTGAAACCGAGGCTATGTCACGTAATATCCGCCGCAGTGAAGAAAGCTTAACTAAGGCGATGGATTATGTGGCGACTATGTCGCAGGAATCCATACAAGCCAAAATGGCCGTGAGTAAAGTGGCTGAAAGCAGCACTAATATCAGCCGTATCCTTGAGGTGATTAGCTCTATCGCGGCACAAACTAATTTACTCGCCTTAAACGCAGCGATTGAGGCGGCAAGGGCGGGAGAACAGGGCCGAGGCTTTGCTGTCGTTGCCGATGAGGTTAGGGCATTAGCATCTAAGACTCAAAGCTCGACCGATGATATTAGTGTGCTGATCGATGCACTGCAAAAAGAAGTGCATAGTGCATCGGGTATCATAGATAAAGGTGCTGAACGTGCGCAAATGGCGGTAGTACAAACTGAACAGGCGCTTGTTTCGTTAAACTCAATGGTTAGCCAAATTGAGGAAATATCAGGGCAGATCACCCATATTGCCGCGGCCGCTGAAGAACAAAGCGCAGTAACGGAAGAAGTGAACCGCAATATCACAGGGATTTCCGATTCGGCATCTGAGCTTGCCCGCCTTGCCGGTGAAGCACAGCAAAGCAGTGTGGTCTTAGCTGACTTAGTGAAACAACAACATGAACAGTTAGGTAAGTTAAAAACTTAATCGGCACTGAGTATTGAAGTAATGGATTTTAGATCTAATAGGTGCTTGGATTGTAATCGAAGTGCCTATTTTTATTGCAGAATGAATAACAGAATAATGTGATAGCGCAGAATAGATATTCCAGTTACAGAAATCGATGAGTGAAGAAGTCATTCTCTGGAGCGATTCAAAAAAGATATTAGACATTTTAGATACAAAAAAGCCCATTTAATCAATGGGCTTTTTCGTTAAATAATTGGTGGCCCCTCACGGACTTGAACCGTGGACCTAACGATTATGAGTCGTGTGCTCTAACCAACTGAGCTAAGGGGCCGACTTAAGGTAATCGTCATTACCTAAAGCGGGTGGAAGTATACTAAGCTTACTTGCGCTTGTCACCCGTGTTTTAGAGCGAAATTCACGCAATTGATTCAATTGGTTATCTGTTAATCAACTCAGTTGACTATAAAGGTTAAATCAGGCCTTAAATCACCTGTCCGGCATGACTTTAACTATTTAACGGTTTGTTTAGAATCGAGCTATAACGAATGTTAATGCTTATGTAATAAAAAGCCCTGCACGGGGGCAGGGCTTGTTTGTCAGGTAGCTTGATTACTCATCTAAGAAAGATTTCAAGATCTCAGAGCGTGAAGGGTGGCGCAGTTTACGCAGTGCTTTAGCTTCAATCTGACGAATACGTTCACGGGTTACGTCGAACTGTTTACCCACTTCTTCAAGTGTGTGGTCAGTATTCATATCGATACCAAAACGCATACGTAATACTTTGGCTTCACGGGCTGTTAAGCCTGCGAGCACTTCATGGGTTGCACTCTTCAAACTTTCGCTGGTGGCGCTATCAAGCGGCAACTCGAGGGTGGTATCCTCGATAAAATCACCTAAATGCGAATCTTCATCATCACCGATAGGGGTTTCCATGGAGATAGGTTCTTTAGCGATTTTCAGCACTTTGCGGATCTTATCTTCAGGCATCATCATACGTTCTGCCAGTTCTTCAGGTGATGGCTCACGGCCCATTTCCTGAAGCATTTGACGAGAAATACGGTTCAGCTTGTTGATCGTTTCGATCATATGTACTGGAATACGGATCGTACGCGCTTGGTCGGCGATAGAACGGGTAATCGCCTGACGGATCCACCAAGTTGCATAGGTCGAAAATTTGTAGCCACGGCGGTATTCGAACTTATCCACGGCTTTCATCAGACCGATGTTACCTTCTTGGATGAGATCTAAGAATTGTAAACCGCGGTTGGTATATTTCTTCGCGATAGAAATTACCAGACGTAAGTTGGCCTCAACCATTTCTTTTTTCGCACGGCGGGCTTTAGCTTCACCGATTGACATGCGACGGTTGATATCTTTGATTGCTGAAATAGCTAAGCCAGTTTCTTCTTCAACAGCGGCAAGCTTGGTACGGCAACGCAGTACATCTTCCTCAACCATTCTTAGGCCTTCGGCGTAAGGTTTATTCGAGGCTTTTTCTGTATGGAACCAATCGAGGTTGGTTTCATTACCAGTGAAAAACTTAACAAAGTTTTTCTTCGGCATTTTAGCTTGCTCAACACAAAGCTTCATCGCCAGACGTTCTTGCACGCGCACGCGGTCCATCATAGAACGCATGCTTTTCACTAAACGGTCAAATTGTTTAGGGACTAAACGGAATTCTTTGAAGATTTCGCCGATTTCAAACAGCGCTTTGACCGACTCAGGATGCTCACGGCCTTTAGCGTCGATGATTTTCAGTGCGCTTTCATAAGCGGCTCTTAGTTGACTAAAGCGTTCGCGGGCTTCTTCAGGATCTGGGCCTTTGTTGGCATCATCTTCTTCATCCGCGTCTTCATCTTCTTCATCTTCATCGTCTTCATCATCCAGCTCTTCTTCAGATAATTCAGAGCCGATATGCGTCGCAGTTGGTGCTACGTCGTCTTCATCCGGGTTGACAAATCCAGAGATAATATCAGACAGGCGCAGTTCATCGGCTTCGAATTGGTCGAATTGTTCAAGGATCATGGCGATCGCTTGTGGGTATTCGGCGACAGAGCTTTGAACTGTATTGATGCCTTCTTCGATGCGTTTGGCGATAACAATTTCGCCTTCACGGGTAAGTAGCTCAACCGTTCCCATTTCACGCATATACATACGTACAGGGTCGGTTGTGCGGCCAAGCTCACTTTCTACTGTGGCTAGGGCTGCTGCGGCTTCTTCTGCGGCATCTTCGTCTGTGTTGTCTTCCGACATCATCATGTCATCGGCATCGGGGGCTTCTTCAAATACCCGGATACCCATGTCATTTATCATCTGGATAATATCTTCGATCTGGTCAGAATCGACCATGTCTGCAGGTAAGTGATCGTTCACTTCTGCATAGGTTAAGTAACCTTGCTCTTTACCTTTGGCAAGCAACAGCTTGAGTTGCGACTGCGGAGTATGATCCATAGATATCATCCAAGTTGGGAAACTGTTACAACGACGGACAGTTAGCTTAATAAGCTTAAGTGCCGCGCAAATCGTCAATTATAGCCGTGTGCACATGTCTGTGCTAGTCACTGGGATAGCGAATGAGGACATTTTTGCCTCAGTTTAATCCTTTCATGACTGAGATCAGCTTCTGTAGCTGTATCTTTTCTTCTTTTGTATGAGCCTGTTTGAGACTCAATTCCTGGTATCGTTGCTCAATATATTGATTGTTCAACCAAACTAGGGTTTGTTTAAACTTTTCGAGCAGGTTTTCATCCGCCACTTGATGGTCCCATTGGGCCAATTTATGGAGCGTCCCACTGTGGGGATTATCTCTGAATTGTTCAAGTAGTTGTGCGCTGTTTAACCTTTGCTCTCGAGTTAAATCCAACAGCAGTGGCAGCAAATCAATGCCTGGCATCTGCAGGTGGTTAAGTGCGGGTTGTGGGGGTAAACCCAGTCCCAGCTGAGGATGTTGTACTAGCAGTGCGATGGCGAGTCGCAATGGTGTACCACGTCCTTTTAATCCTTGTTTCGCCATTGTTTTAGTTTGTTTGACACTAAAACCTAGCTTTTTCTTCATATCTTCTGAGCTGTTCATACCAAGCTTGTGAGCTAAGTTCTCAAGTAGTAGGTTTTGCAGCACAGTATCTTGAATCTTTTCAATCAAAATAAAGGCTTGTTTCGCTAAATTGCCTTTATCGGTACCGTATTTAGTCGCTAAGGTATCAAATAGAAACTCGGGTAGTGCTATTGCACTGCCCATTAAGGTTTCAAATGCTTCTTTACCAATCTTACGCACCATAGAATCAGGATCTTCGGCCTGAGGCAGGAACATAAATCGCACTTGATCGCCCGGCTTTAATAATGGCAATGCTGTTTCTAAGGCGCGCCAAGCGGCCTCAGTGCCCGCTCTATCACCATCATAACAACAGACCACTTCCTTAGCGCTACGTAGTAATAGCTGAAATTGCTCTGCTGTGGTTGAAGTGCCCAGTGAAGCGACCGCATAATCGATACCAAATTGCGCGAGTGCGACCACATCCATATAACCTTCGACGATCAAAACCTTGTCAGGATCGCGATGGCGCTGCTTTAGCTCGTATAAACCATAGAGCTCATTACCCTTATGAAATATGGGCGTTTCTGGCGAATTCAAGTATTTGGGTGTGCCATCACCTAAAACTCTGCCACCAAAACCAATGACTCGTCCGCGTCGATCGCGGATAGGAAACATCAGTCGGTCACGGAATCTGTCGTAACGTTTGCCACTGTCGTTGCTGATGAGCATGCCAGCGGTCAGCAGTTTATCCTGCGCATCTTGGTTCTGACGGTAGCGGCTCAGTAAGCCATCCCAACCGTCTGGTGCAAAACCAATACCAAAATGCTCTACTACATCATCGGATAAGCCGCGATAGGCGAGGTAATCGATAACTTTTTGTTTATCTTGGTGTTGTCTAAGTTGGGTTTGAAAGTAACGACTCGCTTCTTCCATTAGTTGGTATAAGTCGCGACTTAAACCATCATCATGGCGTTTGCCGGTACCTTGTTCTCTTGGAACTTCTAATCCAAGTTGTCCGGCCAGATCTTCGATGGCATCAATAAAATCGAGTCGATCATATTCCATTACAAAATCGATGGCATTGCCGTGGGCACCGCAGCCAAAGCAATGATAGAACTGTTTGTCACGGCTAACGGTAAACGAAGGTGATTTTTCGCTATGAAAAGGACAACAGGCCGAGTAGTTCTTACCCGCCTTTTTCAAGGGCACCTTACGATCGATTAGCTCGACGATGTCGGTGCGAGCGATCAGCTCATTGATAAAATCACGAGGTATTGCCATTAAGTGCTTAAAATCTCGCCTAAAGCGAATTTAAACAAACAAGCCGCGCATAGGCACGGCTTGTTCATACATTGAAACGCTAATTATTGCAATTTTGCACGGATCATAGCGCCGATAGCGCCCATGTCTGCACGTCCTTGAACTTTAGGTTTTAATGCTCCCATTACTTTGCCCATATCCGCCATGGTGGATGCACCTATTTCAACAATAGCTGCATCGATGAACGCTGCGACTTCCGCCTCTGAGAGGGGAGTTGGCAGGAAAGTTTCAATAACTTGAATCTCTGCTGCTTCCGCTTCGGCCAACTCGTTACGTCCAGCTGCTTCAAATTGAGCAATCGAATCGCGACGTTGTTTCACCATTTTGGTTAAGACCGCTATAACCTGTTCATCAGTCAGAGATTCGCGGGTGTCCACTTCAATCTGTTTGATGGCGGCTAACGCCATACGAATAGTTCCCAATCTCGCCTTCTCTTTGACGATCATGGCTTGTTTCATATGGTCTTTTAGCTGATCAATTAGGCTCATAAGAGATTAGTATAAACGTACGCGACGTGCGTTTTCGCGAGAAAGCTTTTTAGCTAAACGTTTAACTGCAGCCGCTTTTGCGCGCTTACGTGCAGTAGTTGGCTTCTCGTAGAATTCACGAGCACGCACGTCGGCTAAAATACCAGCTTTTTCACAAGAGCGCTTGAAACGACGCAGAGCTACGTCGAATGGTTCGTTTTCACGTACTTTAATAATTGGCATACGCCATCACCCCTTAGGTGTAGGTTGTTCTGGTTCAATCACTCGAACCAAGTCTATTTAAAATGGTGCGGAATTTTATACCGAGACTACATGGCTTGTAAAGCCCTAATACTGAGTTCAACTTTCTGGCTGATGAATAAGATAAGAAGTCTACGACTGGAGTAATTGTCAGCATGCAGGTAGAATTAGCGCCCTTTGGTTATTTTTGATGAGGCACCATGCGGGTTTTAGGTATTGAGACATCCTGTGATGAGACAGGCATTGCCGTCTATGACGATGAGCTTGGGTTACTATCCCATGCTTTATATAGCCAAGTTAAGTTGCATGCCGATTATGGTGGAGTAGTACCTGAGTTAGCCTCCCGCGACCATGTACGTAAAATTGTGCCGCTTATTCGCCAAGCCCTAAAAAATGCCAATACTAGAATCGCCGATTTAGATGGTATTGCCTACACTAAAGGCCCCGGTTTAATTGGTGCTCTCTTGGTTGGAGCTTGCGTTGGGCGCTCGCTCGCTTTTGCTTGGGATAAGCCAGCTATTGGTGTGCACCATATGGAAGGACACCTTCTCGCCCCTATGCTCGAAGAGGATGCGCCTGAGTTTCCCTTTGTTGCTTTATTAGTTTCAGGTGGTCATTCCATGCTGGTTAAAGTCGATGGTATCGGTCTTTATGAAGTCTTGGGCGAGTCTGTGGATGATGCTGCGGGTGAAGCTTTTGATAAAACGGCTAAATTGATGGGCTTAGATTATCCGGGAGGCCCGCGCTTAGCAAAACTTGCCGCCAAAGGCTTACCTGCAGGCTATAAGTTTCCGCGTCCAATGACGGATAGACCCGGTCTTGATTTTAGTTTTTCCGGCCTAAAGACATTTACGGCCAATACCATAGCCGCAGAACCTGATGATGAGCAGACTCGCGCCAATATTGCTCGCGCCTTTGAAGAAGCTGTGGTTGATACTTTAGCGATTAAATGTCGCCGTGCCTTAAAGCAGACGGGTTATAACCGTTTGGTGATCGCTGGTGGAGTGAGTGCGAATACTCGCTTACGGGAAACGCTAGCTGAAGTGATGACTTCAATCGGTGGGAAAGTTTATTACCCCCGAGGAGAGTTTTGTACCGACAATGGCGCTATGATTGCTTACGCGGGGTTACAGCGTTTAAAGGCGGGACAGCGTGAAGATCTCGCGGTAAAAGGTCAACCAAGATGGCCGCTAGATACTTTACCGCCGCTGACCTAATCGCCTTGATGAAACGTCATATTTTCTAAAAAGAAACTGCGCCTTGAGCGCAGTTTTTCTTTTATAGGTCTACGATTTTGATTAAGGATTTTTAGGACGTTTTTTACGCGATACCTTTGACTCTTCGCCTTTGAGTAGTCGCTGGATGTTCTCTTTATGGCGGATAATAATAAGCGCGGATAACATCGCCACGGGAATGGTAAATCGTTCGTCTAGCCACCAAGTATAAAGAGGGGCGAGTAGGGCCGTAATTATGGCGGCGAGGGATGAGTAGCGACTGATTAACAATAACACCACCCACGAAGCCATAAGGCAGATGGCAAGGTCATCGCCAATGGGCGCCATGGCCCCAAAGGCTGTCGCGACTCCTTTACCGCCTTTAAAACCAAAAAAGATGGGATAGATATGGCCAAGACATGCCGCTATGGCGATAAGGCCAAGGGAGATGGCATCAATACCCATTAAATAAGCAATATACGTGGGCAGCGCGCCTTTAAGCATATCGAAAAATAGCACCATGGCAGCCGAACTTGCACCGCCGATACGCAGCACGTTCGTCGCTCCTGGGTTCCCAGAACCTTCGGATCTTGGGTCTGGTAGACCTCTCATCCTACATACCAGCACAGCACTCGAGACAGAACCTGCCAAATAGGCGGACACAATCATCAAAAGTGTCAGTGTTAATTGACTCACATTGGTTTCCTTACGCGTCTTAAGGTATTATCGCGCAACAATTTAATAAGCCTGTTTGGCTTGTATATTCAGTCATAGGCTAAAGCGATAACTCCGCAGTCGAAAGCAGAGGTCATTTCTGAACGAACAAATCCTTTTAGGACGTTATCCTACTTCGGATTTGCTCGAGTAGAAAGTAAATTAGTTATCTCTCAGAACATTGCGAATTATACAGGCTTAATCACGCTTAGCTTATCAGACCTCATAGTCATAAGTTAGTTGGAGACAATATGGATAAGGTGCTTATACGACAATTACGAGTTGATACTGTGATTGGTGTCTATGAGTGGGAGAAGAAAATCCAGCAGAGCTTATTTTTAGATTTAGATATGGCTTGGGATAACAAAGCGGCAGCGGCAAGTGATGATTACCAGTTTGCGCTGTGTTATGAAACTGTATCTAAACGGATTACCCAACTTATTACTGAGCAGCCCATCGAACTTATTGAAACCGTTGCAGAACGCGTTGCCGACTGTTTAATTAGCGAGTTTAATGTGGCTTGGGTCAAAGTGGTGGTGATGAAACCCGGTGCTGTTGCTACGGCAGCCTCTGTCGGGGTTGAAATTGAGCGTTCACGTTAACTCTTATTACTAGAGATTATTCAGTAATGTTCAATGAATAATAGTGACGAGTGATAGTCGTTTAAAGACGATTCGGACAACAGCATGGCATGTATTTACATTAGTTTAGGTAGTAATATTGAGCCCACTAGGCATCTGCAGGCAGGGTTACAGTCACTCAGAGAATGCTTTGGCCCGCTAAGGCTTTCTTCCATGTATGAGAGTGAAGCAGTTGGGTTTAGTGGCACAAATTTTTTAAATATGGTGGCAAGTGCTGAAACCGATTTGAATATCGCAGCGGTAGTTGCGCAGTTTAAGCAAATCGAGCAAAATCACGGCCGGCTTGTTGGCGCTAAGAAGTTTAGTCCAAGAACATTAGATTTAGACTTGTTACTTTATGATGACATAGTATGCCAAATCCCAGTGGTGTTACCCCGAGCTGAGATAGTCAATAACGCTTTTGTATTGTGGCCTTTAGCGGAGTTAGCTCCGGATCTCGTTCACCCCTTAGTCCAGCAAACCTATGCAACATTGTGGGATGAGTACGATAAAGATGCACAGCGACTTTGGCCTGTGACGTTTGAATGGCCCTCTGGGCTGACGTTTTAATTTATTGATAGGGTTGTCATGGATACGTTTCAGGTAATTATTTTAGCGTTAATTCAAGGGTTAACTGAGTTTCTCCCCATCTCCAGTTCTGCTCATTTAATTTTACCCGCCGAGCTTTTAGGTTGGGAAGATCAAGGATTATCCTTCGATGTGGCCGTAAACACAGGTTCGTTATTTGCTGTCGTGATTTATTTTAGACATGAACTGTGGAACATGTCTAATGCTTGGATTGCCAGTATATTTAAAGGTAAGCATTCGGACGACAGTAAACTTGCTTGGTGGATTATCCTCGCGACACTACCTGCAGTATTTTTTGGTTTTATGGCAAAAGGTTTTATTGAGACCCATTTACGTAGTGCTGAAGTGATTGCTGTTACCACCATCGTTTTTGGTTTATTGCTTTGGTGGGCAGATAAGATGTCACGCCAAGACTTAACCGTTTACCAAACAGGATGGCGTAAGGCGTTGTTGATTGGTTTTGCGCAGGCGCTGGCATTAATCCCTGGCACTTCACGCTCTGGCGCCACTATGACTGCAGCCCTTATGCTTGGATTAAGCCGTGATGCCGCAGCCCGTTTTTCATTCTTAATGTCTGTTCCTGTGAGTTTAGGTGCTGCTATTTTAGTGGGTAAAGACTTATCTGAAAGCTCGCTTCCTATTGATTATCAAGCACTATCCCTAGGAACTGTGGTTTCTTTTGTTGCCGCATATCTTTGCATTCATTATTTCTTGAAAATAATCAGCCGGATAGGGATGACACCTTTCGTTATTTATCGCCTTGTACTTGGTGCTGTATTATGTGGATTTATATTTCTGTAATACCTTATTTGCAATCCTTTTGAAGAATCGGGTCTAGTACCCGATTTTTATATTTTGGGTATTTCCCTTTTTTGGAGCTAACCATGAGTCTTAAATTTCAATGTCCGACATGTGGTCAGTCATTACTACAACATCAATCATCACAAGGCTTTTACTGTACTAATAAACATCATTTCGATAAGAGTGAACAAGGTTATTGGGTTTTCACTAAGCCCCAAAGACAAAAGCCAACGGGAGATTCTCGTCAGCAAGTGCGGGCTAAACGTTTCCTGTTAGAGTCAGGTTTTTTTGCTCCTTTAATTGATAAAATGGCCGCAATGCTAGTGGGTTCATTGCAAAATGATATAAGTCTGTTGGATTACGAGTGTGCCGAGGGTTTCTATTTACGTGCTTTGTCATCAAAGCTGACCGATATTGCAAATGGATTAACTATTCAATACGTGGGTGTAGCGGACGCTGAAAATGCCATATTTTCTGCCGCTAAAGCACAAACACCAGGGATCTTATGTTTGAGCACCTCAAAAGTATTGCCTTTTAGCGATAGTTGTATTGATGTTATTACTGTGATCGATAAACCACTTAAGGGTAAGGAGTCTGTGCGTGTGCTCAAAGAAGATGGGCTGATGCTGTTAGTATTACCTGGAGCTAGGCATTTATGGCAACTGAAACAATATATCTATTCTGATTTGGCCGAAAAGACAGTGCAAATAAATTTACCCTCCGAATTATTGATAAAAGAAACTCAAACACTACGCTTTACCTTGTCAGTCACAGGTGAGCAAGCTTTAACATTATTGGATATGACCCCCTTCGCTTGGCGGGCAACAGATAAGATGAAACATAATATTCAAGCCAGTTACTTTGACTCTCTCGAAATTGATTTTATATTAGTATTGGCACAAAAATGCTTAAGTGAATAGGTATGAGTGAGCTGATTTATACTGCAAGATAATTAAAATAGTGAGGGGTAAAGGGGCGATCGTGTGCAGAGTGTCTACCGATAACTCTGGCATTAGTCTAGGCCATAGATTTAAGGGTATATAGATAAAATTACCTGAATAACAGGCATAAAAAAAGGCTTGGATAGATGCGCTATTCGCTTTCATCACTCCCAAGCCTTTTATGCTAACCTAATAAATTATAGGTTAAATTACTTATCATTACTTTTTGTAACGAGTAGCAACGTTGTCTAGACGGTCGTTAGCACGTTTAGCTTCTGCTTGTGCGTCCATAGCTGCTGCTTTAGCATCTTTAACGTCTGCAGACAGTTTGCTTTGCTCAGATTTCAGAGAGCCGACATCAGCTGACAATTGATCAACTTTGTTGCCCAGAGTAGCAACGCTTTCTTCCAGAGCAGTAGTGTTTGCACAACCACCTAGCAGGGCAGTCATTGCTAAACCAGCAATCATCAGTACTTTTTTGTTCATTGTAAAAAATCCCTTAAAATAGGTTGGATTTGAATGTTTCGCCACTTTGTAATCGAAACTGCCTAATTATGACATAGCTATTTTAATTTGCTACGAATATTAATGGGTTTATCTACTATAGACATATAAATTTTTTTTTAAAGTATTTTTTATTGGTTATATCATCATTTTTGAACGGAAATTGGCGCTAATTTACCGTAAAATAGAGACGTATTTACAAAGTTGTTACTATTTGACTGTGCACACTATTCCACAGCATTCTGTTTATCACGTTTTAACTGATTAACTGCGTCGATTCTATGCATGTGGAGTATCTGTTTTATCTCTTCCCCTTGAAAGCCCGCTTTGATAATGGCGTTAATGTTGACATTAGTCGCGGCCGCAAAACATTGGCTGAGATATTCACCTTGCGGATAATCTCGATGTTCAAATCCTGTACGACCGCGCATATCTACGATGCAGGCTTGTACGAGTTGCTTTAGGCGCTCAGGTTTGCGCCAAAAATCGGCTTTATCAAATATTTTAATGATCGTTTCAGCCCTTAGTTCGAAGGCTTGATGCACATTTTGATGCTGATCACTGACAATTAATGCAAGATCTCTGAACTCATTAGGAACACGTAGACGTGCGCACAGATCTTTGATAATGGGCAGCCCCTTTTGTCCATGGCCATAATGTTTAGGCAAATTTTCTTTTGGACTTAACGCCTTACCTAGGTCGTGAACGAGTGCGGCAAAACGAACCGCTTTATCCTGCGTTAGTATCGCAGCTTGGGCTAATACCATTAAGGTATGCACACCAGTATCGATTTCTGGATGCCATTTCTCCGGTTGTGGGACGCCAAATAGGGCTTCTAGTTCTGGGAGCAGTACGTTAAGTGCACCACATTGACGTAATACCTCAAAAAATACCTCAGGGTTTGGGCCACTTAAGGTTTTATCGATTTCCTGCCAGACGCGTTCGGGCGTTAAGGCGTTTAACTCACCACTTTGGCTTATCTGCTGCATGAGCTGGAGTGTGCTTGGTGCGACTTGAAAACCTAAATGGTGAAATCGTGCGGCAAACCGCGCGACCCGCAATACTCTGAGTGGATCTTCAACAAATGCCTCGGAGACATGGCGCAATAGGCGTGCTTTGATATCTTCAATACCATTGAAAGGATCGTGTAGGTTGCCATCTTCATCTTGTGCAATAGCATTGATCGTCAGATCTCGCCTGAGTAAGTCTTGCTCAAGTGTGACATCTGGACTGGCATAGCAACTAAAACCACCATAGCCTAATCCAACTTTACGTTCAGTACGGGCGAGCGCATATTCTTGCTGAGTCGTTGGATGTAGGAATACGGGAAAATCTTTACCCACTTGGCGGTAACCCAGTTGCAGCATTTGCTCTGGTGTGGCGCCAACCACCATATAGTCTTTATCTTTGATAGGGAGATTGAGCAGGCTGTCACGTACAGCACCACCGACTAAGTATATTTTCACAGGTATGCTTCGGCTATGTGTCATAGTGGTAGCTTAACATGACCATAGCGGACAGAGATTAATCTAGCCCAGAAATTTATCTGCCATTTAGATGTCACATTGATGTTGCAGATGTTTTGACAATAGCACTAGGACGCTTTAACGTGAGCGTTATTTTTAGATAAGGATGATTGGTGGTATGTACAAGGCCTTTTATGGACTCAGTGATAACCCTTTTTCAATTGCACCCAATCCCCATTATTTGTTTTTGAGTGATAGGCACAGAGAGGCTTTAGCCCATTTAACCTATGGTTTAGGTGAAACGGGTGGTTTTGTGCTGTTAACAGGTGAAGTGGGGACGGGTAAAACAACGGTGTCTCGTTGTTTGCTTGGGCAATTGCCCGATAATACCGATACTGCATTTATCCTTAACCCCTCGCTTACTGAATTGGAATTATTAGCCACTCTCTGTGATGAGTTAAAGATCAGTTATGGAGAAAACCCTACACTCAAGCAGTTGACCGATCATTTAAGCCGCTTTTTACTCGCTAACCATGAGAAAGGCCGTAATACGGTACTGATTATTGATGAAGCTCAGCATCTACGACCTGAAGTGTTAGAGCAATTGCGGTTACTCACGAATCTTGAGACCGATACTAAAAAATTGTTACAGGTGATTTTGATTGGTCAACCTGAGCTGCAATTACTGCTGAAGCGCCAAGAATTAAGACAGCTAGCTCAACGCATTACTGCGCGTTACCATTTATTACCGCTAAATGAAGATGAAATTGCGCTTTATGTGTTACACCGTTTGCAGGTTGCTGGTCGATTTGAGCCACTGTTTACCCGTAAAGCGATTAAAGTGCTACAAAAATATAGTGGAGGAATTCCACGCCTAATTAACTTGCTCTGTGAGCGCGCTTTAATGGCTGGGTATGCACAATCCAGAGTGCCACTCGATCATCGTATGGTGAGGCAAGCCGCTGCTGAAGTTTTAGGTGAGGAAGAAAAGCAACAGAATAAATATCTATGGCCGACAGCTATCGTCACCACTCTCGCCATTGCCTTTGGCGTGTCCTATTGGCAGTTTACCGCCAATCAAAGCACTATGAGTGTCCAAGCTTCCACTCAGGAGATCCAACCACCTCTAGATGTTAGCGCCGTTGCCCAAGATACAAATAGCGAAACCAAGCAAAATCAGGTTTTAATTGAGCCGTCGAACACCCCACCTACAATCGCCAAACCCGATCCAAGCCAAAGAGTGTTAAATGAGGCAATAAATCAAAGTCGTCAAATCGATACAGCCTTTGCTGGATTATTCAGTGTTTGGGGTAAAGTGCCCTTTAAAGGCCTAACAGCCTGTCAATCGGCCATTGAGCAAGGGCTTTCCTGTTATCAACAACAGGGAAATTGGATGTCCCTTACACGGTTAAATTATCCTGCAGTAGTATATTTAGTAGATGATAATCAACAGGATTTTTACGGTGCAGTGCTTGCTGTTGATGGTGAACAATTACTTATGCAATTGGGTGAGCAACAACTGTGGGTAGATAAGGCGTGGTTTAATCAGCATTTTAGCGGTACCTTTGAGATTTTATGGCAGGCACCTAGTTTACCTATGATGGAGATCAGCCAAAAGTCGAGCCTAGGACAACTTCAGTGGTTGGAAAATGCGCTTGCCCATGTGGGTAATCGTAATGCGAGAAGGGTAATCCAGTTTGATCTTAAATTAGAAAATGATCTTAAGGCTTTTCAAAGTCAGCATGGCTTGAAGGCCGATGGTATTGCAGGAACCCAAACATTAGTGAGACTGAACTTGTATTTAAGTGAGCAAGGCCCGCGTTTAACCGATAATGGAGCACATGGCTAATGTCCATTCTACTCGATGCGGTAATGCGTAATAAGCAACAACAGTTATCTCCTTTACCCGATGCCGTGTTAACGCCGCGGACAAATTATCCTGAGTCCCGCAAGGCTAGCATCCCTCTGGCTAAACTGTCGCTATTAGCGTTGGCAGTTGCCATTGGGGTTGGGATAGCTTGGGGTGTGAGTGTGTTAGAGCAAGGTGATAAGTCTTTACAGCCGATGACAGGTGTTTTAGCTGGAGCTGCAACGGCCATAAAGCCAACTACCCGAGAGGTAACTCAACAGGCTAATTTATCCTCTGTAAATCCACAACAAACCGTATCACCAATTGAAGTACCAGAGAGTGAAGTTGTCGATGCAAATTCGACTGGAGTTCGGTTAGCGGGAAAAGTCGCGTTGCCAAGGGCACAGGAGTTACCACAGGTCGGCAGTATGCAGACAGGGCAAGTTTTACCCGTTACAACTGGAGTTGTAAACAATCAACAGCGTGATCCAAGCTATGATGATTATCTTGCTACCTCGGCACAGGTTGACGCTAATACTCGCACTGCACCGAAACCAAGTACAGACGATAGTAATACGTTAAATCAATTTGATCAGCCTGAATATCAAGAGATGCAAGAGCCGATTATATTGGGGGCAAATCCTAATCGTCAGGGGTTGGCGCAACTGGAAGCGTTACGTCAGCAGGTGAGTGCCGCTGCCGTAGATGTCGGGCTGGAAACTAACCAGAGTCGTAAAGATGATGAATTAGTCTCTACATTTCAGGATGCGTTGAAAAATGTAGAATACAGCAATGCGGCTAAAACCCCAGTGACTAAACCTAAGTTAGATCCTATCCCCAAACAAGAGGGAGATGATATTCCTAAATATGGTCAGTTACCTGCAGGATTACAACTACAAGTACCTGAATTTAATATCGTTGCTCATGTATATTCCACGGACCCTAACAAACGCTGGTTAAATGTGGACGGCGCGGAATTACAAGAAGGGGATATGATTGGTGGAAAATTGACAATAGTTTCTATCCGTCCAAGGGATGTAGTGTTAGACATTCAAGGAACACAATTTAAGGTGCCAGCTATTTAAGTGATACCCCAGAGTAAATAGAAAAGGCGCCGAGAGGCGCCTTTTGCTTATGTGATAGGTAGTCGCATAATTATGAATATTTATTGAGCGAAAAACTGATAAGCCAAGAATAAGGTCAGGCAGTAACCTAGGCTATAGCATAGGAACAAAGCAGGCACGTATTTCAAGTAACTGACGAATGTCAATTCTTTCACTTTACTCATCGCGACTATTCCCGCAGCAGAACCTATGACAAGTAAGGAGCCACCCACGCCTACGCTGTAAGTTAAACCAAGCCATTGTGGCGTACTCAGCACTGGTTCAGCTTTTAATAATGCAGCAGTTAATGGCACGTTATCGATTAAGGCTGAGCCCATACCCGCAACAAAGTTGGAAATATTCGGATTAAACATAGCATATGCTTCAGTCAGCATATCTAAGGTGCCAATTTCTTTAAGCATACCAACAAGCAGTAAGATACCTAAGAAGAACAATAAGGTGTCATATTCAACTTGACGAATATATTCAAGAATTTTGACTTCTTCTTTATCGCTGCGCGTAGTGTGACCAATGAGGAACATAACAGATAGACCCGTTAGGAATGTCAGTACTGGTGGGATCCCAAAGAGAATATTGAGTAACATGGTCATTAAAATGGTGCAGAAGAATACCAGAGCAATCAGCACATCAACCGTTTGATAGGTATGTGTGATAGGTGTTGTGCTCACAACACCTTCGGCCTTAAGTGAAAACAAGGTTGCCAGCAAAATAACGCTAAGGGCAGAGGGAATAAACAGTATCAATAGCTCGGACATATGCACATGTCCGCCTAAGAAAATCATCAAAGTGGTAACATCACCGGTGATTAATGCAACACCACCAGAGTTGACTGCGAAAATAATCAATACCGCCATTCTACGACGCATTTGCTTATCGAGTTTAAAGGTCGTTAATAAGCCAAGGGATACTAATGTGGCTGTGACATTATCGCAAAATGCCGATAATACCAGTGCAAATAAGGCGACTTGGATCATCAACATTCGTACTGAGACTTTTTGCGGAAACAGCTTTTGTACCATGATTTGGATCATGCCTTTTGCGTTCAGGTACGCGACAAAGGTCATCGTTGACATCAGAAACAGCCAAAGAGTGGCAATTTCAAGCAAGTTTTCATTGAGTTGATGGGCAATAATTTTCTCATGGTCAGGATCACCAGCAGCCATAAACAGCGCTACCCAAGAAATACAGCCAAAGAATAAGGTGGTTTTTGCTTTATTAAGGTGGGTGACTTCTTCGAAAATAATACTGAGCAGGGCGAGCACGGCCAGTATGATGAGAAAGGTATTTAACATAACTGCAATTCCAACTGCTGTTTTTAATGTCGTAGCAGGCCAAAGGCAAGCGATTGATTGGCGTTTTCAAGGCTAAATTAAGCTTGCCGTGTTAACGCGTGCGGATCAGAACATAATGGGGGAAATAACGCAACTGCTGGCTATAACTCAATTCTTGGTTGTTTTGTGACATGTATCGCGTGGATATTGGTTGCTTTCTGGTGTTTTGCACTGAAATGTAGCCATTAAAAATGGTGTTTTGGTATTTTGTGCTGGATGCGGTTTGTGTGTAAAGCGAGAACTACGATTAAAGTCTAAGTCGTTGGTTAGTGATTTCTCAATTAATGTTTCTTAATTCGAGCTACTTTTCTGATGCAGTTAAAAAGGGACGCATTAGCGTCCCTTTATTCTGTTGTCTAAGTGGTTCAGGAAATTAGCTTGCGGCTTTCATATTTGCTAATACGCGGTCAGCCGCTTCTAAGGTTAAGCGCATTTCTTCTTCGCCATGGGCCATAGAGAGGAACCCGGCTTCATAGGCGCTCGGTGCTAAGTAAACACCTTCGTCTAACATGCCGTGGTAAAAAATACGGAACTGTTCGATGTTACATTGGGTCACTTGGTCAAAACGGGTGATCTCCGGTTGTTCTGTGAAGAAGAAACCGAACATGCCACCAACATAGTTGATAGCCATTGGAATACCGTGCTTATCCGCTGCTGCTTTAAAGCCTTCAGCAATGCGTTTGGTTTTCGCGCTTAGTTCTTCGTATAGACCTTCCTCACACAACGCGTCCATTTGTGCCAGACCCGCTGACATTGCAATTGGGTTACCAGATAACGTACCCGCTTGGTAAACCGGACCCGTAGGTGCTATAAATTGCATCACATCTTTACGGCCACCGAAAGCACCCACTGGCATACCGCCACCAATGACTTTGCCGAGTGTCGTTAAGTCTGGCGTTACGCCGTAGTAACCTTGAGCGCCACTTCGTGATACGCGAAAACCTGTCATCACTTCATCAATGATCATTAAGGCGCCGAACTCATCACAAATATCACGCAGACCTTGAAGGAAACCTGGGATAGGTGGAATGCAGTTCATATTGCCAGCAACGGGCTCGATGATGATGCAAGAAATCTCAGTTGGATACTGCTCAAACAGGGTTCTAACAGAATCTAAGTCGTTATACACAGCGGTTAGGGTGTGTTTGGCGAAATCTTCAGGTATACCCGGTGAGCTAGGTTGGCCTAAGGTTAAAGCACCAGAACCTGCCTTGACTAACAGGCAGTCTGCGTGGCCGTGGTAGCAGCCTTCAAATTTTAAGATCTTGTCACGATTGGAAAAACCGCGCGCTAAACGGATAGCACTCATAGTGGCTTCAGTGCCTGAGCTCACCATGCGTACTTGTTCGATAGAAGGCACCATAGAGATGACTTTCTCGGCCATTTGCACTTCAAGCTCGGTTGGCGCACCAAAAGACAAGCCATTTTCCACCGCCGCTAATACGGCTGCACGGATTTTAGGATGGTTGTGGCCGAGGATCATCGGGCCCCAAGAACCGACATAGTCGATATAAGCTTTACCATCGGCATCGTAAATATAAGCGCCGTTGGCTTTTTCAATAAACAGAGGCGAACCGCCTACACCATTAAATGCACGAACCGGAGAGTTAACACCGCCGGGGATGGTTTTTTTAGCCTGTTCAAATAGCGCTTCGGAACGGGTCATGTTTAGTCCTTAAAGTCTGTAGCCAATTAGCGATCGGCTTTACGTGAATACCAATTAACCGGACACTCATATTTTTCGAGTTGCGTATCAACGCCGAGTGTCAATGCAAACAAAGCCATGCGAATTAACAGCCCATTGTCCGCCTGTCTAAAGATGGCAAGGTTAGGATGGCTGTTCAAATCATTGTCTAACTCATTGGCTTGCGCGCGTGAATCCCTTGGAAGCGGATGCATAATGACAGTGTTAGATTTGCAATGCTGAGTGTAAATACTGCGATTTAAGCGGAACTTGCCGCGATATTTATTCGCTTCGTCCTGTGAAGGAAAGCGCTCTTCTTGAATGCGGGTTAGATATAGGATATCTGCTTTATCTAAATGGCCTTCAAGTTGGTCTGTTATTTTGATGCTATGGCCAGCATTTTCAATGTCGGAGATCACATAGTCTGGCATTGCTAATTCAGCCGGTGAAATTAGCGTGAAGCTGATGTTTTTATACATGCAGAGTAAACGTGACAGTGAATGTACCGTACGGCCAAATTTTAAATCACCCACCATAGCGATATGCATGCCATCTATGCCGCGGCCCGCACACTTGAGTTCTTTTTGGATAGTGAACAGATCGAGTAAAGCTTGGGTCGGGTGTTCGTTCGAGCCATCACCACCGTTGATGACTGGGACGCGGCTGCCTTCGGCAAACTCTTTTGCAGAGTAAGAGTCAGGATGGCGCATGGCAATCACATCGGAATAGGTGGATAGCACCCGAGCCGTGTCATACAGAGACTCACCCTTAGACAGAGATGATGAGGCCATTCCTGTGGTTTCACGTACATGACCGCCAAGTAAATTAAAGGCGCAGCCAAAACTCACGCGGGTACGGGTACTGGGTTCGAAAAACAGATTACCTAAAATGGCGCCATCGAGCACATTATTGCGCTTCTCTCGAAGAGCGTAGGGCATCATGCGGCTAGCGACATTAAAAATAGTTTGGATTGAGTCAAGGTTTAACTGGTTTACGGAGAGGATATGAGATCCTTCGAACTGATTCATCAGCCTGTTTTCCAATTGCTAGGGGGCATTTTAAGCTGCGTTATCGCGCTTATTTGCCCTGATGTTATGTAGGGTGGCTGAGGCGCGATTGTAGCAGATGCACAGTGGCAACGAAATAGCCCATTGTCACTGTGTTAGATTTTTGCGATAAAGCCATCGGTTTTGTGACTACAGTTCATTTCTCTGCTTAGGTTAGGCTTGGCCTGCTCGAATTTCCTGTTGTAGGTTCGACCAACTGATCACTCCAACCACATTATCGGCTGAACCTTGATAAATAAAAACTTCACCACTGCGGCTTGGTGACAATAATAAATAGGCTTCATTTAAGGTGACTGTATCGCTCAGACCTTGCATAGGATGACGTGACAGTGTGGTATTGTCATCGTAGGATTGCATTTCAAGGCTGAGCATTTCTATTGCACCATCCGCATTACGAACAAGTACTGGGCGGCCTTCGGCGCGTTTTAGCACTTCCAGTAATAATTCATCATTGTTATTGACGATTACAAAGCGTTTATCCATTAAGGCTCGTACGCCTTTTTTCTGCAGCGCTAGATTTACCGGTGCGACTTTGTAACCTAGCCCCATAATTTCTAATTGTTTAAAGAAAATGGAGTCGGTTTTAAAGCCTTGATAAGCGATCAAAAAGGCAGGGACTGTGACGAACATTGCTGGCAAAATAATGCTGGCATCATTGGTCATTTCTAATAGGGCGACTAAGGCTGCTAGTGGAGCACTTAAGCATACCCCCATCATAGCCGTCATGCCGATTACCGTATACAACCCCACATAGGGGGCGATGGATGGGAACATAATCGCACTTACTAAGGCTAAAATTGCCCCGATTAAGGCACCTATGCCGTAAAGCGGTCCAATTAAACCTCCTGGAATACCTAAGCCTATAGCCGCGACGGTCGCGATGATTTTAGCTGCCAGCAGGGCTATTAACAGTAATAAACTTGGGTGTTTACTAATGGCTTCACTGATGGCTAAATCCCCCGTACCCAATGCCTGAGGTAACACTAGGCCAATCAATGTTGTGATGCTTCCTGCAAGTAGTAGACGATAGATTAAGGGCCAGTTTTGACTTGTTGCTGTAACTTTAAGGAGTGAGTAATTGAAAAATGCTGCAGCACAGCCCAAAACAATTCCGCCAATGGCGAGAATAGGGTAGTGGTCTAAGGGAATGTGGATCACTTGAATACGGTCAAATTCGTGCACATTACCAAATATCAGTTGGCTTGAGACGGCTCCGCAAATCGCCGATAGCATAATCGGGAAAAAGTAATGGATTTTATATTCGCGCACTATCACTTCGAGTACAAAAATCACCGCGGCTAAGGGAGCGTTGAAGGTTGCTGCAATCCCAGCTGCTATGCCGCTGGCACACATGATACGTACACTGTTATCTGGGAGGTTAAATTTTTCTGCTAGTACACTAGCACTTACAGCACCGAGATGAATAGCTGGGCCCTCACGGCCGACGGAGAAATTAGTGCCTAGGGCAAAGAGCGCTTGAAAAAACTGCCCTGCGGCAGATTGCAGTGGGATCTTGCCATAGTGCAATTTAACTCTATGTAACACATAGGCAATTCCCATACGTCTGTAGCGTTTTGAGCCAAGTTTAGCCACTATCCAAATTAATATTGCCCCTAAAAGGGGTAACAGGGCTCGCCAGTCGGTGATGTTCCCCGTAAAATCCAACGTTTCGACTTGGGTATAATGATTGGCCCAGACGAGCATGAGTCGAAACAGCAGGATCACACTGGAAGCCAAAATAGCAAATAGCAATGCGAGTATGCACAGCTGGACGCTAATTTTAGCTTGGGATAAATGGTCACGTAGCTCATTTGCAAAGTATTTCTTAGCTGTGACTATGGCACGTTGAAACTTGACTTTATTTATCGTTAATTGCACTGCATTGGCCTGAGTTGTATTGTATCTAACTCGTCTTGAGTTGATTGTATTTTATATAAGGGGCTGTTACCTAATGCCAAATTATCATCGTTGGCTAGATCGGCTGCAAGGGATTGACAGCAAGTATCGTCCATCTTCAGTATATTTATTACTCTTAGTATTAGTTGCTTTTCTTTTAGGTGCTTGGGTAAGTTTTTGTATCTTGAGTAGCGACGAATCTGTAGTTAAACACATTGGCAGTAATAAATCCCAAAGGTTAACAGCAGAATTGGAAGAGCAGACTCAACTGCTCGCAACGCGAAATTTAGAGCTGTCCATTGAGCGTGAGGCGAATGCTCAAATGCAAGAGATGTTTGGGCAGCAAATAAAAAAGCAAAAAGAACTTGAGTATGAGTTAGCGTTTTATCGCAGTATTATGTCGCCAGAAGATAATGCTGAAGGTGTCGCCATTCATGGGCTTGAGATGACACAGGGCGCCTTAGCCGATGAATACAATCTAAAGTTGATCCTGACCCAGTTGCAAAAGCGTAAGCAAGCCATTCAAGGGCGCACGGAATTAACCCTAATCGGTGTGCAAGAGGGGAAATCTGTTGAGTTAAGTGTGAACAAACTCACGGGCTCTAAGCTTGAATTTGATTTTCGCTATTTTCAGGTCATAGATACCAAAGTGACAGTGCCAGCAGGCTTCAATTTATTGCAGGTAAAAGTGAAAGTTGTTGTCCCATCAAGCCGTTGGACGAAGAATTCACAGACAGAACATGTTTATAGCGTCCCTGAATTATTGCAGGGTGAAAAAGAACCGCGGGTAATACTTGAACAAAATAGTCAGGTAATGGATAATTTGCCCCAGAAAACTGATGTAAGAGGTAGTAATGACTGATCAAGCTGATGCAGCAATGCCAATCCAATTTACTGATGCGGCTGCCGCTAAGGTAAAAGGCTTGCTAGAAGAAGAGCAAAATCCTGCACTTAAGTTACGCGTTTATGTGACTGGTGGTGGATGTTCTGGATTTCAGTACGGCTTTACCTTTGATGAAAAGGTCAACGAAGGCGATTTTACAGTTGAAAAACAAGGTGTCCAATTAGTCGTCGACCCTATGAGTTTGCAGTATCTTGTGGGCGGTGAAGTCGATTACACCTCAGGACTCGAGGGTTCCCGCTTTTTTGTGAAAAACCCGAATGCGACAACGACCTGTGGTTGTGGAGCCAGTTTCTCCGTTTAAGCTTTGCTTATTTTATGCTAGCAGGGCGTTAAATCAGATTAAAAAAGCCGTCGCAATGACGGCATTTTTGTTTTTTTTTTTACTATATAACAATGAGCTAGTTCATAATATTTAGGTTTAACTTAGGTTTAAACCATGCTTTAACTTTGCCATTAAATGCTATCCACACTTGTATTAATGACAAAGCTATCAAGGCGATAAAAATCACATAGTCAGGGAGTTTCCCCTGCCATTCACCTAAATGTACCGTTGTTGGGCCTACAACTAAATTATCAGGATCGTATAGCATCACTGGCAACATACTGACTAAGGCTAACTGCACCAGAGTATAGCCACGTAACATGATAAGCCCAGCCTTCTGACGACCAATAATCGCAACTACCATAAACAGTGTTAATAGGCACAATAACACGCCTTGTTTGGCAATTAAGCCACTTACTGAAGCCGCAACATAAAGTAACAGCAGGGCAATCAAGCGTTTTGGCAAACATGTGTCCTTAGTCAGATCTATTGCTGGCGTTGGCGAAGGGGATTCTTGCTCGCTCATCGACATTCTCGCTTAACGGTTAATGCGATTAGTGGCTTTGTTTGGGCAGTAAACGCTGATCTAACTCGTAAGGGGGAATAACCACTCCTAAGTCGTCCTGTACAGGAAATACAGCAACAAACAGATCATCATCTTCCATGCCTGGCACCCATCTTTCATGCCATTCGTCATAGGGAATGGCTAACGTTTGGCAGTCGTTCCACTCATCCACAGCCCAAGATTCAGCGGCATCTTCCGTTGGCCACATAGGAATACAATCTTCGTCTTCGGTTGTTAGCATCACGCAGCCGTCCTGGTCCTGTAAGGTCCACAGTACTTTGTGTTCTTTGACTTGTTCAACGAGGTAATCGTAACGACCTTCTGGTGTCATTGCTGCTGTCTCAGCGAGGGTTTTAACAGTTTTGCTCATGAAATAGATCTCTTTACTCATATTCGCTTAGCTTAGATAAGCTTGGCATTGATTGGGCGGAATTTGTTGTACTGATTTACGCTCACCGATAAAGTGGCACAGCAAAAACTCGCGAGTTGGTTGAATGGTAACATTAGAGCGGAATTAGAAAAAGAACAACAGCGCCGAGAGGGCGCTGTTGTGTTGGATCTTCGGTTTTTATTCTGCCGGGCGGAAGTAACGATAGATAAAGCCCGCCAAAATGGCACCGACAATAGGTGCTACCCAAAATAGCCACAGTTGTGATACCGCCCAGTCACCGACAAACAGCGCAGGACCTGTGCTGCGAGCTGGGTTTACTGAGGTATTAGACACTGGAATACTGATAAGGTGAATTAAGGTTAAGCCTAAACCTATGGCAATCGGGGCAAAACCTTTGGGTGCGCGTTCATCGGTTGCACCTAAAATAATGATCAAGAAGAATAACGTCATAACGACTTCACAGATCATGACCGACAGCATGCTATAACCGCCTGGAGAGTGTTCAGCAAAACCGTTAGAGGCAAATCCGCCGGCGAGTGAAAATCCCTCTTGCCCAGAAGCGATGAGATACAAGATGCCAGCGCCTGCAATGCCACCCGCTACTTGGGCAATGATATACGGCAATAATTGTGCCGCCGGAAAACGTCCGCCAGCCCAAAGGCCCAATGACACCGCAGGGTTGAGATGACAACCTGAAATATGGCCAATGGCAAAGGCCATAGTGAGAACCGTTAATCCAAATGCTAGGGCCACGCCGAGTAAGCCTATACCCACCTCTGGAAATGCGGCGGCAAGTACTGCACTGCCACACCCACCAAGGACTAACCACAAGGTGCCAAGAAATTCCGCCGTCATTTTTTGTGACATATTCATCGATTGATTTCCTATTATTTTAAAGACGCTCGTTTTTTTAAAAGAGGCGTCTTTATTCCTAAATTGACTGTCTATTTGTAGATTTCATCTGAGTAGATGCTCAGATCAACATCGCGCAGTAGATAATCTTTTTCTTACAACCAGTTAGTTGTCGACTGCAGTGAGACAATGACCGAGAATTTGAGTTGTTTTAGGCTCATATCAGTATCAGCATTTACTATATCGAGACTAGATTAAGCTTCTATGACTCATATTTAACTGATTGATGCTTTAGTCATTGCTACTTCAACGATTAATAATAGATTGCTTTGAAATGACTGCTAATTTTCTTGAGCAATTTAGATAAGGAAAAGGGATAAGTGGTCAGTCTAGGCTTAAATGTAACAAGAGCTTCATTTAGAAGCTCTTGTTTCGGGTATCGTTCTAAACCTTTTAGGAAGGCAATAGCAATTATTTAGCGCTAAATCGTCCGCCGAGCACGGCTTCGCGGGAGGCGCCCGTAACAGCGGGGAGGTTGGCGGGTAAGCCTAACTGGTTACGCATGGCAAGCCATGCAAAGGCGATACCTTCGGCCCATTTAGGATCAACCCCAAGAGCGGAGGTTGTATCAAGTTTATAACCCGGTAACAGAGCCCTGAGACGCTGCATTAGTTGGGTGTTAAAGGCGCCGCCACCGCAGACAAACAGTTCTCCCTCAGGGGATAACTTGATGATGTCCCTAGCGATACTATGGCAAGTCAAATCTAATAGTGTCGATTGGATATCTTCTTCATCTAAATGATTGAAGGGCGATAGTTGTTGCTCTAACCAAGCTTGGTTAAATAATTCACGGCCTGTACTTTTAGGGTAAGCAAGCGAAAAATAAGGGTGAGATAATAGCTGAGCTAATAGGTCTGAGTCAGTTTTCCCCGATGCAGCCCATTCACCATCTCTATCGAAAGGCTCACTTTTCACCTGCTGGATCCACGCATCGATAAGGGTATTGCCTGGACCTGTATCGAAACCAAGCACATGCTCACTCGTTCCGGGAAGGTAAGTGACATTGGCGATACCACCGATATTCAAAATAATGCGTTTTTTGCCGATTTCGGCAAAGGTTTGCTGGTGGAATGCGGGTACTAAGGGCGCGCCTTGGCCGCCGAGGGCAATATCTTTACGGCGAAAATCAGCAATGACATCTATGCCTGTTTCGGTCGCAATGGTATTAGGATCGCCAATTTGCAATGTAAAGCCGACTTCAAGGTTTGGCATATGGCGCACAGTTTGGCCATGGCTACCAATGGCAATCACTTCTTCTTTCGCAATATTGCACTTTGCTAGCAGATTATTGACTGCCAGAGCAAATAATTGCCCTACGTTACGGTCTAACCGTCCAAGGCGGTTTATTTCATCGGCACCGGGTAAACATAAACGCTGTAGCCCTTTAAGCAAATGAGAGGGAATTGCCTCTGTATGACTACAAATTAGCTGTGACTGCGGGCCAGAAAAGTCGACTAATACCGCATCGACGCCGTCCATGCTAGTGCCTGACATAAGTCCAATATAATAAGCGTTTTTCATTGGGAGGGATTCGTCCGTCGGTTATTGCATGGCCAATTGCGTTTGTTTGTTTTGCGAAAGTGTAGTCATTAATTGTTTGCTGAGTGCATCGAATTGATTTTTTTCTTTTCTCGCAATTGATTCGGCTTTAGGCAAAGTGATCGTTCTTGGATTGCGGTGCACACCATTAACGATGAATTCGTAGTGTAGATGCGCTCCGGTAACACGTCCTGTTTTCCCTAAGGTTCCAACGATTTGGCCTTGCTTAACGTTTGCGCCTTTGCTGACATTACGTTTTGTGAGGTGTAAATATTTAGTAGTGTAAGTATCGTTGTGTTTAATAAACACATAGTTACCGTTAAATTGGTTATAGCCAGACTCGATCACGCGACCGCTACCCGCTGCTTTAATTGGTGTGCCGATAGCCGCAACATAATCAACGCCTCGGTGGGCTTTCACTTGCCCTGTCACAGGATGTAAACGCTTTGGATTAAAGTTTGAGCTGACATATTTAAAATCAACGGGCGAGCGCAGGAAGGCTTTGCGCATGCTAGTGCCATTTTCTGAGTAGTAGTTGCCATCGGTGTAACGGATTGCGGTATAACGCTCATCTTGGTTAACAAATTCCGCCGCTAAAATATTGCCATTACGCAAAAATTCTCCTTCGGCATATTCTTGTTCATAAATAATGGCAAAAGTGTCGCCTTTTCGCAGATCTAAGGCAAAGTCAATATCCCAACCAAATACTGTCGATAACTGCATGATTTGGTTAGCTGTCATTCCTGCATCAACGGCGGCATTCCAAAAGTTACTTTTGATTTGAGCGCTGGTGAAATGGGTGCGAATTTCCACATCCTTTTCAGAGATTTTCTCGTGGTATTGCCCTTGGTTTTTACTGATCACCAGTGTAGAAATCGCATTGATTCGGTAACGCACTTCAGTTAAATCACCCTTGGCATCCTTTGAAATAACAATTTCTTCGCCCGGCATAATCATGAGTAGATTTTGCTTTGCTATAGGTAACTGGGTTATTTCATAAACGTCTTTACTACTTAAGCCTGCGCGATCGAATACCGCAGCTAGGGTATCGCCATTTTTGACATTAAAATGTTCAACATCCCTGTGGTGCGCACTTTCAATGGATTCAGCAATTTGATTATTGGCATTTCCTGCGGCCAGAGCATCCGTCGAGGATAAAGGTTCTGCATTTGCGGGTGCATCACTCGGTTGACCTTCAATCGACTCTGGGCGTTGTGGTGAGCGAAAGGCTAAGGGCACATCATAACGGATGTTGGTTTGTGCTTGCCCATCTAGGCCTGTGGTTTGTCTTGAAGCTTGAGCTTCTTCAGAGGGCAGGAGCATGGTTATCATAGTGATAACAGAAAGAATGCTGAGGAGAATTTGATGCTTTTTAGGCAACAATTTAAATAACGTAATAACCTTTCCCATTGACACCGATACCGATAACCTGAAGCTTGAATAATCCCGTTAGTGTACACACTTTCAATTGTGCTGGCTAACAAGTAACATAAGTCTCCTCATTTTATGATCGTGGCCTTAGGAGTCCCTGCCGAGATGGCTGATTTAGACCAAGTATTAGCAGAAATTAGACGTGGTACCGATGAGATTTTACTCGAAGCGGATCTGCTGGAAAAACTGAAGGAAGGACGTCCACTGCGGATCAAATTAGGCGCAGATCCTACCGCTCCGGATATCCATCTTGGACATACAGTAATTTTAAATAAATTAAGATTATTCCAAAAGTTAGGTCATGAAGTCATTTTCTTAATTGGTGACTTCACCGGTATGGTCGGTGATCCTAGCGGTAAGAACAGCACACGTCCACCGCTGACCCGCGAGCAAGTATTAGCCAATGCAGAAACCTATAAAGAGCAGGTTTATAAGATCCTTGATCCTGCTAAGACCCGTATCGTATTTAACTCAAGCTGGTTAGAGCCATTGGGCGCTGCGGGTATGATCCGCCTCGCATCCAAGCAAACCGTTGCGCGCATGATGGAGCGCGATGACTTTAAGAAGCGTTATGCATCGGGTCAATCTATTGCTATCCATGAGTTTATGTACCCTTTACTTCAGGGTTATGATTCAGTTGCACTGCAGGCCGATGTTGAGCTTGGTGGGACAGATCAAAAGTTTAACCTATTAATGGGTCGTGAACTGCAAAAAGCCGAGGGTCAAAAGCCGCAAGCTGTGATTATGATGCCGCTGCTCGAAGGTTTAGACGGCGTGAAAAAAATGTCTAAATCGGCGCACAACTATATTGGTGTGAGCGAACCTGCCAACGAAATGTTTGGCAAGTTGATGTCGATTTCGGACGATTTAATGTGGCGCTACTTTGAACTGTTGTCATTCCGCCCTCTGGCTGAAATTGAACAGTTTAAGCAAGATGTGGCTAATGGTGCTAACCCTCGCGACACTAAAATTGCCTTAGCGAAGGAAATCATCACCCGTTTCCACGATGAAGCTTCTGCCGAAAGTGCTCACCAAGCCTTTGTCGATCGCTCTAAGGGCATGATCCCTGACGATATCGAAGAAATCGAGTTAGTTGCGGGTGAGGGGTTAGCGATTGCTAATTTATTGAAGGATGCGGACTTAGTGTCGTCGACTTCAGAGGCCATGCGGATGATTAAGCAAGGCGCGGTGAAGATGGACGGTGAAAAGCTGGATGATAGCCGTATGACGCTGCCAGTAGGTACAGTCGCCGTATTCCAAGTGGGTAAACGCAAGTTTGCTAAAGTGACTCTGGTTTAAGCCACAGAATTAGTTTAAACGAACAAAAAGAGCGCCTTAAGGCGCTCTTTGTTTTTAAGTTTTTTCACACCACAAGATTAAGGCGCAGTGTTAGCTTCATGCTTGGCGATATTACATCTGTCGGTGCCAAAGTACTGCGCATCACTGCATTTCCACGCCAGCTGCGCAGAATCCACCTGCCAATGTTTCGCATTTTTCTTAAGGGATACAATCAGCAACATTTGTGGCTGTTGTTTAGATATTTCGCTCATTTGGTAAGTCAGAATGCTGTCTTTATGAGTTTGGGTTCGCACTAAGGTAAATTGATTACCTGCGTATTGGCTACTAATTTTGCTTGGATCTTCTGCCCACGCTTGCTGTTGCTCCTGCGCAATACGTAATTGTTGATTGAAGTGATTAACAGGTTGAACGGCGTAGGAAACGATAATTGGTTGTTGTGCTTGTGCTTTGGGTGCCAAGATTAAGCCATAAAAGGCGATTAGGGCACATAATCCAAAAAACTTCATACATACCTCATTGCAACAATGCTGTAAATCTAGTGAATGCATAGCAATCTGGAGATTGATTCATTGTTAGCTTTGACCTGTGTCTTGGTCTCAAGTTTCAAGGAGGCACAAATTTTGTGATTACTGCATCGCCAATTGGTCTGACATGGTTTGGTAATCAATAAGATCGACATGTTCTGTCACTCTATGGTTGAGCATATCGAGCTTTAGACTGGTGACAGCGGGAATGGCTACATCGATAATTTTGCCAGGTTTGCCGAATTGTTCGCCGGGCCCTTTGAAGTGATAGTTGCCTATCATCACCACTAAAGAGCCTGCGTTATACATATGTTCTATGTTGAAGTCATACTCGAGCACGCCCTCATGGGCGCGCTCGAGAAAGTCGATGATAAAGCGGCCGCCAGTGTATTTACGGTTGGCGGTTTTATCGAAGAAGACGCTTTCGCGGTTATAGAATTTTCTGAGTGTCTTGTAGTCGTGCTCGGTTAGTGCATCCATGTACTTTACGGCTAGCTGTTGTTCCTGTGGCATTTCACCTGAGTTGGCTTGCGCCGCTGCAGGATTGAGGGCTGGAACAAAAATGAGGCACAAAATAAGACACAATATTCGCAAACTATTCCCTCTTAGTTTTGAGATCAAAGGCTGGTAGAGATAGATGCCATTTGATGGCGCTTAAGCGGATAACTAGGGCACTGGTCATCGCCAAAAACAGCGCCGTTTTTTCATTCATACCGTAGGCTAAACTGACGGTATAACCTATGCCACCAATGATTGAAGCCGTAGCATATATTTCTGTGCGTAATACCATAGGTATTTGTCTACAGAGCAAGTCTCGAATAATGCCTCCTCCGACGCCAGTGATCAAGCCCATCACGACAGCAATCATGCCACTCAAACCCATATTGAGGGCTTTTTCGGCACCAATCACAGTAAAAAGGGCTAATCCAAAGGCATCTGCGACAGGTAAAATGTACTCGGGCACCTTGCGAGGTCGACGGACCAATAGCAGACAGGCGAGCACGGTCGCGAGGATCACTATGATGTAATTAGGATCGCGGATCCAAAATACGGGTGTCGCACCAATCAGAGCATCGCGGATGCTACCGCCACCAATAGCGGTGACCGAGGCAAGGACTATTACGCCAAAAGGATCCATTCTATGGCGCCCTGCGGCGAGTGCGCCGGATAAGGCAAAAACGGCTGTGCCACATAAGTCAAAAAAGTAGATCCAATGAATCATTTACTCATCTCTTTGATATGGATATTTAAGGCATCCACGGAGATACGAATTTCAATCACAGATAAAATCAGTGAATACAGCAGTAGTAATAAGCTGGCACCGAAGATAACAGAGCCCGTTTTATTTAAACCAATATAGATAAAAATCATACATAAAACACACAGCGCAAAACTGGAAACACCTGCTTCTTGCATTCTTCGTATGATGCGGATCCGTTGGCTAAGATTTTTAATTTGATCTTTATGTACTGGCTTATCACCATTACTTAAGTTACGAATTAATGCAGCAAGAGCAAAAAATCGATTGGTATAAGCCAGTAGTAATAACGATATAGCGGGAAATAGCAACGCTGGGGTTGTTAATGAAACATGCATATTTTCGAACAAGAGGGTCTGCCTTTAACCAAGTGCTAAGGGAAACTGCATCATATCACAGGCTTTGTAACCAGCGTAAACCTGCCCATAACAGGGGAAGTACAATAACAAAACTAAACCATATGGTACTCGCGCGGGAGGTTAGTTGAATCGCTGAGGCAATATTGTTGTTGGTGGGCTGTGGCCCGTAGGTGATTTTGGCTACATCGATACGTTGACCTGAGAATTTTTGCGGCCCACCCAATTCAATATGTAAAATTCTGGCCACCAAATCCACACTGAGAATATAACCCCGTAAAGCAGGGTGATTTTTAGGTAAGCTAAAAAGCGTTGTCATCGCCTTAGGTCCACCCTGAATGGCAATGGATAGGCTCCAAAGCCACGCTGGAATTGCCAATAAAACAGTTGATAGACTATTGACTGTACTACAAAAATGTTGGTATTTCGGTTGTATTGGTGGCCAACTGAGTTCGAGCTGTTTAATCATGCGCACCGCAAGAACCATAGGCGCACCAGCTATTGCAAAAAAGAAAATCGTTGCAGCAATCCCGTAAATAGGCGCTGTGGCGAGTTTTTCTATCGTGGCTTTAGCCAGTCCGACCTCCGATAGATTATCTGTATCACGGACAACCCAGGGCTGGAGTAGTTTTTTGGCGCTTGCATTATCTTGGCGTTTTAGGGCCTTAGCGATTTCATCTGCCACTTGACTGAAACCTGCGTCACTGAGGCAGAGATAAAGTACTAAAAACTCAAAAAACCACGGGAAAGCGGCAAGTTCGAGTAAAAAGGTAATAATGGCCCAAAACGGAAATACCAACAGCAACATTGCTAAAAAGCCAGCGGTGGCTTGTTGGCTTGCAGGACGTTCTGAGCGATTCACTTTAGCCGCGAGCTGTTTGGCTAAATGGGTAAACCAAATAAGCGGCTGCATTTCCCGCGGTAAAGGTGCTAAACGTGCGAGTAGTAAAGCACAAAAAAGTATCAAAAAGCCTTCAAACAAAGCACCATCAATCTCAATAAGTCGTTGATAAAAAGAACTGTGCATTCGATACTTTTCCGCCTAGGGGACTATTCTAGATTGACTATTTTAGCTGCTCAAGCAGCAGCATCACCATTAGCGCTGAATGGTAACCCGCTTTGACGATATAGGAATCAAAATCAACGGGTGAATCATTATTGGCGTTATCCGACAGTGAGCGGATAACCACAAATGGCACACCAAACTGATGACACACTTGGGCAATTGCAGCGCCTTCCATTTCGCAGGCAGCCATAGTCGGGAAGTTTTTCAACATGGCTTGGGTGCGAATTGGATCGCAAATAAAGCTGTCGCCAGTGCAGATTAAACCTTCAATCGCTTTGACTTCACCCAGTTGGGCAATGGCTTTGTTGGCGGCTTCAACTAAATGTGCGGCAGGGATAAATGCAGCAGGTTGCTGTGCCATTTGACCAATTTCATAACCAAAGGCGGTGACATCCACATCGTGGTGGCGCACTTCGGAAGAAATCACGATATCGCCAATCGCCAGCGTATCAACAAAACCACCGGCAGATCCTGTGTTGATCACCGCATCCGGCGCATATTTTTCGATAAGTAGTGTTGTCGCAATACTTGCGGCCACTTTACCAATACCTGAGCGAGTCACGACAACGTCTTTACCCGCGAGGGTGCCTGAAATAAATTCAATACCAGCAATCGTTTGCGATGTTGCATTTGTCATGGCGGCGATCAGGTGAGCGACTTCTGGCTCCATTGCGCCAATAATTCCAATTTTCATGGGAGACCTTTTTGATTCAATACTTAAAGAGTGGGACACGAGAATGCTGGCTAATATACCACACAGTTTTATGCAGTCGTTATGGCGAGGTTTGGATTGGTTGATAATCGTGGGATAAAAAGCCGGGAAGGGTTAACGAAAAAAAGCGCGCACCCTAAGATGCGCACTTGTTATCTATGAATGCCAGAAGCGGCTTAATTACTACCGGAAAACGATAGCGGTAAAACGGTTTTTACAGATAAACAAATTTGCGCTTAGTCTAAGTAACCTGAACTCGGGATAAGAAAATTTGAACTAATAGCCCTCCAAGTGATCGGATCTTTCGACCAAGAGAAACCCCATCACACCGGAGGGCCTATGCATAAATTAGTGGAA